>NZ_JBDGIS010000027.1:0-205 GCF_057657295.1 Luteimonas sp. Soil_C_16 | reverse complement strand
AAGGGACCTTTTGGTTCCTTTTGGGTCCATCCAAAAGGGACTCGCACGCGCAGCGGGCGAAAGCCGTGCACTTGCTCAAGATTCTTCGCGTGTCGCTTCGCGATCTAGATGTTCGAAGCAAAAGATCAATCGCAAGAGCGAAGATCAAGGACAGGGCTTCCGCGCTGTCGCGCGGCTTACTTTTGTCTTGGCAAAAGTAAGCAAA
>NZ_JBDGIS010000026.1:0-206 GCF_057657295.1 Luteimonas sp. Soil_C_16 | reverse complement strand
GAAGGGACCTTTTGGTTCCTTTTGGGTCCATCCAAAAGGGACTCGCACGCGCAGCGGGCGAAAGCCGTGCACTTGCTTAAGATTCTTCGCGCGTCGCTTCGCGAACTAGATGTTCGAATCAAAAGATCGATCGCAAGAGCGAAGATCAAGGACAGGGCTTCCGCGCTGTCGCGCGGCTTACTTTTGTCTTGGCAAAAGTAAGCAAA
>NZ_JBDGIS010000025.1:0-207 GCF_057657295.1 Luteimonas sp. Soil_C_16 | reverse complement strand
AAGGGACCTTTTGGTTCCTTTTGGGTCCATCCAAAAGGGACTCGCACGCGCAGCGGGCGAAAGCCTTGCACTTGCTCTCGCCTCTCAGCCTTGGCGTTGGACTTTTCTATCGCCAAGCGAATTGCTCTCAGAGCGAAGATCAAAGACAGGGCTTCCGCGCTGTCGCGCGGCTTACTTTTGTCTTGGCAAAAGTAAGCAAAACCGTCT
>NZ_JBDGIS010000024.1:0-208 GCF_057657295.1 Luteimonas sp. Soil_C_16 | reverse complement strand
TCCGGCGAAGGGACCTTTTGGTTCCTTTTGGGTCCATCCAAAAGGAACTCGCACGCGCAGCGGGCGAAAGCCCTGCACTTGCTGTTCGCTTCTCAGCCTCGGCGCTGGACTCTGGAGCGCCGCTAAACGAGGTGCTCGCAAGGCGAAGATCAAGTACAGGGCTTCCGCGCTGTCGCGCGGCTTACTTTTGTCTTGGCAAAAGTAAGCA
>NZ_JBDGIS010000023.1:0-210 GCF_057657295.1 Luteimonas sp. Soil_C_16 | reverse complement strand
CGTAAAGCGAGCCGAGCACCGGAGCCTGGCGTGGCCGAAGAGCAGCCCATGTCTGAGCGCAGCGAGTTTGGGCTGCGGAACCGTGAAGGTCCCAATGTGCCGCGTCAGGCGAGGAGCGGAGGGCACCGGCGCAGCTTCATCGCGTCGGCTCGCGTCCGGCGAAGGGACCTTTTGGTTCCTTTTGGGTCCATCCAAAAGGGACTCGCACGC
>NZ_JBDGIS010000022.1:0-212 GCF_057657295.1 Luteimonas sp. Soil_C_16 | reverse complement strand
AAGGGACCTTTTGGTTCCTTTTGGGTCCATCCAAAAGGGACTCGCACGCGCAGCGGGCGAAAGCCTTGCACTTGCTCGGGCTTCTTCGCGCGTCGCTTTGCGACTTTGATATTTCAAGCAAAGAATCAATCGTAGGAGCGAAGATCAAAGACAGGGCTTCCGCGCTGTCGCGCGGCTTACTTTTGTCTTGGCAAAAGTAAGCAAAACCGTCT
>NZ_JBDGIS010000021.1:0-225 GCF_057657295.1 Luteimonas sp. Soil_C_16 | reverse complement strand
GGCGAAGGGACCTTTTGGTTCCTTTTGGGTCCATCCAAAAGGGACTCGCACGCGCAGCGGGCGAAAGCCCTGCACTTGCCTACGCTTGTTCGCTCGTCGCTTTGCGACTTCGACGTTCAAGAAAAAAGAAAGAATCACCGCAGGAGCAAAGATCAAGTACAGGGCTTCCGCGCTGTCGCGCGGCTTACTTTTGTCTTGGCAAAAGTAAGCAAAACCGTCTTCGCC
>NZ_JBDGIS010000020.1:0-226 GCF_057657295.1 Luteimonas sp. Soil_C_16 | reverse complement strand
TCCGGCGAAGGGACCTTTTGGTTCCTTTTGGGTCCATCCAAAAGGAACTCGCACGCGCAGCGGGCGAAAGCCCTGCAATTGATGTTCGCTTCTTAGCCTTGACGTTGGATTTTGATGCGCTGCCAGACGAGGTGCTCGCAAGCAAAGACCAAAGACAGGGCTTCCGCGCTGTCGCGCGGCTTACTTTTGTCTTGGCAAAAGTAAGCAAAACCGTCTTCGCCGGACG
>NZ_JBDGIS010000019.1:0-233 GCF_057657295.1 Luteimonas sp. Soil_C_16 | reverse complement strand
AAGACGGTTTTGCTTACTTTTGCCAAGACAAAAGTAAGCCGCGCGACAGCGCGGAAGCCCTGTCTTTGATCTTCGCTTTTGCCGTTGACTCGCATCTCTCGACCCTAAGAATCAAAGTCGCAAAGCGACGAGCAAACAAGATCGAGCAAGTACAGAGCTTTCGCCCGCTGCGCGTGCGAGTCCCTTTTGGATGGACCCAAAAGGAACCAAAAGGTCCCTTCGCCGGACGCGAG
>NZ_JBDGIS010000018.1:0-266 GCF_057657295.1 Luteimonas sp. Soil_C_16 | reverse complement strand
TAGCTGCCGGCGTAGCGCGTCGACACACCCTGCCAGTCCGCACCTGCGAACAGCTGGCGCTGCATGTCGCGATCGAAACGGCCGCTGCCGAGCTGCGCCATGACGTAGCTGTCGCCGAAGCTGCGCGCCAGGTACGCCTGCGCCTGTGTCTGCCGGTCGCGATTGCGATCCCCGCGCGCAGCGGCAATGCCGTCGCCGCGCAGCTCGCCGAACGCGAACCCGGCGACCAGTCCGTTGCCGAGCAGATGATCGCGGCCGATGCTCCA
>NZ_JBDGIS010000017.1:0-398 GCF_057657295.1 Luteimonas sp. Soil_C_16 | reverse complement strand
GCCGGTGCGAATCCTGCGATCGGCGCCCACGCCTCGATACCGGTGAAGCTCGCCTGCAGATCGAATCCGCTCGACGACAACGTCTGCTGCCATTCGCCGTATCCGTGCAGCGAGAATCCCGGCGCATCCCAGCGCGCGCGCAAACCCGCGATCGCCTGGCTGCGCTCGACATCCCAACCCGCGCTGCGCAAGCCGAAGCCGTCGCCGCCGCGTTCGTCGAATCCGTCGCTGCGCAGCCGCACCTGCTCGGCGCCGACGTACGGACCGAATGCGGTCGAACCAAGCCGCCACTGGTGGCCTGCCTCCACCGCCGCCTGCGTGTAGCTGCCGGCGTAGCGCGTCGACACACCCTGCCAGTCCGCACCTGCGAACAGCTGGCGCTGCATGTCGCGATCGAA
>NZ_JBDGIS010000016.1:0-1101 GCF_057657295.1 Luteimonas sp. Soil_C_16 | reverse complement strand
GCGCTGACGAAGATCGGTGCGGAGCGTTTCGGCGGCGAATTCAAGGCCTACGACGCGATCGACGCGGCGCCGGAAGAGAAGGCGCGCGGCATCACGATCTCGACCGCACACGTCGAATACGAATCCGAGACGCGCCACTACGCGCACGTCGATTGCCCGGGCCACGCCGACTACGTCAAGAACATGATCACCGGCGCTGCGCAGATGGACGGCGCGATCCTGGTGTGTTCGGCCGCTGACGGCCCGATGCCGCAGACCCGCGAGCACATCCTGCTGTCGCGCCAGGTCGGCGTGCCGCACATCGTCGTGTTCCTGAACAAGGCCGACATGGTCGACGACGCCGAGCTGCTCGAGCTGGTCGAGATGGAAGTGCGCGAGCTGCTGTCGAAGTACGACTTCCCGGGCGACGACACCCCGATCATCCACGGTTCGGCCCGTCTGGCGCTGGAAGGCGACCAGAGCGACATCGGCGTGCCGGCGATCCTGAAGCTGGTCGACGCACTCGACACCTTCATCCCGGAGCCGGAGCGTGACGTCGACAAGGCGTTCCTGATGCCGGTCGAAGACGTGTTCTCGATCTCGGGCCGCGGCACCGTGGTCACCGGCCGCATCGAGCGCGGCGTGATCAAGGTCGGCGAAGAAATCGAAATCGTCGGTATCCGTCCGGTGCAGAAGACGACCGTCACGGGCGTCGAAATGTTCCGCAAGCTGCTCGACCAGGGTCAGGCAGGCGACAACGCCGGTCTGCTGCTGCGCGGCACCAAGCGTGACGACGTCGAGCGTGGCCAGGTGCTGGCCAAGCCGGGTTCGATCAAGCCGCACACCGAGTTCGAAGCCGAAGTCTACGTCCTGTCGAAGGACGAAGGCGGCCGTCACACGCCGTTCTTCAAGGGCTACCGTCCGCAGTTCTACTTCCGCACGACCGACATCACGGGTGCGTGCGAGCTGCCGGAAGGCACCGAGATGGTGATGCCGGGCGACAACGTGAAGATGGTGGTCACGCTGATCAACCCGGTGGCGATGGACGAAGGTCTGCGCTTCGCGATCCGCGAAGGCGGCCGTACCGTCGGCGCCGGCGTGGTGTCCAAGATCATCAAGTGA
>NZ_JBDGIS010000015.1:0-2556 GCF_057657295.1 Luteimonas sp. Soil_C_16 | reverse complement strand
TCGTCGAGCGGATTCGATCTGCAGGCGAGCTTCACCGGTATCGAGGCGTGGGCGCCGATCGCAGGATTCGCACCGGCCCGTTCGGGGGGGCTGGTCGGTCTTGGTGTCGAATCCTGGCTGACGCCGCGCGCGCGGATGTTGCTCGGCGTCGATCAGCGCTTCGGTCCGCGAGGGAGCGACCGGATGGCGTCGATGCGGGTTGCGGTCGGGTTCTGACCTGCGTCTTGCGCGTGAAAAAAGGCCGCCTTCGGGCGGCCCTTTTTTCGGGTGCAGACAGATCCAATACCCGTTGGCAAGTCTGGGCAGTCCTGATTTCTTCCCGCTAAAGTAAGCGGGTGCGCATGAAGCGCCATGGGGAATACAGGGGATGTCCATGTTGAGTGATGTTGCGACGCAGCGCGTGCTGCGCCGTTCTGGGTTGGCGATTGCTGTTCTGATGGGTCTCGTCGCCTGTGGTGGTGGAGGCGGAAATGTCAGGTCAGAGGCGCCGGCGGCGCCTCCGCCAGTGACTCCTCCACCGGTGGCACCGCCACCTACTTCGCCGCCGCCCGAGCCGCCGCCGCCCACCACGCCGCCGCCTTCGCTGGACGCGCACCTGCTGATCACGCGCGCAGGCAATGCGCTCGCGTCCGGCCTGACTGGGCACGGCACCACGATCGGCATTATCGACTCGGGCATCAACGCGGGACATCCGGCGTTCGGCGGACGTGTCGCCGCAAACCTGGTGTATCTCGATCCTCAGCGCAACGATCTGACGGTCGGCGACAAGATCGGCCACGGCACCATCGTGGCGATGATCGCAGCGGGACAGAAGGTGGGCGAGTGGCCCGGTGGCATCGCACCCGGCGCGCGACTGCTGTCCGCGCGCATCATCGGTGACACCGCGCCAGTGGACGACGGGTCCGGTGATGGCAACGAGGTCGGTGGCGGACAGGGTATCGGCATCGAACCCATCCATCAGGATCTGATCGACCGCGGCATGCGGATCATGAACAACTCCTGGGGCGGCCTCTATTGGAACTCGCCGGATGAGACTGCGCCGATCGCGGAGGAATATCGAAGTTTCATTCGCGATCACGATGGTCTCGTGGTGTTCGCGACCGGGAACGAATCGAAGGCGAATCCGACCGACATGGCTGCGCTGCCAAGCCAGGCTGGTCGCGACGGCGCTTTGCCTGCGGCTGATCTCGAAAAGGGCTGGCTGTCGGTTGCCGCCCTCGACACTGCGAATCCGGGGCGACTCGCGTCCTACTCGAACGCGTGCGGCATCGCGATGCGCTATTGCATGGTCGCACCCGGCACGGTGGCGTTTCCGGATTTCGAGATGAGACCGGGCGATGTGCCTGAGTTCTATTACGGCAGCGGGACGTCCTTTGCCGCGCCTCAGGTTTCCGGTGCAGCGGCACTCGTCTGGGAAGCCTTTCCCTATTTCGGCAATGATCTTGTACGTCAAACGCTGCTCGGTACCGCGACCGACCTGGGAGCTCCCGGTGTCGATGATGTGTTCGGTTATGGCCTGTTGAACGTTTCCAAGGCCGTGCAAGGCCCGGCACGCTTCGACTGGGGCAATGTGACGGTCTCCACGAGCAACGGAACGTCGCGCTGGAGCAACGGAATTTCCGGTGAGGGTGGGCTGATCAAGCGCGGCAGCGGCACGCTGGAACTTGCGGGATACAACGATTACACGGGCGTCACGCGCGTCGAGTCCGGCAGCCTGTTGGTAACCGGGGAACTGCGGAAATCGGATGTGGAAGTCGGATCAGCCGGCAGGCTGTTGATTGGCGGAGCCTTGTGGGGGGATTTGAGGAACGATGGGGTGGTGAGCGTCAGTACGTTGTCATCGCAGCGCGTGCTCGGCGATTTCCTGCAGACGCCGGCTGGCCGCCTCGACGTGGTCCTGGGCAATGGCGCGTTGGAGGCGCACGGAGCAGCACGGCTGGATGGAGGTCTGCATGTGTCGGGTGTCCGCTCGGGTTACACGGCGCAGAATTCCGTGCCCGTGTTCAGAGCGCTCAACGGGTTCGAAGGCGAGTTCGCAACGTTGACGCACGATGCTGGACGATTGTTCTTCGAGGGATCGATCCGCTACGAATCGAAGCGGACGGTCTACCTCGACATTACCCGTCTCGATGTACTGGCCGTTGCTTCAGGGCTTGGTGTCATCGAGCCCGCGTCGCTGTCTTCTGCGCGCCGCCTCGAAGCCGCGTTCTCCGGATTGGACGCGCTGCTCGCGGAGAATTCCGACAGCGCTGCCGCTTTCAGGCTCCGTGCTGGAGAACTCCAGGGCATCGATGACCCGGCCTCGGCGAAAGCCGCGTTCGCGAGCATGTCCGGCGCGCAACATGCGGCGGCGCTGACGGCGACGTTCGACAACGTCGACATGGGGCGGCGCGCGATCGCGTCGCGCGTGGGAGCGCTGGCGGCGCGCGATGCGGCGGCTGGCGTGTGGAAGACATCCCTGGGGCAGGACGGCAGCGGTGGCTTCGCGCGTGACGGCTTCAGCGTCGATGGCTGGAGCATCGGCCGCGATCATCTGCTCGGCAACGGACTGGTCGC
>NZ_JBDGIS010000014.1:0-5641 GCF_057657295.1 Luteimonas sp. Soil_C_16 | reverse complement strand
GCGGGACGAGAACGACAACAGCCTTCACGCGGTGTTGACAGACTCGAAAGTCGCGGTAATATGTGCGGCTCGCTTCAACGAAACGCCTTCGGGCCGGACGGGGAAGCCGCTTCAAAGTCACCCTCGACGAGGTGTTGACGGCAGCAAAAACCGCGCTATCATGGGCGGCTCGCTTCGGAGGAAACGACGAGGCAGTGGGAAGCAGGCGCTGAGGCCGCTTCCGCAGATCTTTGACAGTGTGCGCAGGATACTTATGCGGACGTCTGGCTGGTGGCGTGAGTCCATTAGCAGACGTTCTAGAAAGAGCAAGAAAGATTCAAAAGCATGCAAATGCTGGTGAGTAGTTCGAGTTCTGGAAAAGACATCTGCACTCGAAGCATTAGATGTCACTTCGGTGATGTCGAAACATTTAAGTGAAGAGTTTGATCCTGGCTCAGAGTGAACGCTGGCGGCAGGCCTAACACATGCAAGTCGAACGGCAGCACAGAGGAGCTTGCTCCTTGGGTGGCGAGTGGCGGACGGGTGAGGAATACATCGGAATCTGCCTATTTGTGGGGGATAACGTAGGGAAACTTACGCTAATACCGCATACGACCTACGGGTGAAAGCGGAGGACCTTCGGGCTTCGCGCAGATAGATGAGCCGATGTCGGATTAGCTAGTTGGCGGGGTAAAGGCCCACCAAGGCGACGATCCGTAGCTGGTCTGAGAGGATGATCAGCCACACTGGAACTGAGACACGGTCCAGACTCCTACGGGAGGCAGCAGTGGGGAATATTGGACAATGGGCGCAAGCCTGATCCAGCCATGCCGCGTGGGTGAAGAAGGCCTTCGGGTTGTAAAGCCCTTTTGTTGGGAAAGAAAAGCAGTCGGTTAATACCCGATTGTTCTGACGGTACCCAAAGAATAAGCACCGGCTAACTTCGTGCCAGCAGCCGCGGTAATACGAAGGGTGCAAGCGTTACTCGGAATTACTGGGCGTAAAGCGTGCGTAGGTGGTTTGTTAAGTCTGATGTGAAAGCCCTGGGCTCAACCTGGGAATTGCATTGGATACTGGCAGGCTAGAGTGCGGTAGAGGGTAGTGGAATTCCCGGTGTAGCAGTGAAATGCGTAGAGATCGGGAGGAACATCCGTGGCGAAGGCGACTACCTGGACCAGCACTGACACTGAGGCACGAAAGCGTGGGGAGCAAACAGGATTAGATACCCTGGTAGTCCACGCCCTAAACGATGCGAACTGGATGTTGGGTTCAACTAGGAACTCAGTATCGAAGCTAACGCGTTAAGTTCGCCGCCTGGGGAGTACGGTCGCAAGACTGAAACTCAAAGGAATTGACGGGGGCCCGCACAAGCGGTGGAGTATGTGGTTTAATTCGATGCAACGCGAAGAACCTTACCTGGCCTTGACATGCACGGAACTTTCCAGAGATGGATTGGTGCCTTCGGGAACCGTGACACAGGTGCTGCATGGCTGTCGTCAGCTCGTGTCGTGAGATGTTGGGTTAAGTCCCGCAACGAGCGCAACCCTTGTCCTTAGTTGCCAGCACGTAATGGTGGGAACTCTAAGGAGACCGCCGGTGACAAACCGGAGGAAGGTGGGGATGACGTCAAGTCATCATGGCCCTTACGGCCAGGGCTACACACGTACTACAATGGGAAGGACAGAGGGCTGCAAACCCGCGAGGGCAAGCCAATCCCAGAAACCTTCTCTCAGTCCGGATCGGAGTCTGCAACTCGACTCCGTGAAGTCGGAATCGCTAGTAATCGCAGATCAGCATTGCTGCGGTGAATACGTTCCCGGGCCTTGTACACACCGCCCGTCACACCATGGGAGTTTGTTGCACCAGAAGCAGGTAGCTTAACCTTCGGGAGGGCGCTTGCCACGGTGTGGCCGATGACTGGGGTGAAGTCGTAACAAGGTAGCCGTATCGGAAGGTGCGGCTGGATCACCTCCTTTAGAGACAAGACCACGTGACTTGTCCAGGCGTCCTCATAAGTAACCTGCACGATTGGTAATCAAAAGCAAGACTGGGTCTGTAGCTCAGGTGGTTAGAGCGCACCCCTGATAAGGGTGAGGCCGGTGGTTCGAGTCCTCCCAGACCCACCACATGGGGCCTTAGCTCAGCTGGGAGAGCACCTGCTTTGCAAGCAGGGGGTCGTCGGTTCGATCCCGACAGGCTCCACCATTCTTGATGGATGATTCACCGATCGCTGCGCACACATCAGATTTGAATGTCGCCGGGCACTGTGGCCTGACGACGGTTCTTTGAAAAATAGGGAAGTAGCGAGCGTCTGAGACAAGAACTCATACGTGTCGTGTGGCTAAGGCGGGGACCTCGAGTCCCTAGTAAATTGAGTCGTTATATTTGCGTCGATGCTTTGTACCCATCGACAGAAGTATGGCTCCGAGGCAACTTGGGGTTATATGGTCAAGCGAATAAGCGCACACGGTGGATGCCTTGGCGGTCAGAGGCGATGAAGGACGTGGTAGCCTGCGAAAAGTATCGGGGAGCTGGCAACAAGCTTTGATCCGGTAATGTCCGAATGGGGAAACCCACCTCCTAGGAGGTATCGTGCAGTGAATACATAGCTGTACGAGGCGAACGCGGTGAACTGAAATATCTAAGTAACCGTAGGAAAAGAAATCAACCGAGATTCCCTGAGTAGTGACGAGCGAACGGGGAACAGCCCAAAAGTCGATATGGTTCTAGCAAAACGGTCCTGGAAAGACCGGCCATAGAAGGTGATAGCCCTGTATGCGAAAGGGCCATGTCGATGAAAAATGAGTAGGGCGGGGCACGAGAAACCCTGTCTGAACATGGGGGGACCATCCTCCAAGGCTAAATACTCCTGACCGACCGATAGTGAACCAGTACCGTGAGGGAAAGGCGAAAAGAACCCCGGAGAGGGGAGTGAAATAGACCCTGAAACCGTGTGCGTACAAGCAGTAGGAGCCTCGCAAGAGGTGACTGCGTACCTTTTGTATAATGGGTCAGCGACTTATTGTTCGTGGCAAGCTTAACCGTATAGGGGAGGCGAAGGGAAACCGAGTCTGATAAGGGCGCATAGTCGCGGGCAATAGACCCGAAACCGGGTGATCTAGTCATGCCCAGGATGAAGGTTGAGTAACATCAACTGGAGGTCCGAACCCACTCCCGTTGCAAAGGTAGGGGATGAGGTGTGATTAGGAGTGAAAAGCTAATCGAACCCGGAGATAGCTGGTTCTCCTCGAAAGCTATTTAGGTAGCGCCTCATGTGAATCTTCTTGGGGGTAGAGCACTGTTATGGCTAGGGGGTCATTGCGACTTACCAAACCATTGCAAACTCCGAATACCAAGACAGACTGCATGGGAGACACACGGCGGGTGCTAACGTCCGTCGTGAAAAGGGAAACAACCCAGACCCACAGCTAAGGTCCCAAATTATCACTAAGTGGGAAACGATGTGGAAAGGCACAGACAGCCAGGAGGTTGGCTTAGAAGCAGCCACCCTTTAAAGAAAGCGTAATAGCTCACTGGTCGAGTCGGTCTGCGCGGAAGATTTAACGGGGCTAAGTGATAAACCGAAGCTTGGGGTGCACAACTTTGTTGTGCGCGGTAGAGGAGCGTTCCGTAAGCCGTCGAAGGCAGATTGAGAAGTCTGCTGGAGGTATCGGAAGTGCGAATGCTGACATGAGTAACGATAATGGGGGTGAAAAGCCTCCACGCCGAAAGCCCAAGGTTTCCTTGCGCAACGTTAATCGACGCAGGGTGAGTCGGCCCCTAAGGCGAGGCAGAAATGCGTAGTCGATGGGAAGCTGGTTAATATTCCAGCACCTCGCATAAGTGCGATGGGGGGACGGAGAAGGTTAGGTCTACCAGGCGTTGGTTGTCCTGGAGAAAGGCGGTAGGAGTGGGTCTTAGGCAAATCCGGGACCCTTTAACTCCGAGCACCGAGACGAGCTCATTAGAGCGAAGTGACTGATACCACGCTTCCAGGAAAAGCCCCTAAGCTTCAGCTTATGCAGACCGTACCGTAAACCGACACAGGTGGGTAGGAAGAGAATTCTAAGGCGCTTGAGAGAACTCGGGTGAAGGAACTAGGCAACATAGCACCGTAACTTCGGGAGAAGGTGCGCCCTTGATCGTGGCCCATGCGGGCTACAGCGATCGGGGGCCGCAGTGACCAGGCCGCTGCGACTGTTTATCAAAAACACAGGACTCTGCAAACACGAAAGTGGACGTATAGGGTCTGACGCCTGCCCGGTGCCGGAAGGTTAATTGATGGGGTCAGCCGCAAGGCGAAGCTCTTGATCGAAGCCCCGGTAAACGGCGGCCGTAACTATAACGGTCCTAAGGTAGCGAAATTCCTTGTCGGGTAAGTTCCGACCTGCACGAATGGCGTAACGATGGCGGCGCTGTCTCCACCCGAGACTCAGTGAAATTGAAATCGCTGTGAAGATGCAGCGTTCCCGTGGCAAGACGGAAAGACCCCGTGAACCTTTACTATAGCTTTACATTGAACGTTGAGTTCGTCTGTGTAGGATAGGTGGGAGGCTTTGAAACCATGGCGCTAGCTGTGGTGGAGCCAACCTTGAAATACCACCCTGTCGTGCTTGACGTTCTAACCTAGGTCCGTTATCCGGATCGGGGACCATGTATGGTGGGTAGTTTGACTGGGGCGGTCTCCTCCCAAAGAGTAACGGAGGAGCTCGAAGGTACGCTCAGCGCGGTCGGACATCGCGCACTGTGTGCAAAGGCATAAGCGTGCTTGACTGCGAGATCGACGGATCAAGCAGGTAGGAAACTAGGACTTAGTGATCCGGTGGTTCTGTATGGAAGGGCCATCGCTCAACGGATAAAAGGTACTCCGGGGATAACAGGCTGATACCGCCCAAGAGTTCATATCGACGGCGGTGTTTGGCACCTCGATGTCGGCTCATCACATCCTGGGGCTGTAGTCGGTCCCAAGGGTATGGCTGTTCGCCATTTAAAGTGGTACGCGAGCTGGGTTCAGAACGTCGTGAGACAGTTCGGTCCCTATCTGCCATGGGCGTTGGAGATTTGAGAGGGGCTGCTCCTAGTACGAGAGGACCGGAGTGGACGAACCTCTGGTGTTCCGGTTGTCACGCCAGTGGCACTGCCGGGTAGCTATGTTCGGAAGCGATAACCGCTGAAAGCATCTAAGCGGGAAGCGCGCCTCAAGATGAGATCTCCCGGGAGCTTGACTCCCCTGAAGGAACCATCAAGACCAGGTGGTTGATAGGCTGGGTGTGTAAGCACAGCAATGTGTTGAGCTAACCAGTACTAATGATCCGTGTGGCTTGACCATATAACCTCAAGTTGCTTCTACCGAAGCATCCTTGGCCAACGACACGAATGAGTCGTCACAAAATGTTCGCTACTTCCCAACCTCTGAGAGCGTGAGCGCTGTCAGTCCCTCTTTCGAGCGCATCCCTGCGACCGATCACGGGACCGACCTGCGACCCTCCACCCTCTCCCTGGTGACTATAGCTGTATGGAACCACCCGATCCCATTCCGAACTCGGAAGTGAAACGTACATGCGCCGATGGTAGTGTGCATCTAGCATGCGAGAGTAGGTCATCGCCAGGGTTTTTACCCAAAACCCCCGCCGGTATCCGGCGGGGGTTTTTCTTTGCGTGA
>NZ_JBDGIS010000013.1:0-16458 GCF_057657295.1 Luteimonas sp. Soil_C_16 | reverse complement strand
CTTGCCGTGGTCAACGTGACCAATCGTGCCCACGTTCACGTGGGGCTTGGTGCGCTCGAACTTACCCTTTGCCATGGTGATTCACCTTTCTATCTATTGATTCGGGATTGGAAACTGGGATCCGGAAATCCGGCGCCGCATGGGCGCCGGATTCCAATCCCGAGGGATTACTTCTTGATGACGGTTTCGGCGATGTTCGTCGGCGCTTCCGCGTAGTGATCGAACTCCATCGAGAACGTCGCGCGACCCTGCGACATCGAGCGCAGCGTCGTCGCATAGCCGAACATTTCGCCCAGCGGGATCATGGCGTTGATGATCTTGCCCGACGGGCTGTCGTCCTGGCCCTGCAGGATGCCGCGACGACGGCTGACGTCGCCCATCACGTCGCCGAGGTAATCCTCGGGGCTGACGATCTCGACCTTCATCATCGGCTCGAGCAGCACCGGGCTCGCCTTCACGAAGCCCTGCTTGAACGCCATCGACGACGCCAGCTTGAACGCCATTTCCGACGAGTCGACGTCGTGGTACGAACCGAACACGAGCTTGACCTTGACACCCACGACCGGGAAGCCGGCGATCGGGCCACTGGTGATCGTCTCGCGGATGCCCTTCTCGACCGACGGGATGAACTCCTTCGGAATCACACCACCGGTGATGTCGTTGATGAAGAGGAAGTCGTCCTTGATGTCGCCGGCCAGCTTCGGATCGGCACGATCGGCATCGGTCAGCGGCGACAGCTCGATCACGACGTGACCGTACTGACCCTTACCACCCGACTGCTTGGCGTGCTTGTAGTCCGACTTCACGTCCGGGGTGCGGATCGTTTCGCGATACGCGACCTGCGGCTTGCCGACGTTGGCTTCGACGTTGAACTCGCGCTTCATGCGGTCGACGATAATGTCCAGGTGCAGCTCGCCCATGCCGGCGATGATGGTCTGGCCGGATTCTTCGTCGGTACGCACGCGGAAGGACGGATCCTCCTGCGCCAGGCGACCGAGCGCGAGGCCCATCTTCTCCTGGTCCGACTTGGTCTTCGGCTCGACCGCCATCGAAATCACGGGCTCCGGGAACACCATGCGCTCGAGCGTGATGATGTGATCCTGCGCGCACAGCGTGTCGCCGGTGGTCACGTCCTTCAGGCCGACCGCCGCGGCGATGTCGCCTGCGCGCACTTCCTTGATCTCTTCGCGGTTGTTGGAGTGCATCTGCAGGATGCGACCCACGCGCTCCTTCTTCGACTTGACCGGGTTGTAAACCTGGTCGCCGGCATTGAGCACGCCCGAGTAGACGCGGAAGAACGTCAGCGAACCCACGAACGGGTCGGTCATGATCTTGAACGCCAGCGCCGAGAACGGTGCCTTGTCGTCGGCGGTGCGGGTGTCTTCCTTCTCGTCGTCGTCGATGCCCTGCACCGGCGGACGGTCGGACGGCGACGGCAGCAGCTGGATCACACCGTCGAGCATCGCCTGGACGCCCTTGTTCTTGAACGCCGTGCCACAGAACACCGGCACGATCTCGACCTTCAGGGTGCGCTCGCGCAAACCGGCGATGATCTCTTCTTCGCTCAGTTCGCCCTCGTTGAGATACTTGTCCATCAGCGCTTCATTGGCTTCGGCCGCAGCCTCGACCATGAACGCACGCGCCTCGTTGGACTCGTCGACCAGGTTCGCCGGAATGTCGCGGTATTCGAACGTCGTGCCCTGCGAGGCGGTATCCCAGTGGATCGCCTTCATCTTGAGCAGATCGACCACGCCCTCGAAGCCGTCTTCGGCGCCGATCGGCACCTGCATCGGCACGGCGTAGGCACCCAGACGCGCCTTCAACTGGTCGACGACCTTGTTGAAGTTCGCACCGGTGCGATCCATCTTGTTGACGAACGCGAGACGCGGCACGGCGTACTTGTTGGCCTGGCGCCACACGGTCTCGGACTGCGGCTGCACGCCACCGACCGCACACAGCACGAACACCGCGCCGTCGAGCACGCGCAGGGACCGCTCGACCTCGATGGTGAAGTCGACGTGTCCAGGGGTGTCGATGATGTTGAAGCGGTGCTCGGGCAGCGACTTGTCCATGCCCTTCCAGAACGCCGTGGTGGCCGCCGAGGTGATGGTGATGCCGCGTTCCTGCTCCTGCTCCATCCAGTCCATGGTGGCCGCGCCGTCGTGCACTTCACCGATCTTGTGGCTGACGCCGGTGTAGAACAGGATGCGCTCGGAGGTCGTGGTCTTGCCGGCATCGATGTGGGCCATGATGCCGAAGTTGCGGTAGCGTTCGATGGGTGTCGTGCGAGCCACGTCGGTTTCTCGTATTGAATGGCGAAGTCCCGCTGGAACACGGAGCCTTCGCGATGGAATCGCTTGAATGGACGAATGCCGCCTTGCGGCGGCCTTCGGATCCTGCGTGCGGTCTGTGACCGCCTGGAGGCACCTGGATGGTGCCGACGGGCCCCGGAATCAACCGGGACCCGCGGGAGCCGCTTACCAGCGGTAGTGCGCGAACGCCTTGTTGGCGTCGGCCATGCGGTGGGTTTCTTCGCGCTTCTTGATCGCGCCACCACGGTTCTCGGACGCGTCGATCAGCTCGGCGGCCAGCTTGCGCGGCATGGTGTTCTCGCCGCGCTTGCGCGCCGACTCGATCAACCAGCGCATCGCCAGCGCCATGCGACGCGAGGCGCGCACTTCGACCGGCACCTGGTACGTGGCACCACCGACGCGACGCGACTTCACTTCGACGGCCGGCGAGATGTTGCCCAGCGCCTTTTCGACGAGCTCGAGCGGGTTGCCGTTCTTCTCGCTGATGACGTCCATGGCGCCGTAGACGATCTTTTCAGCGATCGACTTCTTGCCGCTCTTCATGACCATGTTGATGAAGCGCGCGATCGTGTCGCTGTTGTGCTTCGGGTCGGGCAGCACCGAACGCTGCGGAGTGTTTCCTTTACGCGACATTGTCTATTCCTCAGCCCTTCGGACGCTTGGTGCCGTACTTCGAACGGCTCTGCTTGCGCTTCGCAACGCCGGAGGCGTCGAGCGAACCGCGCACGGTGTGGTAACGCACGCCCGGCAGGTCCTTGACGCGACCGCCGCGGATCAGCACCACGCTGTGCTCCTGCAGGTTGTGGCCTTCGCCACCGATGTACGAAATGACTTCGTAACCGTTGGTCAGGCGCACCTTGGCGACCTTACGAAGCGCCGAGTTCGGCTTCTTGGGGGTCGTGGTGTACACGCGAGTGCAGACGCCACGGCGCTGCGGGCAGTTCGCCAGCGCGGGCGAAGTGCTCTTGTAGGTTTCGGGGCTGCGCGGCTTCCGCACCAGCTGGTTGATCGTTGCCATCAGGTCTCGGGTCTTTGGTTCGGGCCGGAGCCCGGTGAAAACGAAGACAGACGGATAGGCCGCCTGTCAGACGAAAAAGTATAGCCCGCGCTGACGAATACCGTCAACGCGGGTCATACCGCCGCTGGTGCACCCACGAAGGGCGCCACCCGGCATACAACGTCTCCCGTCCATCCTGGACCGAATACGAGCCGCGTCCTGCGCCTCTTTTCGGAGTCTGGGTGGCCCACGAGGGGCCACCAAATTGGGCGCAATCTTAGCGTGCTTCGCCGTCGTTGTCAGCCGTCGGCGTCACCGGTGCGTCTTCGAGCATCACCTGCTCCGGCGCAGCCGGGGCGGCAACGACGTCGGCATCGGCATGGGTCGTGCTGCTGCCCGACAGTGCGTCCATTTCCGAATCGGTCAGGCCGGAAGCGGCGCGACGACGACGGGCGTGATACGCAAGACCGGTACCGGCCGGGATCAGACGACCCACGATCACGTTTTCCTTCAGACCGCGCAGGCTGTCGCGCGTGCCGCGGACGGCCGCCTCGGTGAGCACGCGGGTGGTCTCCTGGAACGACGCGGCCGAGATGAACGACTCGGTGGCCAGCGATGCCTTGGTGATGCCCAGCAGCACCGGATCGAACTTCGCCGGCAGCTCGCTCTTGGCGAGATGCTTGACGTTGTCCTCGATCACGCGCTGACGCTCGACCTGCTCGCCGTTGAGGAAGCGGCTGTCGCCCTGGTCCGTGATCTCGACCTTGCGCAGCATCTGGCGAACGATCACCTCGATGTGCTTGTCGTTGATCTTCACGCCCTGCAGGCGATAGACGTCCTGGATTTCCTTGGTCAGGTAGGACGCCAGCTCCTCGACGCCCTTCAGACGCAGGATGTCCTGCGGACCCGGCTCGCCGTCGACGACCGTCTCGCCCTTCTCCACGTGCTCACCTTCGAACACGATGATCTGGCGGTACTTCGGGATCAGCTCTTCGTGATCGACGCCGTCGGTGCCCTTGATGATCAGGCGCTGCTTGCCCTTGGTGTCCTTGCCGAAGCTGACGATGCCGGAGATCTCGGCGAGGATCGCCTGGTCCTTCGGCTTGCGTGCTTCGAACAGATCGGCCACGCGCGGCAGACCACCGGTGATGTCGCGGGTCTTCGACGCTTCCTGCGGCACCTTGGTCACCACGTCGCCCACGCCGACGGCGTCGCCGTCCTGCAGGTTGACGATCGAGCGCGGCGGCAGCAGGTACTGCGCCGGCAGATCGGTGCCCGGGATCGACAGGTCGTTGCCCTTGGCGTCCACGATGCGGACGATCGGACGCAGATCCTTGCCCATCGAACCACGACGCTTGGGATCGGTGATCTCGCGCGAGGCCAGGCCGGTCAGGTCGTCGGTCTTCTCGATGACGGTGATGCCGTCGACGAAGTCCACGAAGCGGATGAAGCCCGCGACTTCCGAGACGATCGGGTGGTTGTGCGGATCCCAGTTCGACACGGTCTGGCCGGCCTTGATCGCATCGCCGTCGTTGACGGTGATGGTCGCGCCGTAGGGCAGCTTGTAACGCTCGCGCTCGCGACCGTGGCCGTCGAGCACCGAGAGCTCGCCCGAACGCGAGACCGCGACCAGGTTGCCGCTCTCGTGCTTGACGTGCTTGAGGTTGTTGAACTTGATCGAGCCAGTGGTCTTGACCGTCACGTTGTCGATGGCGGCCGCACGCGATGCCGCACCACCGATGTGGAACGTACGCATGGTCAGCTGCGTGCCGGGCTCGCCGATCGACTGCGCGGCGACGACGCCGACGGCCTCGCCCTGGTTGACCAGGTGGCCGCGGCCGAGATCACGGCCGTAGCAGCTGGCGCAGACGCCGAAGCCGGCTTCGCAGGTGATCGTCGAACGGACCTGGATCGACTGCACGCCGGCCTCTTCAAGGCGCTGCACCCACTGCTCGTCGAGCAGCGTGTTGCGGGTGACGATCGGATCCTCGTCGTTGCCCGGCAGGAACACGTCCTCGGCCACGACACGACCCAGCACGCGGTCGCGCAACGGCTCGACGACATCGCCGCCTTCGACGATCGGGGTCATGGTGAGCCCGTCCATCGTGCCGCAGTCGACTTCGGTGATCACCACGTCCTGCGCCACGTCGACGAGACGACGGGTCAGGTAACCGGAGTTCGCGGTCTTGAGCGCGGTATCGGCCAGACCCTTGCGGGCACCGTGGGTGGAGTTGAAGTATTCCTGGACGTTCAGGCCTTCGCGGAAGTTCGCGATGATCGGCGTCTCGATGATCGAGCCGTCCGGCTTGGCCATCAGGCCGCGCATGCCGGCCAGCTGACGGATCTGCGCCTGCGAACCACGCGCACCCGAGTCGGCCATGATGTAGAGCGAGTTCATCGACTTCTGGTCGATGGTCTCGCCCTTCGCATTGAGGACCTTCTCGGTACCGATCGTGTCCATCATCGCCTTGGCGATGCGCTCGTTCGTGCGCGACCAGATGTCGACGACCTTGTTGTAGCGCTCGCCGGCGGTGACCAGGCCCGACTGGTACTGCTGCTGGATTTCCAGCACCTCGGCCTCGGCCTCGACCAGGATGCCGGCCTTCTCGGTCGGGATGGTCATGTCGTTGATGCCGATCGACACGCCCGCACGCGTCGCGTTGCCGAAGCCGGTGTACATCAGCTTGTCGGCGAACACGACCGTGTCCTTGAGACCCAGACGGCGGTAGCAGGCGTTGATCAGGCGCGAGATGTTCTTCTTGTTGAGCTCGACGTTGGCCAGCTCGAACGGCAGGCCGTCGGGCATGATCTCGAGCAGCAGCGCACGACCCACGGTCGTTTCCACGATCGAGGTCACCTTGTCGCGCGAGCCGTCCTCGCCGATCACGGTCTGCTGGATGCGGACCTTGATCTTGGCGTGCAGGCCGGCGGCCTTGTTGTCGAACGCGCGACGCACTTCGGCGATGTTCGCGAACACCATGCCCTCGCCCGGGATGTTCTCCAGCGCGCGGGTCATGTAGTACAGACCGAGCACGACGTCCTGCGACGGCACGATGATCGGCTCGCCGTTGGCGGGCGAGAGGATGTTGTTCGACGCCATCATCAGCGCACGCGCTTCGAGCTGGGCTTCCAGCGAGAGCGGCACGTGGACCGCCATCTGGTCACCGTCGAAGTCGGCGTTGAACGCGGTACACACCAGCGGATGCAGCTGGATCGCCTTGCCTTCGATGAGCACCGGCTCGAACGCCTGGATGCCCAGGCGGTGCAGCGTCGGCGCGCGGTTGAGCAGCACCGGATGCTCGCGGATCACCTCTTCGAGGATGTCCCACACCTCGGCCTCTTCGCGCTCGACGAGCTTCTTGGCGGCCTTGATCGTCGTAGCGAGACCACGGCGCTGCAGCTTGGCGAAGATGAAGGGCTTGAACAGTTCGAGCGCCATCTTCTTCGGCAGGCCGCATTCGTGCAGACGCAGCGTCGGGCCGACCACGATGACCGAACGGCCCGAGTAGTCGACGCGCTTGCCGAGCAGGTTCTGGCGGAAGCGACCCTGCTTGCCCTTGATCATGTCGGCGAGCGACTTGAGCGGGCGCTTGTTGGTGCCGGTGATCGCACGGCCGCGACGGCCGTTGTCCATCAGCGCATCGACCGATTCCTGCAGCATGCGCTTCTCGTTGCGCACGATGATGTCGGGCGCATTGAGTTCGAGCAGGCGGCGCAGGCGGTTGTTGCGGTTGATGACGCGGCGGTACAGATCGTTGAGATCCGAGGTCGCGAAGCGGCCACCGTCCAGCGGCACCAGCGGACGCAGGTCCGGCGGCAGCACCGGCAGCACGGTCATGATCATCCACTCGGGACGGTTGCCCGACTCGATGAAGGCCTCGACCAGCTTGATGCGCTTGGTCAGACGCTTGAGCTTGGTTTCCGAACCCGTGGCGGCGATCTCTTCCTTCAGGCGGACCATCTCGGCCTGCAGGTCGATCGTGCGCAGCAGGTCGTAGACCGCCTCGGCGCCCATCGCGGCGTCGAAGTCGTCGCCGTGTTCCTGGCGCATCTGCATGTACTGCTCTTCGTTGAGCAGCTGGCTGCGCTCGAGCGGGGTCAGACCCGGCTCGGTCACGACGAACGCCTCGAAGTACAGGATGCGTTCGATGTCACGCAGCGTCATGTCCAGCATCAGGCCGATGCGCGACGGCAGCGACTTGAGGAACCAGATGTGCGCGACCGGCGAGGCCAGGTCGATGTGACCCATGCGCTCGCGGCGCACCTTGGCCAGCGTGACTTCGGTGCCGCACTTCTCGCAGACCACGCCACGGTGCTTCATGCGCTTGTACTTCCCGCACAGGCACTCGTAGTCCTTGATCGGACCGAAGATCGCGGCGCAGAACAGGCCGTCGCGCTCGGGCTTGAACGTGCGGTAGTTGATCGTCTCGGGCTTCTTCACTTCGCCGAACGACCACGAGCGGATCAGGTCCGGGCTGGCGAGCGCGATCTTGATCGCATCGAAGTCCGGAATCTGGCGCGGCTGGTTGAAGAGATTGAGCAGGTCTTTCATGTCTTTACTCCGGGAAAGGGGAACCTGGGCAGTGTTGGATCGGTGTCGCGCGCGGCACGCTCACGCGCCGCGCGTCGGGACGTCCTGCCTCAGTGCTCCTCCAGCTCCATGTTGATCGCCAGCGAACGGATTTCCTTGACCAGCACGTTGAAGGACTCGGGCATGCCCGCGACCATCTCGTGTTCGCCGTCGACGATGTTCTTGTACATCTGGTTGCGGCCCTGCACGTCGTCGGACTTCACCGTCAGCATTTCCTGCAGGGTGTAGGCCGCGCCGTAGGCTTCCAGCGCCCAGACTTCCATTTCGCCGAAGCGCTGGCCGCCGAACTGCGCCTTGCCGCCCAGCGGCTGCTGGGTGACGAGCGAGTACGGACCGGTCGAACGCGCGTGCATCTTGTCGTCGACGAGGTGGTTGAGCTTGAGCATGTGCATGTAGCCCACGGTCACTTCACGCTCGAACGCCTCGCCGGTCCGGCCGTCGTACAGACGGTGCTGACCACTGGTCGGCATGTCCGCCAGCTCGAGCATCGCCTTGATCTCGGACTCCGCCGCGCCGTCGAACACCGGCGTGGCCATCGGCACGCCGTCGGTCAGGTTGCCGGCCAGCTTCAACAGTTCCTCGTCGCTGAACTGCGACAGATCGACACGCTGGGCGAACGTCGCCTTGTCGTGGTTGTAGATCTGGTCGAGGAAGCTGCGCAGTTCGGCCACCTTGGCCTGCGCGTCGAGCATCCGCTGGATCTTCTCGCCGAGGCCCTTTGCCGCGAGGCCCAGGTGCACTTCGAGGATCTGGCCGATGTTCATACGCGACGGCACGCCCAGCGGGTTCAACACGATGTCGACCGTGTTGCCGTTGGCCATGTGCGGCATGTCCTGCACGGGCACGATGGTGGAGACCACACCCTTGTTGCCGTGGCGGCCGGCCATCTTGTCGCCCGGCTGGATGCGGCGCTTCACGGCCAGGTAGACCTTGACCATCTTCAGCACGCCCGGTGCGAGGTCGTCGCCCTGGGTGATCTTGCCGCGCTTGTCGGCGAAGCGCTTCTCGAACTCCTTCTGGTGCGCGTCGATCTGCTTCTGCGCACGTTCGATCGCGTCGGCCGCGTCCTCGTCCTTCATGCGGATCTGGAACCAGTCGGACTTCTTCAGGCCGTCGAGCACCAGCGAGCTGACCGTGTCGCCCTTCTTCAGGCCGGGACCGCCGTTGGCGACCTTGCCCTGGATCTGCGAACGCAGACGCGCATAGATCGCGCTTTCGAGGATGCGGAACTGGTCGTCGAAGTCCTTCTTGACGCGCTTGATCTCGGACTCTTCGATCTGCTTGGCGCGCTTGTCCTTCTCGATGCCGTCGCGGGTGAAGACCTGCACGTCGATGACGGTGCCGTCCATGCCCGGCGGCACGCGCAGCGAGCTGTCCTTCACGTCGGACGCCTTCTCACCGAAGATCGCGCGCAGCAGCTTCTCTTCCGGGGTCAGCTGGCTCTCGCCCTTCGGCGTGACCTTGCCGACCAGGATGTCGCCGGCGCGGACTTCCGCACCGATGTACACCACGCCGGATTCGTCGAGACGGTTGAGCGCGTTCTCGGACACGTTCGGGATGTCGGCGGAGATTTCCTCCGGACCCAGCTTCGTGTCGCGGGCAACCGCGGTCATTTCCTCGATGTGGATCGTCGTGTAGCGGTCTTCCTTGACGACGCGCTCCGACAGCAGGATCGAGTCTTCGAAGTTGTAGCCGTTCCACGGCATGAACGCGACGAGCATGTTCTGGCCCAGCGCCAGCTCGCCGATGTCGGTCGAGGGACCGTCGGCCAGCACGTCGCCGCGCGCGACCACGTCACCCACGTTCACCAGCGGACGCTGGTTGATGCAGGTGTTCTGGTTGGAGCGCGTGTACTTGATCAGGTTGTAGATGTCGACGCCGGCATCGTGCTCGCCGGAAATCTCTTCTTCATGGACCTTGACCACGACGCGGCCGGCGTCGATCTGCTCGATCACGCCGCCGCGGCGGGCGTTCACGGTCACGCCCGAGTCGCGCGCCACGGCGCGCTCGATGCCGGTACCGACGAGCGGCTTCTGCGCACGCAGCGTCGGCACGGCCTGACGCTGCATGTTGGCGCCCATCAGTGCGCGGTTCGCGTCATCGTGCTCGAGGAACGGCACGAGCGCGGCGGCGACCGACACGGTCTGCATCGGCGAGACGTCCATGTAATGGATCTCCGCCGGCGGCTTGAGCAGCGACTCGCCCTGGAAGCGGCAGTCGACGAACTGCTGCGTCATCGTGCCCTTGTCGTCCTGGACGGCATTGGCCTGTGCGATGACGTAGTCGTTCTCCTCGATCGCCGACAGGTACTCGATGTCGTCGGTGACGCGGCTGTCGACGACCTTGCGGTACGGCGTTTCGAGGAAGCCGTAGCGGTTGGTGCGCGCGAAGGTCGCCAGCGAGTTGATCAGGCCGATGTTCGGGCCTTCCGGCGTCTCGATGGTGCAGACGCGGCCGTAGTGCGTGGGATGCACGTCGCGCACTTCGAAGCCGGCGCGCTCGCGGGTCAGACCGCCCGGACCGAGGGCCGACACGCGACGCTTGTGCGTGACTTCCGACAGCGGGTTGTTCTGATCCATGAACTGCGACAGCTGCGAGGAGCCGAAGAATTCCTTGACCGCCGCCGCGACCGGCTTGGCGTTGATCAGTTCCTGCGGGGTCAGGCCATCGGCCTCGGCCATCGTCAGGCGCTCGCGCACGGCGCGTTCGACGCGGACCAGGCCCACGCGGAACACATTCTCGGCCATTTCGCCGACCGAACGCACGCGGCGGTTGCCGAGGTGGTCGATGTCGTCGACGACGCCGCGACCGTTGCGGATCTCGGTCAGCACGCGGATGACGTCGAGGATGTCCGACGACTGGCCGAACTCGCCGCGCAGGCGCACCGAATCCTCGTCCTTGCGCTCGGCGAAGTACTTCGCGTCGTACAGCACGGACGCGCCTTCGGTTTCCTTGCGGCCCAGACGACGGTTGAACTTCATGCGGCCCACGCTGGAGACGTCGTAACGCTCGAACGTGAAGAACAGATTGTGGAACAGGTTCTGCGCGGCATCCTTGGTCGGCGGTTCGCCGGGACGCATCATGCGGTAGATCTCGACCAGCGCATCGAGCTGCGTCTTGGTCGAGTCGATGCGCAGCGTGTTGGACAGGTACGGACCGCGATCGAGGTCGTTGACCCAGATCGTGCCGATGGTCTCGATCGACGCCTTGCGCAGCGCCTCGAGGGTCTCGAGCGTGATCTCGTCGTTGGCGGTCGCGACCAGCTCACCGGTCGCCGGGTCGATCACGTCGTGCGACAGGATCTGGCCGACCATGTAGTCGTCCGGCACGGCCAGCGCGGTGATGCCGGCGGCTTCGAGCTGCTTGACGTGACGCGCGGTGATGCGCTTGCCGGCTTCGACGATGACCTTCTCGCCGTCGAGCAGGTCGAAGTTCAGCGTTTCGCCACGCAGACGCTCCGACACCAGCTCCAGCTGCACGCCCTCGCCCTCGGGGAGGATGTGGTAGCTGTTGATGTCGAAGAACTCGTTGAGCATCTCTTCGTTGTTGTAGCCGAGCGCACGCAGCAGCACCGACACCGGCAGCTTGCGACGGCGGTCGATACGGGTGAACAGCGCGTCCTTCGGGTCGAACTCGAAGTCGAGCCAGGAACCGCGGTACGGAATGATGCGGGCGCTGTAGAGCAGCTTGCCCGAGCTGTGGGTCTTGCCACGGTCGTGGTCGAAGAACACGCCCGGCGAGCGGTGCAGCTGCGAGACGATGACGCGCTCGGTGCCGTTGATGATGAAGGTGCCGTTCTCGGTCATGAGCGGAATCTCGCCCATGTAGACCTCCTGCTCCTTCACGTACTTGATGGCCTTCTGCGACGACTCGCGGTCGTAGATCACCAGGCGCACGGTCACGCGCAGCGGGGCGCCGTAGCTCAGGCCACGGTTGCGGCATTCGCGCTCGTCGAACACGGGCTCGCCGAGCTTGTAGCCGACGTATTCGAGTGCGGCGTAGCCGTTGTAGCTGACGATCGGGAACACCGACTTCAGCGCGGCGTGGAGGCCACGGTCTTCACGCTTGGTGGGATCGCGGTCGGCCTGCAGGAATTCGCGGTAGGAATCGACCTGGATGGCCAGGAGGAACGGCACCTCGAGAATCTCGCGGCGCTTGCCGAAGTTCTTGCGGATGCGCTTCTTCTCGGTGAACGAGTAGGTCTGCTGCTGGCTCGACGGGAGCTGGGACGTCGTCATGGGGAGTACGCCTCGTTGGATCGGATGGGATCGACTCGCGATCCGGAACATGGAGCTGTCACTGGGTAGTCGCTGGTATTGCCGGCACCAGCACGCCATCTCCCGCTACTACCCACTGACAACTGCGTCAGTTGTCGTGTTGCGTATTGCGTGTTTCACAAGCTTCCGGTCGCCCGGTTTCAGGAACGACCAAGGGCCGGGAGCTTTCGCCCCCGGCCCCGGTGCATCGCAAGCATGTGCTGCGATGCAAAGTGCCGCTTACTTGATTTCGACGGTCGCGCCAGCAGCCTCGAGATCCTTCTTGATCTTCTCGGCTTCTTCCTTCGTGGCGCCTTCCTTGACGTCCTTCGGTGCGCCTTCGACCAGGTCCTTGGCTTCCTTCAGACCCAGGCCGGTGATGGCACGGACGACCTTGATGGCCTCGACCTTCTTCTCGCCGGCGGCCTTCAGGACGACGGTGAACTCGGTCTGCTCTTCGACAGCGGCAGCCGGGCCGGCAGCAGCAGCCGCGGCGACCGGAGCAGCGGCGGAGACGCCGAACTTCTCTTCGATGGCCTTGACCAGCTCCATCACTTCCATCAGGGACTTCTCGGCGATGGCGTCGACGATCTGTTCGTTGGTAAGGGACATTGTGATTACCTTTGAAAAATTTTCTGGGATAGGTTTCGTTGAACAGGCAGACCGGATTTAGGCCGTTTCGGCCGTCTCGGCGGCTGCTTCCGCAGGTGCTTCGTCGCCACCGCCCTGCTTGTCGCCGACGGCCTTGACGGCACGGGCGAACATCGCAGCGGGTTCGGACAGCACGCGGGCCAGCATGGACAGCGCCTGGTCGAGCGTCGGCAGCGAGGCCAGCACGTCGACATGGCCGGCCGGGTACAGCTGGCCTTCCACGACGACGAGCTTGGGCACCAGCTTGGTGTTGTCTTTCGCGAATTCCTTGATCAGGCGACCGGCTGCGCCGGGCTCCTCGGTCGAGAACGCATACAGCAGAGGTCCGACCAGCGAGTCCTTGGAGCACTCGTAGCTGGTACCTTCCACCGCACGTGCGGCCAGGGTGTTCTTGACAACGCGCAAGTACACACCGGTCTCACGAGCCTTCTTGCGCATCGCGGTCATTTGACTGACCGTGGTGCCCACGTACTCGACAGCAATCAGGGAGTGGGCGTTCGCGGCGACTTCTGCCAGCTCGGCGACAACTTCCTGCTTCTGGGACAGATTGAGAGCCATTAATCACTCCTCATTGTGAACTCCGCTCACGGCTCCTGCCGCTTGCGGTCCTGAGCGGCTTCCAATCCCTGGAGGCCGGGGATGCATGACGCATCCCGGTGGTGGCCTTCTGCCTGGCTGGACGGATGTCGCACCAGAAAACTTCAGAAAGGCATCACCATCTACGCAGGCCTGTCGGTGCAAGCACCTCGGGATTAAGCGGTCTTGATCATCGGTGGCGGCGATTCCCTGCCAGTTCGAGCATCCCTGCCCGTCGCCACGTCGATCTCCACCGCGCCTGCGGTCTTTGACGGCGCCACGCCGGACCCGTGGTCCGTCGCGATGCCCCCAAAATCGCGTCGCCCCGCGAGCGGGACGGCGCGTTTATTGCGTTTCGATCAGCGCGCGATGGTCAGCGACGACTGGTCGACGGTGACGCCCGGACCCATGGTCGAGCTCACCGAGATCTTCTGCAGGTACTGGCCCTTGGCGGTGGCCGGCTTGGCCTTCACCAGGTCGGCCAGCAGCGCCTGCAGGTTGTCCTTCAACTTCTCCGCATCGAAGTCGGCCTTGCCGATCGTGCAGTGGATGATTCCGGCCTTGTCGGTGCGGTAACGGACCTGGCCGCCCTTCGCATTCTTCACGGCCTCGCCCGGGTTCGGGGAGACGGTGCCGACCTTCGGGTTCGGCATCAGGCCGCGCGGGCCCAGCACCGTACCGAGCTTGCCGACCACGCGCATCGCGTCCGGCGTCGCGATCACGACGTCGTAGTTGATGTCGCCGGCCTGCATCTTCTCGGCCAGGTCGTCCATGCCGACGATGTCGGCACCGGCGGCCAGGGCCTCGTCGGCCTTGGCACCGGCCGGCGCGAACACCGCGACGCGGACGCTCTTGCCCGTGCCCTGCGGCAGCACGGTCGAACCGCGCACCTGCTGGTCGGACTTGCGCGCGTCGACGCCGAGGCGGACGGCGACGTCCACGGCTTCGGCGAACTTCGCGCTGCTGTTGTCCTTGACGATCTTCAGGGCGTCATCGATGCCGTAGCTCTTGCCCGGCTGCACGGCAGCCTGGATGCTCTTCTGTCGCTTGGTCTGTGCCATGGTCTCAGCCCTCCACCGTCAGGCCCATCGAACGGGCCGAGCCCGCGATGGTGCGCACTGCTGCTTCCAGCTCGGCCGCCGTCAGATCGGCTTCCTTCGCCTTGGCGATTTCTTCGAGCTGCGCGCGCGTCACCTTGCCCACCTTCTCGGTGTTGGGACGCTTGGAGCCCGAGGCCACGCCCGCCGCCTTCTTCAGCAGCACCGATGCCGGCGTGCTCTTGGTGATGAAGGTGAAGGTACGGTCCGAGTAGGCCGTGATGATGACCGGAGTCGGCAGACCCGGCTCGAGCTTGGAGGTCGCTGCGTTGAACGCCTTGCAGAACTCCATGATGTTCAGGCCGCGCTGACCCAGCGCAGGACCGACCGGCGGCGAGGGGTTGGCCTGACCGGCCTTGACCTGCAGCTTGATGTAACCGACGACTTTCTTCGCCATTGTCTTCTTCTCTCCGGGTGCAAGCGCCTTGGATCAGGCTCCCCATCGTTCCGGGAATACACGTGTCCCGGATTCACGTTGTCCATCTCGCGCGAAAGGCCGCCCATACGGCGGCCTGTGCGGTTGCCCGGCGCAGCCAGACAGTGAGCCGCGCACTATAGCAGGGTTTCGCGCGCCCGTCACACCGGGCGCGGCGGGGTTCAGGCCTTCTCGACCTGCCCGAATTCCAGCTCGACCGGGGTCGAACGGCCGAAGATCAGCACTGCGACGCGCAGGCGGCTCTTCTCGTAGTTGATTTCCTCGACCACGCCGTTGAAATCGTTGAACGGGCCGTCGATCACGCGGACCATCTGGCCCGGCTCGAACAGCACCTTCGGACGCGGCTTCTCGACGCCTTCCTGCACGCGATCCAGGATCACGGCGGCTTCGTCGTCGCGGATCGGCAGCGGACGGTCGGCGGTGCCGCCGATGAAGCCCATCACCTTCGGCGTTTCCTTGACCAGGTGCCAGCTCTCGTTGTCCATGCGCGGAATGCCGCCGTCGTCCGACGTCAGGATCTGCACGAGGACGTAACCCGGGAAGAACTTGCGCTCGGAACGGCGCTTCTGGCCGGAGCGCATCTCGATCACTTCTTCGGTCGGCACCAGCACGTCGCCGAACTTGTCCTGCATCTCGGTGCGCACGATGCGATCGCGCAGCGCCTGGGCCACCGACTTCTCGAAGCCGGAATAGGCATGCACGACGTACCAGCGCTTGACGCCTTCGGTTTCCATCTGAATCGTTACTCCGTCACTGCCTCAGAACGAGGCGGATCAGCCACTGGATGATCTGGTCGAAGCCGGCGAGGATCAGGCTGATGATCGCCACGGCGATGATCACGATCCAGGTCAGGCGAATCGCCTCCTGGCGCGTCGGCCAGACGACCTTGCGCATCTCGAAGCGGGTCTCCGAGAAGAAATCACGGGTCTTGTGACCCTTGTCCGTCGTCAGGAAGACCGCGGCGGCGCCCACGACGCACAGGGCGACGATGATGCTGCGCACCGGCGTGGCCAGCTGCGCCTGGAACCAGTAAAAGGCGAAGACGCCGGCAACGACCAGGACGATCGCGGCAGCGTACTTGGCGAGGTCCGTCGAAGACGCACCCTTGGATTGTTCAACTCTGCTGTTCAATTCCCGGCGACTCATCGGTTTGCGACTGCTCGGTTGACGGGGTGGACCGCAATGCGTCCTGACCCGCGCGGACGATTCCGCGAATGGCACGCCAGGAGGGACTCGAACCCCCAACCTGCGGTTTTGGAGACCGCTGCTCTGCCAATTGAGCTACTGGCGTACGGATTGGAACAACAACCGGCTTCGGACACCCTTAGACGGCGAAGGCGGACCGGGGTTCCGGCCCGCCTTGTCGCGGCTTCGGCGGAGTTGGCACCCCACTGAAACCACTGCATCCCGACTCGCGCCGGGATGTCGTCGGCCCGGGTACGCAATGCGCACCCGGGCCGTCGGATCACTTGATGATCTTGGACACCACGCCGGCGCCGACGGTACGGCCGCCTTCGCGGATCGCGAAGCGCAGACCTTCGT
>NZ_JBDGIS010000012.1:0-22347 GCF_057657295.1 Luteimonas sp. Soil_C_16 | reverse complement strand
GCGCTCAGACATGGGCTGCTCTTCGACCCCGCCGCCCTGCGATGCTCGGCTCGCTTTACGGCTCGATTCAAGTCAAAGGCTGAAAGCCGAAGCCGAAGCCGAAGCCAAGACAGAGGCAAAAGCCGAAGCAAGCTAAAAAAGGCATCACGCAGCAGCGCGCGCCGGGCACGCGCAGAAAGCACCAAAAAGAAAAAGCGGCGCCTCGGCGCCGCAATCCATTCCTATCGCATTGGATCCCGCGGATCCTCGAGCCGCTCCACGACCGACGGATCATCCGCCAGCGGCGGCGGCAACGCCTCGGGTTCGGCCAGTCCGATCTCCTCGCGCATGTCCGGCGGCGGATTGAATTCCGGCGGCTCGGGGCGATGCTCACCCATGCGCACGCCCTCGGCCCAGTACAGCACCTGCGCGACTGCTTCGAAGAAGTCGTCGCTGATGTAGTCGTCGATTTCGACGCGTGCATTGAGGCCGCGGGCCAGCGGCACGTTCTCGAGGATCGGCACACCGGCTTCCTCGGCGACGCGCTTGATCTCTTCGGCGACGTGGCCTTCGCCTTTGGCGACGACCAGCGGCAGATCGTCGCCCTGTTCGTACTGCAGGGCGACGGCGATGTGGGTGGGGTTGGTCACGATGACATTCGATCCTCGGACGGCATTGAGCATGTTCTGTTGCGACCATTCCTGGTGCAACTGCTTGCGGCGCTGCTTCACGTAGGGGTCGCCTTCGTTCTCCTTGACCTCCTGCTTGATGTCGCGGCGGCTCATGCGCAGCTTCTTCATGTAGGAGTACTTCTGGTACGAGGCGTCGACCGCGGACACGAAGAAGAACACGAAGATCGTCCAGATGCCGATCCACTTGAGCGCGTGCCAGATGGCGCTGCCGATCGCGGCGGGCTGTGCGAACGGCAGCTGCAGCAGGTTCGGCAACATGCCCCACAGCACGAAGCCGCCGATTGTCAGCAGCGCCGCGCTCTTGAGAACGCTCTTGATGAGCTCGACGAGGTTGTCCATCGAAAACATCTTCTTGACGCCGCTGACCGGATTCATCTTGGACAGGTCGGGCGTGACCTTCTTCATCGACAGGACCGGGCCGACCTGCAGGAACTCGACGACCAGGGCCAGCAGCACCGCGAGCAGCAGCAGCGGCAGCGTGACCGCCAGCAGGGTCTGCGCCGCAAGCGGACCGATCGTCCGCAGCGCGATGTCGAACGGCTGGTTCATGACGTTCAGGCTCTGATCGAACAGCCCGCTGATGCGCCGGAACATGTACCCCATCAGCATCCAGCCACCGGCCAGCCATCCCATGATGAGCACGGTGCTGGTCAGCTCCCGGCTCTTGGCGACGTTGGCGTCCTTGCGCGCGTCCTTGAGCTTCTTGCTGGTCGGTTTTTCGGTTTTGTCGGCGCCCTCGTTCTCTTCGGCCATCCGCACTCCGATCGAATGCGCGCGGGTTCGCGCGGTTCGAGCGGAGGCTAGCATGCACGGGTGACGCATCCGTTCGGCCCGGGAACTGCGACGCGCGGGTGAAGACGACGTGGTCGCGGGCGGCGCTGTCCAACCGGGATTCAGCCGCAGGGCCGGGCCCATGCGGGTTGGCAGACACCCTAGGGACAGCCCGAGATAGCCGTTCCATGGCACCAGCGTTACAGTCCCGCCATCGCCGCAGAAGCGGTCCAGTCCCCCAAGGGTTTCCAGGCCTCCGTTCCGATGAGCAGCATGCCTTCCGACGTCAGCTTCAATGCCGCCAGCCTCGACCGGCTGGGTGGGCATGTCGCGTTCGACGATCTGCGCCAGCAGCCGGGTGCCGATCTCGCACCGGCCGATGGTGGCTATGCGGATGCCCCGCGCGGCCCGCAGGCCGACCCGGGCGAGGATGTGCTCAACGTCGCCGCCTGGGATGGCGTTGCTGCCGGCAACCGTCAGCTGCCCGGCGACCTGGCGTTCGAAGCGCGCCTGTCGGCGATCGCTCTGTCGCAGGCGGCCGACCAGGGCGCCGACGCGATCCTCGACGCACTCGTCTGAGTTTCCTGCGCAGGCCCGACCAGCGGCTGGGTTAAAGTCCGGGCGCCTCGACTTCCGTGCCTGACGCTGGTGCTCCGTCCATGAATGCCGTTCCCTCCGCGCAGTCGCTGCGCGTCGCCGCAGATCGCATGGTGTCGGCGCTGGCGGCGCATGCCGATCCCGAGTACCGCCTGACCGTGCTCAAGCGGCTGGTGCGGCGGCTCGGCGAGGACCGGTATCCGGTGTTCCTGCGTCTGCTGGGCGTGGTGGCGGAAAGCGACGACACCCGCGCGCAGCGCCTGCTCGCCGACACGATCGGCACCGCGCTGCGGCGCATGGATCTGCCCGGCGGTGCGCTGAGTTCCTGGGGCGCGACCCGCCTGCCCGACAGCGCTGCGCCGGTCTCGGCCAGCGATTTCTCCGGCCAGTTCTTCGGCGGGACCCCGCGCCGCATGCTCGGCCCGGTCGAATACCTCACCGTCTGGCACCTGCAGCGTACCCAGCGCACCGCGCTGTCGGCCGAGACCTTCCACACCAGCCTGTCGCGGATGATCGCGCTGCTGAACCAGTCGGAAGACGCCCGCACGCTGTATCCGCAGAAGCTGGCCGTCGACGCGCAGAACGAGCTCGAAGGCGCTTACACCCGCGCGACCCGCGAGCGGCTGGCGGCGATCGCGACCGCCTGGAAGGCCGGCCGCAGCCCGGACGAGATCGCCCAGGCCGCGCTCGATGCCCGGGCCACCGACACGCCGCACGGCTGGGTGCTGCGCGACCTGTAACGGTCGCGCTTGTCCGGTCATCGACCGGCTTGCAAGATGGGATGTCCGGCTTCGCAGGAATCCATTGCATGTCCCTTTCCGCCCGCTCGCCCGACGCGCGTCGTCGACGCCGCCGCGCAGGTGCCGTCACGGTGCTGCTGCCGCTGATGCTGTGGCTGGCGGCCTGCCAGCGCGACGAGACGGCCGAGGCCGCGCCGGCCGTCGGTGCGGCGACGCCGGTGGAGGCGGTGACGCTGCTCACGGCGCACCTGCGTGCCGGCGATCTGGCGGCCTTCGCGCGGGATGCGGCCACGCCCGAACTGCGGCCCGAACTCGACGCCGCCTGGCGCGCCGGGCGCACCCGCTGGCCGCTCGACGAACTGCCGCTGTCCGCGCAGTTGCCGTCGGTCCTCGCAGCGTTGAGCGCGCCGCAGGCCGAACGCGTGCTGCTGCAGACCTTCAACCGGCAGTTCGCCGGCGCCGAGCGCGAGATGCGTTCGGCTGCGGTCGGATTGGGCGGGTTCGCCATCCAGTATCTGGAGCAGGGCGGCGATTTCAGCGAGGACGAACGCGCGCATTACACCCAGCTGATCGCCGCCGCCAGCGACTGGGCCGGCGCCGCGCCACTGGCCGACCGCGCGCGCGCGCAGGAGACGATCTCGGCGCTGGTCGCCGCCGCGCGGGCCGGCGGTATCGCCAGCGATGCCGCGCTCGGCGCCGCAGGCATGCAGGCCGGGCTGACCGGGCTGTCGCCGCTGTTCACCGCCGGCAAGCTGCGGCTGGCCGCCTATGGACTGGATCTGGACCGGACCTTCGACAGCGTGGAGGCCACGCTCGAGAGCCAGACCGGCGACGCCGCGCGCGTGCGCATGCGGTATCAGCTGGCCGGTCGCCCGGTCGACGCGGTGATCGCCGTCGAACGCCATGACGGCCGCTGGTACGTCAGCGACTTCCTGGCGCATGCCCGCGCGGCCGCAGCGGCGCCTGCGGCAGCCGCGCCCGCCACTGCGCCGGCGGAACCCTGAGTGGGGCGCCGCAGGTGCGGTCCGGACGGGCCGCTTGGGCATAATGCCGACGATGCCTGATCAACCGACCCTCGAGTTCCCGGACGGCGACGCCACCGGACGCACCGACCACCGCACGGCCGACGCCGCATCTCCGCACGCGGCGTCAGGGCCTGCGCCGGATGTCGCGCCTGCGGACGATGCCGCGGCGCCCGCACGTGACGCGGCCCCTGCCGACGACGCCCCGGTAACCGCGCCCGTCGCGCCGAGCACATTGCCGGTGCCGCTGGCCGCGCCGCGCCGCGCGGTGCGTCGTCCGTGGTGGGCCGGTCTGCTGGGCTGGCTGATGGGCCCATGGATCGGCCTGAAGGTGGAGCCGCAGACGCCCGAGACGCTCGTCGACCATCGCCCGGTCTGCTACGTGCTCGAGGACTACGGCCTGTCGAATGCGCTGATCCTCGAACGCGCATGTCGCGAGGCCGGCCTGCCCTCGCCGCTGCAGCCCCTGCCCGGGGATCCGCTCGGCCGCAAGCGCGCCTACGTCGCGCTGTCGCGGCGCAATGCCGGCGGCGCCCTGGCGATGGCCACCGGCCAGCCGCAATCCAAGGCGACGCATTCCGAATCGCTGGCGCGCCTGCTCGAAGCGCATCGCCGCGATCCGGCGCTCGACGTGCAGGTGGTGCCGGTCTCGATCTTCGTCGGCCGCTCGCCGGACAAGAACAACGGCTGGTTCGCGGTGCTGTTCTCCGAGAACTGGACCATCGTCGGCCGCTTCCGGCGCCTGCTGGCGATCCTGCTCAACGGCCGCGACACCCTGGTGCGCTTCGCCGAGCCGGTCGACGTGCGCCCGCTGCTCGCCGAAGGTCTCGACGCCGAGCGCACGGTGCGCAAGCTCTCGCGCGTGCTGCGCACCCATTTCAACCGCGTGCGTGAAGCGATCATCGGCCCCGACCTCTCGACCCGCCGCCTGCTGGTCGACAAGGTGCTGGCCTCGCCCGCGGTCAAGGACGCGATCGCCGACCAGGCGCGCCGCGACAACAGCAAGCCCGAGGACGCGTGGAAGAAGGCCCACGCCTACGCCTACGAGATCGCCGCCGACTACTCGCACCCCGTCGTGCGCTCGGCGAGCTACCTGCTGACCACGGTGTGGAACCGCATCTTCCGTGGCGTGCTGGTGCACCACATCGACACGCTCAAGGCCGCCGCGCCCGGACACGAAGTCGTCTACGTGCCCAGCCACCGCAGCCACATGGATTACCTGTTGTTGAGCTATCTGCTCTACAACCGCGGCATCGTGCCGCCGCACATCGTGGCCGGCATCAACCTCAACCTGCCGGTCATCGGCACGATCCTGCGCAAGGGTGGCGCGTTCTTCATCCGCCGCTCGATTCGCGGCAACGCGCTGTATTCGACCGTGCTGGCCGAGTACGTCGCCCAGCTCGTCGCCGGCGGTTATTCGATCGAATATTTCGTCGAAGGCGGCCGTTCGCGCACCGGACGCCTGCTCGCGCCCAAGGGCGGCATGGTGTCGATGACGCTGCGCGCGTTCCTGCGCCAGCCCAGCCGGCCGGTGCTGTTCCAGCCGATCTACGTCGGCTACGAGAAGCTGATGGAAGGCAGCAGCTATCTCGACGAGCTGTCGGGCAAGAGCAAGAAGAAGGAATCGATCTGGCAGCTGCTGTGGAGTATTCCGCAGGTGCTCCGCTCCAACTACGGCCAGGTGGTGGTGAACTTCGGCGAGCCGATCGCGCTGGCCGATGTGCTCGCCGAACACGCGACCGGCTGGGACGGCAACGCCGTCGCCGACAGCGAGCGTCCCGAGTGGCTGTCGCGCACGGTCGACGTCATCGCGCAGAAGATCAACGTCAACATCAACCGCGCCGCCGACGTCAATCCGATCAACCTGCTGGCGCTGGCGCTGCTGTCGACGCCGAAGCACGCGATGGGCGAGGCCGATCTGCTCGCGCAGATCGCGCTGTCCAAGCAGTTGCTGGTCGACGTGCCGTATTCGGATCGCGTCACGGTGACCCCGCACACGCCGCAGGAAATCGTCGCGCACGGCGAAGAGATCAACGTGCTCGAACGCGTCGCGCATCCATTGGGCGACGTGTTCCGCGTCGACGACGAGAAGTCGGTGCTGCTGACCTACTTCCGCAACAACGTGCTGCACCTGTTCACCGCCTCGGCCTGGATCGCGTGCTGCTTCCTGCACAACCGGCGCATGAGCCGGCACACGCTGCTGCGCCTGGGCCGCACGATGTATCCGTTCCTGCAGGCCGAGCTGTACCTGCCATGGGACGAGGACACGTTCGCCGAGCGCATCGCCCTGACGCTGGAAACCTTCGAGCGCGAAGCGCTGCTCGAGCGCGTCAGCGACGAGGACGACGGCATTTATGCCCGCAACGCCGGCCAGACCGACGAGGTCTTCCGCCTGCGCGCGCTGAGCCACCCGCTGCAGCAGGCGTTCGAGCGCTACTACATCGCGATTTCCGTGCTCGCCAAGAACGGCCCCGGTACCCTCGGCGCCGGCGAACTCGAAAGCCTCTGCCAGCTCGCCGCCCAGCGTCTGTCGCTGTTGTACGCCCCGGCCGCACCGGAGTTCTTCGACAAGTCCCTGTTCCGAGGCTTCATCCAGAAGCTCCGCGAACTCGGCCTCGTCAAACTCGACGGCAACAGCAAACTCGTCTTCGACGACCGCCTCGCCAACTGGGCCAAGGACGCGAAGGTCATCCTCGGCCGCGAACTGCGGCACTCGATCGAGAAGGTGAGTCCGGAGGCGGTGAAGCCCGCGGAGCCGGCGGTCGTTGTCGTCGAGTGAGGTCGACGCACGACACCTGCCAGTCACCCCAGGCTTCGCGCATACCGTTTTTGGCGAACTCCAAATGAAGAGCGCTGACATTCCGTACGAGCGAACGCAACTTCGCGGAATCACCAAGCCGGGCAGCGGTGGCCCAAACAGGTCGATAGAGGGTGGCATGAACGCACGCGTTCTCCTCGCTACGGCAGCCTTGTTGCTCATAGCTCAAACCGCCGTCGCATGCGGCACCCGTCCGCCAGCAGAGCAGGCGCAGATCGATGCCGCTGACCTGGCCGAGCTTCAGGAGCTCACGCGCATCGCGACGCAAGAGGCGGATGAAATATTCATCGGCACCGTCACGGATCTCGTCCGTCCTGCCGTGGACCCGCCCGGGATCGGCTCGGTTCGCTTCGCTTCGCAGTCGAGCAGACCCTCAAGGGCGAACGGTCACCCGTCCGTACCGAACGATGGAAGGCGCAGTTCACCTTTGCGTGCCGGGAGTCCGCATCGTTCCACAACGTCGGCTTCCGCCCGGGTGGAACATTCATCGTGTACGTCCGCGACGGCGAGGTCATGCGCTCGGCAGCAGCCGATCACCTGCGCAGCGGATTGCTCAGCCTCGATCAGGAGCGGGCGATTGCCGCGGGTGGGGCTCCCATCTGAAACGCGGTCAAGCGTGAAGACGATTCGCGGCGTATCGGCGAGTGTTCGGGACCTTGCAGGCGAGATCACATGAATCTGGACACGATCGAAATCAAGGCGTTCGTGCCAGCGCGCGAACTCGCCGAATCCATGGCGTTCTACGAGGCGCTTGGATTCGAGACGACGTTGGAATCGGACGATCTCGCATACGTCCGTTTCGGCGCGACATCATTCCTTCTGTCGCAGTTCTACAACCCGGAACATGCGAACAACTTCGTCATGCACATGCTCGTCTCGAATGCAGACGACTGGCACCGCAATGTCGAGGCGTCAGGTGTGGTCACGAAATTCTCGGTTCGTCTGAGTCCGCCGGACGATCGGCCCTGGGAATCCGGGACTTCACGCTGATCGATCCGACCGGTGTGCTCTGGCGGATCGGGCACGTCATTCCAGGCTGATGCCCCGCGGTGCCAGCAGAGCAGAGACCGTCAGACGGCGCTTCTTCGAATCGACTCGACCCGGCTTCCGGTGACAGGATGAGGCGCGTGCACGATCAGGCCTTTTCAAGTATCGATGTGTTCTCCGCAAGCCACCCGCACACTGATTGCTCGAGGCATTCCCATGCACGCATCCGATGTGACCGGCACGCGTTCTGATTATTCCGACACGCTGTATCGCGTGTACGTCGAGATCGCCGATCACGAAGACTTCGGCAGGCGTGTCATCGAGCGATTCATGGACACGCGCGGCCGGGACATTCCGGGGCTGCAGTTCGAAGCCGATGGACTGCAGCGCATTGCGGACGGATACGAGCTGCACCTGCCGATCCAGCTCGTGCCCGAGCTTGTGCGGGAGCTGGGACGCGAGCACGTGGCGGTCCATCAGGTCGTTAGGCTGGGGCCGGTCGATGCGGGCTGACGCCCAAGCGGAATGCGCCTCGCGAAGCGACGCGTGCGCGGCTCGCCGGACGTGAGGTGTTCTTTTCTCATTGCGGTGTTGGCGAGCGCAGCCCTGCTTTCGGGCTGCAGTCGCGACAGCGGGCAACCGCCACCGACGCTGGTCGCGACCGACCCGGCTATCGAGACCAGCATCTGGCCGCTCGGCATGACGCGCGGGACCGTCGTGATCGAAGGCGATTGCGTTGCGCTGCGGATCGCGGGACAGCCGACACGCGCGACCACGCTCGTGTTTCCGCGCAGCTACACGCTGCAGAAGCGGTGGCGTGGCTGGGCGATTCTCACGTCGCGAGGGGATCGCTGGGGCGTCACGGGTGAGACCCGACAGGTCGGCGGCGGCGCGCTCGATGACGGTGCGGTCTCACGTTTCGTCGGCGAGGCTCTGCTGCGTCACTGTCCCGGCCCCTACTGGCTGGTCACGCCGGATGATTCTGCCGAAATGCGGTCATCGGACTGAAGCCGCAGGGGCTGGAACAGGCAGACATCCCGGCATCCCTCCGCTCACGCCGGCGTTCCGCCTCAGGCCGGCTCGTCCGGAATCATGTCCGACTCCAGCCGCGCGATGCAGTCCTTGAGCTGCAGCTTGCGTTTCTTCATGCGCTGCATCGCCAGCGCTTCGGGCGCCGGGGTGGCCTGGAGTTCGGCGATGGTGCGGTCGAGATCGCGATGCTCGGTGCGCAGCCGCAACAGCAGCGCGCTCCGGCTCGGGTCGATGTCGGGCGTGTCGGTCGACATGCGGTGCAGCTTATCGCAACACCGTGCCGGTCCGGCGCCTTGGCGACGTGCGGCGCCGCTGAGACAATGCGGTGCGCCGTGCAGGGGGCCGGCGCGACGTCGGCGCGTGCCGCGTGGTGCCCACCTGCGGCAGCCCCGGCCGCTTCGCCAAGGAACCAGGATGTCCCTCCGATCGAACCGTCGCGCATCCGCGCGCCTCGCTGCGCCCCTGCTCGCCCTCGCCGCGCTCGCGGCCACCGCCCAGCTCTCCGCACAGGAGAAGTACGACGGCTATCTGTGCTGCAACCTGCGCAGCGACGGCAGCTGGATCAGCGACAGCAACTACGCCGAGAACGGCAAGCGCGTGATCCCGGTCGGCACGCCGACCAGCGTGACCGGCTACGGCCGTCACCGCGTCAACGTACGCATCGACGGCGCACGCCAGTCGATCGGCAACGATTACAGCCGTGACATCGCCCTGCCCGACTTCGCGAAACGCTACGTGGTGACCGAGGATCCGGCGGCGAAGATCGCCACGTATCCGGCCAAGATCCAGGACGCGATCAAGCGCGCGAAGATCACGCCCGGCATGACCCGCGAGCAGGTGCTGATGTCGCTGGGCTATCCGATCAGCAGCGAGAACCCGGATCTGGATGCGGAACTGTGGCGTTACTGGATGAGCAGCTTCGCCGAGTTCCAGGTGCAGTTCGACGGCAGCGGCCGCGTGCGCGAAATCACCACCGATCCCAATACGCGGAACCTGGTGTGGGTGCCCTGAGGCAAGCCGCATCGGATTGCGTGTGGAACGAGACAGGCGCCGGAAGGCGCCTGTTTTCGTTGAGGTGACGCGACTGCCGCTCGACGTACAAGGCCAACTTGATGGGTTTCGCTGCGCTCTCCCCATCCTACGGATGCAGCTTGTCGCTCAGGGATCGACGGGTTGCAGATGGAGGCGGTTTGCATCGAGGTGCAAACGGTGGGTCAGCGCCAGCGCATCGAGCACGGCAGGATCGTGGCTGACCACGACGAGTGCGCCTGGCCAGCCGCGCAGCAGCGCGACCAGCGCGTCCACGCTGTCGAGATCGAGATGGCTGGCGGGTTCGTCGAGCAGCAGCAACGGCGCGGCCGGCTGCGCCAATGCAGCGGCCGCGATCGCGACCCGCATGCGTTCCCCACCCGACAACAGTCCCAGCGGTTGGCGCGCCCGCGCGCCGGTCAGGCCGAGCAGCGCGAGCCGCGTCGCGTGCACGTCCATCGCATCGACCTGCATCTGCGCGGCCAGCCAGTCGAGCGCCGGCATCGCCTCGGGCAGGGTCGCGAGCGTCTGGTCGAGCGACTGCACCGGCACGCAGGCCTCGACGGTGCCGCTGGCGAGCGTCGTCTCGCCGCGCAGCGCGCGCAGCAGCGTGGTCTTGTCGCTGCCGTTGCGCCCTTCGAGTCCGATGCGCACCGGGCCGAACGCATCCCATGTCAGCGCCTGCACCGGCGCGGCGACGACGGGATGCGCGCCGTCGAATCGCAACACCCGCCGCGCGACCGGCAGGATGACCTCGGCATCGACGAACTCGGGTGGCGGCATCGCATCGGTCGCGGCGAACGCGTCACGCACCGCGGCGTCGCCATCGGCGAGACGCTGCGCCAGTGCACCGCGCGTGCGTCCGGCATGGCGTTCGGCGTTGCCCTTGGCGTGGTCCAGCAGCAGCGGGGACTGGTTGCTGTCCTCGCGCATCCGCTGCCCGCGGGCCTGGCGCTGGTCGAGCCGCTGGCGTTCGCGTCCGACCGCGCGTTGCGTCCGCGCGCGGTCGCGCCGCGCCTGTGCGAGTGCGTCCTCGGTCTGACGACGCGTGGTATCGCGCGCGGCGCGCCACGCGTCGAGTCCGCCGTCGATCCATTGCAGCCCGTCGCCACGCAACTCCGCCAGCCGCGGCATCGCGCGCAGCCACACGGGATCGTGGGTCACGATCAGTACGGCCCCTGCGCGTTGCAGGAACTGCCGGCACCAGGACGCGGACGCGTCGCCATCGAGGAAGGTGCTGGGCTCGTCGAGCAGCAGCACGCGCGCAGGGCACCAAGAGGCCGCGAGCAGACGCAGCTGCTGGCACTGCCCACCCGACAGCTGCGACGGATCGGCTGTCGGCGCGAGACCGGAGAGGCCCAGCGCTGCGAACGCATCCTCCAATCGCGTTTCGAGCGACCAGTCGTCGTCGACGCATGCTGCATCGTCCGCGTCGCCATGACCCGCCAGCAGCCGGTGCAGCGCATCGAAACGCGCGCCCAGACCCAGCAGATCGACGACGCGCGGCGGCAGTGGACCCGGATGCTGCGTCAGCAGCTGCAGACCGCCGGCCACTTCGACCGTGCCGGCGCTTGCGCCCGCGGCCAGCTGCCGGAGCAGCGTGGACTTGCCGGTGCCGTTGGCCCCGACCAGCGCGCTGGGGCCGTCGTGCAGCAACAGCGAGAGAGCGTCGTAGAGCAGGCTGCCGTCATCGCGCGCGGCGGACAGGCCACGGGCGCGCAGCGCGGGCACGACGGCAGGAGAGACAGACAGCGACGCGGATCGCGTCGGGGAGACGGGCACGGACATGGAAGACCTCGCGGACATGGGGACGCGACCCGGTCGGGTCGTCGGGCTCGATGTCGGCTCAGTGCTTCACGTCATTGCGCTCCTGGAGAATTCGTCTCACGCCACGTGCCGAAACGGCCGGCCACGCGATCGGCGTGCAGTCTACGACCGCGCGCCTCACCGTCGCATTAACGCGCAGCGCGGACGGCGCAGGCGAGCGGATGCCCGGCCATCCGCACGTGCCCGCGATCAGTCGCCGCGCACGAAGGTCCCGATCGGCACGTCGCCATCGACGAAATCCAGCGTCCGGCCCACGGTGCCTGCCGCATCCAGTACTGCGGCTGCGACCGCAGCCACATTCGCGCGCGAGACCGGCGTGCCGCTGTCGGCCTCCGTCCCGTCGGCGACACGGCCACTGCCGGCGTCATCGGTCAACCGGCCCGGACCCAGGATCGTCCAGTCGAGCGCGCTGTCGCGCACATGCGCATCGGCGGCGGCTTTCGCTTGCGCATAGGCGAAGAAGCCGTCGTCCGGTGCGATGCCGTGATCGAAGCCGGCGCCGATGTAGGACACCATCACGTAGCGCCGCACGCCGGCAATGGCCGCGGCGTCGATCGAGCGGATCGCCGCATCGCGATCGACCGCATAGGTGCGCGCGGCATCGCCACCGCCTGCGCCGGCCGACCAGACCACGGCGTCGTGGCCGGCGAGCTGCGCGGCGATGGCATCGGTCTGCGCGTGCTCGATATCGAAGACGACCGGTGTCGCGCCGGTGTCGGCGACGGCATCGCGGTGGGCCGCGTTGCGGAACAGCGCGGTCACGGCGTGTCCGCTTCCAGTGAGGCGCCGGGTCAGCTGCAGGGCGACGCGGCCATGGCCGCCGATGATGACGATGCGCGACATGTGCGCTCTCCGTTCAACAGGAATGGCGTCGCAGCCTGGCATGGCGCGTGTTGGCGCGCGGTCGCGGGGGCGTTGCCGTACGGCCGATTGGAGCGCCCGGTAAACTGGCGCGATGAGTACCGTCCTGCCCCTGCACGAACCGCTGTCGCGCGCGCATGATCCGCGCCGTGACGCGCCGGCCGTGCACAGGCTCGGCAAGCGGCTGCGCCACCAGATGGGTCGCGCGATCGCCGACTTCGGCATGATCGAGGCCGGCGACAAGGTGATGGTGTGCCTGTCGGGCGGCAAGGACAGCTACACCCTGCTCGACATCCTGCTGCAGCTGCAGTCCAAGGCGCCGGTGGCGTTCTCGATCACCGCGGTCAACCTCGACCAGAAGCAGCCCGGATTTCCCGCGCACGTGCTGCCCGACTATCTGGCATCGCGCGGTGTCGACTTCCACATCATCGAGCAGGACACCTACTCGGTCGTCAGCCGGGTAATCCCGGAAGGCAAGACGATGTGTGCGCTGTGCTCGCGCCTGCGTCGCGGCGCGCTGTACCACCACGCGGCGCAGCACGGATTCACGAAGATCGCGCTCGGCCACCATCGCGATGATCTGGTCGCGACGTTCTTCCTGAACATGTTCTTCCACGCGAAACTCGGCGGCATGCCGCCGAAGCTGCGCAGCGACGACGGCCAGCATGTCGTGATCCGTCCGCTGGCCTACGCGGCCGAAGCCGACATCGCCGCCTACGCGCAGGCAAGGGCGTTCCCGATCATTCCCTGCACCCTGTGCGGCTCGCAGGAGAACCTGCAGCGCAAGCAGGTGCAGAAGATGCTGGAGGCCTGGGAGCGCGAGACGCCCGGCCGCATCGAGACGATCGCGCGGTCGCTGGGCAATGTCAGCCCGTCGCAGCTCAGCGATCCGGCGCTGTTCGATTTCCGCATGCCCGTTGCGGGCGCGGCGCCCGCCACGGTCGACGCCTGGTTGCCCGACGCGCAGGACGCGACGATCGACATCGCGATGCGGGAGGCATGACCACCGCCATCCGCGCCGCGTCGACGCAGGCCCGTATCAAGCACGTTCTGACGCCACCGCGTCCCTGCGGCGTCCTTCCCCACTTCCAATGGACTCATCAGCCCCATGTTCTTTCGCAATCTGACCCTGTTCCGCTTCCCCACCAATCTCGACCTGTCCGAGCTCGATGCGCGTCTGGCGGAATTCCCGCTCAAGCCGGTCGGTCCGCTGGAGATGTCCTCGCACGGTTTCGTCTCGCCGCTGGGCCGCGAGGCCGAAGTGATGGCGCACCGCATCGAGGACACGATCTGGGTCACCGTCGGCGGCGAAGAGAAGATCCTGCCCGGCCCGGTGGTCAATGAGCTGCTGTCGCGGCGCATCGAGGAATTCGAGGAGAAGCAGGGTCGCAAGCCCGGCGGCAAGATGCGCAAGCAGATGAAGGACGACCTGCTGCAGGAACTGATGCCGCGCGCGTTCGTGAAGCCGGTGCGCAGCGATGCGTTGATCGACCTCCAGCACGGCGTGGTCGCGGTGAACTCGTCCAGCCGCAAGAGTGCGGAAAACCTGGTGTCGCAGATCCGCACCGCGCTGGGCAGCTTTCCCGCGCTGCCGCTCAATGCCGAGGTCTCCCCGCGTGGCGTGATGACCGGCTGGATCGCCGGCGAGCCGCTGCCCGACGGCCTGACGCTGGGCGAGGAATGCGAGCTGAAGGATCCGTCCGACCAGGGCGCGATCGTGCGCTGCCAGCGTCAGGATCTGCAGTGCGAGGAGATCACCCGCCATCTCGATGCCGGCAAGCAGGTCACCAAGCTCGCGCTCAATCTCGACGACCACGTCTCGTTCGTGCTCGGCGAGGATCTGATCGTGCGCAAGTTCAAGCTGCTCGACGGCGCGCTGGATTCGCTCGAGCACACCGAGAACGACGACATGCGCGCCGAACTCGATGCCCGCTTCGCGCTGATGCGCGGCGAGTTCAAGCGCCTGTTCACGGTGCTCGAAGGCGCGCTGAAGCTGTCGAAGGCGGAGTGATCGCAGGCGCACGTGCGACGTCGACACCGGTCGCGTCGCACGCAGCGCATACAATCCGCGCATGCCGTCCCTGTCGCGCCTGTTGTCGCGTTCCGCGAAGCCCGCTTCGATCCAGCGCGACTCGCTCCGTCTGACGCTCGAGGACGGGCGCGAGATCGAGGTGCTGCGCTTGCGCGATCCGCGCGCGCGGCGCATCCGCCTCAGCGTCAGCGAACGCGGCGCGCGTCTGACCCTGCCGCTGCGCGCGAGTCTCCTCTCCGGCGATGCCTTCCTGCAGCAGCACCGGGCGTGGCTGGCCGCGCAGATCGCGGCGCATGGCGAAGCGGCGCCGCTGCAGCGCGGCGTGACCACGCAGCTGCCGCTGCGCGGCGTGTTGCATCCGCTGCACTGGGACAGCGGGCGGTTCAGTCATGTGCGCATGGACGACGACGGCGCGCTGACGTTCGTGTCGCCCGAGCACGCCGGCCCTGCCGCGCTGCAACGCGCGTTGCGCGAGTTCTACGAAGCGCAGGCACGTGCCGACATCGGCCGCTGGCTGCCGGCCTATCTGCCGAGCCTGCCGCGCACGCCCCGGCGCATCTGCCTGAAAGTGATGTCCTCGCAGTGGGGCTCGCTGGCGCCGGACGGCACGCTCAATCTGGACCTGTCGTTGGTGCTCGGCGCGCCTTCGGCGTTCGAATACGTGCTGGTGCACGAGCTCTGCCACCTGATCCACGCCGACCATTCGCGCCGGTTCTGGAGCGAGGTCGAAGTGCGCTGCCCGGCCTGGCGCGACGCGCGCGACTATTTCCGCGACCACGGCCGCCGGCTCAAGGCCGATCTGCACGCGCTACTGGCCTGACCCGGAAGTTTCGAGCCGCCCGGTGGCCGCTTCGGGGCCGCGCTCGCGTTGACCGGAATGTGCGGCCGGTGCCGCCGGAGAACGCGATGGTCCGCCCGTGCCTGGCCCTGCTGCTCGTCGTCCTGCTGCCCGGCTGCCGCCAACCCGGCGACGCGCTGGGCACGACGATCCGCTTCGATGCGCGCGGCGACCGGGTCGCAGCGACGCCGGTGCCGCCGCGGGCGACGTCGCTGGCACTGCCTGCGGATTTCCCGCGCGACGTGCACCTGCCCGCGCGCTACGCGATCGACACGCTGACCGACATGCCGGGCACGCAGATCATCAACCTGCTCGCCGACGGTGAGGTGGTGGCGCTGTCGCAGGAAACCCGGCGGGCGATGGAGCACGACGGCTGGCAGCGTCGGCTCGTCACGCATCACGGCGAGGACAGCGCGGTCCTCGCGTTCGAGAAGGACGGTCGCAGCGCGCTGTTCGCGTTCGACCGCAACCAGCCGGCGCAGCCGTCGGAGGATCCGGGCGTGATCGTGAGCCTCCAGCTGCAGGACGGCACCGCGCGGCTCTGAAGGACGCAGTCGAAGGCCGTCCGACGACGCGGGCGCTCAGCGCTGCAGGAAATCCCCGATCGCGGCGGCGACGTCCGCCGGTTGTTCCATGTGCAGGTGGTGGCCGCCGGTGATGACGGTGAGCGCGCCGTCGGGCAGCAGACGCGCGCGGCGGGAGCGGTCGGGTTCGGGCAGATAGACCTGCGGCGGGTCGGCGTAGATCACGCGCGTGGGGCATTCGATGCCGGCGATCAGCGCGTCGACCTGGCCGGGCGTCATGCGCACGGCGGTGGGGATCGTCAGACGCGGATCGCTGCACCAGACGTGGCCGCCCTCGACCGGCTGCACGCCACGTTCGACCAGCAGGCGCGCGACGGGTTCGCTGAGCGCATTGACCCGCATGCGCGCGCGGATCGGCGCTTCGAGATCGGGGAATACGCGCAGCGGACGCGCGCCCAGGCTGCGCGAGGACATCACCGCTTCGCGCAGGCGCGGCACGGTGTCCGCTTCGGTCTCCGGCAGCGCGCCCAGCGCTTCGATCGCGACCAGCCGTTCGATGCGCTCGGGGACCGCCGCGGCCACGAGACTGGCGATGCCCGCGCCCATCGAATGCCCGAGCAGCGCGAACCGGTCCCAGCCCAGCGCGTCGGCGATGTCGAGCACCTGGTGGACCGCGCCGACGAAGGTGTAATCGGTGCCGACCGGCATGTGCACGCTGCGGCCGTGGCCGGGCAGATCCGGCGCGACCACGTCCAGGCCGTCGAAGTACGCGGACAGCGGCACGAAGCTCGCGGCGTTGTCGAGCCAGCCGTGCAGCGCGAGCACGCGACGTGCGCCGACGGTGCCGAAGCGCAGACCGCGCACGGTGCCGATGCCGATCTCGACCTCGAACGGCTGCGCCTGCGCGACGCCGCTCATGCGCGCACCGCCAGATCGCGACGCGTCAGCGTGGCCAGCGCGCGCGCATGCGACGGCGCGTCGTTGAGACAGGGGATGTAGCGCAGATCCTGGCCGCCATGCTCATGGAAAATTTCGGCGTTCTGCAGCGCGATCTCCTCCAGCGTTTCCAGACAATCCACCGCGAAGCCCGGACACACGACGTCGATCACGCGGACGCCGTCGCCGCCCAGCGCCTTGAGCGTCTCGTCCGTGTAGGGCTGCAGCCACGGCTCGCGACCGAAGCGCGACTGGAAGGTCAGCATCGCCGCGTCCGGCGCGAGGCCCAGCGCCTGCACGATCGCATCGACGCTCGCACGGCACTGCCGCGGATACGGATCGCCGGCATCGGCCAGCCGCTGTGGAATGCCGTGGAAGGAGAACAGCAGGCGCTCGCCGCGGCCATGGACGTCCCAGTGCGCGCGGATCGAGCCGGCTACAGCGTCGACCCAATCCGGATCCAGGTGATAGTCGTCGCGCATCCGCGCAATGCCAGCGGCGCCGAAGACCTCGTCGACGACATCGCGGACCGACGCCGTCGTCGTCGTCGAATACTGCGGATACAACGGCAGCACCTGCACGCGCGCGTGCCCCGCATCGCGCAGGCGCGTCAGCACGCCGCGCAGCGACGGATTGCCGTAACGCATGGCGTAGACCACCTCGGCATCGGGCATTTCCGTCTGCACCGCCTTTGTGAGACGCGCGGTGTGTACAGCGAGCGGCGAGCCGTCCTGCATCCACACGCCGGCATAGAGTTTCGCCACGCGTGGGGAGCGGAACGGCAGGATCACGAAGTGCAGGATCGGGCACCACAGCCAGCGGGTCAGCGCGACCACGCGATGGTCGTGCAGGAATTCGGCGAGATAGCGGCGCACCGCTTTCGGCGTCGGCGCGTCGGGCGTGCCGAGATTGACGAGGACGACGGCGTCGCGCGCGGCGTTCGGAGAGGGGGATTCGGACATCCCCATAGAATGGCAGGCGCACCGGCGCAATGGCAGCGTCCGGGTGCTGCGGAAAAACTCATGTGCGATTCATTGCACCGTCACTAGCCTGAATCTGTTCTGCGTGCGCATGTCCAGCGCGCGTCCGATTCGCGCCCTTGCCCCGGAGCCACCATGACTCGTCCGTTCCGCCACACCGTGCTGGTTGCCGCCCTCGCCACCGCGTTCGTCGCAGGGCCTGCCGTCGCCGGCCCGACCGAAGACGCCCGGGCGCAGAACGCAGTGCGCGTGCTCAACGAGATCCAGGCGATTCCCGAATCGGGCATCCCCGACAAGCTGCTCGACGAAGCGCGGGCGATCGTCGTCATTCCCGACACCATCAAGGCGGGCCTGATCATCGGCGGCCGCCGCGGCCACGGCCTGATGTCGGTCAAGACGCCCGAAGGCACCTGGTCCAGCCCGGCCTTCGTCAAGATCACCGGCGGCAGCATCGGCTTCCAGGCCGGCGTGCAGTCCTCGGACGTGGTGCTGGTGTTCCGCAACGAGCGCAGCCTGGAATCGATCGTCAACGGCAAGTTCACCCTCGGCGCCGATGCCGGCGTGGCCGCGGGTCCGGTGGGTCGCAACGCGGCTGCGCTGACCGACAGCCAGCTCAAGGCGGAGATCTGGTCGTGGTCGCGCGCGCGCGGCCTGTTCGCCGGCGTCGCACTCGATGGCGCGGTGCTGCAGATCGACGACGACGCGAACATCGCCGTCTACGGTCGCACCACCACGCCGCGCGCGATTCTCGAGAACCGTCCGGGCACCGCGCCGTCGAGCGCGGTCGTCGATTTCCGCGACCGTCTGGAAGAAGCCAGCGCCACCGCGCGCGTCTCGCGGGGCGGCACCGCGGTGCCGGTCGCACGTAGCGCGCAGCAACCTGCGTACACGCCGGCGATCCAGAACGTGCCCGAGACCACCACTGCGCCGGTGCAGCCGCAGCAGGGTCAGCCGTCGACGCAGGGCTTCCAGAACGTCGACGACCAGCCGGCGACCGTCGAACCGCTGCCCGAATACTGAAGTGCAGCGCGCACTCGCACGCTGCGTGCGGGTGCGGTGCGTTATCCTGCGAGACCACCCGCAGCTCCCGGAATCCCGCCATGGGCAGTTTCAGCATCTGGCATTGGGCCATCGTCCTCGTTGTCGTCCTGCTGGTCTTCGGCACCAAGAAGCTGCGCGGCGCCGGCCGTGATCTCGGCGAAGCGGTGAAGGGCTTCAAGAAGGGCATGCACGACGACGAGACGCCCGAGCGTCTCGACGACCGTTCGCGGCAGGACGCCGCGGCCCGCGAGGCCGACAGGACGCGCCACGACGACCTGCCGCCGCGCTGACGCGGACAGCGCTCGATGTTCGGAATCGGTACCGGCGAATTGATGATCATCGCGCTGGTCGCGCTGATCATTCTCGGTCCCGAGCGGTTGCCCAAGGCGGCCCGTTTCGCAGGCCTGTGGGTGCGCCGTGCCCGGGCGCAGTGGTATTCGGTGAAGTCGGAACTCGAACGCGAACTCGCCGCCGAGGATCTCAAGCGCAGCGTGCGCGATGCCCAGCGTTCGATCGCGGACGTCGGCACCCAGCTGCGCGACGCCGAGCAGCACGCGCGCAGCAGTCTCGACGACGTGCGCAAGGAAGCCGGCGATCTGGTCGCCCAGGCGCGCCGCATGTCCAGCGACCCCCCGGTCACGCACCGCAGTCTCGACGCCCTGCCCGATCCCGCGGCACCGGCGGAACCGCCGCTGCCGCCCGACGCGATCGCCGGCGATCCCACCCGCCCGCCGGTCCCGGCGACGGCCACCGCCGACGAGGAGACCGATCGTGGCGCTGCACGCTGACGAAGACGGCGGCGAAGGCAGCCTGATCGACCATCTGATCGAACTGCGCATGCGCCTGATGCGCGGTCTGGCCGGTACCGGCCTCGTGCTGCTGTGCCTGCTGCCGTTCGCCAACAAGCTCTACGGCCTGCTCGCCCAGCCGCTGCTCGACAAGTTGCCCGAAGGCGCGCACCTGATCGCGATCGAAGTCGCCTCGCCGTTCTTCGCGCCGCTGAAGCTCGCGTTCTTCACCGCGCTGGTCGTGACCATGCCGTGGCTGCTCTACCAGGCCTGGGCCTTCGTCGCACCGGGCCTGTACAAGCGCGAGAAGCGGCTCGCGATGCCGCTGCTGGCGTCGGCGGTCGCGCTGTTCTACATCGGCTGCGCGTTCGCGTTCTTCCTCGTGCTGCCGTCGGTGTTCAAGTTCCTGACGCTGGTGACGCCCGATGGCGTGTCGATGATGACCGACATCAACGCCTATCTGAATTTCGTCCTGGTGATCTTCCTCGCGTTCGGCCTGAGCTTCGAGCTGCCGGTCGCGCTGGTGATCCTGGTGCTGCTGGGCTGGGTGACCACCGACCAGCTGCGCGAGGCGCGCGGCTATGCGGTGGTCGGCGTGTTCGTGCTGGCCGCGGTCATCACCCCACCCGATGTCGTCTCGCAGCTGATGCTGGCGATTCCGATGTGCCTGCTCTACGAGGCCGGCATCATCGCCGCGCGCCTGCTCGCGCCCAGAGCCGACGCGGTGCGCGACGAGGCATGAGTCCGCCGGTCGCCGCGCCCACGCCGTTGCTGCGCCGCTACACGGCGTGGTCGCTGGATGCGGCGGCGATCGGTGTGCTGGTCGTCGCGTTGATGCATCGGCGCCTGTGCGAAGCACTCGAGACCTGCATGCGCGCGATCGATGCACTGGCGCAGGCGATGGCCGCCCTGATGCAGCAGACGCTCGACCTCGCCGCGTCGCCGGCCGCACTGTTGCAGGCATGGATGGCGGATCCTGCGCTGCAGGTCGCGATCACCGCGCTGGCGCTGGCGATCACCTCGCTGACCCTGCCCACGATGGCGGTCTTCGCACTGCTCGCGCTGGTGTGGTTCACCGGCTTCGAGGGCTCGCGCTGGCAGGCCACGCCGGGCAAGCGCCTGCTCGGCCTGCAGGTGGTCGACGACGACGGACTGCCGCCGGGCTACGTGCGCGCCGGCCTGCGCACGGCGGCCGGCCTGCTGTCGTGGGTGAGCCTCAACATCGGCCATCTGATGGCCGCGCGCGCGCCGCGCTACCAGGCGCTGCACGACCGGATCGCCGGCACCCACGTGGTGCGGCTGACCGATGCCCCGATGCCGATGCCGGCCCGTCTGTGGCTGGTGCTGCAGCCGCCGGTGTTTTGCCTGCTGCTGGCGCTGCTGATGCAGCAGCTCGACCGGAGCGTCGCCGCCGCGCTGGACGCGACGCTCGGGTTCTGACGCGTCGTCAGAGTTCGATGCGGCTGTTGTCGGGGCTGCCGGCGCCCGGCGTCGGGCCACCGGTCGACGCATCGTCCTGCGGGCCGCAGACATCGCGCCACATCGCGTACATCGCGCCGAACATCACGATGTAGAGGATCAGCAGCAGGATCAGATACAGCGGCAGCACGAGCAGCGCGGCGAGGCCCGGATGCACGAGGCTGGCGACGACGCTGATGATGGTCACGACCATCGCGAACGCGAGCATCAGTGCGAACCCACCGGCCATCGCGATCGCGGCGGCCACGACCACCGGCAGCACATTGCGCAGCGCACCGCCAAGGCCGTCGGTGAACGCCTGCAGCACCGGCCGCGCGCCGAGCGCGACCTGGCCCAGGCCGATCGCGTAGACGGTCGCGTAATAGACGCCGAAGAAGATCGCCAGCGCCATCAGCGGACCGATGCCGGCCGGCGGCAGCGGCAGATCCGGCGGCGTGGCCGGCCCGGTCTGCGCGCTCATTTCCTGGCTGATCGTCAGCACCTGCATGTACCAGTCGATGACGCCGTCGCCGAACGCACTCACCAGCGCGTAGAACGTGGCGATGTAGAGCGCGCCCATCAGCACGCCGAAGCCGATCAGGCGCCCGGCGTTGCCGCCGGTGAACACCGCGAACAGGTCCGTCGGCTGCGCGGGACGCCCGTGCTCGGCCGCGTCGATGACGTGCAGCACGCCGGCGATCAGCAGCGGATAGACGATGATCGACACCAGCGACGTGGCGCCGATCAGCATGACCTGGGTACTGGCATCGAGCCCGAACGCGAGCTGGGCGATCGCCTGGAACACGTTCGGCACCAGCGCCAGCAGCGCCACGATCGCCGTCGCGCCGTATACCGCGCGCGGATTGGACCGACCCACATTGACGCCCTGCACGATCCACTTCCAGCCGTGGCGGGCCCCTACCGTCCGAGTCGTCATTTCCGCCGTATTCCAGGTGTCTGTCGCGTGGACGCGCCACGAAGGGCGTCATCGTATCGCATGCATTGGAGACGCCGCTGGGATGCGCTGTGTGTTCAGCCGCGATGGCGGCGGGATGACTCGGCTGTCGCGCAGGCTGACTCCGATATTCGGGACTGGAGATCCGTCGGAGCTGACCGCCCGGACATCCCGGTAAAGGCCATCGCTGCAGCACCAGCCGTCATTCCCGCGCAGGCGGAGCTTTCAACGGACGCATGTCCGGTAATCCATCTTGATCTGGATCTTGCCTTTGGCTCCGGCTCCGGCTTGGCTTCGGCTTCGGCTTCGGCTTCGGCTTCGGCTTCGGCTTTCAGCTTTTGATTTTCAATCGAGCCGTAAAGAGAGCCGAGCACCGGAGCCTGGCGTGGCCGAAGAGCAGCCCGTGTCTGAGCGCAGCGAGTTTGGGCTGCGTGCCGCGT
>NZ_JBDGIS010000011.1:0-47081 GCF_057657295.1 Luteimonas sp. Soil_C_16 | reverse complement strand
TGCGCTCAGACATGGGCTGCTCTTCGACCCCGCCGCCCTGCGATGCTCGGCTCGCTTTACGGCTCGATTGAAATCAAGAGCAAGGCGAAAAACCGAAGCAGGAGCAAGCGCGAAAGCCAAGGCCATAGCCATAGCCATAGCCAAAGCCGGAGCCCGAGACCGATCCGGATCAAGCACACCGCAAACAGCCCGCGCGACGCGACAGCGTCCGCCCAGCGGTACACGTGCGAAGAGAACGTTGAAGCAAAGCCGACTTCCGGCACCTATCCCCACCCGCGCGACACCGCCTAGACTTCGGACATGCCGGATCTGATCGCACGCATTCTGTATCTGCTCGCCACTGTCGTCGGCGCACTGCCGGCGCCGGTGTTGCGCGGCATCGCCGGCGCGGTTGCGGCGCTCGGGCGACTGACGGGCAGCCGCGAGAGCCGGGTCGCGCTGCGCAATCTCGAACTCGCCTATCCCGAATTGACCGACGACGAACGCGCGGCGCTGCAGCAGGCGATCCTGCGTACGACCGCGCTGCAGACGCTGGAAACGCTGCGCCTGTGGACCCGTCCGCATGCGCGCAATCTGCGGATGCTGCGCGAGCAGCACGGCGTCGGCCTGTTCGACGCGGCGCTGGCCGATGGCCGCGGCCTGATCGTCTGCGCGCCGCACTACGGCAACTGGGAACTGCTCAACCAGTGGCTGGCCGCGCGCACGCCGATCTCGATCCTCTACCGCGCGCCGGACTCGGCGGTCGGCGAGGCCTTCCTGCGTCGCGTGCGCGCCGGGGCGGGCGACCGGGTGCGCCAGGTGCGGGCCGAAGGCCCGGCCGTGCGACAGCTGTGGAAGACGCTCAAGGACGGCGGCGTGGTCGGCATCCTGCCCGACCAGCAGCCCAAGGCCGGCGACGGCGAGTTCGCGCCGTTCTTCGGCATGCCCGCACTGACGATGACGCTGGCCTCGCGCCTGGCCGAGCGCACCGGTGCGACCGTGCTGTTCGCCTATTGCGAGCGCATCGGCGACGGTCCTGACTTCGCGCTGCGCATCGAGCCCGCGCATCCCGCGATCGCCGATGCCGATCTGGTCCGCGCGACCACCGCGCTCAACGCCGGCGTCGAACACATCGCGCGGCGCGATCCGGCGCAGTACCAGTGGACCTACAAACGCTACAAGGCCCGGCCGTCCGGCTCGGGTGACGACAATCCCTATCTCGACCTCGAACGTCGACGATGAGCAGGCGCCGATGATCTCCAGCGAAGACCCCGTGTCCACACCGCCGCCACTGCCCGTCGAGCCGGCGATGCCGGCGCCGCAGGTCGAAACCGACGTCTGGCAGCCGCTGCCGCTGCGGGCGCGCACGCTGGCGACGATCGCCACCCTGATCGGCACGTTGATTCCACTCGCGATCGCGCTGGGCGTCGGGCTGATCGCCGCCGATCGCCAGCCGCTGTCGTTCGCGATCGCCGGTGGACTGCTGCTGGTGATTCCGGCATGGACGGTGTGGATCGCGCGCCGGCGCTGGCTGCGCACGCGCTGGCGGCTCGACGACGACGGCTTCGGCGTGCGCCGCGGGCACATGTGGCGCAGCGACACGCGCGTGCCCGGCAATCGCGTGCAGCATCTCGACGTGCGCCGCGGGCCGCTGGAGCGCGCATTCGGACTGGCAACGCTGATCGTGCATACCGCCGGCACCCGCAACAGCGCGCTGTCGCTGTCGGGTCTGGACTTCGAAGAGGCCGAACGCTTGCGCGACACGCTGGCCGCGCGCGCCGCCCGCGACGACGACCATGACGACGCCTGAGCCGGCCGCGCCGCAGGCGCTGCTGCCCGAGGACCACGAACGCCGCCTGCATCCGGGCTCGTGGCTGTTCGTGCTACTGCAGAACCTGCGGCAGTTCATCGTGCCGCTGGCGGCGCTGCTGTTCGCCGGCGGTCGCCGCGACGACGGCTATCCGTGGTGGCTGCCGATGATCGGCGTCGGCGCGCTGGTCGTCGTATCGGTGTGGCAATACCTGACGTTCCGCTACCGCATCGACGACGACCGGCTGATCGTGCGCAGCGGCCTGCTCGAGCGCAGCGTCCGGCAGATTCCGTACTCGCGCATCCACAACGTCGCCATCCACCAGACCCTGCTGCATCGTCTGATGGGTGTGGCCGAGGTCCGGCTGGAATCGGCCGGGGGTACCAAACCCGAGGCACAGATGCGCGTGCTGCGCATGCCCGAGGCGCTGGCACTGGAACAGCTGATCCGCGATCGCGGCCGCGCCGATGCCGTCGCCGCGACACCCGTCGCCGCGCCCGAGGGCACCACGCTGCTGGCGCTGTCGACCTGGGAAGTGGTCAAGCTCGGCCTGATCTCGAACCGCGGCCTGATCGTCGTCGCCGGTGCGCTCGCGCTGTCGTTCCAGGTCATGCCCGAGCGCGCGATGGGCCGCCTGCTGGTCGAGTACGGCCGCGAGGCCTTCGGTTACGCCAGCGGCTTCGCGACGACGTGGATGGCCAAGGGCCTGGTCCTGATGGGGGTGCTCGCGACGGCGCTGGTGCTGATCCGCGCGTTCTCGGTCCTGCTGTCGCTGCTGCGCTATCACGGCTTCCGGCTGCAGCGGCAGGGTCGGCGCCTGACCGTCGAGCGCGGCCTGCTGGGCCGCTCGCGCAGCAGCGTGCCCCGCCGGCGCATCCAGGCATGGACGCAACAAGAAGGCGTCCTGCACCGCCTCTTCGCGCGGCGCACGCTGGAGATCGACACCGCCAGCGCGCGCACCGGCGACGGCCAAGGCAACGCGAACGCGCAGCGCGGACTCGATGCCCTCGCGCCGATTGCGCGGCCGGACACCTGCGATGCGATCGTGCGCGACATCGCCCTGCTGCCGTCATGGCCGCCGCAGCACTGGCAGCCCCTGCATCCGCGCGCCTGGCAGCGGCTGATGCTCGGCGATCTGTTCGTGACCGTCGGCCTGTGCGCCGCGCTGGCCTGGTTCTTCCAGTGGTGGGGGGCGCTGGGCCTGCTGTGGCTGCCGTGGTCGATGTTCGTCGCCCGCCGTCATGCCGCGCGTGCCGGCTACGCGGTCGACGATGCCCTGGTCGCGGTGCGCGAAGGCTGGTGGTCGCGCACCTGGCGCTTCGCCGAACTCGGCAAGCTGCAGGCCGTCGAACTGCGCCAGTCGCCGCTCGACCGTCGCTTCGGCATGGCCTCGGTGTGGCTCGACACCGCCGGTGCCAATCCGCTGACCACACCGCTGCGGCTGCGCTTCCTGTCGCTCGACGATGCCGAGCGCATCCACGCGACGCTCGCGCATGCGATCGCGAGGCGACCGCTGCGCTGGTGAGTCAATGCGCCGCGATCAGCGGCGCGACTTGAAGTAGTGCGAGACCATGCCGACCCAGTGCTCGATGCGCTTGGACAGCGGCATCGGCGCCTGGAACAGCAGCCAGCTGTAGGCGCGCAGCTCCCAGAACGTCGGCGCGGGCTTGGTGCGGAATTCGGCCTTGGCCATGCGCAACCAGCGCGGCGTGACGCCGGCCTGCTGGCGATAGAACTCGAGCATGCGTTCGCTGCCGACGACGTGGCGATACACACGCAGCGGCGATGGCCCGAAGGATTTGAGCGCATTGCTGCCGTGCTCGCGATGGCCGACCAGGGTGTCGGACAGATAGACCTTGTGCGCGCCGAGGATGTCGGCGCCGTAAACGATGCAGTCGTCCGGCCGCGACAGCCAGTCGGCGGCGCGCTCGGGCGGCAGCGTGAGCAATCGCGCCATCAGGGTGCTGCGCAGGCTCACCGCCGACGTCGCCGCGCCCTGGAAGCGGTGATAGTAGGCGTTGAGCAGGATCGACAAACCGAGGTCGCGATCCGGACCGGGCTTGAACATCGGTTCGTCGAGATCGCCGAACAGCTGCATGTTCGTGTAGACGAAATCGACTTCCGGCCGCGCGGCGTAGACGTCGACGATGCGTTGCAGGTAGTCGGGATTCCAGCGGTCGTCGGAATCGAGCAGCGCGACGATGTCGCCGCGCGCCTGCGCGAAGCCGGTGATCCACGCCTGCAGCTGTCCGCCGTTGGCCTGCTCGATCACCGTGACCGTTGGATGCGTGCCGTAGTGCTGGCGCAGCAGCTCGGGCGAGCCGTCGCGGGACCCGTCGTCGACGATGATGAGTTCCAGCGCGGGTTCCGTCTGCGCGAGCACCGACTCGATCGCCTCGACGACGAACGCGGCGTAGTTGTAGCTCGAGACGAGCACGCTGACGGTGGGACGGGCGGAAGCGGTCATGGGCATCGGGGCGACGCCGCGCATGCGGCGCCGGCATCATAACAACGCGCCCCGCCGCGCCCGGACGCAGCCGGCGCGATCGGCGACAATCGCCCCATGTCGAATCCCGCACCCGCCACCACGCCGCTGCCGATTTCCGGCGTCGTCATCGCCAAGAACGAGGGCGACCGTATCGGCCGCTGCCTCGATTCGATGCGCGGCCTGTGCGCCGAGCTGATCGTCGTCGATTCCGATTCGACCGACGACACCGTCGCCGTCGCCACCGCGCGGGGCGCCAAGGTCGTGCAGCAGGACTGGCTGGGCTACGCGGCGCAGAAGACCTTCGCCAACACACTGGCCGTGCACGACTGGCTGCTGCTGCTCGATGCCGACGAATGGCTGTCGCCGGGCACCGACGAGAAGATCCGCACGTTGTTCGCGGACGGGCGTGTCGAGACCGCCGACGCCTGGCTGCTGACGCGTCGCAACTGGTTTCTCGGCCATCGCCTGCGCGGTGGTGAACCGATGGAGCGTCTGGTGCGCGCGGGCTGGCGTTATCTGCCGTCGCAGGTGCACGAACGCCCCGACCTCGAAGGCAAGACGGTCGCGAAGCTCGACGCCGACTTCGAACACGACACCTCGCGCAGCCATGGCGAGCACGTCGCCAAGCTGTCGAAGTACGCCGCGCTGTGGGCGCAGCAGCGGCGCGATGCCGGCAAACGCGCACACGCGCTCGACGGCCCGCTGCACGCGGCCGCCTATCTGCTCAAGCAGTACCTGCTGCGCGGCGCGTTTCTCGATGGCGCGCCGGGCTGGCGCTTCCACAAGGCGCAGGCCGATTACGTGCTGGAAAAGTACCGGCGGTTGCGCGATCTGTCCTGACCAGGCGCGCGCCCACGCGGGCACGGTCGCTCAGCGCTTCGGCCCGTGCACCAGACCGAACTCGGTCCACGTCAGCCGTCCGGCGGCAACCGCATCGCGGATCGCCTGGTTGGCCGCCTTCATTTCCGGCTTCACGTAGCCACGCGCGTGATCGAGATGGATGCACACCGCCGAGAAGCGGATCTGCTTGCCGGTCACGCCGGCATTCGCGAGCCGCTCGCCGAGTTCGAGATCCTCGCCGCCGTAGGTCATGCGCTCGTCGAATCCGTTGACGCGCACGAGGTCCGCTTTCCAGCCGGACGCGTTGTTGCCCGCCCAGCGCGGCTTCGTCGGCGTGGTCGCGTTGAGCACGCGCTCCCGCCAGCCCGGGCGCGCCCAGAGTTTCAGCGAACGCTTCTTGCGCGGCAGGCCGTTGGCTTTCAGCCAGTCGAGATCGGTATGCAGGCCACGCGCGATGACGTCCCGGTCGATCTTCAGGCTCAGATCCATCGGCAGCTTGCAGTAGCCGCCGCCGAGGTAACGCCCCGGCTCGCGCAGGCGCAGATGCTGGCTGACGAAATCCGCGCGCGGCACGCAGTCGCCGTCGGAGAAGACCAGGTAATCCGACCGCGCATCCTCGATGCCGCGATTGAGGATCGTGCATTTCCGGAAGCCGGCGTCCTCGTGCCAGACGTGTCGCAGCGGATACGGCAGGTCCGGGGCGAGCGCGGCGAGCATCTCGCGCGTCGCCGGGCCGGACCCATCGTCGGCGACGATCAGTTCGAAATCCTGCCGGTCCTGCTGCGCATAGCCCCACAGACACCGCTGCAGCCAGTCGGTGTTGTTGTAGGTGCTGATGATCAGGCTGGCGGCGGGTGTCTGCATGCCGGTGATTCTAAGCGAGGGCCCGGCGGCGGGCCGGGCTCAGCGCAGGCGCTTCAGGCGCGCGTAGAAGAAGCCGTCCATGCCCGATTCGCCGGGCAGGCGCTGATGGCCGGCGCCGGTGTCGCGGCCGAAGCGCGCATCCAGCGGTTCGAGCGCGAAGTCCGGATGGCGCGCGAGGAAGGCTTCGACCTGCGCGGCGTTCTCGCGCCGCAGGATCGAACACGTCGCATACAGCAGCGTGCCGCCCGGCGCGACAACGGGGGCCAGTGCATCGAGCAGCTGCGCCTGCAGCGCGGCGAGCGCTTCGAGATCGGCAGGCCGCCGGTGCAGCAGCACATCGGGCTGCCGACGCACGATACCGGTCGCCGAACACGGCGCGTCCAGCAGCACCGCATCGAACGGGGTGCCGTCCCACCAGCGCGCGGGATCGAGCGCATCGGCGGTACGCACGCGCGCCTGCGCGTCGATGCCCAACCGCTTGAAGGTCTGCTCGATGCGCGCGACGCGCGGTGCGGCGATGTCGATCGCCAGCAGGCGCAGTGCAGGATCGCGTTCGAGCAGGTGCGCACTCTTGCCGCCGGGTGCGGCGCAGGCATCGAGCAGGCGTGCACCGGCGGCCGGCATCAGCGCATCGGCCACGCGCTGCGCGGCGCCGTCCTGGATCGACACATCGCCATCGACGAAGCCCGGCAAGGCATCGACCGGCACCGGCGTCGCGAGGCGCAAGGCGTCAGGCATGCCGTCCGGCACGTCGGCCTGCAGACCGGCCTGGATCAGCCGCGTGTAATAGGCGTCGCGCGTGCCGCGGCGGGTGTTGACCCGCAGCCACTGCGGCGCGGCGGCAGCGCTGGCGGTGAGGATCGCCTCGGCCTCCTGCGGCCAGTCGACGCGCACTTCCTGCAGCAGCCATGCGGGCCACGCGGCATCGGATGCGGCGGTCGGCAGACCGTCCTTCTGCGCGCGCCGCAGCAGCGCGTTGACGAGACCGGCTTGGTGGGCGCGGCCCAGCAGGCGCGCGGCATCGACGGTCGCGTTGAGCGCGGCGTGCGCTGGCAGGCCCATCGGATCGAGTTGGGCGAAGCCGGCATAGATCAGCGCGCGCAGCGGCGCATCGCGGGCGCCCGGCGGGCGCGGCATCCAGCGCGACAGTGCGGCCGCATAACGGCCCTGGTGTCGGATCGCGGCGAAGGCCATGGCCTCGACCAGGGCGCGGTCGCGCACGTCGTCGATGCCGGCCAGGGCCGTCGACAGTTCCGCTTTCAGCGAGCGGCCGTGATGCAGCACCGCGTCGATGACGCGGGCCGCCGCGAGCCGGGCCTGTGCGCCGTTGTCCACGTCAGGCGCCCGCGCCGCGCAGGTCGCTGCGCGCGTTGAGGAAATCGGCGACGTCGATCGCCCGGCCACCCGCCCGCTGCACGCGCTGCAGGCGCAGCGCGCCGTCGCCGCATGCGATGTCGATACCGTTGCGGCCGGCGAACAGCACGCTGCCCGGGGCCCGCCCATGCGCCAGCGGCAGCGCGGTCGCGGCGTGGATGCGCAGACGCTCGCCAGCGACTTCGGCCTCGGCCACCGGCCAGGGATCGAACGCACGCACGGTATCGGCGAGCACGCGCGCCGGCTGCGACCAGTCGAGTCGCGCTTCGGCCTTGTCGAGCTTGTGCGCGTAGGTCACGCCTACTTCCGGCTGCAACGCCGGACCGAGCTTCATGCCCGCGCGCAGCAGACCCAGACCGTCGGCCAGCACCTGCGCGCCGAGCGTGGCCAGCCGGTCGTGCAGGCGGCCGCCGGTGTCCTCGGGCGTGATCGGCGTGGTCTGACGCAGCAGCACCGGACCGGTATCGAGGCCCTTCTCCATCTGCATCAGGCACACGCCGGTCTCGGCGTCGCCGGCCTGGATCGCACGCTGGATCGGCGCGGCGCCGCGCCAGCGCGGCAGCAGCGAGGCATGCACGTTCCAGCAGCCATGGGTGGGAATGTCGAGCACCGCCTGCGGCAGCAGCAGGCCGTAGGCGACGACGATCATCAGATCGGGTTCCAGCGCGCGCAGCGTGTCGAGCACTTCGGCGCCCTTCAGGCGCTCGGGCTGGTGCACGATCAGGCCGCGCTCGACCGCCATCTGCTTGACCGGCGAGGCGGTCAGCGACCGGCCGCGGCCGGCGGGGCGATCGGGCTGGGTGTAAACGGCGACCACTTCATGGCGCGCATCGGCCGCGAGCAGCGAGGGCACGGCGAAATCCGGTGTGCCGGCGAAGACGATTTTCATGGGGCGTTGTGTCCTGGAAGGCGTCCTGCCTGGGCAGGCCGCGTAGCGCGGGGACAGCGCGCGATGACGCGGCGCGCGCAGGTCGGATCCATCGTCGCCGCGCGCGGCGGGCGGCTCAGTCTCGCTCGCCCTTGCGCAGCTTCTCGAGCTTCTTCAGCGCGCGGTCGCGCTTGAGCGGCGACAGGTAATCGATGAACAGCTTGCCGTCGAGATGATCGATCTCGTGCAGCACGCAGGTCGCCAGCAGGCCGTCGACGCTCAGTTCGAAGGGCTTGCCGTGGCGATCGAGCGCGGTGACGGTGATGCCGTCGGCGCGGGTCACGTCGGCGAACACGCCCGGAATCGACAGGCAGCCTTCGGTATGGACGCGCAGGTCCGCCGAGCGGTCGCGGATTTCCGGGTTCACGAACACCAGCGGCTGCTCGCGGCCCTCGGTCACGTCGATGACCATGAAGCGTTCGTGGGTGTCGATCTGCGTCGCCGCCAGGCCGATGCCGGGGGCTTCGTACATGGTCTGGAACATGTCGTCGAGCAGACGCTGGAACGCGGGGTCGGCGAACCGGTCGGCTGCGACCGGCTCGGCCAGCTTGCGCAGGCGGGAATGGGGGTATTCGAGGATCTCGAGCAGGGCCATGGGGTCGAAGAGCGAAGGCGGTCACAGCCGCGGGGACGAAACGACCATTGTAACGTGCCGCACACTTGCGTCCGCGCGGACCTTTCAGGCTATATTGCGCCGCTGCAAGGGGAAAAATCCAAGGGGAGCAGGTAGATGGCCGGCAAGCTTCAACGCCTTTCAAGGTCGTTCCGCACGGGCTGTGCCGTCGCGTTGCTGACCGTCACCACGTTCGCAGCTGCCCAGCAGATGCGCGGCGATCATCCCGAGACCTATGTCGTGGTCCGCGGCGACACCCTCTGGGGCATCGCAGGCCGGTTCCTCGACAAGCCGTGGCTGTGGCCGGAAATCTGGCAGGCCAACCCGCAGATCGCGAACCCGCACCTGATCTACCCGGGCGACGTGATCAGCCTGGCGTACCTCAACCGCGTGACGATGCGTCCGGGCCCGCGCCCGGTCGACGCCTCGCCGATCGGCGCGATTCCGCTGTCGGACGTCGAGCCGTTCCTCAAGAACCGCCGCATCGTGTTCGACTTCGAGACCCTGCCCTACGTGCTCGGCTACGAAGACGGCCGCCTGCGCGGCAGCGTGGACCGCAACGTCTACGTCAAGGGCTTGGACGCCGCGCGCCCGGGCGAACGCTACGCCGTGCTTCGCCCGGCCACCGAGTTCTACGGGGCGCGTCGTTCGCGTGACCTCGACTTCCGCGGCAAGCGCATCCCGGGCGAAAGCAATCTGTGGTCGCAGACCCAGCCGAAGTCGCGCCAGCAGGATGCGTTCCTCGGCTACGAGATGGTGCAGATGGGCGTCGGCACGGTCGTCCACGGCCCGACCGCGCAGAGCGACACCACCGCGCTGGCGCTGGACAACGACGGCTTCGAGGCGCGCGCCGGCGACCGTATCGTGCCGGTGAACCCGCAGCCCTACGACCTGCAGTTCTTCCCGCATCCGCCGAGCGCCGATGCGCTCGCCTCCGAGGCCCGCGTGATCGGCGTGGCCGACATGCTGGTCACCGGCGGCCCGCGCGACGTCATCGCGATCTCGGCCGGGCACCAGAACGGCGTCGACAACGGCACCGTGTTCTCGATCTGGCGCACCGGCTCGTACAACGTCGATCGCGTCGCGCACCCCAACACCTCGCGCATCACCGAGTCGCCGAACGCAGGCACCCGCCGCGACCGCCTGCCGGACGAGTACGCCGCGCACGCGATGGTCTTTCTGACCTTCGATTTCGTCAGCTACGCGCTGGTGATGGAAGGCGAGAAGCCGGCCGGCGTCGGCTACACGCTCAAGCACCCCGACGCCGAGCAGTAAGGAGCGGCCCGCTGCGCGGGCTTTCCCGACGGCATCAGACGACGGCACCTTCGGGTGCCGTTTTGATGTGCGGCCTAGGCTTCGCTCATGGACGACAATGCCGATGCGCACGCGCTGCTGCGCCTGATCCACGCCGGTGGTGCCGCGGCGCCGCGCCGCCGCCTGCTCGAACATGCCGAGGGTCCGGCCGCCGCGCTGGCAGGCGGCGCTCCGGCCTGGCGCGAGGCCGGTCTCGATGCGGCGCAGCGCGCGGCGCTGGGCGGTCCGGAAGATGCGGTCGACGACTGGCGCCGCTGGCTCGCCGGCGCCCCCGCCCGCCAGGTCATCGGCTGGCACGATCCCGATTACCCGCTGCTGCTCAAACGCATGCAGGCGCCGCCGCTGGCGTTGTTCGTCGAAGGGGATCCCTGCCGGCTGTGGCGCGCCGGCGTGGCCGTGGTCGGCAGTCGCGCGCCGACGGCAGGTGGACGCGACAACGCGGCGCAGTTCGCGCGCCGCTTCGCCCTCGATGGCCTGTCGGTGGTCAGCGGTCTGGCCAGCGGTATCGACGCGGCCGCACACATCGCGGCGCTCGATGCCGGCGGCGACACCGTCGCCGTGCTCGGCAGCGGTATCGACATGCCCTACCCGCGCTCCAATCTCCGCCTGCACGCGCGCATCGTCGAAGCCGGCACGGTCGCCAGCGAGTATCCGCCCGGCACGCCGGCGCGACGCGAGCAGTTTCCCAGCCGCAACCGCATCGTCGCCGGGCTCGCGCTCGGCACCCTCGTGGTCGAGGCCGCGCAGCGCTCGGGCGCGTTGATCACCGCGCGCCTGGCCGCAGACGCCGGGCGCGAGGTGTTCGCGATCCCCGGCTCGATCCACAACCCGATGGCGCGCGGCTGCCATCGACTGCTGCGCGACGGCGCCACTCTCGTTGAAGCGCCCGAAGAGGTGACCGGCGCCCTGTCGGCGATCGCCGGCGAACTCGCCGACGCCTTGCGCGAGCGGCTCGACGCCCCCATCCAGAGCGTCGAGACGATACTGAACACGGCTGGCGCGGGTGCCCTACCCGATCCCGACAGCGACGACCCGGACTACAACCGGTTGTGGAACGCCCTCGGGCACGACCCAACCGGTATGGATGAACTGGTCGCGCGCAGTGGATTGACGGTCGCCCGGGCGTCGGCCATGCTGCTGTCCATGGAGCTGGATGGACGTGTGGCTCTGCTGCACGGTCGGTATTCCCGAAAGTCCTGAAACGACGCGCCCAAGGGCGCAGGCCGAGGGGAAATGAAAGAAAGCATCCTGGATGTGCTGCTGTACCTGTTCGAACACTATTTCACCGAGGATGCGGACCTCGTCCGCGATCGCGACTCCCTCCAGAGCGGCTTGCTCCAGGCCGGTTTCAGCCCCGCCGAAGTCAGCAAGGCCTTCGACTGGCTCGATGCGCTGGCCGATCAGCGTCCGGCCGTGCCGGTGGTCCGCGCCAACGGTCCCACCCGTGTCTTCTCCGCGCCCGAACTCGACCGGCTGGATGTCGACTGCCGCGGGTTCCTGCTGTTCCTCGAACAGCACGGCGTGCTCGATGCCGACCAGCGCGAACTGGTCCTCGACCGGGCGATGGCGCTCGATCAGGACGAGCTGGATCTCGACGATCTGAAGTGGGTCGTGCTGATGGTGCTGTTCAATCAGCCGGGCAGCGAAGCGGCCTACGCATGGATGGAGACCCAGATGTTCGCCGACGAGCCCGAGCCGGTGCACTGACGCGGCATCCCGTCCGACGATGACACCGACAGGCGCCCACCCGGGCGCCTGTCGCGTTTCCGGCGTCTTGGGCCGCCCGCATGGCCGCTGTAGGATGAACGCGGGGAGCCGCCGGACGTCCGGCTGCAGGATCGACGATGGCGGATATCTGGTTTCATGCGACGCCCAACGGTGGGTGCAACGGCCCGATGCGCGCCGACGATCTGGTACGCCTGTTCCAGGCCGGGCGCATTCACGCTGCGACGCCGGTCTGGCACGAAGGCATGACGGAATGGGCAGCGCTGTCTTCGGTCGCGTCCACCCTGGGCGTGCCGGTCATGCCGCCACCCTTGCCGCGCGCAGCGCCTGCGTCACCGCGCCGCGGCTTGCACTGGATCTGGATCACCGTGCTCGTGCTGGCGGCACTTGCCGTACCGACACTGGCGATCATCGCGGCGATCGCCATCCCGGCCTACAACGACTACCGCACGCGTGCGGGCATCTCCGAAGTCGTGGCCGCGAGCGCGCCGCTGCGACTGGCGCTGCAGAACTCGGCAGCCCACGGGGGAACGTGTCCCATCGTCACCGGCAGCGAGGACCGAGCCGTCGTCTCGAACCCGCAGGTGGACGCCGCGATCGCCGGACTGCTCGACAGTCCCCACGTGGCGGATGTGCTGACATTGAATCGCAGCACGCTCGATCAATGCGAGTTGCTGGTGAAGCTGGAGGGTTTCGAACACGCCGCGATCGACGGAGAAGTCCTGAACTGGTCGCTCGAACCGGTCAGCGGCAACTGGACCTGCGGCACCACCGCGCCCCACCGCTATGTCCCGGAACACTGCCGGCACCGCGCCTCCCTTGCGTACGACATCCCCGCACCGCAGACAGGATCGACTCCGAAATGACCGAGTGGTACTACGCCGACACGACCAACACCCGCCAGGGCCCGATCACGACGCCGGCGCTGCTGCAGCTGCGCCAGCAGGGCACGCTCGGTGACGGGACGCTGCTGTGGCGCGACGGTCTCGATGGCTGGACGCCGCTGCATGCGCTGGCACACGAGCTGGGACTGGCGGATCCGACGACGTCGCCTATCGCGGCCACGACGACGGCGGACGGCTGGGCACTGGAGCCGGTGGCGCCTGCAGCGACAGATGTCGGAACGCCGGCAACCTCTGTCGACGACGCGTGGCACCCGGCTAGCAGTGAACGGACGTCGCCCAGCCAGCCCACAGCCGGGCCCGACGCGGCCTCACCGTACTCGCCACCGGTCGCGCCGGTCGTCCGCGCCGCGCCGGTCGTGCATGGCGGCGACGTCGTCGACGCGGGCTTCCTCAAGCGCGCGGCGGCGTTGTTCATCGATTCGCTGCTGGTCACCGCGGTCTACTACGCCATCATTCTCGCGGCGATGGTGGTGTTCGGGCTCGGCGGCACGCTCGAGCGGCTGGGATCGGACACGCCCGAGTTCGGCGTCGCCGGCATCTTCCTGGTTGCGGTGATCTATCTCGCCTGGCCGCTGGTGAGCGGGCTCTACTACGTGCTGATGGAATCCTCCGCACGCCAGGCGACGCTGGGCAAGATGGCGGTCGGCATCAAGGTCACCGGCCTCGACGGCGGCCGCATCAGCCGCGGGCGCGCGTTCGCGCGCTGGGCCTCGCACCTGCTCGCCTACGTCACGCTGTGCATCGCGTACCTGGTCGCGCTGTTCACCGAGCGCAAGCAGGGCCTGCACGACATGGTCGCCAGCACCTACGTCGTCGACCGGTGGGCCTACACCGATCATCCCGAGCTGCAGCAGCGCTCGCTGGGCACGGTGGCCATCGTGATCCTCGTGCTGTGGGCCGGCCTGCTGCTGCTCGGTGTCGGCGCGGTGGTCGTGGCCGGTATCGCCGCCTCGCTCTGACCCCACACCCCCACGCTTTCCCATCACCCGACAAGGACGTTCACCGATGATCGACTGGTATTACGCCGACGGGCGCAACACGCGCCACGGACCCGTCACCCGGCCCGCGCTATTGCAGCTCCGCCAGGACGGCATCGTCGGCGACGGCACGCTGGTCTGGCGCGACGGCTTGGCCGGTTGGCAACCGTTCCGCGAACTTTCGGACGAGCTCGGTCTCGCGCCTGCGGCCGGCATCGAAGCCTGGGCGCTGGAGCCGGTGGCGCCGGCGCTAACCGCGGCCGCGGGCGATGCGGTGGACGCGGGCTGGCGCCCGCTCACCGCCACCGGCGCCGCAGACGACGTCGGTCACACCGCTTCGCCCTACGCGCCACCGACCGCGAATGTCGCCCGGCCCGATGCCGTCACCCACGGCGGCGACGTCGTGCTGGCCGGCTTCCTCAAACGCGTCGCGGCGTATGCCATCGACGCCGTCATCGTCGGCATCGCCAGTGCCGTCATCGGCGGGCTGATCTATGAACTGCTGGGCGTCGGCGGATTCGGCCGCGGCTTCTGGATGGAACAGGCGGTCCTCAATGCGGTCTCGCTGGTGCTCTCGGCGCTGTACTTCGCGTGGTTCCACGCCGCCTACGCGATGGCGACGCCGGGCAAGATGGCCGTCGGCATCAAGGTCGTGCGCCTCGACGGGTCACGGATCTCGTTCCTGCGCGGCATCGGCCGTTACTTCGCGACCATCCTCAGCAGCCTGATCCTGATGATCGGCTTCCTGATGGCCGGCTTCACCCAGCGCAAGCAGGCGCTGCACGACATGGTCTGCGACACGCTTGTGGTCGACCGCTGGGCGTTCACCGACCGGCCCGAACTGCAGCGCCGCGAGCTGGGCACGGTGACCGTGGTGGTGCTGGTCCTGGTCGGCATCGTGACCGGCCTGGGCCTGCTGGTGCTGCTGGCGCTGGCCGGATTCGCGGCCTTTTCCTGACCGGCAGCCACGGCGGCGCTTGACACACCCCCCCGCCCGTGATTCCACTATAAAAGCAACCGACGCCCGGGGCCCGTCCCCGGGCGTCGTCATCTTCACCTTTTTTGTTGGGCCGCCCCCGGGCGTGCCCCGGATCTCGCCGCCATGGCCAAGCACCTCCTCATCGTCGAATCGCCCGCCAAGGCCAAGACGATCAACAAATATCTGGGCAAGGATTTCCACGTCCTCGCCTCCTATGGCCACGTGCGCGACCTGATTCCGAAAGAGGGCGCCGTGGACCCGTCGCAGAACTTCGCGATGCGCTACGACCTGATCGAGAAGAACGAAAAGCACGTCGAGGCGATCGCCAAGGCCGCCAAGGGCGCCGACGACATCTATCTGGCCACCGACCCGGACCGCGAGGGCGAGGCGATCAGCTGGCACATCGCGGAGATCCTGAAAGAGCGCGGCCTGCTGGAGAACAAGACCCTGCAGCGCGTGGTGTTCACCGAGATCACGCCGCGCGCGATCAAGGAAGCGATGCTCAAGCCGCGCGCGATCGCCGGCGATCTGGTCGATGCCCAGCAGGCGCGTCGCGCGCTGGACTACCTCGTCGGCTTCAACCTGTCGCCGGTGTTGTGGCGCAAGGTGCAGCGCGGGCTGTCGGCCGGCCGCGTGCAGTCGCCGGCGCTGCGCATGATCGTCGAGCGCGAGGAAGAGATCGAAGCCTTCATCGCGCGCGAGTACTGGTCGATCGACGCCGCATGCGCGCACCAGGTGCAGCCGTTTACCGCGCGCTTGACCAAGCTCGACGGACAGAAGTTCGAACAGTTCACCGTCACCGATGGCGACACCGCCGAATCGGCGCGTGCGCGCATCCAGGCCGCCGCGCAGGGCGCGCTGCACGTCACCGACGTCGGCGCGAAAGAGCGCAAGCGCCGTCCGGCCGCGCCGTTCACCACCTCGACGCTGCAGCAGGAAGGCGCGCGCAAGCTCGGCTTCACCACCCGCAAGACCATGCAGGTCGCGCAGAAGCTCTACGAGGGCGTCGCGCTCGGCGACGAAGGCACGGTCGGCCTGATCAGCTACATGCGTACCGACTCGGTGAGCCTGTCGCAGGACGCGCTCGGCGAGATCCGCGACGTCATTGCGCGCGATTACGGCACCAGCTCGCTGCCCGACCAGCCGAACGTCTACCAGACCAAATCCAAGAACGCGCAGGAAGCGCATGAAGCCGTGCGGCCGACGTCCGCGCTGCGCACGCCGACGCAGGTCGCGCGCTTCCTCAGCGACGACGAGCGCCGCCTCTACGAGCTGATCTGGAAGCGCACCGTCGCCTCGCAGATGATCCCGGCCACGCTCAACACCGTGTCGGTCGATCTGGCCGCCGGCAGCGAGCACAGCTTCCGCGCCAGCGGCACCACCGTCGTGGTCCCGGGCTTCCTCGCCGTGTACGAGGAAGGCAAGGACACCAAGGGCAAGGAAGACGAGGACGAAGGCCGCAAGCTGCCGGCGATGAAGCCCGGCGACCGCGTGCCACTGGACCGCATCATCGCCGAACAGCACTTCACCCAGCCGCCGCCGCGCTTCACCGAAGCGGCGCTGGTCAAGGCACTCGAGGAATACGGCATCGGCCGTCCGTCGACCTACGCCTCGATCATCCAGACGCTGCAGTTCCGCAAGTACGTCGAGATGGAGGGCCGCAGCTTCCGTCCGAGCGACGTCGGCCGCGCGGTGTCGAAGTTCCTGTCCAGCCACTTCACCCAGTACGTGGACTACGACTTCACCGCCAAGCTCGAAGACGAACTCGATGCGGTCAGCCGCGGCGAGGAAGACTGGATCCCGCTGATGGAGAAGTTCTGGGGTCCGTTCAAGGAACTCGTCGACGACAAGTCGGAATCGGTCGATCGCAACGAGGCCACCGGCGCGCGCGAGCTCGGCACCGATCCCAAGACCGGCAAGCCGGTCAGCGTGCGTCTGGGCCGGTTCGGACCGTACGCCGCGATCGGCAGCACCGCCGAGGACGCCGAGGACAAGCCCAAGTTCGCCTCGCTGCGTCCCGGCCAGTCCATGCACACGATCTCCCTCGAAGACGCGCTGGAGCTGTTCCTGCTGCCGCGCATCCTCGGTGAGGACAAGGACGAACAGGTCAGCGTGGGCATCGGCCGCTTCGGCGCGTTCGCCAAGCGCGGCAGTGTCTACGCGTCGCTGAAGAAGGAAGACGACCCGTACAAGGTCGACCTGGCGCGCGCGGTGTTCCTGATCGAAGAGAAGGAAGAGATCGCGCGCAACCGGATCATCAAGGAGTTCCCGGACAGCGACATCCAGGTGCTCAACGGTCGCTTCGGCCCCTACATCAGCGATGGCAAGCTCAACGGCAAGATTCCCAAGGATCGCGAGCCGGCGTCGTTGACGTTCGAGGAAGTGACCAAGCTGCTCGAAGAAACCGGCAAGCCGGTGCGCAAGGGTTTCGGCAAGAAGGCGCCGGCCAAGAAGGTCGCCGCGAAGAAGGTCGCAGCGAAGAAGGAGCCGGCCGCGAAGAAGGCCGCGACCAAGAAGGCGCCTGCGAAGAAGGCCGCCAAGAAGACCGCGAAGAAGGCGACGAAGAAGACCACGAAGTCGATCGCGCCTGCGGTCGAGCCGGCGAAGTCGCTGCTGACCGCGTCCAAGGTCGCGCCGGGCAAGAAGCGCGTGATCAAGGCAGGTGGCGACAAGCCGGTCACGGACGACGCGCCCTTCTGACCCGCCGCGCATGACCGCGCCCGTGCTCGACATTCCCGCCGCCGCCGCGTTGCTCGCGCGCGGCGGCGTGGTGGCCTATCCCACCGAAGGCGTCTGGGGTCTGGGCTGCGATCCCTTCGATCGCGACGCGGTGATGCGGCTGCTCGACATCAAGAAGCGTCCCGTCGACAAGGGCGTGATCCTGATCGCCGGCGCGCGCGCGCAGCTCGATGCAATCGTCGACTGGACACGGCTGTCCGATGACGCGCGCACGCGTGTGACCGACAGCTGGCCCGGCCCGAACACGTGGGTCGTGCCCGCGCGCGCCGACGTGCCCGCGTGGATCACCGGGGCGCACGCGAGCGTCGCGGTCCGCGTCAGTGCACATGCCGATGTCGTCGCGCTATGCGGGGGATTCGGCGGTGCGCTCGTCTCCACCAGCGCGAACCTCACCGGCGAACCCGCGGTCGCGGATCGCGAGGCGCTCGACGGGCGACTGCTCGCGCGCATCGACGGTTTGCTGGACGGCCGGACCGGCGGACGCACGGGTCCGTCGACGATCCGCGATGCATTGACCGGCGACGTGTTCCGCGCCTGAATCCGCCTTGCGGCGGCGCGTTGGTGAACGTTGCGCTGCGGTTGCATCCGCAACTGAAATCCCGCGAAAAACCGGGTTGCCGCACTGCACAAACTATGCTCTAGTCGTGACCCGGTGTGGACGCGTTGTCGCGATGCAAGGACCTTGGCGCTCCGATTCCCGCGCCGGCCATGCACCTCTCCACGGACTGCGATGACGACGATGCGGGAACTCCCGGATCGGGGCCTTTACGACCCCGCTGACGAACGCGATGCCTGCGGCTTCGGCCTGATTTCGACGATCGGCGGCGACGCCTCGCGCGAGATCGTGGACGGTGCACTGCAGGCGCTGTCCCGCATGGCCCATCGAGGCGGCATCGCCGCCGATGGCCTCTCGGGTGATGGCTGCGGCGTGCTGTTGTATGCCGCCGACGCGTTCGTCGACACGCTGGCCGCCGAAGCCGGACTCGAATTCGCAGGCACGCGCCGCGCCGCCGGCATGGTGTTCCTGCCGATCGAACCCGACGCCGCGGCGCAGTGTCGCGAGACGCTCACGCAGCTGCTGCGCGAGGTCGACGTGCGCGTCGCCGGCTGGCGCGAGGTGCCCGTCGACGAGGCCGCGCTGGGGGCACTCGCCCGCAGTTCGAAGCCGCGCGTCGAACAGGTGTTCGTGACCGCAGACGGCGACGACGCACAGGCCTTCGAGCGTGCGCTGTATCTCGCCCGCCGCCGCGCCGAACAGGCGTTGTGCGCGCACGAGAATTTCTACGTCGTCGGCCTCACCCCGGGGCTGCTCGGCTACAAGGGCATGGTGCTGCCGAGCCATCTGACCCAGCTGTTCCCGGATCTCGCACGCGCAGATCTCGCGGCCAAGACCGTCGTGTTCCATCAGCGTTTCTCGACCAATACGCTGCCGCGCTGGCCGCTGGCGCATCCGTTCCGGCGCCTGGCGCACAACGGCGAGATCAACAGCATCGAAGGCAACCGCCGCTGGGCGCAGGCGCGACGCGGCGTGTGGGCGTCGCCGCAGCTCGACATCGGCGAGTTCGAAGAAACCGTGACCATGCACGGCTCGGATTCGCAGACGCTCGACAACATGCTCGAGTGGATGCTGCTCGGCGGCATGGACCTGCTGCAGGCGATGCGCATCCTGATGCCGCCGGCCACGCAGTCGCTGGAATACAAGGACGCCGATCTCGCCGCGTTCTACGAGTACTACGCGATCAATTCCGAGCCGTGGGACGGTCCAGCCGGCGTGGTGATGTGCGACGGCCGCCATGCCGCGTGCACGCTGGACCGCAACGGCCTGCGCCCCGCGCGCTGGACGCTGTCGCAGGACGGCATCTTCGTCATCGCGTCGGAGGCCGGCGTCTGGGACGTCGCGCCCGAGCGCGTCAAGGCCAAGGGCAAGCTCGGCCCGGGCGAGATGATCGCGATCGATCTCACCACCGGCACCCTGCTCGACAACGACGCGATCGACGAGGTCAATCGCGCACGCGCGCCGTACAAGCAGTGGCTCAAGCGCGGCATGAGCTATCTGCACACCGAACTGATCGATCCCGCGCTCGCCGCCGAACCGTTCGCGCCCGACACCCTGCTCGCGTTCCAGAAACTGTTCCAGCTGACCCGCGAGGAACAGGAATCGGTGCTGCGGCCACTGGCCGAGACCGAGCAGGAAGGCATCGGCTCGATGGGCGACGACGTGCCGATGGCGGCGATCAGCCAGCGCGTGCGTCCGCTCTACGACTGTTTCCGCCAGGCGTTCGCGCAGGTCACCAATCCGCCGATCGATCCGCTGCGCGAAGGCGCGGTCATGACGCTGTCCACGCAGATCGGCCGCGAGGGCAACATCTTCCTCGACCGCGCCGAGAACGTGCACCACGTGCTGCTGAACTCGCCGGTGCTGTCGCAGCGCAAGTTGCGCCAGTTGCTGGCGCTGCCGCGGTTCGCCGAATCGAATCTGCTGCTGGATCTCTACTTCGACGCCGACACCGAAACGCTCGAAGGCGCGCTGCATCGCCTGTGCGCCGAGGCCGAGGCCGCGACCCGCGCGGGCGTCGAGATCCTGCTGCTCAGCGACCGCTATCCCAAGCGCGGCACCGTGCCCGTGCACGCGCTGCTGGCGACCGGTGCGATCCATCTGCATCTGGTGCGCGCCGGCCTGCGCTGCGACGTCAATCTGGTCATCGAAACCGGCACCGCGCGCGACCCGCACCACTTCGCGTGCCTGATCGGTTTCGGCGCGACGGCGGTCTATCCCTATCTCGCGTTCCAGACCCTGCACGCGCTCGGCCGCCGTGGGGTGCTCGCGACCAAGGTCGGCAACGAACACCTGCAGCTCGGCCGCAGCTACCGCCGTGGCATCCGCAAGGGCCTGCTGAAGATCATGTCCAAGATGGGCATCGGCAGCATCGCCAGCTATCGCGGCGCGCAGCTGTTCGAGATCGTCGGCCTGGCGCCGGAAGTCGTCGACCTGTGCTTCGAAGCGACCCCGTCGCGCATCGGCGGCGCCGGCTTCGCGCGCCTGGAAGCTGACGCGCGCCATCTCGCCGAGCAGGGCTGGGACGATGCCGCGCTGCCCGAACCCGGTGGTCTGCTGCATTACGTGCACGGCGGCGAATACCACCAGTTCAATCCGGACGTGGTGACCTCGCTGCAGCGCGCGGTGCTGACCGGCGAACGCGACGACTGGAAGCGTTATTCGGACTTCGTCGACACGCGACGGCCTGCCGCGCTGCGCGATCTGCTGCGCCCCAAGGCCGCGACGCCGATTTCGATCGACGAGGTGGAGCCGGTCGCTTCGATCGTGCGCCGCTTCGATTCGGCGGCGATGAGTCTCGGCGCGTTGTCGCCAGAAGCGCACGAAGCGCTGGCGATCGCGATGAACCGTCTCGGCGGCCGCAGCAATTCCGGCGAAGGGGGCGAGGATCCCGAGCGTTACGGCACCGATCGCCGCAGCAAGATCAAGCAGATCGCGTCGGGGCGTTTCGGCGTCACGCCGGAATACCTGATCAATGCCGAGGTGCTGCAGATCAAGGTCGCACAGGGCGCCAAGCCCGGCGAAGGCGGCCAGCTGCCCGGGAGCAAGGTCAATCCGCTGATCGCGCGTCTGCGCTACGCCAAGCCCGGCATCGGCCTGATCTCGCCGCCGCCGCATCACGACATCTACTCGATCGAGGATCTCGCGCAGCTGATCTTCGATCTGCGCCAGGTCAATCCCGACGCGCTGATCTCGGTGAAGCTGGTCAGCCATGCGGGCGTCGGCACCATCGCCGCCGGCGTGGTCAAGGCCGGCGCGGATCTGATCACGATTTCCGGCCATGACGGCGGCACCGGTGCGAGCCCGCTCGGATCGATCCGCTACGCCGGCGCGCCGTGGGAACTCGGCCTGTCGGAAGCCCGCCAGGCGCTGCAGTTCAACGACATGCGCGGCCAGGTGCTGCTGCAGACCGACGGCGGCCTGAAGACCGGTCTCGACGTCATCAAGGCCGCGATGCTGGGCGCCGACACGTTCGGCTTCGGCACCGCGCCGATGATCGCGCTGGGCTGCAAGTACCTGCGCATCTGCCATCTCAACAATTGCGCGACCGGCGTGGCCACGCAGGACGAGCGCCTGCGCGCGAACCACTACAAGGGTCTGCCCGAGCGCGTGGAGACGTTCTTCCGCAACGTCGCCGAAGACGTGCGCGAACATCTGGCCGCGCTCGGCGTGCGCTCGCTCGACGAGATCGTCGGCCGCACCGATCTGCTCGAACAGCATCTGCGCCACACCCGCGACGCGGTCGACATCGACCTGTCGATGCTGCTGCGCCGCGATCCGGACAAGCCGCTGTCGTACTGCGGCACACCGGCGCTGCAGTCACCGCCCGACGGTCTGGCCGCCGCGCTCGATGCGCGCGTGTCGAAGGCGATCGAACGCGGTGACGGCGGCGAGTTCGACTTCGAGATCCGCAACACCGACCGCAGCATCGGCACGCGTCTGTCGGGCCTGATCGCGCGTCATCATGGCAATACCGCGATGAGCGATCGCCCGGTCACGCTGCGCCTGCGCGGCACCGCCGGGCAGAGTCTCGGCGCGTTCAATGCCGGCGGCCTGCACATCGATCTCGAAGGCGAAGCCAACGACTACGTCGGCAAAGGCATGGCCGGCGGCCGCATCGTGTTGCGCCCGCCTGCGGGCAGCGTGTTCGAATCGCGCAATACGCCGATCCTCGGCAACACCTGCCTGTACGGCGCGACCGGCGGCGAGGTCTATGCCGCAGGCCGCGCAGGCGAACGCTTCGGCGTGCGCAACTCGGGCGCGGTCGCGGTCATCGAAGGCGCCGGCGATCACTGCTGCGAATACATGACCGGCGGCGCGGTCGCGGTGCTCGGCCGCATCGGCCTGAACTTCGGTGCCGGCTTCACCGGCGGCATCGCCTACGTGCTCGATCTCGATCGTGATTTCGTCGACCGCTACAACCACGAACTGATCGACATCCTGCGCGTCACGCCCGAGGCCTTCGACAACTACCGCTCGCACCTGCGCGATCTGATCGAGACCCACGCCCGCCTGACCGGCAGCGCATGGAGCGGACGCATCCTCGACGAGTTCCGCGATTTCGTCGGCAAGTTCTGGCTGGTCAAGCCGAAGGCCGCGAGCCTCGAAGCACTCGCGGAAGATCTGAGGAGAGCTGCCTGATGAAGCGCGACGTGTTCCGGTTCCTCAACGAACCGCGCGAGATGCCCGACAAGGTACCGCTCCCCCTGCGCACCGATGGCGACTGGAACGAGCTCTACGGCAGTTTCGAAGACCGCGAGGCCGCCCATCAGGCCGACCGTTGCCTCGATTGCGGCAACCCGTATTGCGAAGCCAAGTGTCCGGTGCACAACTACATTCCGAACTGGCTGAAGCTGGTGCAGGAAGGCCGCGTGCTCGAAGCCGCGGCGCTGTGCCACGAAACCAATCCGCTGCCCGAGATGTGCGGCCGCGTGTGCCCGCAGGACCGCCTGTGCGAAGGCGCGTGCACGCTCGACGACGGCTTCGGTGCGGTGACCATCGGCGCGGTCGAGAAGTACATCGTCGACACCGCGTTCGCGCAGGGCTGGCGGCCGGATCTGTCGAAGGTCGTGCCGACCGGCCAGCGCGTGGCGGTGATCGGCGCCGGGCCTGCGGGCCTGTCGTGCGCGGACCGTCTCGCGCGTGCCGGCATCGCTGCGGTGGTATTCGACCGCTACGAGCAGATCGGCGGCCTGCTGCAGTTCGGCATCCCGAGTTTCAAGCTCGACAAGTCGGTGATCGCGACGCGCCGCACGGTGCTCGAAGGCATGGGCGTCGAGTTCCGGCTCGGCGTCGAGATCGGCAAGGACGTCGTGATCGACAGCCTGCTCGAAGAATTCGATGCGGTGTTCGTCGGCACCGGCGCCTACCGCTACACCGATGGTGGCCTTCCCGGCCAGGATCTGCCCGGCGTGCTGCCGGCCCTGCCCTTCCTCGTGCACAACGGCCGTATCGTCACCGGCGGCGATACCTGGGGCCGCCCGGTCGCCGGCTGGGAAACCTCGCTGACGCTGCCGAACCTCGAAGGCAAGCGCGTCGTCGTGCTCGGCGGCGGCGATACCGGCATGGACTGCGTGCGGTCCGCGGTGCGCCTGGGCGCGGCCAGCGTGACCTGCGCGTACCGGCGCGACGAAGCCAACATGCCCGGCTCGGCGCGCGAAGTCGGCAACGCGCGCGAGGAAGGCGTGCGCTTCCTGTTCAACCGCCAGCCGCTGGGCGTCGACGCCAACGACGCCGGTGACGTCGCCGGCGTGCGCGTGGTCGAGACGAAGCTCGTTGAGCCGGATGCGAACGGCCGCCGTGCCGCGGTGCCGATCGACGGCACGGAATCGTTGCTCGACGCGGACGTCGTGATTATCGCCTTCGGCTTTTCGCCGGTGGTGCCCGAGTGGCTCACCACACACGGCGTCGAAGCCAGGGGCAACGGCCGCATCGGTGTCGGCGGTGAGCGTCGCCTGCCCTACCAGACCGCGCACCCGAAGCTGTTCGCCGGTGGCGATGCAGTGCGCGGCGCCGATCTCGTCGTCACCGCCGTGCAGGAAGGCCGCGACGCCGCAGCGAGCATCGCGCGGATGTTGCGCAAGGCCGCCCAGCCTGCCAAGGCGGCGCTCGACGCGATCTGAGGGGTCGCGGCCGCGTCAGGCTCTGGTGACCAAGCCCTCCCCCGCGTGCGGGAGAGGGTTGGGTGGGGGCAAACGGCCTGATCGCGATACACCCAGAAATAGGCGGCGTGGACGGCAAGTCCACGCCCGATGCATTCAAGCCGGCGCGCACGGTTCGCCCCCATCCCAGCCTTCCCCCGCAAGCGGGGGAAGGTGCGGATTCCGCACGCTGGCGATACGCCGTGCACGCGGGATCGGCGCGGACGGGCGCACCTCAAACGATGGAAGCGCGGATCACACCGGCGGCGTCGCCTTGCAGTGCCGATCGATGAACGCCTGGTGCGGCGGCATCGCATCCACGCAGGCGGCGAGCGTGCGGCGAACGCTGTCGATGAAGCGATGCACTTCCTCGTCGGGCACGTTGTCGACCAGCGGATGCCAGCCCTGCGGCACGATGCCCTGCCCGATCATCACCTGCACCCAGCTGATCTCGGCGAACATCTCGCTGGCATTGCGGAAGAACCGGCCGCTGTCGCGGAACAGATCGATGACGCCCTGCAGTTCCGCGGGCACGGCCATCGTGCGGCACTGGCGCCAGAACGGTGTGTCGTCGCGACGCGTCGCCTTGTAGTGCAGCACGATGAAATCGCGGATGCGCTCGAACTCGAACGCCAGCTGCGCGTTGTAGCGCTCGGCAAGCACCGGATTGAAGCCGTCGCGCGGCAGCAGTTCGAGCAGCTTCGAGATGCCCGACTGGATCAGATGGATGCTGGTCGACTCCAGCGGCTCCAGGAATCCGCTCGACAGTCCGATCGCGACGACGTTGCGGTTCCAGCACTGCTTGCGGCGCCCGGTGACGAACCGCAGCGGGCGCGGATCGCCCAGCGCCTCGCCTTCTAGATTCGCCAGCAGCGTGGCCGCGGCCTCGTCGTCGCTGACGTGCGCACTGGAATAGACGTAGCCGTTGCCGGTGCGGTGCTGCAGCGGAATGCGCCACTGCCAGCCGGCCGGACGCGCGGTCGCGCGGGTGAACGGTGCGGGCGGTCCCACGTTCGCGGTCGGTACGGCCAGCGCGCGATCGCAGGGCAGCCAGTGGGTGAAATCGTGGTATCCGGTCTCGAGCGTCTGCTCGATCAGCAGACCGCGGAAACCGGAACAGTCGACGAACAGATCGCCGTCGAGCACGGTGCCGTCCCGCAGCCGCACCGAGGTGACGAAGCCGCTCTCGGGATCCTGCGCCACGTGGTCGATCATGCCCTCGTGCCGGCGCACGCCGCGCTGTTCGGCATAGCTGCGCAGATACCGCGCGTAGAGCCCGGCATCGAAGTGGTAGGCGTAGGCGATGTTGCCGAGCGGCGAGCCCGCCGGTACGTCGGTCGCCGACACCATGAAGCGGCCGCGCTGCGCGGCCAGGGTATTGAGGGTGTAGTCGCCCAGCGGGCCCGCGCGTCCGGCGTGCCGCGCTTTGAGCCAGTACTGGTGGAACGGCAGCAGCCCGAGCGGATGTCCGATCTCGGTGCCGAAACCGTGGATGTAGCGTTCGCCGACATCGAGCCAGTCGACGAACTCGATGCCGAGCTTGAAGCTGCCCTGGGTGTTGCGCACGAAATCGGCCTCGTCGATGCGCAGCAACTGGTTGAACGCCTTGATGTGCGGCACGGTCGCTTCGCCGACACCGACGGTGCCGATCTGCTCCGACTCGACCAGCGCGATGTCGTAGGCGGGCCCGAGCACGCGCGACAGCGCGGCGGCGGTCATCCAGCCCGCGGTGCCGCCGCCGATGATGACGATGCGTTGCAGATGGTCCATTCCGGTCTCCTGTAGCGACGACGACACACAGCACGACGGGACCCGCAGGTCCCGTCGTGGTCACGCGAACGCGATGGATTGCGTCAGAACTTCGCGCCGATCTCGAACGTCACCGTACGCGGCACGTAGAGGATATCGCCGGTGCGGTTGATCGTCAGATCGGGGTTGAAGCGCCCCCCGCTGCCGAAGCCGTTGTAGGCGTAGGACGAGTAGTTCTTGAAGTCGAACGCGTTGAGCAGGTTCACGCGCGCCGACAGCTTGAAGTTGCCTGCGATGGTGAAATCCTTGCTCGCCTGGAAGTCCACCGTGCGGTAGCCCCAGATGTCGCCGCCGATGATGAACTTGCCGGCGCCCGGCGGCGTGGCCGCCACCTGCTGGCAGGTCGCGCCATCGGGATCGGTGACGCCGAAGCAGGCGATCGTGTTGATCGGCTCGGGCGTCGCCAGCACGATCTTCGCGCCGAGGGTGATGTCCCACGGACCGTCGATCGAGCCGGACGCGACGAAACGGTGCGCCGAAGCCGCATTCGACTTCACGAACGGATAGTCGTGGATCGTGGCCTTGTCGAACGCGAAGGGCTCGTCGATGTTGCGGTTCTGGCGTGCGCTGGTGTGCGTGTAGGCCAGGTTGAGGCCCCAGCCCGATTCCTCGGTGTAGGGACGCTCGGCCGACAGCAGGACCTGGCTGCTGCGCTGCTCCAGACCGTTCATGCCGATGATCGTGTTCTGGAAGCCGGGCACCGGCTCGCCCCACGGCGCGCTGCCGTTCTGGAAGTACGAGCCGTCCGGGTAGCGGTTGATCAGCGACATCGCGAAGCCGTCGTAGCTCAGCACGCGCTGGAACGTCACGTCGGTCAGCCACTCGCCGACCTGGTTGCTGATGCCCAGGCTGAACTGGTCGCTGTACGGCGTCTTGAGCTCGTTCTTGAACATGAAGAGCTCGGCGCTGCCGCTGACGCCCGGGATGCCGTTGAGCTGGTCGATCCCGTCGAGGTAGCGCTGCTCGAACGGCACGCACACGCGATCGGCGCGATAGCACTGGCCCGTCGCAGGGTTCTGGAAGTAGACGGCGACCGGCGACAGCGCGGCCTTGCTGGTCTCGAGCGCGAGCTGCTCGAACAGGTTGCGGTCGTAGGAACGCGCGGCGCCACCGTGCAGCACGGCCGTCTCGTCACCGAAGAAATCGTAGGAGAAGCCGAAGCGCGGTGCCCAGGCGTCCTTGAAGTTCTTGCGGTTGTTGCCGGTGCTGATGTAGTCGGCCACGTCGATGCCGCTGGCCAGCAGACGGTTCGCCCACGGCTGGGTGCCGGCGATATCCGGATCGTCGCCGTAGAGCGCATCGACGATGCCCTGCGAGGTCACGAAGTCGGTGTAGGCCGGGGTGTCCTCGTAGTCGTAGCGGAGACCGAGGTTGACGATCAGCTTGTCGTTGACCGCCCAGTCGTCCTGGATGAAGACGCCGTACTGCTTGGACGGCGACACCACCGTCGCACGCTGGCCGGGTGTGTTGTACGGGGCGACGAAATCCACGCGGTACGGCGTGGCCGCGACGCCGGCGGCATTGACGGCATACGAGAACTGCGGATTGATCGACGCCGCATCCTGCGAGGTCAGTTCCACATCCTTGTAGTTGAAGCCCATCTTGATGGTGTGTTCGCCACGCCATTCGAAGCTGTTGAAGGTCAACGCATTCTGCAGAAACCAGCCCTTCTGGCTCTTGTTCTGCACGCTCAGGCCGCCGGCGGGACCAGTGGCGAGGAAGGCGTATTCGTCGACGTCGGTCGAGTTCGGACGCGGCGCGAGATACTTGTAGATGATGCCGTTGCCCAGGCTCGTCGCGTTCGGATTGTTGGACGAATCCTCGGTGCCGACGATCAGCTCGTTGATCCAGTTGTCCGAGTAATGCTGCCAGCGCAGGTTGCTGCGCTTGTCGGTATTGAGCTTCTCGGTCGCCTGCTCGAGGTTGTTGATACCGCCGACGTTCGCCGTCTGGGTCTCGTCGCGGTACAGCGTGCTCAGCTCGATGCGGTCGTTGTCGCTTGCCTCGAAGGTCAGCTTGCCGAAGACCAGATCCTGTTCGAAGGGCATGTTGGCCGCGCCGTACTGGCTCGACAGGTTGGCCGGCAGCAGCCCGACGAACGGCAGCGCGTTGTTGTCGGCCTGCACGCTCTTGGGCACGATGTTCTCCTTGCCCTCGTAGGCCACGAAGAAGTGCAGGCGATCCTGCAGGATCGGGCCGCCGAACGCGAAGCCGTATTCCTTGGTCTGCGAGTCGATCTTGCCGCTGGTCCCCTCGTCGGGGCGCTCTTCGCGCAGATCCTGGTCGGTGAAGCGGTAGAACACTTCGCCTTCGAACTCGTTGGTACCGGACTTGGTCGCCGCGGTGATCGCCGCGCCGCTGATCTGGCCGTATTCGGCCTTGTAGTTTGAAGTGATGACCTTGTACTCGCCGACGGCAAGCTGCGGGAACGGATTGCCCTGCGTGTCCGCCTGGCCGGCGATGCCGCCGCTGCGCACGTAGCTCTTCTGGCCCACGCCGTCGATGTACAGGTTGCCGGCGCTCGCGTTCGATGCGCCGCCGCGGAGCTTGGTGTTTCCGTTGCCGTCGATCTCGAACACCATGCCCGGCACGACGTCCGCGAACTCGAGGAAGTTGCGCGTGGCCTGCGGCAGCTGCTGGATCTGGCGCAGGGAAATCGTGTTGCCCACTTCGGAGGTCTTGACCTCGCGCAGCACGGGCGCAGTCACGCGCACGGCGCCGATGTCGGTCACGTCACCGCCCTGGGTCGGCGTCTCGCTGGTCGTGCCGGTGAGGTTCAGCGTCGAGGTCGAAGCGACCGTCACCGTGACCGTCTGCGAGGCGCCGCCTGCGTCGACGCGGTAGGTACCCGGCGGCAGGCCCGGCAGGGTGTAGCTGCCGTTGGCATTCGTCTGCACGCGACGCGATGCACCGGTGGCGACGTTGGTCGCGGTCACCGTGGTGCCGGCTTCAGCCCCGGCCTGGGAGGAGACCTGGCCGCGCAGCGTGGCGCCGGTGGACTGGGCGAACGCAGGCGTCGCGACGACGAGACACCCCAGCAGCGCGCACGCGAGCAGACTGGGCTTGGGGGCACGCGAGGTGCGGTTGGCTTTCATGGCATCCCCTCCGAGGGATTTCCGTTACGTGATTCGAATTGTTGTTGTGGGGTCGGGACAACGGCACAGCGGCACAGCACTTGCGGCACGCCCACGCGCAACCGCGCACCGGTCTTCGCCGGCGCTTCGGTCGCGCACATGGACCTGTATGTCGACGGGACGGAGCGCGGATGCCGGGTTGCATCCACTTCCTGGCCGGATCGGCGTCCTACCGATCGCGCCTGGTCGCGGTCCATGCTGGGGCACGGGTCGCGGCGGGCGCCGGCGCCTGCGTCAACCGCGCGGCCTCGGGTCAGGAGGGGGCGTGGTGGGGCGGGTCGGCGCGCATCGTAATCCCGCGCCGCGTCGCCGTCTACGAGGACGATCATCGGGGCCGGAAAGGCCGAACCTGCCCGGCGGCCTGCTGCCGCATGGTCCCCGTATCCGACCGCCCCCGCGCTCATTCGAACGTCCGCCCTCGTCAGTGAGGCGGACGCTAACACCCATTGAAAGCGGTTACATCCCGCAATGCAGCACGGCGGAATCCGATGGCGTGCGCACGTCGTGTATGCGTCCCCTGAATTACAGGTCCCCATTCAAGAAGCTGCGGGTTTCCGCAGCGCTTTCAACGTCCCATGATGGGGCCATGCGCTCACGACTCCGCTTTCGCACATTCCTCGCGACGACGCTGCTGGCGGCCCTCGCCTGCGCGTCGGCACTGCCGGTCATGGCGGACACGCCGCCGCAGGTCACCGTCTACCGCTGCACCGACGCGAGTGGCCGCGTCGCCCTGCGCGACTCGCCCTGCGCGGACGGCGCGACGCAGGAAGTGCGCAACATGCTGCGCCCCGTCGACGGCACGCCACTGCCGCCGCGCGCGAGCGGACCCACCGCGGCCGTCGCCGATCCGCCGGCGCCGCAAGTGATCGTGATGCGTCCACCGCAGCCGATGTACCGCTGCGTGCGACCCGATGGCAGCAGCTACACCAGCGATTCGTCGGAGGGCAATCCACGCTGGGTGCCGTTGTGGACACTGGGCTACGGGCCGGCGCGACGTGGACCTTCGGCGCGTGTCGAGGCCGGCGACGGACGCGGCAGCATCGAAGTCGATTCCGGTGTCGACACACGTCCACGCGCGCGCGGCGGCTACTACGGCGCGGGCACCTGGATCCGCGACGAGTGCCGGCAGATGCCACAGGGCGAAGTCTGCAGCCTGCTGGGCAATCGTCGCGAAGAGATCCGCCGCCGCTTCTTCAACGCGCAGCCGACCGAACGCAGCCAGCTGACGAACGAAGAGCAGACCATCAACACCCGTCTGTCGCAGGATTGCGACCGGTGAACCGCAGGGCTGTGGGAGCCATCGCGCTCGCGTGCGCGCTGGCGAGTGGCGGCAGCGAGGCGGTGACCACGGTGATCTACCGCTGCACCGATCCGGCCGGCGCGGTGACGTTCCAGAACGGCACCGCCTGCCCCGCCGGCCATACGCAGGAACGTCGCGTGGTGGAAATGGCCGCGCCGATGCCCGCCTTCGTGTCGCCGCCCGCGACGCCGGTCGCCGCGCCGCAGGTGCCGCTGATCTCGCGTCTGCCCGCCGCCGAACCGGTGACGCCGCGCGAGGACGACGATGCGCCCGAGCCGCCGCCCGCACTGTTCGCCTGCCGCGTCTTCGACAACAGCACCTATTGGCGCGAGGACGACACCCCGCCCCTGCGCTGCCGACCGATGCAGACCGTCGGCATCGGCGGACTGCCCGGCATGGCAGCGGGCCAGGCCTGCGAGCAGGTCGCGGATGTCTGCGAGGCGGTCCCGGCCGACGCGCTGTGCAGCACCTGGGAAACCCGCGTGCGCGAAGCGGAGTTCCGCTGGCGCTATGCGCAGGGCCGTGCGCAGGATCCGCTGCGTCTGGAATACGAGCAGCTGTTCACCACCTGGCGCGACAGCACGTGTGGCCGGAGCGCGGGCATCGCGCCCGCAGCCGACTAGAGCCAGCGCGGGACGGACGTCCGATAGCGCTCGTAATCGGCGCCGAAACACGCGCGCAGTCGCGCTTCCTCGAACGGAATGATCGCGTACTGCAGGGCCAGCACGGGCAACGGCAGCAGCAACAGCGCCCAGGGCAGATCCAGCATCAGGGCCAGTCCGACGTAAGCCAGCACTTGGGCCAGGTAGATCGGATTGCGCGTCCACCGGAACGGGCCGCGCTCGATCAGTCGCGCCGGCGTATGCGCGGGGATGATCGTGGTCCTGCGCCGCGCGAACAGCGCGAAGGCCCAGACGGCGAGCACCAGACCGGCGTCGGCCAGCACCGTCCCCAGCAGATGCAATGCGGCGCGGCTGCCTTCCGGCGCCAACGGCAGACTGAACGCATGCTGCAGGCCGGCGCCTGCTGCGAACGCCAGGATGCACTGCACCGGCGACGTGCTGCGCACCAGCAGGGGCGCGCGCGGCGCGACGTCCATCGGCTCAGAAACCATGGCGCAGGAATCCTCCGTCGACCGCGATGCATTCGCCGGTGATGTAGGCCGAAGCCGGCAGGCACAGGAAGGCAACTGCCGCCGCGACTTCTTCCGGTTCGCCGATGCGCCCCATCGGCGTGCGCAGCAGCACGTCGTCGAGATAGTCGGGATCCGACAGCGGACCCGAGGTGCGCCGCGTGCGGATGTACCACGGCGCCACCGCGTTGACGCGGATGCCGTCCTCGGCCCATTCGACCGCGAGGTTGCGGGTCATCTGGTGCAGCGCCGCCTTGCTCATGCCGTAGGGCGCGCCGCTGCGCACGTGGGTGATGCCCGACACGCTGCCGACGTTGACGATCGCCGAGCTGCCGCGACTCGCGAGCAGCGGATGCGCGTAGCGCGCGAGTTCGAAGGCGCTGAACACGTTGACCTCGAAGATCTCGCGCCACTCGTCCTCGGCGTAGTCGTTCGCCGCGCGGCTGAGGTTGCCGCCGGCGTTGTTGACTAGGATGTCGAGGCCGTCGCCCTGGTCCTCGACCCAGTCGAGGATTTCGCGGCGCTGCTCCTCGTCGACGACGTCGGCGATCATCGCGCGCACGTCGGCCTGCGGAAATTCCTCGAGCAGTTCGTCGCGCGTCGATTCCAGCGCGTCCCCGTTGCGGCCGACGATCAGCACCGTCGCGCCGAAGCCGGTCAGTTCACGCGCGATCGCGCGGCCGATACCGGCGCTGCCGCCGGTGACGAGGGCCAGTTGTCCATCCAGGCGCCAGCGGTGCGGATCCATCGACATTCCCCCAATCTGCGTCGGCGTTAGGATAGCGCCGAGCCCGCCCGTCGGAGTGCCGCATGTCCAGTCAACGCATGGTTCCGCATCTCGTCCGTATCCATCACCGCGCCCGCGTCGGCATCGCTGCGCTGCTGCTGCTCGGCTGCGCGGCCTGTACGCCGCCGCCGAACGAGCCGACGGAAAAACCGGCCGAACCGCAGGCCACGCAGTTGCGCGACGCGATGCAGAAACCGCTCGACGACGCACGCGCGGCGCAGGCTGCGGTCGATGCCGATGCGGCGCGTCAACGCAAGGCGATCGAGGACGCCGGCGGCTGAGGCGCACCGGCGCTGCGACGGCTCACCAGTCCGTCGGCCTGTAGTCCTTGAGGAACTGACCCCAGACGTGGGTGCCGGTGTTGATGCCGTCGATGATCGGATCGACGATGCGCGCCGCACCGTCGACGATGTCGAGCGGCGGATGGAAGCGTTCCTCGACGATCTTGCGCTCGGCGATCTCCACCGGATCCTCGTCGGTCACCCAGCCGGTGTCGACGGCGTTCATGTGGATGCCGTCGCCGTGGTAATCCGCGGCCGAGGTGCGCGTCATCATGTTGAGCGCGGCCTTTGCCATGTTGGTGTGCGGATGCTTGGTGGTCTTGAAGTTGCGGTAGAACTGCCCCTCGACCGCGGACACGTTGACGATGTGCTTGTCGCGCTCGGGACTGCGCGTCATCAACGTCTTCAGACGCGCGTTGAGGATGAAGGGCGCGACCGCATTGACCAGCTGCGTTTCCAGCAGCTCGACCGCCGGCACTTCGTCCATCTGCAGGCGCCATGAGTTGCGCCCACGCAGATCGACCTGCTGCAGATCCTTGTCGACGCGGCCTTCCGGAAACAGATGCGCCTGGCCGACCAGCTCGTCGGCGAGCAGCGGCACCTGCGACAGTTCCGCGGCGCGCGCGAGCCCGGCGCGCCCCGCGCTGCTCTCGACCAGCGACTGGCTGCCGCCCGGCAGCAGATCCGCCGCGCGCAGGCCCTCGTAACCGCCGACGAGCTTGCGCACGTGTTCGGGCAGGTCGTGCAGTGCGGCGGTCTCGCCGGCCATCATGTGTGCGTAGAACGCCGGTGGGCGACGCACGGTCTGGCAGGCGTTGTTGACGATGAAGTCGAGCCGGTCGCGCGTGGCGACGAGTTCGGCGCAGAACGCCTCGACGCTGGGCGTGTGGCGCAGATCCAGGCCGAACACTTCCAGCCGATGGCCCCACTCGCCGAAATCCGGCTCCTGCGCGTAGCGCTGCGCGGAGTCGCGCGGGAAACGCGTGGTGACGATCAGCGAACAGCCCGCACGCAAAAGCTTCAGACCGGCCTGATAGCCGATCTTGACCCGGCCGCCGGTCAGCAGCGCGACACGCCCGGTGAGGTCGGCGGTCTCGGTGCGCTTGACGAAGTTCAGCGCCGCGCAGGTCGGGCACAGCTGGTCGTAGAAATGATGGATCTGCGTGTACTTCCGCTTGCAGACGTAGCAGTGCAGCAGCTCCGGCGATTCGGCGAACCGGGGTTCCTCCGGCGCGGCATTGCGCGGATCGTGCTGGCCGGGCGGCTGCGGCGGGAAATAGTTCGGCGTGGTGAACACCGGTTTGCTGCGCAGCACGCGGATGCCGGTCTGGTCGAGCAGCGCCTCGGTGCGCCGCACCTTCTCGCGGTTGGCTTCTCGCAGCGCTTCCTTGGCCTGCTTGCGACGCGCGCGCGGCTCCGGGTGATGCACCAGCGCGACCGCCTGCAGCAGGCGGATGCGGTCTTCGTCGGGCAGCGCTTCGAGCACGCGGCGGTCGTCGCGGATCGCCTCGAGCAGCTCGAATGCGATACGGGCGCGCTGCGGCAGGGAGTCGTCGGCGTCGGCGGACGGAAGCGGAGCGGAGGTCGAATTCAAGAGCGTGTCCGTGGGCGTGCGCGACGTGTCGGACGCGGGGCGCCGATGTCGAGCGGGGGAAAGCATGCGGTGCATCGGCGGGTCGGCCGTCGCGGGCGTGGAGCGGTCACGACAGTGGCGCGAGGCGCCGGGTGTGTGGCCGTGCCGCCGATCGTTCGGGATCAGCGACGGCCCTATTTTCGCCGATCAGCGGGGGCTGTGCCATCGGACCGCCGCCGCGGTCCGTTTCGTCATGCCGGTGCCCGCGGCAGGCCGCGCCCCGTCAGCGGATCGGTCAGCGCTTCACCGGCTGATACACGATGAAGATCACCAGTTCCTCGTCGCCGAGTTGCGCCAGCGCGTGGCGGTCGCCGTTGCGGGTCAGGATCGCGTCACCCGGCCCGACCTCGCGGACGGTGTCGTTCAGCGTCAAGCGACCGCGGCCCGACAGCACGTAGTAGATCTCGTCCTTGTCGTTGACGTGGTCGCCGATCGTCGCGCCGGGATGGAAGGCGCGCTTGCGGAAGATCAGATCGAAGCCGGTGGCGTCGGAGAAGAACGGGTACGCCGTCGTCGTGCCGAGCCCCTCGTGCGGGCCGGGCTGTTCGATCGCGATGTCGCGCTCCTGCACGACGACCGAGGGCGACACGGGCGCCAGAGGCGGCGCCGGCAAGGCGTTGCACTCGGCCGCGGTCACGGCCTTCACCGGCGCGCCGGCATCGATACCGCGCCAGCCGGCGGCGACGAGACAGGCGACGGCATCCGCGCCGGCCTCGCTGAAATGGGTGCCGTCGGTCTTGCCCTGCGTGAACATGAAATAGGGCTTGGCGCCGTCTTCCCCGTGCACGCGGATCCAGTCGCTGGACGTGGCGTTGAGATCGATCAGCGCAACGCCTTCGCGTTCCGCCAGGGCCTGCATCGCCAGCGTGTAGCGGCCATGCGTGTCGACCAGCGAACGGAAGTCGTAGAGCAGGCGCGCGACCGGGGTGATCAGGATCGGCGTGGCGCCGTGTGTGCGGGCGACCTCGACATAACGCTGCAGCAGCTGCGGGTAGTCGGTCGCAGGATCGGTATAGCGCGTGGCGTCCTCGCGCTTGGCATCGTTGTGGCCGAACTGGATCAGCAGGACGTCGCCTGCGCGAATCTCGCTGGCGATCGCGTCGAGCCGGCCTTCGTCGATGAAGCTGCGCGTGCTGCGCCCGCCCACCGCGTGGTTGCGGATTTCCCAGCCTTCGGCGGTCCAGTCCGGAAATTTCTGGCCCCAGCCGGCCTGTGGCGCGCGCTCGGCGCCGTAGGTCGCCGCGGTGGAATCACCGGCGATGAAGATGCGGTGCGATGCGGGCGGTGCGGCGAACGCGGTGCCCGCGGCACCCAGGAGCAGCAGCGACAACAGACGTTTCATCGTGAGTGCGCTCCGCAGGAATCCGGATGGAAGCCGCAGACCGCCGCACTCTGGCGGCGGCCTGCGTCGTGCAATGGTGTCGCGCGGGGCTTACTGGCCCAGCACACCCTTGACGTAGGCGACGATGGCCTCGTCCTGCGCATTGTCGAAGAACGCCTTCTGGAAGCGCTCGCCGCCGACGGCCTGCTTCACCAGTGTCTGGTCGATCGCCTTCAGGCCTTCGACGAAATCCTTCGACGCGCCCTTTTTGACGTCGGCCAGGATGCCGGCGTTGGTCATCTGCGATTCCTTGCGCTCGGCCGGGTAGCCCTGGCCGCGCTCGCCGTCGAATGCCTTTTCGAAGATGTAGCGGATGTTGATTTCCGCTCCCCAGCCGTAGCCCTTGGCGAACGGCAGTGCCAGCGCGTTGCCGTTGTTGACCTGCGCGAACAGGAACGCGTCGGTCGGCTCGATGCAGTAGCCGCAGTACACGCCCGGCCATGCGTTGAGCGACATCAGCGCGCCCTGGCCCGTGCCGCAGCCGGCGACGACGAAATCGACGGCCTTCGAGTTCAGCAGCAGCGAGGCACAGATGCCGAGGTGGATGTAGGTCAGGCGGTGGTCGTTGTCGCCGTCCATGCCGACGTTGAAGACCGTGTGGCCCTTGTCCGCGGCGACGGTGTTGAGCTGCTCCAGCACGACCGGGTTCTTGGCGGCCTGGCTGAATTCCTGCATCAGTGCGATTTTCATTGCGTGTCTCTCTTGCGTGTTCGAAGGGGAAAGAAACGGCAGGCCGGCCGATAGGACGGGCCTGCCGGAAAACGTGCGTGGATCAGCGCGCGAGCCAGCCGCCGTCGACCGGGATCACCGCGCCATTGACGTAATCGGACGCGCGGCTGGCGAGGAACACCGCGGTGCCGCCGAGATCCGAAGGCTCGCCCCAGCGCGCGGCCGGGATGCGATCGAGGATCGACTTGTTGCGGGCTTCGTCGGCGCGCAGCTGCGCGGTGTTGTCGGTCGCCATGTAGCCTGGCGCGATGGCGTTGATGTTGACGCCCTTGCCGGCCCACTCGTTGGCGAGCAGGCGGGTGATGCCGGCGATGCCCGACTTGCTGGCCGTGTACGACGGCACGCGGATGCCGCCCTGGAACGACAGCATCGACGCGATGTTGATGATCTTGCCGCTGCCCTGCGCGATGAAGTGGCGGCCGACGGCCTGCGACAGGAAGAACGCGGACTTGATGTTGACGTTCATGACGTCGTCCCAGTCCTGCTCGCTGAAATCGACCGCGTCGGCGCGGCGGATCAGGCCGGCGTTGTTGACCAGGATGTCGACGCCACCGAGGCCGTCGAGCGTTTCCTTGAGCAGACGCGCGACCGGCTCGATGCTGGTCAGGTTGGCTTCGATCGACACGAACCTGCGGCCCAGCGCCTTGACCTTGGCTTCGGTCTCGGTCGGCGGGCTGATGCCTGCAGCGGCGATGTCGGCGCCGGCTTCCGCCAGTGCCACTGCGATACCCTGCCCCAGGCCGGTGTTGGCGCCGGTGACCAGCGCGACCTTGCCTTCGAGACTGAACGGATTCGTCATTGCGTTGCTCCCTGTTGCGATGCGGGTGGTGGCCACGTGCGGCCGGTTACTTGAGCTGGCAGATGTCCAGCACGTGCATGTCGGTGTAGTCGAGGTTTTCGCCGCCCATCGCCCAGATGAAGCAGTAGTTCGACGTGCCGGCGCCCATGTGGATCGACCACGGCGGTGATACGACGGCCTCGTTGTTCTGGACCACGATGTGGCGCTGCGCATGCGGCTCGCCCATGAAGTGGTAGACGCGGTCGGCGTCGCCGAGATCGAAGTAGAAATAGACCTCGCTGCGCCGGTCGTGCAGATGCGGCGGCATCGTGTTCCAGACGCTGCCCGGCTTGAGGATCGTCAGGCCCAGCAGCAGCTGCGAGGACTGGCAGGTGGCCGGCACGATGCACTGGTAGATCGTGCGTTCGTTGCTGGTCTCCAGCGCGCCGCGCTCGAGCGGCACCGCGTCGGAGATCGAGATCTTCTTCGTCTCGAAACGCGCGTGCGCCGGGGTCGAAGCGAGATAGAACTTCGCCGGCGCGGACGCATCGTCGGACGCGAACACGACCTCGGCGCTGCCCATCGGCACGTAGAGGCCATCCTTCGGCGCGAGTGCATACGCGGTGCCGTCGACGGTCACCGTACCGGCACCTGCACCGACATTGACGATGCCCAGCTCGCGACGCTCGAGGAACGGACGCCCGGCAGCCGATGCGGGCTCGGTCTGCGCAGGCAGCGACAGCGGACCGGCGACCGGCGAGGCGCCGCCGATGACGAAGCGCTCGTAATGCGTGTAGCTCAGGCGGATCGCGTCGTCGACGAACAGGCCGTCGAGCAGATACAGATCGCGCAGCGCGTCGTTGTCGATGCCCTGCATCACACCGGGGTGGGTCGCGTGATAGGTCTTCTGGTACATGGCGGGCTCCGGACGGGACGGCGCACGGTCACCACGGCACGGCGCCGTGCGCTTGCGCGAGCAGCCATTCTATGATGTCCGGTAACCGGTGTCATTCCGCGGCGCGGCATGGGTCCAGACTTCCATCGGTTGCCGAGCGATGGCGGAGCTCGGCGCGCGCTGTTTCTTTCCTGTCATTCCGGCGAAGGCCGGAATCCAGTGGCTTTAACCAAGACCGCGGACGGCGCGTCCCACGCAGGACCGTCTCGGCCAACCCTCGTGCGCATCCACAAGCACTCGTAATGGTTCAGTTGGTCAAAGTCGCTGGATTCCGGCCTGCGCCGGAATGAGGGCGTTCAATTCCGGTTGGCCTCTAGCTCTGAACGCACGGCCTCAGCTCAGATACCTTGCACGAGGCTGTGGGCCGAACCGCAGCAAGAGGCCCTCAACCACCATCTGCTTCGCAGCCGGCCCTCCCCTTTCCCGGAGGAGAGGGGCACTGGCGTCTGCCGCCGTCGGCGGCAGACAGCGTCTTACTTCGGGGGCTGGCAGGAATCCCGCAGGATCAGATGCGGACGCACGCTGGCCAGTGGCCGGGGGCCGTCTTCGGGCTGGATCAGCATCGCCGCGGCGATGCGACCGGTGTCGCGGGTGTCACGGCGGACCGACGTCAGCGGCGGCCACAGACGCGTCGCCAGCGGGCTGTCGTCGTAGCCGACCACCGACAGGTCGCGCGGCACGTTGATGCCGTCGCGCATCGCCACGCGGTAGACGCCGGCGGCCATCTCGTCGTTGCCGCAGAAGATCGCGGTCGGACGCTTCTTCGCCGACAGCAGCTTTTCTGCCGCGGCGACGCCGGATTCGAAGGTGTAACCGGCTTCGACGACGCGCGACTTGGGCAGGTCGATGCCGCGCTTCTGCAGCGCCGACAGGAAGCCGCCGGTGCGTTCGATCGACGAGCGGTAATCGCGCGGGCCGGTGATCAGGGCGATGTCGCGATGGCCCAGCGACTGCAGATAATCGGCCACTTCTGCGGCGCCGTCGTGATCGTGCGTGACCACCATGCGTTCGGGCTTGTCCATCGACACGGCGGCGATGCGCACGTAACGCACGCCGATCGAATCGAGCATCGCCGCCAACGCCGGATCTTCCGACACGCGCGGCACCAGCATCACGCCGTGCAGTTTCTGCTGCTGCACGAAGCGGCGCACACCATCGACGTAATCAGGGCTGCGGCTGTCGCAGGGATGCACCACCAGCTCGAAGCCCGATCCACGCAGCGAATCCAACGCGCCGTATTGCATGTTGACGATGAACTGCGCGGTCGGGTTGTCGTAGACCATGCCGATCAGGAACGAGCGGCGGAAGGCGAGTCCGCGCGCCAGCGGATCAGGCGAGTAGCCGACCTCGCGCATCAGAGTTTCGACCTTCTCGCGCGTGTCCTGACGGACCAGCGGCGAGTGGTTGATGATCCGCGACACGGTCTTCTTCGACACACCGGCGAGCCGGGCGATGTCATTGATCGTCGCCGGGCGTTTCAGGTCGGTCGGCACCGCTGCCTTCGGGGTCTTCTTCGCTGCGGGCATCGGTCGTTCCGTCTGTCGGGTTGTCGCGCGGTTTCCATTCTAGCGGCAGATCCCGGAGCGCCGCGTCGACGACGCTCCGGTGCAGCGAAGCCCGCTCAGTCGAGCGCGCGGTACTGGAAGTTCCGGAAATGCACCTTGCCGTCGCCGGCGGCGTAGATCGCCGGCTTCACCGCGAGGAAGCGGCCGGCCACGTTGTGGTGATACCCCGAGATCTCCATCTGCACCGGGTACTTGGTCCAGCGCTCGCCGTCGGTGCTGGTGTGGATGGTGACGATGTGCCGGTCGTTCCTGACCCGCATCCACAGCTTTCCGCCAGTTGCGCTGGGCGCGATCTGGCTGGGCCGCTCTTCGCCGTAGCGATGCATGATGAAACGCTCGCCGTTGCTGCCCACGCCGACGTAGAGCTTGTCGCTATAGAACAGCAGCGCCCCGCCCTGCGCGCCCGGCTCGATCTCCATTTCCACCTGGAATTCGTAGGATTTGTCGCCGGCGATCATCGTCAGCGGCGAACTGTCACGCGGCTGCGTGCCCTTGCCCTGCAGAGACAAGGTGCCGTCCCCAAAGCCCAAGCGCGCGTACTCGGTCTGCGTCGGGTTGTAGAACGCCCACTGCGCGCCCAGGGTGCTGCCGCTGAAATCGTCCGACAGCGCCATGCCGTGCTGACCCACCGACTCGCCGGCCGGCTTGGCCAGCGGCTGGCCGAGATCGCCACCCCTGGCGACGAACCAGCCGTCGTCGGTCCACTCGATCGGTTCGAGCAGCGCCTGTCGGCCGAGCGTCCAGTACCCGTTCTCGTAGCCGTGATAGATCATCCACCAGCGGTCGTCGGTGCCTTCGACGATCGTCGCGTGGCCCCGCGACCACCACGGCTCGCTGCGATCCACGGTGCGCACGATCGGGTTGTGCGGCGAGTTCTCCCACGGGCCGTGGATCGAACGCGAGCGCGCGGTGATCACCATGTGGCCGGTCGGCGGGCCGGCCGTACCGCCGACGGCGGTGGTCATGTAATACCAGCCGTCGCGGAAATTGATCTTCGGGCCTTCCTGCGCGTAAGCCTCGACATCCCACTCTTCGGGATACTGCCAGCCGTCGTAGACGTGCTTGGGCTCGCCGACGACGCGCAGGCCGTCATCGGACAGCTGCACGTAGGCGCCGCCGCTGAGGAACAGATAGCGCTTGCCGTCCTCGCCGACCGCGTGGCCGGGATCGATGTAACGGCCGAGGCCAATGTCGACCGGCTCGCTCCACGGCCCCTTGATGTCGTCGGCCCAGACCACGTAATTGCTGCGCTCGCTGCCTTCGGTGCCGCCGGTGCGGGCGGGGAAGTAGATGTAGTAGCGCTCGCCGTACTTGATGATGTCCGGCGCCCAGATCGAGCCGACGTTCTTCGTGATCGCATGCCCCAGCGGCTGCCAGTTCACCAGATCGCGCGAATGCCACAGCGGCAGGCCGGGATAGGCGTCGAACGAGGACAGCGTGAGGTAGTAGTCGTCGCCGTCCTTGAGCACCGACGGATCGGGGCGATCGCCCGCGAACACCGGATTGAGGAAGGTGCCGTCACCCAGATCGGCCTGGCGCTGGTTTTCGATCCCGCGGGCCCAGGGAGACGATTCGGACCCGGCACTGGCGGGTGGCGCAGCGAATGCAGCCGTGGCGAACGACAGGCCGGCCACACAGCAGGCAGCGAGAACGGGGGCACGCAACATCGATCGCGACATCAGCAACTCCAGACGGAAACGGCAGGTGCATCCATGCGGATGACACCGATAGTCAACCGACCCTAACAGACGCACTCCGATCCATCATTTTGCGTCGCAGCAAGGCTTTTACGGACCGCGCCGCTACAGTCGCAACGATCCGAGCCGCCATGGTCCGCGCCAGAATGACACCGATAGCCAGCCAGTCCAGCATGCGTCAACAGGTGTCAACGTGACGCTCGTCGCCGGCATCGATGCCGGTACGCAGAGCGTCAAGCTGCTGGTCTACGATACCGGCCGCCGTCACATGGTCGCCGCCGCCAGCGCGGCATTGGCGTTGATCGAACGCGACGATGGCACCCGCGAACAGCAGGCCGACTGGTGGACGACAGCGATCGCCTACTGCTTCGCGCAGATCGCGCCCGACATCCGCCAGCGCATCCGCGCGATCGGCGTGTCCGGGCAGCAGCACGGCTTCGTGCCGGTGGATGCGGCGGGCGCGGTCGTCGCGCCGGTCAAGCTGTGGTGCGACACCAGCACGCGGGCCGAATGCGACGCGATCATGGCGGCGGTCGGCGGCGAGGCCGGCTGCATCGCCGCGACCGGTAACCCGATCCTCGCCGGCTACACCGCCTCGAAGCTCGCCTGGACGCGCACGCACCGGCCCGATGCCTGGCGCGCGATGCGGACCGTGCTGTTACCGCACGACTATCTCAATTTCTGGCTGACCGGCGAACGTTTCATGGAAGCCGGCGATGCCTCGGGCACCGGCTGGCTGGACGTGCGCACGCGGCGCTGGTCGCCCGAGCTGCTCGCGGCGATCGATCCCGACCGTGACCTGACGCTGTGCCTGCCGCCGCTGCTCGACGCGGACGCCAGCGTGCCGATCCGCGCGGCGACGGCCGAACCGCTGGGCCTGTCGCCGGACGTGCGCGTGTCGGTCGGCGGCGGCGACAACATGATGGCGGCGATCGGTACCGGCAATGTCGTGCCCGGACGTCTGACGATGAGTCTCGGCACCTCGGGCACCTTGTTCGCGCATGCCGCGCAGCCGGTGGTCGACGACGCTGCACGCTGGGCCGCGTTCTGCGCTTCGGCCGATGGCTGGCTGCCATTGATCTGCACGATGAACTGCACCGTCGCCACCGAGACCATCGGCCGGCTGCTGGGGCTATCCACCGCCGCACGCGAAGCGCTGCTGGCCGACACGTCGCCGGGCGCCGACGGTCTGCTGCTGTTGCCGTTCTTCAACGGCGAACGCACGCCGAACATGCCGGCCGGCCGCGGCTGCCTGCATGGCATGACGCCGTCGAACATGACGCCCGCACACCTGGTGCGCGCAGCGATGGAAGGCGCGACCTGCAGCCTGCGCAGCGGCTTTGATGCATTCCTCGATGCGGGCCTGCGTTTCGACACCCTGCTGCTCACCGGCGGCGGCAGCCGCAGCGCGGCCTGGCGGCAGATGGCCGCCGACATGCTCGACCTGCCGGTCTCGGTGCCCACACAACCCGAAGGTGCCGCGTTCGGCGCCGCGCTGCAGGCGCTGTGGGCATTGCAGCGCCATGCGGGCGACCGGGCTCCGCTGGTCGACCTCGTCGATGCACACGTGCAGCTCGACGACGCGGCCGCCGCGCAGCCCGATGCCGCCAGCGTCGACGCCTACCGCACGCAGTACCGCGCCTTCGAGCGCCATCTCGACGCGATCGCCCCGCTCTACCGCGCCTGATCGCCCGCCCCCACGACCGACCACGGAATCCCGACATGTCCACCCAGGTTTTCACCGGCGACACCACGTTCTTCCCCGGCATCGAGCGCATCGCGTTCGAAGGCCTGGACTCCGACAATCCGCTGGCATTCAAGGTCTACGACGCGACCAAGAAGATCGGCGACCGCACGATGGCCGAGCACCTGCGGTTCGCCGCCTGCTACTGGCACAGCTTCTGCGGCAACGGCGCCGATCCTTTCGGCCCAGGCTCGCGCGCGTATCCGTGGGACGCCGGCACCGGCACGGCGCTGCACAAGGCCGAAGCGCGTCTGGATGCGGCGTTCGAATTCTTCACCAAGCTCGGCGTGCCGTACTGGTGCTTCCACGACGTCGACCTGTCGCCGGATGCCGACGACATCGGCACGTACGAACAGAATTTGCAGCACATGGTCGCGTTGGCCAAGCAGCGCCAGCAGGCCACCGGCATGCAGCTGCTGTGGGGCACGGCGAACCTGTTCTCGCATCCGCGCTACATGAACGGTGCATCGACCAACCCGGACTTCGCCGTCGTCGCGCGCGCCGCGGTGCAGGTCAAGGCGGCGCTGGATGCGACGGTGGAGCTCGGCGGCGCGAACTACGTGTTCTGGGGCGGCCGCGAGGGCTACGCCAGCCTGCACAACACGCAGATGAAGCGCGAGCAGGATCACATGGCGCGCTTCCTGACCGCAGCGCGCGATTACGGGCGTAGCATCGGCTTCAAGGGGACCTTCCTCATCGAGCCCAAGCCGATGGAACCGATGAAGCACCAGTACGATTTCGACAGCGCGACCTGCGTCGGCTTCCTGCGCGCGCACGGCCTGGACCAGGACTTCAGGCTCAACATCGAGGCCAACCACGCCACGTTGTCGGGCCACAGCTTCGAACACGATCTGCAGGTCGCCAGCGACGCGGGTATGCTCGGCAGCATCGACGCCAACCGCGGCAATCCGCAGAACGGCTGGGACACCGACCAGTTCCCGAGCGATCTCTACGACACCGTCGGCGCGATGCTGGTCGTGCTGCGCCAGGGCGGCCTCGCGCCGGGCGGTCTGAACTTCGATGCCAAGGTGCGCCGCGAATCCACCGATGCCGAAGATCTGTTCGCCGCGCACATCGGCGGCATGGACGCGTTCGCGCGCGGCCTCGAGGTCGCGCACGCCCTGCTCGAGACCTCGCCAATGGAAGACTGGCGCCGCGCGCGCTACGCGAGCTTCGACGACGGCGACGGCCAGGCCTTCGCACGCGGCGAGCGCTCGCTGACCGACCTGCACGCGATCGCGAGCAGAAGCGGCGAGCCGCAGCAGCGCAGCGGCCGCCAGGAACTCTACGAAAACCTGATCAACCAGTACCTGCGTCGCTGATCGCGACCCGTTCCACTTCCCGGAGAAGACGCGGCATGAGCACATCCCACGCGGGCGAGAACACGCGCCTGATCATCCTGATCAGTTGCGTCGCCACGATCGGCGGCTTCCTGTTCGGTTTCGACAGCGGCGTCATCAACGGCACCCAGGACGGGCTGCATGCCGCGTTCCAGTCCGGCGAGTGGATGCATGGCTTCGAGATCGCGTCGATGCTGATCGGGTGCGCGATCGGCGCGTTCTTCGCCGGACGCCTGGCCGATCGCTGGGGCCGGCGCAGCGTCCTGCTGATCGCCGCGGTGCTGTTCCTGCTGTCCTCGCTGGGTTCGGGCGCGGCCACGGGCTCGGTGATGTTCATCGTCGCGCGCGTGCTCGGCGGCTTCGCCGTCGGCGCGGCCAGCGTGATGTCGCCGGCCTACATCGCCGAAGTCGCGCCGGCCCGCTATCGCGGCCGGCTGGCCACGGTGCAGCAGATCGCGATCATCTCCGGCCTGTTCGCGGCCTTTCTCAGCAACTATCTGCTCGCGCGTGCGGCGGGTGCGTCGACCGAGGCGCTGTGGATGGGCATGCCCGCCTGGCGCTGGATGTTCTGGATGATGGCGATTCCGTCGGTCGCGTTTCTCGTGCTGCTGCTGGTGATCCCCGAAAGCCCGCGCTACCTGGTGGTCAAGCGCCGCCGCGATGAAGCGCTGGCGGTGCTGACGCGTCTGTTCGGCACGTCGCAGGCGCAGCGCACGCTGGGCGAGATCGAGGGCTCGCTGGCCACCGAGCAGCACCGTCCGCGGCTCTCGGATCTGGTCAGCCGCACGACCGGCAAGCTGCGTCCGATCGTGTGGGTGGCTATCGGCCTGGCGACGTTCCAGCAGCTGGTCGGCATCAACGTGGTGTTCTATTACGGCGCCGTGCTGTGGCAGGCGGTGGGTTTCTCCGAGAACGACGCACTGCTGATCAACGTGCTGTCCGGCGCGCTGAGTATCGGCGCCTGCATCGTCGCGCTGCTGCTGATCGACCGCATCGGGCGCAAGCCGCTGCTGTGGGTGGGCTCGGTCGGCATGGCCGTGTCGCTGGCGCTGGTGACCTGGGCCTTCGCCACCGGCTCACTGGTCGATGGGCAGCTGCGTTTGCCCGGCCACATGGGCACGGTCGCGCTGGTGGCGGCGAACGTCTACGTGGTGTTCTTCAACATGTCCTGGGGCCCGGTGATGTGGGTAATGCTCGGCGAGATGTTCCCCAACCAGATCCGCGGCTCGGGCCTCGCGGTCGCCGGCGCCGCGCAGTGGACGTCGAACTTCGCGATCACGATGACGTTCCCGGTGCTGCTGGCCGGCATCGGTCTGGCCGGCACCTACGCCATCTACATGGTCGCCGCGATCGTCTCGGTGTTCTTCGTGCTGCGCTACGTGCACGAGACCAAGGGCCGCGCGCTCGAACAGATGGAGGGCTGATGCGCCTGGGGCTGGCCGCGAACCGGCTGCACCACGCGCGCCCGGATGCCGCGTTGTTCCGCTGGCTCAACGCCAGCGGCGCCGGCATCCGCGCACTCGACATCGGCCTGCACGCCGTGGGCCGCACCTTCGACGCGATCGTCGAACGCGATGCACTCGCTGGTCACGCCGGCCTGCGGCGCTATCCCTACGGCCGCGAGGGCGGCCTGATGACCCTGGTCGCGGAAATCGTCGGTCTCGGCCCGGAGCGCACGCTCGACGGCGTGGTCTATCTGATCGATCCGGTCGATCCGTCATCCATCTTTCCCGAAGCCGTGGCACTGAAACGCCAGTGCGTGATCCAGGGCAAGCCGTTCCTGTCGACCGTGGCCTCGGCGCGCGATTTCATCGAGAGCGAGCGCCTGCATGCAGGGTTCGCCGCCGATCCCGGCGCCGACGATCTGCACGCTTTCGAACGCCAGACCGTCGCGCTGATCGCCCACGACGCGATGAAGCCGCGGATGCTGGAATTCGCCGAACGCCACTTCGATCTGCTCTCCCGCTTCGCCGGCCGCGTCGCGACCGGCACCACGGGGCAGCTGCTCAACGATCTTGCCTGGCAACGCGGCTGGCCGGCCGATCAACCGTGGACGCAACGTTTCCAGAGCGGCCCGCTCGGCGGCGATGCCCAGATCGCCGATCTGGTGCTATCCGGCCGCTGCCAGCGCGCAGTGTTCTTCGAGGATCCCCACGTCGCGCGTCAGCACGAGGCGGATATCCAATTGCTGGAACGGGCGGTAACGACGGTGACGGATACGGTGGCGTGTCTGACATCGCCAGCGGTGGCGGATCGATGGGCGCGTGCGGCGCGGATGCGGGTGGAGATGGGTTAAGGGTTCGCTTTTTTGGCCTCGTTGCCTTGGCTTCGTCGCTTTGGTTTCTTCGCTTTGCTTTGGTTGCGTTGCTTTGCTTTGGCTTCGCTTTTAGCCTCACCGCCGTCATTCCCGCGAAAGCGGGAAACGCTTCTTCAACGGCGCGTAGCGCTGGTCATCCATTTTGACCTTGCCCTGCTTCGGCTTTGGCTTCGGCTTCGGCTTCGGCTTTCGACTTGAATCGAGCCGTAAAGCGAGCCGAGCATCGCAGGGCGGCGGGGTCGAAGAGCAGCCCATGTCTGAGCGCAGC
>NZ_JBDGIS010000010.1:0-59809 GCF_057657295.1 Luteimonas sp. Soil_C_16 | reverse complement strand
TGAAGCGAGCCGCACATATTACCGCGACTTTCGAGTCTGTCAACACCGCGTGAAGGCTGTTGTCGTTCTCGTCCCGCCTGGCCCGCCGCTCCGAAGAGCAGCCCGCCGTGCGGGGCGCGAATTATGCATAGATGAAATCGGTTTGAAAAGAGGCTGACACAGATTTCCGTATCAGACCGTTAAACACCTGCGCCTGTTCAGGCCCATGACCGCAATGGCGCTATTCGACGGTGACCGACTTCGCCAGGTTACGGGGCTTGTCGACATCGGTGCCTCTCGACAGGGCCGTGTGATACGCCAGCAGCTGCACGGGGATGGTGTGGACGATCGGACTCAGCACGCCGACGTGCCGCGGCGTGCGGATCACGTGCACGCCTTCGGAGGCGCTGAAGTTGCTGTCTGCATCGGTGAACACGAACAGTTCGCCGCCGCGGGCGCGCACTTCCTGCATGTTTGACTTCACCTTCTCCAGCAGCGCGTCCTTCGGCGCGATCACGACGACGGGCATCTCCGCATCCACCAGGGCGAGCGGGCCATGCTTGAGCTCGCCCGCCGGATACGCCTCGGCGTGGATGTAGGAGATTTCCTTGAGCTTGAGCGCGCCTTCCAGCGCGATCGGGTAATGCACACCCCGGCCCAGGAACAGCGCGTGGTGCCGGGGCGTGAACTTCTCCGCCCAGGACGTGATCTGCGGCTCGAGATTGAGCGCGTGCTGCACGCTGCCCGGCAACTGGCGCAGATCCTCGATGTAGCCGGCTTCCTGCGCCGGATCGAGGCGACCATTGAGCTTGGCCAACGTCACTGCGAGCGCGAACAGGCCGACGAGCTGCGTGGTGAACGCCTTGGTCGATGCCACGCCGATTTCAGCGCCGGCGCGGGTGTAGAAAACCAGGCCGCTGGCGCGCGGGATCGCGCTCTCGGGCACGTTGCAGATCGACAGCGTGCGCGTATGGCCCAGCGACTTCGCGTACTTCAGCGCTTCCATCGTGTCGAGCGTTTCGCCCGATTGCGAGATCGTGACGATCAGGTGCTTCGGATTGGCGACCGCGCTGCGATAGCGGTACTCGCTGGCGATCTCGACCGAACACGGCAGGCCGCTGATCGCTTCGATCCAGTAACGCGCGACGGATCCCGCATAGAAGCTGGTACCGCAGGCCAGGATCTGCACGCCTTCCACTTCGCGCAGCACATCGCCCGCATCCTTGCCGAACAGCGTGGGCTCGAACGCCGCCGCATCGATGATCGCCTCGATCGTGTCGGCCAGCGCGCGCGGCTGCTCGTGGATTTCCTTTTGCATGAAGTGGCGGTAGGGGCCGAGCTCGAGCGACGCCAGCGAGACATCCGACAGATGCTCGTCGCGGGTGACGTTGTCGCCGTTGTCGTCGTAGACCTGCACCGCGGCCCGGGTGAGGACGGCGGTGTCGCCTTCCTCGAGGAAGATCACACGGCGCGTGGCCTGCAGAATCGCCGAGACGTCGGAGGCGACGAAGTTCTCGCCCTCGCCCAGGCCCACCAGCAGCGGACAGCCCATGCGCGCGACGACCATGCGGTCGGGATCACCCTTGTCGATCACGGCCAGCGCATACGCGCCTTCGAGCTCCCGGACCGACGCCTGCAGCGCGGCCAGCAGATCGAGGCCCTGCGACTGGTGGTGATGGATCAGGTGCGCGATGACTTCGGTATCGGTCTGCGATTCGAACACGTAGCCGAGTGCGGTGAGCCGTTCGCGCTGCGACTCGTGGTTCTCGATGATGCCGTTGTGCACCAGTGCGAGGCTGTCGTGACTGATATGCGGATGCGCATTGGTCTCGGTCACCCCGCCGTGCGTCGCCCAGCGCGTGTGACCGATCCCGAGCCCGGCCTGCAGGCCGTCCGCCCGCGCGGCCGCTTCCATCTCAGCGACGCGACCGGTACGGCGGACGCGACGGACGGCGCCATCGGTCACGACTGCAATGCCGGCAGAATCGTAGCCGCGGTACTCCAGCCGCTTGAGGCCCTCGACGAGGACGGGCACCACATCACGCCCCGCGATCGCACCGACGATTCCGCACATCCGGCCAGCTCCTATCTGTTGAGACGGCCATTCTAGCGGCGCGGCCCACCGCCGCTTCATGGCGATATCCGGGACGTTCAGCGCGTGGCGCTCTCGCCCGAATCCGGCGGCCCACTTTCCTGTCCGCGCCCCGGATCCAGGGGAGACAGCAGCGCGTGTGGGAGGCCGTTTCGTAATGGACTGCGCCGCGGTTTCGCCCGGCTGCACCACGGGCGCAGCGGCCGAGCACTGCCTACGCGGTCGGCAACGCAGCTCTTGCCTCACGGAGAAAGACAGCCACCCGCGAAGACGGCGTCCAAGTACGCCAGCCCTCTCCCGCAACGCATCGACGCCCGACACCACAAACGCGACTACCCGACGCTCGATTCTCGCGGTCCGCCGTCCGCCGCGGACGTCCGGACGGCGTGCGGACGCCGGGCGTGTAAAATTAATCTATTTAAATCAATAGCTTGAGATTGGCACGGCATCTGCTTTACAGGGCGTATCCGCAAGAGATCGTCCGCATGTTCAACACCTCTTCCAATACGCCCCCCCGCCCTGCCGGCATCCGCGACACCGCCGGCCAGGACACCGTCCATGCGCGCTCGGGCACTTCGCGCCGCCGCCCCTGGCTGATTGGCGGTGTCGCGGGCCTGCTGCTGATCGGCGCTGTCGCCTGGTTGCTCACCGGCTGGGCTTCGGGCGCGCAGTCGGTCGATGCGCAGCGCCTGCGCTTCGCCGACGTAACCCGCGGCGATCTGGTCCGCGACATCGCGGCCGAGGGCCGGGTCATCGCCGCCAACAGCCCGACGCTGTATGCGATCTCCGGCGGCACGCTGACCCTGAAAGTGGTCGCAGGCGACCGCGTCGAGAAGGGCCAGGCGCTGGCCGAGATCGACAGCCCGGAGCTGCGCAGCAAGCTGGCGCAGGAAGAGGCCACGCTGGCCGGTTACGAAGCCGAGGCCGGACGCGCGGCGCTCGATGCGCAGTTGCGCCGCGCCGAAGCGCGCAAGGTGCTCGATCAGGCGCAGATCGACCGCACCGCAGCGGAGCGCGATCTGCAGCGCTACCAGCGCGCCTACGAAGGCGGCGCGGTCGCGCAGGTCGATCTGGCACGCGCGCAGGACACGTTGCAGAAGACCGAGATCGGCGTGGCGTCCGCGACCGAGGATCTCGGCCTGCAGGGCCGCGGCGCGGGGCTGGACACGCGCAACAAGCAACTCGTCGCCGAGCGCCAGCGCAGTGTGGTGATGGAAATGCGTCGCCAGGTCGATGCGCTGACCTTGCGCGCACCCTTCGACGGCATCGTCGGCCAGGTGCAGGCAGTGCAGAGCAGCAACGTCGCTGCGAACGCGCCGGTGCTCTCGGTCGTCGACCTGTCGGTGTTCGAGGTCGAGATCAAGGTGCCGGAGAGCTTCGCGCGCGATCTGGAGATCGGCATGCCGGCCGAACTGCGCAGTGTCGGCACCACGTATCCGGCGAAGGTGTCGGCGGTCTCGCCCGAAGTGGTCAACGGCGAAGTCGTCGCGCGCCTGCGCTTCGACGAGAACAGCCAGCCGCCGGGCCTGCGCCAGAGCCAGCGCCTGACCGCGCGCATCCTGCTCGACACCCGCAAGGACGTGCTGATGGTCGCGCGCGGTCCCTTCCTCGATCAGGAGGGCGGCAGCGCGGCGTACGTGATGGATGGCAACACGGCGGTACGCAGGCCGATCACGGCCGGCGCCAGCAGCCTGTCGGCGGTGGAAATCGTCGAAGGCCTGCAACCCGGCGAGCGCGTCGTCGTCGCCGGTACCGATCTCTTCGACAACGCGGACCGCATCCGCATCTCCGGACTCTGATCATGCACACACGCATCGATGGCCCGTTTCCCGTCGCCTGGACCGCCGACGAACTCGCCAGCGCCGTACCGCGCCGGTTGTCGTCCGTCTTCGAGGCCGGCATTCCCGCCGACATGTCGCCCGGCACGCGCATGCCCGCCTTCGCACGCACACGCCGACGCATCGCCGACCACGGCCTGCCGACCCTGTTCCGCGTCCGCTGAGCGCGACGCGCCTTCTCTTCCCAGTCTCACGTCACAGGACACATTCCCATGCTCGACATGCGCCAGGTCGCCAAGGTCTACCGCACCGAACTCGTCGAAACCCATGCGTTGCGCTCGCTCGATCTGCATGTCGCCGAAGGCGAGTTCGTCGCCGTCACCGGTCCGTCCGGCTCCGGCAAGACGACCTTCCTCAACATCGCCGGCCTGCTGGAAACCTTCACCGGCGGCGAGTACCGGATCGACGGTGTCGAGGTGCGCGGGCTCAACGACGATGCACGCTCGAAGCTGCGCAACGAGAAGATCGGTTTCATCTTCCAGGGCTTCAACCTGATCCCCGATCTCAATCTGTTCGACAACGTCGACGTGCCGCTGCGCTATCGCGGCATGGCGGCTGCCGATCGCAAGCTGCGCATCGAGGAATCGCTGTCGCTGGTCGGCCTGGGCTCGCGCATGAAGCACTATCCGGCCGAACTGTCGGGCGGTCAGCAGCAGCGCGTGGCGATCGCCCGTGCGCTCGCCGGCAGCCCGCGCCTGCTGCTCGCCGACGAACCCACCGGCAACCTCGATTCGCAGATGGCGCGCAGCGTGCTGGAGCTGCTCGAGGACATCAATGCACGCGGTACGACGATCGTGATGGTCACGCACGATCCCGAGCTCGCGGCGCGCGCGCACCGCAACGTGCACATCGTCGACGGCATGGCGACCGACCTGCAGGCGCTACACACCGCGCCCTCCCCGGCGGCCGCGTCGCGCGTTCCCGCAGACGCCTGAGGAGATCCGGCATGTTCGGTTACTACCTGCAGCTCGCGCTGCGCAGCTTCCGCAACAGCAAGGTGCTCACCGCGCTGATGGTGCTGGCGATCGCGCTCGGCATCGGCGCTAGCATGACCACGCTGACCGTGTTCCACGTGTTGTCGGGCGATCCGATTCCCGACAAGAGTGATCGCCTGTTCGCCGTGCAGCTCGATGCGGCCAGCATGGACGGCTACGTCGCCGGCGAGGAGCCGGACACCAACATCACGCGCTTCGATGCCGAAACCCTCCTGCGCGAGGCGCGTGGCACGCGACAGGCGATGATGAGCGGCGGCTTCGTCGCCATCGCATCCGAGAGCACGCGCGAGCCGTTCTTCACCGATGCGCGCTACACCTCGGCGGACTTCTTCCCGATGTTCGACGCGCCGCTCGCCTACGGCCGGGCCTGGACCGCGGAGGACGACGCGTCGCGCGCCCGCGTGGCTGTGATCTCGGCCGACACCAACCAGAAAGTGTTCGGCGGCGGCGACAGTACCGGCAAGACACTGCGCATCAACGGCGCCGATTTCCGGGTGATCGGCGTGCTCGACGCCTGGATGCCGACGCCCCGCTTCTGGGACCTGACGCTGCAGAGCTTCAATGAGCTGGAGTCGGTATTCGTGCCGTTCTCCACCGCGATCGAACAGAAGCTCTCGCGCATGGGAAGCATGAGCTGCTGGGGTGACTCGGGCACGGATCCGAATGCGCTCAACGCGCCCTGCACCTGGCTGCAGTACTGGGTGGAGTTGCGATCGCCCGCGGACGCGGACGCGTATCGCGATTATCTGAACAGCTATTCCGACCAGCAGCGCGCGGCGGGACGGTTCGAACGCCCGAACAACATCCGTCTGCGCGACGTGCCGACGCTGCTCGACCACAAACAGGTCGTGCCCAGCGACGTGCGCCTGCAGTTGTGGCTCGCGATCGGCTTCCTGCTGGTGTGCCTGGTCAACACCGTCGGCCTGTTGCTCGCCAAGAGCCTGCGTCGTGCATCCGAGATCGGCGTGCGGCGTGCCCTGGGAGCGTCGCGCCGCGCGATCTTCGCCCAGTTCCTGATCGAAGCCGGCGCGATCGGCGTGGCCGGTGGCGTGGTCGGCCTCGGCCTCGCCCTGCTCGGCCTGTGGGCCGTGCGCCAGAACCCGAGCAGCTACGCCGCGCTCGCCAAGCTCGACCTGACGATGCTGCTGACGACCTTCGCCCTGTCCATCGTCGCGAGTCTGCTGGCCGGCCTGCTGCCGGCGTGGCGCGCGATGCAGGTGACGCCGGCGATCCAGCTCAAGTCGCAGTGACCCAGACTTTATCGAGGACTTCCATGGACATCCGCCCCATCCTCTCGACACTGCGCCGGCACAAGACCGCGGCCGCATTGATCGTGATCGAGATCGCGCTCGCCTGCGCGATCATCTGCAACGCGATCTATCTGATCGACCGCCGGATCGACCACATGTCGCGCCCCAGCGGCACGGTCGAGAACGAGTTGCTGCGCATCCAGATGCCCGGCATCGACGAAACCGCCGACGTGGACCGCAAGGCCGGCATCCAGCGTGATCTGGCCGCCCTGCGCGCGCTCCCGGGGGTCCGCCACGTGGCCGCGGTCACCCAGATTCCCTACGGCAACAGCAGTTCGACCAGCGGCGTGCGGCTCAACGCGGACCAGCGCAACAACACGCTGCTCGCCTCCCCGTATCTGGGCACCGAGGACCTGATCGACACCTTCGGCCTGCAGCTGATCGCCGGACGCAAGTTCAATCCCGACGAGTTCGTCGACATGGGCGACGTCTCGCGCGAAGGTGGTGGGGTCGGCGTGCCCGCCGCCATCATCAACCGGGCGATGGCCGAGCGCCTGTTCCCGGGCGAAGACGCGGTCGGCAAGCAGTTCTACAGCTGGGGCGACGCGCCGATCCGGATCGTCGGCGTCGTCGAGACGCTGGCCCTGCCCAACGACAGCAACGGCAGCGTCGATTCGACGATGCTGTTCCCGATCCGCGACGACTCCAACGGCATCAACTACGTGATCCGGACCGATCCGTCGCAGCGCCGCCAGGTGCTCGATGCCGCGGTCGCCACGCTCAAGCAGATCGATCCCAACCGCGTCGCCGTCAACGCGGACCTGATGTCCGACCTGCGCGAGAAGTACTACCGCGAGGACCGCGCGATGGCGATGCTGCTGGTCGTGGTGTGCATCGCGCTGCTGGTGGTCACCGCGCTGGGCATCGTCGGCCTGGCCAGCTTCTGGGTGCAGCAGCGCAACAAGCAGATCGGCATCCGCCGCGCGCTCGGTGCAACGCGCACCCAGATCCTGCGCTACTTCCAGGTCGAGAACTTCCTGCTCGCGACGATCGGCATCGTGCTGGGCATGTTGCTGGCATACGGCCTCAACCAGCTGCTGATGTCGCGCTACGAGCTGGGCCGGCTGCCGCTGATGTATCTGCCGATCGGCGCGATCGTGCTGTGGCTGCTTGGCCAGATCGCGGTGTACTGGCCCGCGAAGCGCGCGGCCTCGGTGCCGCCGGCGGTGGCGACGCGCAGCATCTGAGTGCGCGCGTTCCTGCATCGCCGGTTGCGTCCATCGCAGCCGGCGACGACCATGCCTGTCGACCTCACACGCTCCCCTCGAAAATCCAGCGCCTGATGCCCACGATCCTCGTCATCGACGACAACCCCGCCGTCGCCACCGCGCTGGAGGTGCTGTTCTCGCTGCACGACATCGCCTGCGAGCACGCGGCGACGCCCGACGCCGGCATCGCCCGGCTGCAGGCAGGCGGCATCGATCTGGTCGTACAGGACATGAACTTCCATGCCGACACCACGTCCGGCGACGAAGGCATCGCCCTGTTCCACGCGATCCGGCGGTTCGATCCCGATCTGCCGGTGGTGCTGCTGACCGCGTGGACGCGGCTGGAATCGGCGGTCGAACTGATCCGTTCGGGCGCAGCCGATTACCTCGGCAAGCCGTGGGACGACGGCAAACTGCTGGCCACCGTGAACACCCTGCTGGAACTGTCCGCGACGCGCCGGGCGCTGGATGCACGCACGCGCGACGACCGTCGCCGACGCGACGCACTCGCGCAGGGCCGCGATCTGCGCGGCCTGGTCTGGGACGATCCGGCCAGCGAGACCACGCTGTCGCTGGCGCTGCAGGTGGCGCGCTCGAACCTGCCGGTGCTGATTACCGGACCCAACGGCGCGGGCAAGGAAAAATACGCGGAGATCCTGCATGCCAACTCCGGCGTGCGCGAAGGTCCGTTCGTCGCGGTCAACTGCGGCGCCCTGCCGCACGATCTGATCGAGGCCGAACTGTTCGGCGCCGAGGCCGGTGCCTACACGGGCGCGACGCGCGCGCGCGAGGGCAAGTTCGAAGCGGCCGATGGCGGCACGCTGTTCCTCGACGAAGTCGGCACCCTGCCGCCCGCCGGACAGGTCAAGCTGCTGCGCGTGCTCGAAACCGGACGTTTCGAACGGCTCGGCGGCAATCGCGAGCGCAGCGTGACGGTGCGCGTGCTCAGCGCGACCAATGCCGACCTGCCGGCGATGATCGCCGACGGCCGGTTCCGCGAGGATCTGTACTACCGCCTCAACGGCATCGAGCTGCGTCTGCCGCCACTGGCGCAGCGTCCGCGCGACATCCTGCCCTTGGCGAGGCACTTCCTCGATGGTCGCAAGCCGCTGTCGGCCGGCGCCGAACGCGCATTGCTGCAACACGGCTGGCCGGGCAACGTGCGCGAACTGCGCAATGTGATCCAGCGCGCCGAACTGCTGGCGCGCGAGTCGCAGATCGACGCGCGCGATCTCGCGCTGCCGGCCGCCGTGGTGACTGCGGTCGACGTGGATGTCTACGAGCCGGATCGCGCCGAGATCGAAGCGGCACTCGCGCGCAGCGGCGGTGTGCTGGCGCAGGCGGCCAGCGAACTCGGGCTGTCGCGGCAGGCGCTGTACCGGCGCCTCGACCGCCTCGGCATCCGTCGCGACTGACATGCGCTGGCAACAGCGGCTGCCGTTGACGGCTGTGGTCATGGCGATCGCACTGGCGCACGTCGCATTGGGCGCGGGAATCGCGGTGATGCTGCTGCGCTGGTGGGCGCCCTGGCTCGCGGTCGCTGCCGCCACGCTGTGCACGGTGCCGTCGCTGGTCTGGTCGCTGCAGCGCGCATTCGCGCCCTCGCATGCGCTGTTCCGCGCACTCGCCGGCACCGTTGCGAGCTATCGCGACAGCGACTACGGCTTCGGTGTGACATGGCAGGGGCGCGGAGCGCTGGGCGACCTCGTCGCCGCGCACAACGAACTCGGCGAGACGCTGCGCGCGCAGCGGCTGTCGCTGGTCCAGCGCGAACTGCTGCTCGACACGATGGTGCAGAACACGCCGGTGGCGATGCTGCTGCTCGATCCGGCCGATCGCGTGGTGCATGCCAACCTCGCCGCGCGCCGTGCGCTCGGTGGCGGCCGCAAGCTGGAAGGCCAGATGTTCTCCGCCCTGCTCGCCGACGCACCGCCTGCACTCGCGGATGCATTCGCACGCGGCGGCGATGGGCTGTTCACCATCGGCGATGGCGAGTCGGAGGAAATCCATCACCTGTCGCGCCGGCACTTCCGCTTGAACGGCCGCCGCCACGAACTGCTGCTGCTGCGGCAGATGACGACCGAACTGCGTCGCCAGGAAGTGCAGACCTGGAAGAAGGTGATCCGCGTCATCAGCCACGAACTCAACAACTCGCTGGCGCCCATCGCCTCGCTCGCGCACTCGGGCGCGGAACTGCTGCGTCGCGGGCAGACCGCGCGACTGCCCGACGCGCTGCGCACGATCGAAGAGCGCGCGCGGCATCTGGAAGGCTTCATCCGCGGCTATGCGCATTTCGCAAAGCTGCCGTCGCCGCGCCGCGAACCGATCCGCTGGCGCGCGTTTCTCGACCAGCTGCGGTCGCAGGTCCCGTTCGTGGATGCCGGTCCGATCGACGACGCTTTCACCGCGTCCTTCGATGCCGCCCAGGTCGAACAGGCGCTGTTGAATCTGCTGCGCAATGCGCACGAAGCCGATGGCGATCCCGCCGCCGTCACGCTCGGACTGCGACGCGCCATGGACGGCTGGCGCATCGACGTGCTCGACCGCGGACCCGGCATGAACGAGGCCGTGCTCGCGAACGCGTTGCTCCCGTTCTATTCGACCAAGCGCAACGGCACGGGTCTCGGCCTGGCGCTCGCGCGCGAGATCGCCGAAGCGCACGGCGGCCGCATCGCCCTGCTCAATCGCGAGGGTGGCGGACTCTGCGTGTCGTTGGTGCTACCGGACTGATCCGCATCCCGGTCGCAGGCGCCACGTTCGGGCAGAATCGAAGGCCCGTTCCGCGGCGATTCCCGATGCGATTCCGACTCCGCACGCTCGCGCTGCTTCTGCTGTGTCTGGCGACTGCGCCCGCATTCGCACAACGCGCGAAGAGTCTCGACGCGGTGCCCGGCCTGCTGACGAGTCCGGAAGCAAAGGCCGTCTGGGCCGAACAGATGGAAGGTCGTCCGGCGCCCGATCATCTCGGCACCCGCGAGCTCGCTGGCCTCGATGCCGGGATGCTGCGTCGGCTGCTGGTCCCCGATGTCGCAGACGACCGTATCGTGCTGCTCGGCGCGCGACGCTGGGCGCAGCATCCCGGTCATGTGGTCGCACTCGTCTGCTATCGCGACGATGCGCCGCGCAGCACGCCCGCGGAGCCGAGTTGCGAGACCGGGGACACCGCGCAGGTGCTCGGTGTGTTGCGTGTCAGCGATGCGGGCGATGCGCAGCTCGTCGCGCGCCTGCGACTCGACGACGGTATCGCGTGGCCGCTGCTCTCCTGGGGTGGCGAGCAGCCACTGCGCATGGAAGAGGCCGGCGCAGCCGCAATCCCCGAACGCTGGGAGCGCTTCGACCTCGCCGCCTATCGTCTGTCGAATGGAGCACCCGCGCTGGGTCTGCGTGGCGGCTGGTCGGAAGGCTACGCCGGCGGCGGCGCATTCTATTCGGCGCTGTATCTGTTCGAGTTGCGCGGCGACACCTTGAAGCAGGTGTTCGGCGCGGCGATGTCGATGTATCGCGACATCGCCGGCAGCTGGAACGACGACGGTACCCGCGCGCACGACATCGAGGAATGGGCCGGCGTACTCATCGTCGAACCGCGCGCGCATCACGACCACCAGGATCTGCGTCTGCGCGAGCGCGGCGGTCGCGGCGGCGATCTCTACCGCTGGTCGCCAACCGCGGACGGCTACCGCCGCGCGGAGTGAGGCTCAGCGCTTCTTCGGTCGCGACCAGCCCTCGACGACGGTCTGCCGTCCGCGTGCGACGGCGAGCTTGCCGTCCGGCACGTCATTGACGATCACCGAACCGGCCGCCGTCGTCGCGTCATGGCCGATGCGCACCGGCGCGACCAGCGCGGCGTTCGAACCGATGAAGGCCCGGTCGCCGATCACCGTCTTCGACTTGTTCACGCCGTCGTAGTTGCAGGTGATGGTGCCGGCGCCGATGTTGCTGCCGGCGCCGATCTCGGCATCGCCGAGATACGTCAGATGGTTGGCCTTGCTGCCGACGCCCAGCGTCGTGTTCTTGGTCTCGACGAAGTTGCCGATGTGTACGCCGTCGGCGAGCACGGTGCCCGGCCGCAGGCGCGCGAACGGACCGATGGTGACCGCGCCTTCCGCGCGCACACCGTCGAGATCGCAGTGCGCACGCACTTCGGTGCCGTCCCCCAGGTCGACGTTCTTCAGGCGACAGAACGGCCCCACCCGCACGCCGTCGCCGAGTGCGACCTGCCCTTCGAAGATCACGTCGACGTCGATCTCGACGTCGCTGCCGACGGTGACCTCGCCGCGGATGTCCACGCGCGCCGGATCGGCGAAACGCGCACCGGCCACGCACAGGGCGCGCACCGCGCGCAGCTGCCACGCGCGTTCCAGCTGCGACAGCTGCCAGGGATCGTTCGCACCTTCGGCTTCGAGCGGATCGGCAACCAGCACGATCTGCGCGGCGCTGTACTCGTCGGCGGCCATCGCGAACACGTCGGTCAGGTAGTACTCGCCCTGCGCGTTGTCCGATGACAGACGCGTCAGCCACGCCTTGAGCGCCGTGGCTTCGGCGGCGAGGATGCCGGTGTTCACCAGATCGATGCGGCGCTGCTCGTCGCTCGCATCCTTGTGCTCGACGATCGCGCCGACGTGGCCTTCGGGATCGCGCACGATGCGGCCGTAGCCGGTCGGATCCTCCAGCTGCGCAGCCAGCACCGCGAGCCGCCCTTCGACCGACACCAGATGACGCAGCGTCTCGGCGCGCAGCAGCGGCACGTCGCCGTAGAGCACCAGCACCTGCGCGCCGTCGGGCACGTCGGGCATCGCCTGGCGCACCGCGTGACCGGTGCCGAGTTGTTCACGCTGCTCGGACCAGTGCAGATCGGGCTGGTCGGCGAACGCGGCCTGCACCTGCTCGCCGCGATGGCCGTAGACGACGTGGATGCCGGCCGGCTCGAGCGCACGCGCGGCTTCGATGACGTGCCACAGCATCGGCCGCCCGGCGATCTTCTGCAGCACCTTGGGCAGCGACGATTTCATGCGCTTGCCCTCGCCTGCGGCGAGGATGACGACGTGCAGGGGTGCGGTCATGGGAGAACTCTGCGTGGAATGCTGAAATTCTAACGGCGGCGCGGATAGGATGCCGTCGTCCGCCGCCCGACGGCCTGCCCGATTCACGGAGTCGAACCTGCGATGAGCCTGACCCGACAGGGACGCGACTACCTGGCGATCGGCCTGTTGCAGTGGCTCGTCGACTGGGGCGTCGTCGTCGGCCTGACCCACTTCGGCTTGCCGGTGGCGCCGGCGAACGTCATCGGCCGCATCACCGGAGCGCTGATCGGCTTCTGGCTCAACGGCAAGCTGACGTTCGCCAACGACCGCAACACGGTGGGCACGACGCAGTTCCAGCGTTTCATGATCCTGTGGGTGTCGACGACGTTGTTCAGCACCTGGGCACTGACCCAGATCGACGACGTGCTGGGCTTGCGCTGGGTATGGGTCGCGAAGCCGGCGATCGAACTGGCGCTGGGCGCAGTGGGTTTCGTGCTGTCGCGATACTGGATCTACAAGCGCTGACGCGAAGCCGCGCCACACGCGCTCGCGTCATGGCGTCGCGGGGGTCTGCACATTCGACTGGCGCAGCATCGGCAGCACGAGCTCCAGCGGCAGGGCGGGCACCGTGCCCTGATGCCCCGACACCGTGGTTGCGCGGAACATCGAATTGAGGATCGCCTCTTCAGTGGCATCGGCCACGGCCACGAACAGCGGCGTCATCGCGTCGTTGGACAACGATTCGACGCGGTGCGTGACCGCATCGGTTGCTCGGCGCACGCCCGGCGCGGTCGAAAACGCGATCACGTAATCGCCCGAACCGTTGCTCATCGAGGCGCCGGTACGGCCGAGTCCGACCAGCGCACGCGTGGCGAGGCGGCGCAACAGACGATCGTCTAGCGGTGCGTCGGTCGCGACGACGATCATGATGCTGCCGTCACCGGTCGAAGGCGGCGCTGCATCCGGTGCCAGTGCGAGATAGGCCTGCGGATCCGGCAGCGCGTCGCCCACCGGCACGCCCGCGACGGTCAGGCGCCCACCGAAATTGCTCTGCACCAGCACGCCGACGGTGTAGCCGCCGGCGTCGGGCGCGATCCGACGCGAACTCGTGCCGATGCCACCCTTCCAGCCGAACGCGATCGTGCCGGTGCCGGCGCCGATACTGCCTTCGTCGACGTTGTCGGTGGATGCGGTGTCGAGCGCCTCGCGGACGTGCCGCGCCTGCAGCGGGCGCGCGCGGATGTCGTTAAGGTAACCGTCGTTGGTCTCGCCGACGACAGGATTGATCGAGCGCACCTGTTCCATGCCCTGCAATGCGAGCTGTCGTTCAACGAGTGCATCGGCCGCGCGCCAGACGCCCAGCGTGCCGGTCAGCAGGATCGGGGTTTCGAGTTCACCCAGCTCGTCGACCTGGGTCACGCCCAGCAGTTTGCCGAAGCCGTTGCCGACGACGATCGCGGCCGGCACGCGCTCGCGGAACAGATCACCAGGATGCGGCACGATCGCGGTGACGCCGGTGCGCACGGTGTCGCCTTCGATCACGGTCGCGTGTCCGACGCGGACACCTAGCACGTCGACGATGGCGTTGCGCGGTCCGGGATCGAGCGTGCCGATGACGACGCCGGTGTCGCGCAGTCGGGGGCGTTCAGGACCGGATGCGAAAGCCTGCGATGTCGTCCCAAGCAGCGCGAGTACCGCGCAGCCCTGCAGGATCGAGCGATTCATCTGTGCGCCCTCGTCGTGTCGGTCGCACGCATTGTGGGGCCTCTGCGGAATCCCGGAAAACCACTACACCGTCATTCCGGCGAAAGCCGGAATCCACGTTGATCTTCGCGACAGTACCGGCCGCGACAGAGAATCTCGAGACGCAAAATGGATTCCGGCTTTCGCCGGAATGACGGGATCTGCCGGATGGGCGCCGAACACACGTCTGCGGGCTAGCACCTTCACCCCAGAACAAAAAAACGCCGGCACATGGCCGGCGTTCCAGATGCTGCGTCACGCGATGCCTCAGTGCTTGAGGGTCTTGCGCAGACGCTCGAGCGCCTGCAGCTGGACCACGGCCTCGGCCAGCTTCTGCTGGGCCTCGGCGATGTCCATCGCCTCGCCGCGGCCGGCCAGGATGCGCTCGGCCTCGTCCTTGGCAGCCTTCACGGCGGCCTCGTCAATGTCGTCGGCGCGGATCGCGGTGTCGGCCAGGATCGTCACGACCTGCGGCTGCACTTCGAGAATGCCGCCGCCGATCGCAAAGTCGAGCACTTCGCCGTTGGCCTGGGTCACGACGACCTTGCCCGGCTTCAGGCGCGTGATCAGCGGCGCGTGGCGCGGCGCGATGCCGAGCTCGCCGAGCTCGCCGGTGGCCACGACCATGGTCGCCTCGCCGTGGAAGATCTCGGCTTCTGCGCTGACGATGTCGCAACGGATGGTGGTGGTCATGGCGGTCTCGCTCTGCTCGACGTGTAAGGGGTGAAGCGTAAGAACGGGCGCGTGCGGCGCACGCTCAGGAAGTGAGAGGTCAGGTACTGACGCCTGACACCCTCACACCCTCACGGCTCTCAGGCCGCGATCTTCTTCGCCTTCTCGACCGCTTCGTCGATGCCGCCGACCATGTAGAACGCCTGCTCGGGCAGGTGGTCGTATTCGCCGTCGACGATGCCCTTGAAGCCGCGGATCGTTTCCTTCAGCGGGACGTACTTGCCCGGCGAACCGGTGAAGACTTCGGCCACGTGGAAAGGCTGCGAGAAGAAGCGCTCGATCTTGCGCGCGCGCGACACGGCCTGCTTGTCTTCTTCCGACAGCTCGTCCATGCCCAGGATCGCGATGATGTCCTTGAGCTCCTTGTACTTCTGCAGCGTCGACTGCACGCGCTGGGCGGTGTCGTAGTGCTCGTTGCCGATGACGTTCGGGTCCATCTGGCGGCTGGTCGAGTCCAGCGGATCGACGGCCGGGTAGATGCCGAGCGAGGCGATGTTGCGGCTCAGCGTCACCGTGGAGTCGAGATGGGCGAAGGTCGTCGCCGGCGACGGGTCGGTCAGGTCGTCCGCGGGCACGTAGACGGCCTGGATCGAGGTGATCGAGCCGGACTTCGTCGAGGTGATGCGCTCCTGCAGCACGCCCATTTCCTCGGCGAGCGTCGGCTGGTAGCCCACGGCAGACGGCATGCGGCCGAGCAGCGCCGACACTTCGGTACCGGCCAGCGTGTAGCGGTAGATGTTGTCAACGAACAGCAGCACGTCCTTGCCCTTGCCGGACGCGTCCTTCTCGTCGCGGAAGTACTCCGCCATCGTCAGGCCGGTCAGCGCGACGCGCAGGCGGTTGCCCGGCGGCTCGTTCATCTGGCCGTAGACCATCGCCACCTTGTCGAGGACGTTGGAGTCCTTCATCTCGTGGTAGAAGTCGTTGCCCTCGCGGGTACGCTCGCCCACGCCGGCGAACACCGACAGGCCTTCGTGCGCCTTGGCGATGTTGTTGATCAGTTCCATCATGTTGACGGTCTTGCCGACGCCGGCGCCGCCGAACAGGCCGACCTTGCCGCCCTTGGCGAAGGGACACATCAGGTCGATGACCTTGATGCCGGTTTCCAGCAGCTCGGTGGACGAGGACTGGTCTTCGTACGACGGCGCCGACCGGTGGATTTCCCAGTGGTCGGTGGCTTCGACCGGACCGGCTTCGTCGATCGGGCGACCCAGCACGTCCATGATGCGGCCGAGCGTGCCCGGGCCGACCGGCACCGAGATGCCGCGGTCGGTGTTGGTCGCGATCAGGTTGCGCTTCAGGCCGTCGGTGGAACCGAGCGCGATCGCGCGCACGATGCCGTCACCGAGCTGCTGCTGCACTTCCAGCGTGATCTCCGTGCCTTCGACCTTCAGTGCGTCGTAGACCCTCGGTACTTCGTTGCGCGCGAACTCGATGTCGACGACCGCGCCGATGATCTGAACGATCTTGCCCTGACTCATTGCTGCATTCCTCTAGAAGAATTCTGGTGCGCGTACGGATCAGACCGCTGCGGCGCCGCCGACGATCTCGGAGATTTCCTGGGTGATCGCTGCCTGGCGGGCCTTGTTGTAGACCAACTTGAGCGTGTCGATCAGCTTGGTGGCGTTGTCGCTCGCGGACTTCATCGCGACCATGCGTGCGGCATGTTCGGAAGCCACGTTCTCCATCACCGCCTGGTACACGAGCGATTCGATGTAACGCGTCAGCACGTGGCCGAGCACCGATTCGGCGTCCGGCTCGTAGATGTAGTCCCAGTCGTGCTTGACCACCTGCGTCTCGGCGGCCGGCAGCGGCAGCAGCTGGTCGAAGCTGGCCTTCTGGGTCATCGTGTTGACGAAGTGGTTGTAGGCGAGGAACACCCGGTCGACGCGGCCGTCGGTGTAGCCGTCGAGCATCACCTTGATGATGCCGACCAGCTGTTCGACTTCCGGCGTGTCGCCGATGTGGGTGACGCTGGCGACCATGTCCACCTTCAGGCGGCGGAAGAACACCGTCGCCTTCTGGCCGATGGTCACCACGTCGACCTGCACGCCCTTGTCCTGCCAGGCGCGGATCTCGCCGAGCAGCTTGCGGAACATGTTGTTGTTCAGACCGCCGGCCAGGCCGCGATCCGAGGACGCGACGATGTAACCGACGCGCTTGACCTCACGCTCGACCAGGTACGGATGCTGGAACTCGGAGCTGGCCTGGGCGAGATGCCCGATCAGCTGCTTCATCGCGTTCGCATACGGGCGCGATGCCTTCATCCGATCCTGCGCCTTGCGGATCTTCGACGCGGAGACCATCTCGAGCGCGCGCGTCACCTTGCGGGTGTTCTGCACGCTCTTGATCTTCGTCTTGATTTCTCTGCCGCCTGCCATATCCGCTCGCTTTGCTCGCTTGAGTGAGGGGGTGAAGGGAGCGCCCGCGATGCGGGCTCAGACGTCAGTGGACGCGAAACGCGCGACCTCTGACCCCCTCACTCCTGACCTTCTGACGCCTTACCAGCTACCGGTGGTCTTGAACTCGGAGATGCCCTGCTTGAAGGCGCCTTCGATCTCGTCGTTCCAGCCGCCGGTCTGGTTGATCTTGCCGACCAGTTCGCCTGCGGTGTTGTCGAAGTGCGCGTGCAGGCCTTCTTCGAACGCGAGCAGCTTGGCGACCGGCACGTCGTCGAGATACCCCTCGTTGACGGCGTAGATCGTCAGCGCCTGGTGCGCGATCGACATCGGCTTGTACTGCTTCTGCTTCATCAGCTCGGTGACGCGCTGGCCGCGCTCGAGCTGCTTGCGGGTGGCTTCGTCGAGATCCGAGGCGAACTGCGCGAACGCGGCCAGCTCACGGTACTGGGCGAGCGAGATGCGGATGCCGCCCGAGAGCTTCTTGATGATCTTGGTCTGCGCCGAACCACCGACGCGCGACACCGAGATACCGGCGTTCACGGCCGGGCGGATGCCGGCATTGAACAGGTCGGTTTCCAGGAAGATCTGGCCGTCGGTGATCGAGATCACGTTGGTCGGCACGAACGCCGAGACGTCGCCGGCCTGCGTTTCGATGATCGGCAGCGCGGTCAGCGAACCGGTCTTGCCGGTCACGGCGCCATTGGTGAACTTCTCGACATACTCCTCGGACACGCGCGCGGCGCGCTCGAGCAGACGGGAGTGCAGATAGAACACGTCTCCCGGGTAGGCTTCGCGGCCCGGCGGACGCTTGAGCAGCAGCGAGATCTGGCGGTAGGCGACGGCCTGCTTGGACAGATCGTCGTACACGATCAGCGCGTCTTCGCCGCGGTCCATGAAGTACTCGCCCATGGTGCAGCCGGCGTAGGCCGAGATGTACTGCATCGCGGCCGATTCGGACGCGGTGGCGGCGACGACGACGGTGTGCGCGAGCGCGCCGTTCTCTTCGAGCTTGCGCACGATGTTGGCGACGGTCGAGGCCTTCTGGCCGATCGCCACGTAGACGCACTTGATGCCGGTCGACTTCTGGTTGATCACGGCGTCGATCGCCATCGCGGTCTTGCCGGTCTGGCGATCGCCGATGAGCAGCTCGCGCTGGCCGCGGCCGATCGGGATCATCGAGTCGACCGACTTGTAGCCGGTCTGCACCGGCTGGTCGACCGACTTGCGCCAGATCACGCCCGGCGCGACGCGCTCGACCGGCGCGCTGAGCTTGGCGTCGATCGGGCCCTTGCCGTCGATCGGCTCGCCGAGCGCATTGACGACGCGGCCGAGCATTTCCGGACCCACCGGCACTTCGAGGATGCGGCCCGTGGTCTTGGCCACGTCGCCTTCGCGCAGGTGCTCGTAGTCACCCAGCACCACGGCGCCGACCGAGTCGCGCTCGAGGTTGAGGGCGAGTGCGAACGTGTTGTTCGGCAGTTCGATCATTTCGCCCTGCATCACGTCGGCCAGGCCGTGCAGACGCACGATGCCGTCGGCGACCGAGGTCACGGTGCCTTCGTTGCGCGATTCGGCGCTCAGCTTGACCTTCTCGATGCGGGACTTGATCAGCTCGCTGATCTCGGAAGGATTGAGTTGCGTGGTAGCCATCGGGGGTTCCCTTGAGCCGGCGTTTCCGCCGACGTTGCAATTGAAAATCGTGTCAGTGCGTCAGCGCGGACTGCAGGCGCGCCAGCTTGCCCTTGAGCGAGCCGTCGATCACCACGTCGCCCGCCGAGATCACCGCGCCGCCGATCAGCGATGCGTCCACGGCCGTTTCGACCTGGACTTCGCGACCGAAACGACGCTTGAGCGCGGCGCGGATCTGTTCCACTTCTGCGTCCGGCAGCTCGGCTGCCGACGTCACCGTCGCCAGCACGATGTGCTCGGCTTCGGCACGCAGTTCCTCGTACTGGCCGGCAATCTCCGGCAACTGCGCGAGACGTCCGTTGCTGGCCAGCAGCGTGAGGAAGCCGGCGAATTTCTCGTCGGCGCCCTCCGGTGCGAGCAGCGCGACGGCATCGTAGTGCGACAGCGCCGGGTGGCCGAGCAGCGCGGCCGCCTGCGGATCGGCAGCGACGCGGGCCGAGAACGCGAGCGCGTCCGACCACGGCGCGAACTGGCCGCCGTCACGCGCGATCGCGAACGCGGCGCGGGCATACGGACGGGCGATCGTCATGGCCTGGCTCATCGGACTCAGATCTCCGCGGCGAGTTCGTCGAGCAGCGCCTTGTGGGCGTTGGCGTCGATCTCACGCTTGAGCAGACGCTCGGCGCCGGTCACCGCCAGGCTGGAGACCTGACGACGCAGCTCTTCGCGTGCACGGGTGGCCGAGGCCTGGAGTTCGGCGTCGAACATCGCCTTCTGGCGCAGGCCCTCGGTGACCGCTTCGGCCTTGGCGGCCTCGACGATCTGGGTGCCACGCTGATGGGCCTGTTCGATGATCTCGTTGGCCTTCGCACGCGCGGCCTTGAGTTCCTCGTTGGCGGTTTCCTGGGCCTGCGCGAGGGCGCGCTGGCTGTTGTCCGCCGCGGCCAGACCTTCGGCGATCTTCTTCTGGCGCTCCTCGATGGCACTGAGCAGCGGCGGCCAGATCTTGGTCGCGATGATCCAGATCAGACCGGCGAACGCCAGTGCCTGGGCAATTAGGGTCAGACCGATATTCATGGGCTTGTGACTGCCTGTCGTGAAGGGTTGGGCGCGCGGACGCGCCCCCTGTCATCCACCGGTGCGGTCATGCGCGATGCACGCACCGCAACCGGAACGCCGGGCGGCTGGATCAGCCCGCGAGCTGCGCGGCGACCGGGCCGATGAACGGCGAAGCGAACGCGAACAGCAGGCCGACGGCGACCGAGATGATGAACGCGGCGTCGATCAGGCCGGCGGTGATGAACATGCGGACCTGCAGCACCGGGATCAGCTCGGGCTGGCGCGCGGCCGACTCGAGGAACTTGCCGGCCATGATGGCCAGGCCCAGACCCGCACCCAGCGCAGCCAGGCCGATCATGATGCCGATGGCCAGAACGGTCGAAGCCTGGATCTGGGCGAACGAGGTCAGTGCGATTTCCATTGTTTTCTCCGGAGCGGATTGCTTGGTAAGGGTGGAACCAGGGATTGGGGTGTTACGAAAGCGGTGTCGCGTGATGCCGGCGATCAGTGGTCGTCTTCAGCCAGGCTGAGGTAGACGATCGACAGCATCATGAAAATGAAGGCCTGCAGCGGAATGACCAGCAGGTGGAACAGCATCCAGCCCAGGCCGAGCACGCCGCCGCCGAGCACGCCCAGCAGGCTCGCGCCGCCGAGGACCCAGATCAGCAGGAACACGATCTCGCCGCCGAACATGTTGCCGAACAGTCGCATCGCCAGCGAAATCGGCTTGCTCAGCCACTCGACGATGTTGAGGATCAGGTTGAACGGCACCATCCACTTGCCGAACGGTGCGAACAGGAACTCCTTCGACATGCCGCCGATGCCCTTGGCACGCAGCGCGAAGAAGATCGTCAGAAAGAACACGCTGATCGACAGGCCCAGCGTCGCGTTGACGTCGGCGGTCGGCACCGGCTTCCAGTAATGCACGCCCAGCAGCTCGAGCGGCTTGGCGATGAAATCCGCCGGAATCATCTTCAGCAGATTCATCAGCAGGATCCAGAAGAACAGCGTGATCGCGATCGGCGTCACGAGCTTGCTGGAGCCGTGGTACGTGTCGCGGGCCTGCTTGTCGACGAACTCCAGGCAGATCTCCACGAACGCCTGCCACTTGCCCGGCACGCCGGCGGTCGCCTTGCGGGTCGCCATCCAGAATGCGAACACCATCAGGCCGCCCATCAGCAGGGCGGTGATCAGCGTGTCCACGTGCAGCGTCCAGAAGCCGCCTTCGCCGGTCGACGCGGTCAGGTTCTGCAGGTGGTGCTGGATGTAGCTGGTTGGGGTCAGTTCCGCATCAGCTGCCATAAGATCGAAAACCCTGCCTGTGATTGGTTCAGTGCCTGGCCAGAGGCCGGGACATTGCGAGCAACTGCGCGAAGAGCGCGACGATGACCCCGGCGAGCATCGGAACCGGCGACAAACCCGCCATTCCCACGCCCAGCAGCAGAACCGCCACCACCACGACCCACTTCAACGCCACTCCTGCCAGCAGCCGCGCGAGCGCGCCTGTCGACGGATTGACCCCACCCCCCAGCGCGATGACGCTCGACAGCCAGCCCCCGAGTGCGATCGCCGCACCGCCGAGACCCGCCGCCAGCGCCCAGTCGGCTCCCCTTGCGAGGAAGGCGAGCGCCGTCACCGCGACTGCGACCGCCTGCCAGGCGATTGCGCGCTGTGCCAGCCGCCGACCCACTGCGACGGACGTCAACACTTCAAAGGATTCCACTGTCTGGAGGACACGGGGGCGTCGAAACGGCCCCGTCGAGCCGCAAAAGTATAGCAGCGGCGTCATTTGACCCACAACCGGCGGAGGTCCTGTTTCGGAATCCGCCGCACATCGGCCCCAAGAGGCGACCCCAGCGACTGCGCATTCACAATTTTCCGTGGATTTATTCGCGTTCGGCCGGAACTTCCGCCCGCCGCGCAAGTCGTATCTGTGTGTCCGATCTGCCGTCCTTCCTCGTCGGTCCCGTCTGCAGATCGTCACCCCGAGCCCCGGCCCGCCCGCCGGGGCTCTTTTTTTGGGCGCCACGCCTGTGTCGCGTCGGGAACGGAAGCGAACGTCGGTCACATGACGACTTCACGTCGGAAAGACTGCGGTTTAACGAACATCGCACGCCTCTCCCAGGAAGACTCCCCCGATGTCCCGACCCGCGTCCCGCTTCGCCCTTGCCCTGCTCTCCACCGCCATCCTCGCCACCTTCGCCACCGCGGCGCAGGCGCAGAGCCGTGACGACCGCTTCGTGCTGCGCCTGAGCGCCTTCAATCCGGAAGCCGAACTGGGCTTCTCCGGCGACGGCACGGTCACCGACGGCAGCGACACCGCGACCTTCGGCTTCGACGAAAGCTTCGACACCGGCCGCGAATGGCGTCCGCGCGGCGCGATCGGTTTCCGCATCAGCGACCGCCAGGCACTGATCGGCAATTTCTACGATTACCGCCGCGACGAAACCTGGGAATACGGCGGCAACGTGCTCGACACCGGCACGATCATCCCGGGCGGCGACGCGATCGAGATTCCGGGCGCGCGCATCGACGGGCGCCTGTCGTTCCGCCTGGCGAACCTCAATTACGAATACGCCGTCGTCAAGAACGACAGCTTCGAGTGGGGCCTGGGCCTGGGCGTGACCTACGCCAAGCTCGAAGCCACCGCCAACGGCGCATCGACCGGCACCGATCTGCTGGATCCCGAATTCGAGAGCGTGGGCTGGGAGCGCGACGGCGTGTCGCCGGGCCTGCACACCCGCCTGACCTGGACGCCGGCCGAGCGCTGGACCGTCGGTCTCGAAGCGCAGTATCTGGATACGACCTGGGGCAACATCCTCGACGAGGAAGGCCACTTCGAGCGCGGCGGCCTGCTGGTCGAATACATGGTCAGCGAGCGCGTCGGCATCCACGTCGGCTACGACTGGTTCCGCCTGAAGCTCAAGGACCAGTACCGCGGCACCGCGCGCGCGCCGGACGGCATCGACGCAGGTCCGTTCCCGTATTCGGGCAACGTGACCGGCGATCTGAAGGTCCACGGCCCGATGGCCGGCGTGACGTTCCGCTTCTGAGTGCAAGCACCGATCCGCGCGCCGGACGACACGGCGCGCGGACATGGAAAAGCCCCGGCATGCCGGGGCTTTTTCGTAGGCGTGGACGTGCTGTCCCGCGCGCTTACTTCTTCTTCGGGATGTACAGGTCGGTGATCGTACCGTCGAACACTTCCGCCGCCATCGCCACCGATTCGCTGAGCGTGGGATGCGGATGGATGGTGTGGCCGATGTCGGCGACTTCGGCGCCCATCTCGATCGCCAGACCGGCTTCGGCGATCAGATCACCCGCATGCACGCCGACGATGCCGGCGCCGACGATGCGGTGCGTGGCCTCGTCGAAGATCAGCTTGGTGAAGCCCTCGGTGCGGCCGATGCCGATCGCGCGACCGCTGGCCGCCCACGGGAACTTGCCCACGCCGACTTTCAGGCCCTTGGCCTTGGCTTCGGTCTCGGTGACGCCGACCCACGCGATTTCCGGATCGGTGTAGGCGACCGACGGAATCACCCGCGCCACCCATTCCTTCTTCTCGCCGGCGGCGACTTCGGCCGCGAGCTTGCCTTCGTGCGTGGCCTTGTGCGCCAGCATCGGCTGGCCGACCAGATCGCCGATCGCGAAGATGTGCGGCACGTTGGTACGCATCTGCGCGTCGACGGCGATGAAACCGCGATCCGACACGCGCACGCCGGCCTTGTCGGCGGCGATCTTGCCGCCGTTGGGCGTGCGGCCTACGGCCACCAGCACGCGGTCGAAGGTCTTCGTCTCCGGAATGCTCTCGCCGTCGAAGACGACGTCGATACCGGTCTTCGCGGCCTTCGCCTCGACGACCTTGGTCTTGAGATGCGCGGACACGCCCTGCTTCTTCAGGCGATCGGCGAGCGGCTTGACCAGATCCTTGTCGGCGCCGGGCATCAGCTGGTCGGCGAGCTCGACGACGGTCACCTCCGAGCCGAGCGCGTGATAGACCGTCGCCATCTCCAGACCGATGATGCCGCCGCCGACGACGAGCAGCTTCTTCGGCGTTTCGGCCAGTTCCAGCGCGTCGGTCGAATCCATGACGCGCGGGTCGTCCCACGGGAAGCCGGGGAGCTTCAGCGCCTGCGAACCGGCGGCGATGATGCACTGCTCGAAACGCACGAGCTGGGTCTTGCCGTCGCTGCCGGTGACTTCGATCTCGTTCGGCGACACGAACAGGCCTTCGCCTGTGACCACGCGCACCTTGCGCTGCTTGGCCATGCCGGTCAGGCCCTTGGTCAGCTGGCCGACCACTTTTTCCTTGTAACCGCGCAGCTTGTCGAGGGCGATCGTCGGCGCGCCGAAGTCGACGCCGTAGTCGCTGGCGTGCTTGGCCTGGTCGATGACCTCGGCCGCGTGCAGCAGCGCCTTCGACGGAATGCAGCCGACGTTGAGGCAGACGCCGCCGAGCGTCTCGTAGCGCTCGATCAGCACGGTGTCGAGGCCGAGATCGGCCGCGCGGAATGCGGCGGTATACCCACCAGGGCCGGAGCCGAGCACGACGATGCGGCATTCGACATCGGCCTGGCGGCCCGAGGACGGTGCGGCCTTGACCGCTTCGGGTTCGGCCGGCGCCGCGGGCGAACGCGCGACCGGCGGATTGCTGCCGGGCGCGTCGCTCTTCTTCGCCGGCGCATCTGCCTTCTTCGCGGGCGCGGTGGCTTTCGCGTCGGCGGCAGGCGCATCGCCCGCGCCTTCGACTTCGATCACCGCGACCACGCTGCCTTCCGACAGCGTGTCGCCGACCTTGACCTTCAATTCCTTGATGACGCCCGCGCTCGAAGCCGGCACTTCCATCGTGGCCTTGTCCGATTCCAGCGTGACCAGGCTCTGGTCCTTGGCGACGGTCTCGCCGACGGCGACCAGCACCTCGATCACCGGCACGTCGTCGTAGCCGCCGATGTCGGGGACTTTCACTTCGAGGGTCTGGGCCATCACGGGTTCTCCGGAGTCTGTTGCGTGGGGTCCGACGCCGCGATGCGCGACGACGGGCGGCGGGCCCAGGTCAGCGAATACAGATCGTGGCGGCGGTCGTTGAGGTTCTGCACGGTGCCGTCGTTGCGGGCGACGACGAGATCGTTGAGACGCAGGTCGGCGAACGCGACCTGCTCGACGTTCGGCGTGGTGTCGGCGGCGATGCCGTCACGCGCGAACGGGAAATCACAGGGCGTCAGGATGCAGCTCTGCGCGTACTGGATGTCGAAGTTGTTGACGCCCGGCAGATTGCCGACGTTGCCCGACAACACCACGTAACACTGGTTCTCGACGGCGCGCGCCTGCGAGCAGTAGCGCACGCGCAGATAGCCTTCGCGGGTGTCGGTGCAGAACGGCACGAACAGGATCATCGCGCCCTGGTCGACCAGATGGCGGCCGAGTTCGGGGAACTCGCTGTCGTAACAGATCATGACGCCGATCGGCCCGCAGTCGGTCATGATCGCCCGCGCGCTGTCGCCGCCGCCGATGCCCCACCAGGTGCGCTCGTTGGGCGTGGGATGCAGCTTGTCGCGCGTGTGCAGCGAGCCGTCGCGCAGTGCGACGTAGCAGATGTTGCGCACCTTCGCGTCGGGGCCGTTACTGGTCCGCGTGGGATGCGAGCCGCCGATGATGTTGATGTTGTGGCGCACCGCCAGTTCGCTGAGCAGCGTCGCGAAACGCTCGGTGTACCCCGTCAGCGCGAGCAGCGAATCCTGCGGCGACAGCGGCTTGTTCTCCACCGACAGCAACTGCAGCGTGAAGAGCTCCGGGAACACGACGAAATCGGCGCGGTAATCGGCGGCGATGTCGACGAAGTACTCGACCTGGGTGGCGAATTCCTCGAACGAGCCCACGCGGCGCTGCTGGTACTGCACGGTCGCCACGCGCACCGAATCGGGCAGCTGGCGCGCGGTGCCGGTGGTGCGCACGTTCGGATCGATCTTGGGATTGCGCCACACCAGATGCGCCGCGTAACCGCGCGATTCGCGGTCGGCAGGCTGGTAGTTGCGCAGCAGGCCGATGAACTCGAACCCGTTGCTGAGCTGGAAGCTCAGCGCGCGATCGCGGATGCGGCCTGCGCGCACGTCGGCGACATAGGCGTGCGCATCGTTGCCGTACGCCTTCGCGCGACGCGAGAAGCCCGGCAGGCGACCGCCGAACACGATGCCCTTGAGACCGAGTTCCTGGCACAGCCGCTTGCGCAGTTCGTACAGCCGGCGGCCGATGCGCAGGCCGCGGTACGCGGGATCCACGCAGACTTCCATGCCGTAGAGCCAGTCGCCGGTGGTCAGATGGCGCGCGCCATACCCGCCGCCCGAAATCTCGGTCCAGCGATGCGGCGCCATGGCGCTCGCTTCGTCGATCCGGAACGTCGCGCAGTAGCCGACCGCGACGTCCTCGTAGCACGCGACGAACACGCCCTGCGGGAACTGCGCGATCTGGCCGGTGAGCATCTCGGCGGTGTAACCGCCTTCCTCGCCGTAGACCGTGTCCGACAGCGCGACGATCGCCGGAATGTCGGCGACCGTCGCATGGCGGACGGTCAGCCGCGCTTTCTCTCGCGTGGTGTCGCTGGTCACCGGCACGCTTACAGCAGCACGCGACGCATGTCGCCGAGCAGCTGCGCCAGCGTCGCGGTGAAGCGCGCCGCGGCGGCGCCATCGATCACGCGGTGGTCGTAGGACAGCGACAGCGGCAGGGTCAGACGCGGCTGGAAGGCCTTGCCGTCCCAGACCGGCTTCATCGCCGACTTCGACACGCCGAGGATTGCGACTTCCGGTGCGTTGACGATCGGCGTGAAGCTGGTGCCACCGATGCCGCCGAGCGAGCTGATCGAGAAGCAGCCACCCTGCATGTCGGCCGGGCCGAGCTTGCCGTCGCGCGCCTTCTTCGCCAGCGCGGACATCTCCTGCGAGATCTCCATGACGCCCTTCTTGTCGGCATCGCGGATCACCGGGACGACGAGGCCGTTGGGCGTGTCGGCGGCGAAGCCGATGTGGAAATACTTCTTGAGCGTCAGGTTCTCGCCGGTCGCGTCGAGCGAGCTGTTGAAACGCGGGTACTGCTTGAGCACCGCCACCGAGGCCTTGATCAGGAACGCGAGCATGGTCAGCTTGACGCCGGCCTTCTCGTTCTCCTTGTTGAGCTGCACGCGCAGCGCTTCGAGGTCGGTGATGTCGGCATCGTCGTGCTGCGTGACGTGCGGGATCATCGCCCAGTTGCGCGCCAGGTTGGCCGCCGAGATCTTCTGGATGCGGCCCAGCTCCTGGACCTCGATCTCGCCGAACTTGGCGAAATCGACCTTCGGCCACGGCAGCAGGTTGAGACCGCCACCCGCCGCTGCCGGCGCACCGGAAGCGGCCTTCGCGCCGCCGCCCTGCAGGGCGCTCTTGACGAAGGACTGCACGTCCTCGCGGAGGATGCGGCCGCCCTTGGCGCTGCCCTTGAGCTGGGTCAGATCGACGCCGAGCTCGCGTGCGAACAGTCGCACCGCCGGGCTGGCGTACGGCACCTTGTCGGGGAAGATCGCATCGGCATCGAACCGCACCGGCGGACTGCCACCGCCCGGCGCGCGATGCGCGATCGAGGCTTCGGCGATCTTGTCGGGCGTGGCCTGCGCCGCCACCGGCTCGATCGTGTTGTCATCGGTGCCCTTGGCCGGCGCGGCGGCCGGTGCGGACGCCTCGGCAGGCGCATCGCCCGCGGCTTCGATGATCGCGACCACGGCGCCTTCCGACAGTGTGTCGCCGACCTTGACCTTCAGTTCCTTGATGACGCCGGCGACCGCGGCCGGGACTTCCATCGTGGCCTTGTCCGATTCCAGCGTGATCAGACCCTGATCCTTCTCGACCGTGTCGCCGACCGCGACCAGCACTTCGATCACCGGCACGTCGTCGTAGCCGCCGATGTCCGGGACCTTCGACTCCTGCGCGCCGCCACCACCGGACTGCGCCTTGGGCGCCTCGGTCTTCGCGGCCGGTGCGGCTTTCCCGGCAGCCGGCGTGTCGGCAGCCTTCGGGGCTTCGCTCTTCGCGGGCGCTTCGGCCTTCGCCGGCGTCTCCGCCTGGGCACCGCCGCCCTCGGCCTCGATGATCGCGACCACGCCGCCTTCCGACAGCGTGTCGCCGACCTTGACCTTCAGTTCCTTGATCACGCCCGCGAACGGCGCCGGCACTTCCATCGTGGCCTTGTCCGATTCGAGCGTGACCAGCCCCTGATCGACCGACACCGTATCGCCGACGGCGACCAGCACCTCGATCACCGGGACATCGTCAAACCCGCCAATGTCGGGAACGCGTGCTTCTTTCAGGTCGGCCATGCGGCCCTCCGGGCATCTCGTGACCCGCTATTGTGCGGCCCAGCCGGGTTTGCGCCAACTGTTGCATCGCGTACGGACGCGCATGGCAGCGCTTTCGCGCGCGCGCCAGCCGTCGATGACGGAACGCTGCGTCGCGATCATTGCGTTCGACGTGCGTACATGCATTTTCCGGCGCTTGCATCGTGCGGAAGTCGCATCGACAGGCACTCGCGGATGAACCACGCAATCGGGTTCCCGAAGACCTCGTGAAGCGTTGCGAACGCTTCAGAAATCGCAAATCGCGGATTCAGCTTTCGATTGCGAGCATGGCGCCGCCTTCCCGCAGAGGAAGGTCGCAGCGCTGCCCCCGCACGCCGCGACATGCCGCAACGCTGGACCCGCCACACGGTCCGGCCTTCAAGAAGGAGCACACCCCATGCTGAAGTCCAACAAGCGCGTTCTTGCCCTTGCCACTCTGGCCAGCTTTGCCGTCTCGTCGGTCGCGTTCGCCCAGGACGCCGGTGACACCGCGTCCGGCAAGCGCTTCTCGGTCGTCGGCGGCGCCACCCTGCTCGAGCCGACCAACCGCAGTGCCAACGATGGCGTCGAAGTCGACGGCGGCCCGGCGCCGACCGCATCGGTGTCGTACAACTTCACCGACAACATCAGCGCCGAACTGTGGGGCGCGCTCGACAAGTTCGATCACCGCGTCCGCAACGACGCCGGCAAGGTCGGCACCGTCGAGCAGCAGCCGATCGCGCTGAGCGGCCAGTACCACTTCGGCCAGGCCGACAACACCTTCCGCCCGTTCGTGGGTCTGGGCTATCACCACTCCAACATCAGCGGTGAAGACCTCAACCCCGGTGGCGAGCACGTCAGCCTGTCCACGCCGAAGGGCGCGATCGGCACGGTCGGCGTCGACATGAACATCACCCCCACCTGGTTTGCCCGCGCCGATGCGCGTTACCTGCGCAGCCGCGCGGACGTGAACCAGGCCGGCGTGTCCACCGGTCAGGAGCTCAAGCTCGACCCGTGGACCGTGGGTGTCGGTATCGGCGCACGTTTCTGATCTCTCTCCCAGAGTCGTGTGTCACGGAAGACCCGCTTCGGCGGGTCTTTTTTTATGCGGCATTTCGATGCGTACGATGCGCACGCCTGGCGGTTACAGCCAGCGCCCCAGCCGCCACTGCAGCATTACCGCGTACATCGCGTGATAGCCGACCACGAGCCCGGCGACCGCGAACAGGCCGGCCGGCTCGCCGAGCGGCCCCCACGCGGCGAGCGCCGCGGTGTCCCCTCGCATGCGCTCCCAGGCCTGCCAGATACCGGCGAACACGCGCGCGACGACGACCAGCGTCAGCGCCAGCACCAGCCAGCGGTTCGGCGTGTACCAGACCTGGCCGGGACGATGCTCGACGCGCGTCAGCGCCCAGCCCAGACCCCCGAGCGCCAGTCCGGTGAGCACGCCGAGCGCGGCGTACGGAAACGCGTGATCGACGAACAGCTGGGCGATGCCCATGCCGCCGAGGAACACCAGCGCGGATGCCGGAATCAGCCAGGCATTGAGCCGGGTCAGCCAGCGCGGCGGACGCCGGCGCGACGTGCCGACGCGATAGCGGTTCCACAGCGCCAGCGGCCACAGCAGAAGCAGCAACGCGAAGATGACGAGCAGGACCACGGCGAGCAACAGAAGAGGCATGGCGGTGTCGCGGATTCCGGCGTGTCGAAGGCGGCATGATCGGCGATCCAGCGCGCGACCACGATAAAAAGGGGCGCCTAGGGCCGCGGCGTGCCGTCGAGGCGCTTGATCTCGGCGTCCACGGTCCCGGCATCGGACAGCACTTTCTCGCGGCGGAACATGTACAGCCCGCTGGCGACGATGATGCCGGCGCCCAGCCACGTCATGCCGTCGGGCAGCACCTGCCAGACGAACAGATCCAGCAGCACCACCCACAGCAGCGCGGTGTACTCCAGCGGCGCGACCTGGCTCGCTTCGCCCAGCCGGAACGCGTGCGTCAGCCCGACCTGCCCCAGCGCACCGGTCACGCCGATCAGCGCGAGCACCCACCCGTGTTCGCGCTGCAGCGGTTGCCAGTCGGGCCACGCCAGCGCACCGGCGAACACCGCCATCAGCACCAGGAACCAGAACACCAGCGCCTCGGGACTGTCGCGCTGCGCGAGCTTGCGCACGGTGATCGATGCGATGGCGTAACACAGCGCGCCGCCGACGACCGACAGCCCGGCCAGCGTCGCCATGCCCTCGCCCGTGGGCCGCAGCACGACCAGCACACCGACCACGCCGAGCGCGATCGCCGTCCAGCGTCGCGGCCCGACCTTCTCGCCCAGCAGTGGCACCGCCAGCGCGGTGACCATCAGCGGCGACACGAAGACGATCGCGTAGGCCGTCGACAGCGGCATCCGCGCCAGGCCGTAGACGAAGCCGGCGATCATGCCGACGCCCAGGATTCCGCGCAGCAGATGCAGCGGCCAGTGGATGCGCAGCAGCGTGCCCGCGCGTCCGCGCAGCAGCAGCCAGCCGATGATCAGCGGCAGCGTCGCCAGGCTGCGGAAGGTCGCGACCTGGAACGCGGAATAGTCGTTGGCGATCCACTTCATGCCCGCGTCCATGCCGGCGAACGCGAGCACGGCGAACAGCATCCACAGTGCGGCGGCGCGGGCGTGGGTGGGAGCGGCGGAAGCGGACATGACGGCAGGCGATGCGGCGGATCGGGACGCGCATCCTCGCATGGCTGCACCGGCGCGGCGGGGGATTGCGACGGTGCGGCCGGCCTGCTTTGATGCGCGGACATCGCCAAGGAGAGGCTCATGACCGTCGACACCCGTCCCGCCGACCTGCTGCGGGCGCTGCCCGCCGGCTCGATCCCCCGCCCGCCGGTCAAACCGCTCTATCTGCTGAGCCTGTGGCTGGTCACCGGTCTGTGCCTGGCGATGCCGCTGGTGTATCTGGGCACGATCGCCGGCGTCGCCTGGCTGGAGTACCGCTGGTACAGCGACTGGGTGCACGCCCTGCAGCCGGGCTTCCTCTGGGGCCGCGTCGTCGCCTGGACCTTGCCCGGTTTCGTCGGCGGCATCCTGCTGCTGTTCCTGCTCAAGCCCTTCGTGGCGCCGCGTCCGCGCGCGCGCGAGGAAATCGAACTGTCGCCGGCCGAGGATCCCGCCTTCGTCGAGGGCGTCCACGCGCTGTGCCGGGCGATCGGCACGCGCCCGCCGTCCTCGATCCGGCTCACCCATGCGGTCAACGCCTGGGTGCAGTTCGAACCCGGCCTGTGGGGCTTCCTGCGGGGCCATCGGCGCCTGACGATCGGCATGCCGCTGGTCGCGGGCCTGGAGGCCCGGCAGTTCGTCGGCGTGCTCGCCCACGAGTTCGGCCACTTCGCCCAGGGCGGCGGCATGCGCAGCTCGCACGTCATCAACCGCGTCAACGGCTGGCTGTGGTCGCGCGGCTACGAATGGGATGCGTGGGACGACCGCCTGCACGACTAGCGCAGCGACGCGGACAACGGCGCCTTCGCGGCCGCTGCATGGCTCGCCAGCGGATGCCTGTGGCTGACCCGGATGCTGATGCGCGGCCTGTTCGCGGTCAGCTTCCGCATGAGCCGTCGACTGTCGCAGGAGATGGAATTCGACGCCGACCGCTACGAGGCCATCGTTTCGGGCAGCGACTGCTTCGCCACCACCGCGCTGCGCATGCGCGCCCTGATGCTGGCCTTCCACCGCGCCGACGCGCAGGGGGCGCATGTGTGGCAGCAGGGCCGTCTGGCGGCCGACCTGTCCGATGCGGTGATGGCATTCCTGCAGAAATTCAGCACGCGGGACTGGGACGATCTGCGGCGCGCACTGGATTCGGACGACACCACGCACTACTGGGCCACCCACCCGGCCGATGCTGCGCGCGTTGCCAATGCCGAAGCGCTCGGCGCCACCGGCCTGTTCCTGGAGGCGCGTCCGGCCCGCGACCTGTTCGCCGACTTCCCCGCGCTGTCGCGACGCGTGACCGCGCATTACTACCGCGGCATGGGTCTGACATTCGGCGCGCGCAATCTCGTCGACACCGCGGCCGTCGTCGACATCGATGCCTTGCCCGAGGCCGATGCGCTGGCCTGGACGCGCTACACCGCCGGCATGCTCGTCGAGCCTGCGCGCGTGGAGCCGGACGATGCGACGCGGGCGCCCCATGCCGCGATGGCCTGGCAGCAGTGCGTCGACGAACTGCGTCGGCTGCTGCCCGATGTCGCGCCGCTGTGGTCACGCAGACAGCGCGCGCGCCAGCGCCAGATCGAGGCCGCGCCGCGTGTCGCGTTGATCGATCTCGGCTTCGACGTCCCCATGCCCGACGGTTCCGCGGCGGACGCGGTCGCGCTGCGCACCGATTTCGCCGGCGGCGAGGCCGAGAACACCCCCGACGCACGCCTGCTCGAACGTCTGTCGGGCCTGTTCGCGAAACGGCTTGCGCACGCGATCGCGGTGATGCCGGACGTCGAGCGCGCCGAGGCCAGGTCACGACTGGCCGCGTTGTAGGTCCTGCACGTGCACGCACGCCGTCTGCGCAGCCTGCATCTCGATGCGATGGCCTGCCTGCCGCTGTCGCGCGGCCTGCACGGCGACGAGCCGGCGCTGCGCGAATGGCTGCTGCGCACCGCCGCGCGCTATCGCACGGGCGTCGATGCGCTGATGGTGGCGCTCGATGCGCTGCCGCTCGACGACTCGCAGTCGATGGGACGACATCTGCGCGCGGGCTGCGGTCATCTCGCGGACGTCGACGACGGCCCGCTGTCCTACATGCGCGCGACGATGCCGCTGCCGGAACTGCTCGACCGCCTGTACCGCCAGCAACTGGCGCAGCTCGTCACGCAGGCCGATCTGCAGGAACAACTGCACGGCATCCAGCCGATCCGGCTGGTGAATTTCGCGAAGGCTCCGCCGGCCGCAGCACCGGCCTGAACATCGCCCCCGCCTGCGTCTGCGCAGGCGGGGGCGACCGTCCTCAGCCCGCCAGCGTCGCCGTGTCGATGACGAAGCGGTAGCGCACGTCACCCTTGAGCATGCGCTCGTAGGCGGTGTTGATGTCGGCGATGCCGATGCGCTCGATGTCGGACACGATGCCGTGCTCGGCGCAGAAGTCGAGCATTTCCTGGGTTTCGCGGATGCCGCCGATCAGTGAGCCGGTCAGGCGACGGCGCTGCATGATCAAAGCGCCGGCGGCGACCGGCGCCGGCTGGTCGGGCACGCCGAGCAGGATCATCGTGCCGTCGACCTTCAGCAGCGACAGATAGGCGTTGTAGTCGTGCGGCGCGGAGACGCTGTCGACGATGAAGTCGAAGGTCTTGGCCAGCGTCTTGAACGTGTTGTCGTCACGCGTGGCGGCGAAATCATGCGCGCCGAGCTTCAGTGCATCCTGGCGCTTGGATTCGGATGTGCTGAGCACGGTCACGCGCGCACCCATCGCGACGGCGAACTTCACCGCCATATGCCCCAAGCCGCCGAGGCCGACCACCGCGACCGCATCGCCGGCCTTGACGCCGAAGTGGCGCAGCGGCGAATACGTGGTGATGCCGGCGCACAGCAGCGGCGCGGCGGCGTCGAGCGGCAGCGACTCGGGCACGCGCAGCACGTAGTCCTGGTCGACGGTGATGCGGGTGGAATAGCCGCCGTAGGTGGGGGCGCTGCCGTCGCGTTCCATCGCGTTGTAGGTGCCGGTCATGCCCTGCTCGCAGAACTGCTCCTCGCCCGCCTGGCATTGCGCGCAGGACCGGCAGGAATCGACGAAACAGCCGACACCGACGGCGTCGCCGACCTTGAACTTCGTGACGCCGGTGCCGACCTGGGCGACATGGCCGACGATCTCGTGGCCCGGCACCATCGGGAAGATCGAGCCGCCCCATTCGTCGCGGACCTGGTGCAGATCGGAATGGCAGACGCCGCAGAAGGCGATGTCGATCAGGACTTCGTTGGCGCGCGGGGCGCGGCGCTGGATCGTGGTCGGCGCCAGCGGCGTGGTGGCGTCGGCGGCGGCGTAGGCGGGGGTCTCGAACATGGCGGATGCCTCGTCATGGGCAGTCGGGGGAACCATTATTTTGCGGTCCCCCACGCAATGTTGGCGTGGCATCGGCGGAACAGCCCATACCGCCGGTGCGGTAATCTGCGCGCCTTCGTCCCACCTGCAGGTGCCCCATGCCGTCCTTCGATATCGTGTCCGAAGTCGACACCCACGAGCTGACCAATGCCGTTGACCAGGCCAACCGCGAGCTGACCACGCGCTTCGACTTCAAGGGCGTCGAGGCGTCCTACGAACTCGACGGATCGACCATCAAGCAGTCGGCGCCGAGCGACTTCCAGGTCCAGCAGATGACCGAGATCCTGCGCCAGCGCCTGGCCGCGCGGAAGATCGACGTGAAGTGTCTGGAGTTCGGCGACATCGAGACCAACCTCGCCGGCGCGCGGCAGACGGTCACCGTCAAGCAGGGCATCGAGCGCGATCTGGCGAAGAAGATCCAGAACGCGCTGAAAGAGGCCAAGCTCAAGGTCGACAGCCAGATCAACGGCGACAAGCTGCGCGTGAACGGCAAGAAGCGCGACGATCTGCAGGCGGCGATGGCCCTGTTGCGTGGCGCCGATTTCGAACTGCCGCTGCAGTTCGACAACTTCCGCGACTGATCCGCATGTTCCCGAGCGCCGATCCGATCGCCGACACCCGCCTGTGGCTGGAGCGCGCGGTGATCGGACTGAACCTGTGTCCGTTCGCGAAGGCCGTCGTGGTCAAGGACCAGGTGCGGTTCGTGCTCAGCGACGCGACGACGCCCGAAGCCCTACTCGAAGCACTCGGCGAGGAACTGCTGCGCCTGCGCGATACGCCGGCCAGCGAGATCGACACGACGCTGATCGTGCATCCGCAGGTGCTGGGCGATTTCCTCGAGTACAACGACTTCCTCGACGAGGCCGACGGCCTGGTCGAGGCGCTGGAGCTCGATGGCGTGCTGCAGGTCGCGAGCTTCCATCCCGATTACCAGTTCGCCGGCACCGCATCCGACGAGATCGGCAACTTCACCAACCGCGCGCCGTATCCGACACTGCACCTGCTGCGCGAAGACAGCGTGGCGCGCGCGGTGGCGGCGTATCCCGAACCGGACAGCATCATCGACCGCAATCTCGCCACGCTCGAAACGCTGGGGCACGCGGGCTGGGCGCGATTGTTTACCGAAGCGAACTGAGGGCGGCACAGCGCGCGACTGCGCTGCGTCCCTGGTTGCCGCCGCGATGCCGGATCAATGCGCCGGCGCGCTCTGCTCGGCGGGGCTCTGCAGTGCCCGCGGTTGTGGCGCCTGCTGTCGGTCCGCTTCGGACGCCTGCGCCGCTGCCTGATCGCGCGCAAAAAGTTGCGCCTGACCTTCAGCCAGCCATGCCTGCGCGCCCGGCGTTTCCATCAGTGCGGACGACGTCTGGCGTGCGGCCTCCGTATCGCCCTGTCTGACCGCCGAGAGCAGGCGCTCCAGTGCGGCGCCTGCACCCCCTGACAGCAGCGCCGACTGCGTCTGCAATGTCGGCGCTTCGGCCTTGCGCTCATGCGCGCGCAGCATGTCCCGTGCGGCCGCTTCCTGTTCGGCCACGTGGCGCTCCAGACTCGGCAGCACGGCCGACGCCATGCCGTGGCGAGCGACCGCTTCCGACAGCGCCGGTCCCGCCTCGCCTACCAGCTCGATCGCACCGGACCAGCTCTGGATGCCCTGCCGCGTGCGCGGGTCGAAACTGAGTGCGCCGCCGATGATCGCGCCGCTCAGGCCGCCGAGGCCTGCACCGGCGGTCGGTGCCTGCGCCGTCGCCTGCGTGAGTCGCGCGCCTGCGACCTCGAAACCGGCATGGAGCCGTTCGCCGACGTACACCAGCCGATCGCGCGCCCAAGTCCCGGCCACACCCGTCCCTGCCTGGACACCGTCCGCGATGGCGCCGGCCATCTCGCGCCGGCCCTGCGCCGCGGCGCGCCCCTGTTCGATCGCGGCGTCGGCTTCGCGTCGGTTGCGGTCCAGCGCGGCATCGCCGCCCGTCTCGATGCGTTCCGCGCGCGCGTGCAGACCTTCGCGCCACGTGTCGGAGACCATGACCGCGGCATCGCCCATGGTGCGCAGGAGCGCGCCGCGGCCATTCGCAGCAGTGGCCTGTGCCCAGCCCTGCGCGTGGTCGATGGCCGCCGCGCCCTGCGCGCCCACCATCCGCGCGTGTGCGGTGAACTCCCCCATCGCCCGTGTGCCCTGCGACACCACCACGCCGGCGCCTTGCCAGGTCCTGTCGATATGCAGACCGGCGAGCGCCGTTCCGGTACGCGCGGCCTCGCCGGCGTCGACGAGTCCCTCGCCGATGACGCGCCCGCCGTCGGCGACAACCTGGCCGGCCTGCGCACCCGCGTTCGCACCGCGCGCGCCCATCGCCAGCACGGTCAGAAGTGGTCCGCCCAGCTGATGCAGCTCGGCCATCGAGGCACGGTCTTCGCGCGCGACGAGCGTCTGCTCGTGATGCGTCATCGCCACCAGCGGTGGCATGCGCCTGCCGGCCGCCTCGGGCATGTCCCGGATCATGGACGCGGCTTCGCCGCGCTCGAGCGCTTCGAGCAGTGCGCGCACGGCGGGATGCGAGGATTCGGGGATGCCCGGGAGCAGCCTGTGCTCGAGATAGTCACGGCCCGCCGGCGTGCTTTGCACAGCGGCGACGCCATTGGTGAAGACCGTTGCAATCCGTTCGCGCTGCAGATCGCTCATGCCACGCACGTCCTGCTGCACGCCGTCGTTGAGGATTTCGCCTTGCACCTGCCAGGCGGTGACGGTTTCGCTGGTGTCGAAGAGCTGCGCTCCGTCCCGTCCTTTCACGAAATTGGCTGCCGTATCCGGGTGCAGTCCGGCCGCGTTGAAGGTGACCGTGCGCATGCCCGTTACTGCGGATGCTGCGGCCGCCATGCCGCCGCCCAGGCTGTGACCGGTGATCTCGAACTCGAGACCTGACTCCTTCAGCACTGCAGCCAGAGCCATTGCCTGTGTGTAGTAGGCGGTTTCCAGTCCGATCGACTGCGGCAGGTTGTTGCCGACAAAATCCTCGAGCGAGGTGTCTCGTAGCTCGCCGTTCTCAAGGATATGGCCTCTCGACCCCTTGAAGGCGAGCGTCGGCTTGAAACCGGGGCCTAGTACAGCAGGGTCTGGAACATAGATCTCTGCGCGGAATCCGGATTTATCGGGGTGCAGCAGGTCCAGGATCTGCACGTCGTCCAGAAGAAGCCCAGGGAGCATCTCGCGCAGGAGGGAAGGCGTCGCGCTGACGCGTATCCAGCCCGACGGTGGCTCTCCAGCGCCTTTGGCCGCGTCGTAGCAATCATGGGACAGGCCGGCCATCTCCTGACCGTGGTAAGTCGCCTCGAGTCTGTCCGCTTCGTCTGCTGCGTTCTTCGTTCCACTGGATCGCATCGCATCCAGCAGACGCTGCCGTTCCGCATGTCGCGTCGTCATGTCTCACCTCCGTCGTCATCCATGTCGGGAAGGGGAATCTGATCCTCGCTATGAGGAAATCCGAACGTCGCCCGCATCTTCCGGAAGTGCTCCGGCATCGGCGGACGCTCGAAGCCATTCGCTAACAACCAGCGCTGGCATTTGACCTGCCACTCCGGATCACCCGGATTTCCGGGATGCCAGAAGATCGCTTCGATGGCATATGAGTCGGCACGCTGTACCGGCTTGCTGAAGGAAAACTGCAACGAAGGGTCAGCGCCGTGCTCCAGAAGCCAGTGCGCCATTCGGAATCCGCCGAGACTCGTATAGGTTCTAAGGATCGTGCTGCCGGGCGACGCCTGCACATTGACGTCCGCACCTCGCTCCACCAGCAGTTGCACGTTCTGCCATTGGTTGCCCTGTACGAAAGCCTGGAACAGCAGCGCTTCGCGGTTTGAATTGCGTGTGTCCGGATCTCCGCCGTGTTCCAGCAGAATCTGCAGATAAATCGGGTCGTTCTGCCGGACCGCCCAGACCATCGCATTGTTGTGGCGGCGGGTGCCGCGATCCTTCGTCTCGTAGGTCTTGAAGGCATTCGGATCCGCACCGCTCTCCAGCATCGCGCGAAGCCCGTCGGGATTGCCGCGATAGATCGGCCACGCGAGCATCGGAATCCCGCCGTCGCGACCCCAGAACACGCCGTCGGGATCGACGCCTTCATCGCGCATCAGGCGACGGACCGCAGCCGCATCGCCGCTGCCGGCCGCGACAGCCAGTGCCTGCAGTTTCGGATCTTCGAATACACGCGCGGCTGCGGTGCGTTCGCCCGTAGGGTCGGCCGGCGGCAAGGCCAGCACACAGCCGGACAAGGCGACGATCGACGCCACCAGGCTCAAGGCACACCACCATTGCGTGCGCAGGCCGCGCCACGGCGATCTGCGGGCGTGGCGACCTGACGGACCCATCGTGTCCATTCCGACCTCGGCGCTTCCATACGCGATCGGGTCGAGGGTAACGCAGTCGCCGGAAGCGGCGCTGCCCGCGCCGATGCAGGGAATTCCTGACCCGCGCGATGCGCCGGCTGACGAACTCGAACAGCATCGCGATCAATACATAAAAATATGTTTATATAATGGCGATCCGCCCTGCCCGCCCTGCGTCCCATGCCGCACGATCACGACCACACCCACGCACACGGCCACGCGCCTTCGGTCTCCGCCGCCAACGAACGCGTGGTGCTGACCGGCTTCGCGCTGACCGCGGGTTTCATGCTGGTCGAGGTCGTCGGGGGCGTGCTGTCGGGTTCCCTGGCGCTGATCGCCGATGCCGGTCACATGCTGACCGACGCCGCCGCGCTGCTGCTGGCTTGGGTGGGGTTCCGCATTGGGCGTCGCGCGTCCGATGCACGGCGCACCTTCGGTTACATGCGCTTCGAAGTACTGGCTGGCCTGGTCAATGCGGTCACGCTGTTCGCGTTGGTGATCTGGATCGTGTGGGAGGCGATCCAGCGGCTGCGCAGTCCGGGCGAGGTGCTGGCCGGGCCGATGCTCGCGGTCGCGGTGGTCGGCCTGCTGGTCAACTGCCTGGTGTTCTGGATCCTGCATCGCGGCGACCAGTCGCACGTCAACATCAAGGGCGCGACGGTGCACGTGCTCGGCGATCTGCTCGGCTCGGTCGCGGCGATCATCGCGGCGCTGGTGATCCACTTCACCGGCTGGATGCCGATTGATCCGATCCTGTCGGTGCTGGTGTGCCTGCTGATCCTGCGCAGCGCCTGGGCGTTGCTGCGCAGCGCGTTCGACATCCTGATGGAAGCCGTGCCGCCGGACATCGACATCGCGGTGCTGCAGGACCACGTACGCGAGACCGTGCCGGGCGTCGCCGACATCGATCACGTGCACGTGTGGTCGATCACCTCGGGCAAGGTGCTGGCGACGCTGGAACTCACGCTGGCCGACGACGCGCAGCCGGCGCAGGTGGTGCCGGCGGTCAAACGCGCGCTCGCCGAGCGGTTCGCGATCGGCCACGCCACCGTCGAGGTCGTGCACGTGCCGCAGGCGCACTGCGCGCTGGAGCAGCGCCGGAAGCGCGGTGCGCATGCGCACGAGCACGCACATCACCACGATCACGACCATGATCGCGACGACACGCACGCCCACCCCCACGCGCCAGACGCATCCGGGCCCGCGCGATGAGCGGCGTCGACGATGCGCGGCTGGCACTCCTGGCCGAGACGTTCAAGCTGCTCGGTGATCCCACACGGCTGCGCGTGTTGCTGACCTGCCTCGACGGCCCGGTTGCGGTCGGCGACATCGCACGCCGCACCGGCGCCTCACAGCCGCTGGTCAGCCATCACCTGCGACTGCTGCGCGGCGCGCGGCTGGTGCGGGGCGAACGTCAGGCGCGCCAGGTGCTGTACGAGGCCGACGATGCGCACGTGCGGGACATGCTGCGCGACATGCTCGACCACACCGGCGAGCACGCCTGACCGGACGCACCCGGGCGTTCACGCCGAGGCAAGCCGCGCCGTCGACACTGGTCCGCATCACCTGCTGTCGAGCACCGCCCATGTCGATCCCGTCCCGAATCGCCGTTGCCCTGCTGCTGGTCGCGGGCGGCAGTTACGCGCGGTCGGCCAGTGCAGCCGATGACGCCTCCGCGGGTTTCAGCCGTTGCATGGACGCGGGCGGCGGTGTGACCGCCCGCATGCTCGACTGCATCGGCACCGAAACCAGACTGCAGGACGCACGCCTCAATGCCGAATACCGGCGCACGCTGGCCGCGGTGTCGCCCGGCCAGCAGACACGCCTGCGCGCGGCGCAACGCGTGTGGATCCAGTATCGCGACGCCAACTGCCGGTTCCGCGCCGATCCCGACGGCGGTACGCTGGCGTCCGTCGCCGCGGCGGAGTGCGTGCGCACGATGACCACCGAGCGCGCGAGCGAATTGGCGCAGTTGCGGGCGCAGATCTGAGTGTTGGGGCCGATGGGTGTCGCTGCCGCTCTACCCATCCTACGAAGCGCAGATGACCTGACCGCAGGATGGGGCAAGCGACAGCGAAACCATCAATTCGATCAGTCTGTCTGTTCTGCCAACAGCAGCCACGGCGCCAGCAATTCCCGCGCGTCGTCGAGCGATTCCACGATGCGATGTCCGAGCGCACGCACCGCATCGTCCGGCGCCAGCAGGTCCGGCACCTGCACCGCGGTCATGCCCGCAGCGAGCGCGGCGCGCACGCCGGTCGGCGAATCCTCCAGCACCAGGCACTGCGCCGGCGCCACACCGAGGCGTTCGGCGGCGAGCAGATAGACATCCGGCGCCGGCTTGGGCTGCGCGACGTCGCTGCTGGTGCAGACCACGTCGAAATAGCCGAGCAGACCTGCCGCTTCGAGTTTGCGCTGCGCCAATGGCGACCGGGTCGACGTCGCGACCGCGCGCGGCATGCCGTGCGCGACGAGCATATCCAGCAACGCCACGATGCCCGGCCGGTGCGGCACGCCGCGCTCGGCAACCGCGACATAACGCGCATGTCCATCGGCGAGCAACGCATCGGCCGCCACGTCGCCAATCTCCGCGCCGAGGCGCGCACGGCACACGGCTTCGGTGTGGCCGATCAGGCACAGCCACCACTCCGGATCGATGTCCGCACGCTGGTCCAGTGCAGCGGCGCGCAGCGATTCGAGGATCGCGCGCTCGCTGTCGAGCATCAGCCCGTCCATGTCGAAGATCACCGCCGCGGGCCGGAACGGCAGCGGCGCGACCTCAGCCATCGGCGGTCATCAGCCGTGCGATGTCGGCGGCATCGAGCGCACGCCATGCGCCTTCCGGCAGATCATCGAGCGCGAGTCCGCCGACGCGGCTGCGATGCAGCGCGACCACGTGGTTGCCGACCGCGGCGAACATGCGCCGCACCTGGTGGTACCGGCCTTCGGTGATCGTCAGTCGTGCCTGCGTCGGCGACAGCACGTCGAGCACCGCGGGTTTGAGTGGGGTGTTGTCCGCTTCCAGCAGCATCGCGCCGCTGGCGAACAGCACGCCCTCGTTGCCGCGCAACGGCTCGGCGAGCGTGGCCTCGTAGACCTTCGGCAACGCGGCCTTCGGCGAGATGATCCGGTGCAGCAACTGGCCGTCGTCGGTGAACAGCAGCAGGCCGCTGGTCTCGCGATCGAGCCGACCGACCGTCGACAGCACCGGCGATCGCAGCCGGAAACGCGGCGGCAACAGGTCGTAGACCAGACGCCCGGTGTCCTTGGTCGAACAGGTGTAGCCGGGCGGCTTGTGCAGCAGCAGGATCAGGCCGAGCGGCGGATCCAGCGCTTCGCCGTCGACGCGCACGTCGGCGTGGCCGACCTGGTCGTCGGCATACAGCACGTCGCCGGCCGCATCGGTGACCCGGCCTTCGCGGAACATCCACGCGACCTGCTTGCGGCTGCCGTAGCCCAGGTTGGCGAGCAGTTTGACCAGCTTCATGCGCGGTGCCTCGCAGGCGTGGCGCGGGCGCGCACCGCGTGGATCACCTTGAACGCGCCGCTGGACGCGATCTCGTTGACCTCGCTGAAACGCGCATCGAGCACCTCCTCGTACGGAAGATGCCGGTTGGCGACCAGCCACAACGCGCCGCCCGGCTTCAATGCGTCCGCGGCGGCACCGATGAACGTGCGACCGATGTCGGGGCGGCCCTCGCGGCCGTGCGCATGGAACGGCGGATTGCTGACGATGAAGTCGTAGCCCGTCGGCACACCGGTGGTGACGTCGTGCCAGTGATAGGCCAGCGTTGCGCCCGCGCCGAGTGCATCCAGATTCCGGCGCGCCAGCGTCAGCGCGCGGCCTTCGGCTTCGAAGACGTCCAGCGCGGTGATGCCCTGGCAACGCTGCAGCAGTTCGGCCGACAGGTACCCGTAGCCGGCGCCCAGATCGGCGCCGCGCCCGGCCAGCGTGGTCGGCAGGTGCGAGGCCAGCAGCGCGGACGCGGGATCGATGCGGTCCCAGGCGAACACGCCCGGGCGGCTCTGGAAACGGCCGCCGAGCACGGCGCGCGGACGGTCCAACGTGGCCCAGTTCTCGACCAGTGCGGTGTCGACGGTGTCGCCGGCCTGCGCCCAGAACACGCGGCATTTGTGCTTCGACAGCGCGCCGATGTTGCCGGCGAGACGGGCGAGATCGTCCTGCGCGGACTTCGCGCCCTCGTCGTTGGACACGCTGGCCAGCACCCAGCCGCCCGGTGTCACGGCCTGCAGCGCGCGCGCCAGTACCGCGCGCGATTCGTCACGCTGACGCGGCGGCAGCACCAGCACCAGCGGTCTGCGCGGCAATGCGACGTCGTCGCCGTCGCCGGGCAACACCTCGAGGCCGGCGCGCTGCAGGGCCACGTGCAGCGGCTTGAGGCTCTGTTCGCAGACCAGGCCCGGCCAGCGCCCACCGGTCGTCGGCACGCCCGGACGCGCGCGCAGGAACAGCGCACCCGCGTCGGGCCAGGCGATCTGGCGGTGTTCGAGCGGCAGGAACAGGGCGTCGAGGGCGGGATCGGACATGAAGAGGCGGAGACGGGACGGTCGTCGATTCTACCGGTCGCGCTATCGTGCCCGCGGAACAGCCGATCGCGGCCGCCCACGCCACGCCATCCGAACGCGAGGTTGATCCGCCGCGAACATGCGCGCCCGCACGATGACCTGACCGCATTCCCCCGAGGAGACCACGATGCCCATCCACGCCCTGTTCGTCGGCGGCACCATCGACAACGGCGAACTCGACCTCGATGGCGCGGAGCCGCCGGCCCGCTACCCACCCGATTCCGGCAGCGGCCAGTCGCGCTACCACCTGCACGCGGTCGGACGCCGCGGTGACGAGATCGTCTACGCGGTCTATGGCGGACCCGACATCGCGCACGAAGAGGTGCAGCGCGTCAGTGAGGCGCGTGCGTACGCACGACGGTTCGAAGCGACCGAGACCGTCGTCGGCTGACCGTCAGCCGGAGACGGGCGAGCGCTCTGCGAGTGTCAGGGCGCGTCGCCACGGCAGCGCCGAGATCGCCAGGCAGGCGGCGACGGCCAGGCCCCAGTGCAGCGCGCCGTCGCCGAACGCAGATGCGACGGTGGTGGCCCACAGGCCGCCGTAGACGAACGCGCAGACCACCGCACCGATCGCCATGGCGGTGACGAGCAGACGCATCAGCAGCTCTTCGCCGCGATTGCCCGTAGCCTCCAGCGCGCGCGTCTGCAGTGCGGCTGCACAACGCCCGCTGCGAAAACCGTTCCGCTTCGCGGTCGACACGGGCGCAAGCGGCCTCGCGCGCGCGGATACGCGGCTGGTCGACGCACTCGGCCTGCCGCGCCAGGGGCACACCGGCAACTCCGACGGCGTCAGCACCGCGCAGGCGGACACCGTACGACTGCGCAGTCTTGCGCTCGGCGCGCTGCGCTGCGAAGCGATCGTCGCGATCACGCGCGACTACAACGCGCGTCAATCGGCCGATGCGGCCTTCGACGGCATCCTCGCGCGGGATTTCTTCGCCGGCGGCCTGCTGACGATCGATGACCCGCGGCGGCGACTGACCTTCAGCCGGACACGTCGACTGTCACCCGAAGATCCCGGCGCGCTCGCGTACGAGCGGCCGTTCCGGATTCCGGTCTCGATCGGCGACGTGCAGGTCGACGCGCAACTCGACACCGGCGCCAACGTGACCCTCGTGCTGCCACAGCGCATCCACGACGCGATGCCCGACGCGGCGGCGGTAACGCAAGGCCGCCTGACACTCGGCAACGGTGAGGTCGACGGCGGTCGCACACGGCTGCACGGTCCGCTGCGGATCGGCGCCCTGTCGCTGGCCGACGTCGAAGCGCGCATGTCGGCACGCTTTCCCGAAGTGCTGGTCGGCGCGCACGCGCTGCAGAGAAGCGTCGTGCTGATCGACCAGCGCAGCCAGCGGGTCGCGGTGTGCGCGCCGCCGGCGCGCACGGTCTGAATCATCCGCGCGCGTCGGGCTTCGTCACGCACGTACGCCGCGCGCTCATTCCTGCAGCGCGCGCAGCGTCACCGACGGCGGCGCATCCAGCACCCTGCGCGTCGCCCACAAGCCGGCGAGCAGCGTCATCAGCACGCCGATACCGCCGCCGGCCGCAGCCAGCGCCCAGTTCGGGGTCCACGGCAGATCGAACACCCGCACCGCGATCACGCCCGCCAGTACCGAGGCCGCGATCGACGCGACGAGGCCGGCCAGCAGACCGATCGCCGCGAATTCCGACGCCTGCGCCAGCCGCAGCTGCGCCCGCTTGCCACCGAGCACGCGCATCACGCCGCCTTCGAGCAGGCGCTCGTCCTGGCTGGCGCTGACCGCCGCCAGCAGCACCAGCACGCCGGCCGCGAGCGAGAACCAGAACACCACCTGCACCACCGTCGACACCTGGTCGGCGGTGCTGCGCACCTGAGTCAGTACCGCGTCGATGTCGACCACTGACAGGTTCGGGAACCGCTGCACCAGATCGGCGGTGAAGCGCGGCTTGTCGCTCGGCACCCGGACCGCGGTGATGTGGCTCGCCGGATACGCATCCAGCGCCCCGGGTGAGGCGACGACGAAGAAGTTCGGCCGGAAGCTTTCCCATTCGATGCTGCGGAAGCTGGTGATCGGCGCTTCGAACCGCTGGCCGGCGATATCGAAGACGATGCGGTCGCCGAGCTGCCAGCCCAGATCCTTCGCGAAGCCTTCCTCGACCGAGATCTCCGGCGTTGCCGGCGCGGACTCGCCCCAGAACGTGCCGGCGGTGACCCGGTTGTCGTCGCGCAGATCGCTCTGCATCGAGAGGTTGAATTCGCGCTCGGCGCGACGCTGCGCCTGGCGGTCCTGCGCCTCGTCGCCGCTGCGGCCGGCGTAGTCGTCACCGCGCACGGGTTCACCGTTCCGCTCGACCAGACGCGCGCGGATCATCGGGAACAGCACCGGCGCATCGACGCCCTGATCGGCGATGAAGGCGCGCACCGGATCGAGCTGGTCCGGCTGCACGTTGATGATGAAGCGGTTCGGCGCGTCCTGGCCGATCGCGAGCTGCCAGCGGTCGAGCAGATCGGTACGCACGAAGGTCAGCAGCAGCAGCGCCATCAGGCCGAGGCCGAGCGCTGTGACCTGCGCGACGCTGGTGCCCGCGCGCCGGCTCACGTTGGCCAGGCCGTAACGCAGGCTACCGCGCAGCCGCGTGCGCAGCGCGCGCACCAGCAGGATCAGGCCCCAGGCCAGCAGTGCGAGCACGGCGAACGTCGCCGCGATACCCGCAAGCATCGCGCCACCAAGCGTCGCCGAACCCGCTTTCCACCACAGCAGCGCGGCGAGACCGACGAACCCGGCGCCACCGACCAGCCAGGCGCTCGGCTCGAACCCACCGAGATCACGCCGCAGCACGCGCAGCGCCGGCACGCGGCGCAGTGCGAGCACCGGTGGCGCGCCGAACGCCATCAGCACGACGAGGCCGACGCCGTAACCCTGCAACGCCGGCATCAGCCCCGCCGACGGAATCGACAGGCCCAGCAACGATTCCAGCCAGCGGCCGATGCCCCATTGCAGACCGAAGGCGATGACGACGCCCAGGGTGCAGGCGATCACGCCGAGCAGCAGCAGCTCGCCGACATGGATGCCGACCAGCGTGCGCTGCTGCGCGCCCATGCAGCGCATCACCGCGACGGAGGTCAGATGCCGCGCCGAATGCTGGCGTGCGGCCATCGCCACGGCGACCGCGGCGAGGATCACCGACACCAGCGCGGCGAGGCCGAGGAAGCGGCCGGCACGATCGAGCGAGGAGCGCACTTCCGGGCGCGCATCGCCGATGGTTTCCACGCGCTGGCCGCGGCCGATGTTCGCGCGCGCGGCGGTGGCGAAGCCGTCGACGGCGTTCGCGTCACCTGCGATCACCAGGCGATAGCGGATGCGACTGCCCGGCTGGATCAGACCCGTCGCCTCGAGATCGGACAGATGCAGGAACACCTTTGGTGCGACATTGAAATAATCGATCGACGCATCCGGTTCCTGCAGCACGAGCGCGGTCAGGCGGAAACTGCGGTCGCCGAGAAACACGGTGTCGCCGACCGACGCGCCTAGTGTGTCGGCGCCGGCGCGGCTCATCCACGCAGTGCCGGGCTCGGGCACGGCCTCGGCGTCGCGCTCGACGCCATCGGCGCCGGCGATGCGGAAACTGCCGCGCAGCGGGAAGCCGTCGCCGAGCGCACGCACATCACCCAGCTGCAGCGTCGCGGTGTCGCCCGCGCCGACGCGGATCATGCTGTCGAGTTCGATCGTGTCGACGGCTTCGAGACCCGCGGCATTGGACGCCTCGCGGATCGCGCCTTCGATCGGCGCATCGCCGCGCACCACCGCATCGCCGCCGAGCAGACGGTTGGCTTCGATCGCCAGCGCGCGTTCGGCGCGATCGGTGACGAAGCCGACCGCCGTCACCGCGACGACCGCGAGCACCAGTGCGGCGAACAGGATGCGGATGTCGCCCGCCTTGAAATCGCGGCGCAGCTGGCGCCACGCGAGCGCGGCGGTCCTCATGCGGTCATCGCCTCGTCGGCGACCAGACGGCCACTGTCGATGCGCAGGCGGCGCTTGCAGCGCTGCGCCAGATGATCGTCGTGGGTGACCAGCACCAGGGTGGTGCCGGCGTCGGCATTGAGCGCGAACAGCAGTTCGATGATCGACTGACCGGTCGCAGTGTCGAGATTACCGGTGGGTTCGTCGGCGAACAGCAGCGACGGCCGGGTCACGAACGCACGCGCCAGTGCGACGCGCTGCTGCTCGCCGCCGGAGAGCTGACGCGGGTAATGGCCGAGGCGCTCGGCCAGGCCCACGCGCGCGAGCACGTCACGCGCCGGCGCTTCGACCTCGCGATCGCCGCGCAGCTCCAGCGGCAGCATCACGTTCTCCAGCGCGGTCAGCGACGGCAGCAGCTGGAAGCTCTGGAACACGAAGCCGACCTTCTCGCCGCGCACCTTCGCGCGGCCGTCCTCGTCGAGCGTCGAGATCGGCGCGCCGTCGAGCACCACGGCACCGGTGCTCGGCGTATCCAGACCGGCGAGCAGCGACAGCAGCGTGCTCTTGCCCGAACCCGACGCGCCGACGATCGCCACCGTGTCGCCGTGGCCGATGCGGAACGCGACGTCCTGCAGGATGGTCAGCTCGCCCGACGGCAGCTCGACCCGCTTGCCCAGCGCCGTAACGTCGAGTGCATGGCCGGCGCGTGCGGTTTCATCTTGCGTGGGGGTGCCGTCGTGCATAGATATCCTTCGATGTTTCGAACCAGCGCCGCGCGCGTCGCCAAGCAGCGGCGTCGCCGGACCGACCGGAGATGTGGGAATGACTGAGGGACCTGCGGCCGCGCGCCGCCCGATGCAAGCGCGGTGGATGCGCTGGATGATGGCGTGCCTGCTGGCCCTGCCCGTTCTAGCACAGGCGCAGTCGGCGTCGCCTGCAGCGCCGCCCGCCGGCGACGCGAAGACCATTCTGGTCATGGGTGATTCACTCTCCGCGGGCTACGGCATGTCCGCCGCCGAAGGCTGGGTGTCGCTGCTGCAGCAGCGCCTGCAGCGCGAGGCGCCCGGCTGGCGCGTGGTCAACGCGAGCATCTCCGGCGAGACCAGTGCGGGCGGTGCGTCGCGGATCGCGGCGACGGTGGTCCGCGAGCAGCCCGACATCGTGATCATCGCGCTCGGCGCGAACGACGGCCTGCGCGGCCTGCCGCTGGCCGATGCGCGGCGCAATCTCGCGCGGATGATCGGGGCATCCCAGCACGTGGGCGCAAAAGTCCTGCTGGTCGGCATGCGCATGCCGCCGAATCTGGGCGCCGACTACACCCGCGGCTTCGAGGCCAACTACCGCCTGCTGGCGAAGACCTTCGACACCGCCCTGCTGCCGTTTCTGCTCGAGCCGATCGCCAGCGATCGCGCGAATTTCCAGGACGACAACCTGCACCCGACCGCGGCGGTGCAGGGGCAACTGCTCGATCACGCGTGGCCCGCGCTGCAGCCGCTGCTGGACTGAACGGGCAGGTGCCGCAGGCGGCTCGCGGCGCAGTAAATGTAAGGATCGCGTGATGCATCCAGCGGGCCTTCCAGTCGCGTAGAGAGGGGTGAATCCGTCGCAATGTGCGGCGGGTCACCTCACCGTCTCCGGACGATTTCCGAGAAAACCACCATGAAGCGCACTCTGCTCGCCACGATGCTGCTCGCCTCGATCGCCGCCCTCACTGCATGCCAGAAGGACGCCGCCACCGATTCCACCGCTGCCACGATGCCGCCGCCGGCCGAAGCCCCGGTTACAGCACCGCCGGTCGCCACGGCCACGGATCCGGCGATGTCCGCCGAAGCCGACGCCACCGCGCAGACCGACAACCCGATGGTCGGCGGTGCGCCGATGTTCGCCGACCGCGACATCGTCACCAATGCCGCGACCTCGAAGGACCACACCACGCTCGTCGCCGCGGTCCAGGCCGCCGGTCTCGCCGACACGCTGAAGGGCCCGGGTCCGTTCACCGTGTTCGCGCCGACCAACGCTGCGTTCGAAAAGCTTCCGGCCGGTGCCGTCGACGGCCTGCTGAAGCCGGAAATGAAGTCCGACCTGACCAAGGTGCTGACCTATCACGTGGTGCCGGGCAACATCGACGCCGCCGCACTGGTGCAGCAGATCCAGGCCGGTGGCGGTACCGCCAAGCTCAAGACCGTGGAGGGCGCCGAGCTGACCGCGAGGCTGGATGGCCAGACCGTCACGCTGACCGACGCCAAGGGCGACGTGGCCCGTGTGACCACGGCCGACGTGCGTCAGAGCAATGGCGTGATCCACGTGATCGACACGGTGCTGATGCCGTAACGGCGCAGGCACCGATTGCGAAACGGTCGACCCGTTTTGCAGACACGAAGAAGGCGGCCCGAGGGCCGCCTTTTTTTGTCGCGCGATCGTCTCGGGTCAGCGGGACGGCGCGGCGGTGCCATCCGACGCACGCAGCAGCGGATACGGGTTGAGCGGTGTGCCGGTCCACCACTGTTTTTCCGGCGTCAGCTGGAAGATCGCGAAGTGCAGATGCGGCGCGGCAGGATCGGCGTTGCCGGTGCTGCCGACGGTGCCCAGCACGTCGCCGCGCTTCACCGTCGCACCCTCCGCCAGGCCGGGCGCGTACGCCTGCAGATGCGCGTAGTAGTACGAAAATTGCCCGCTGGGCTCGAACTGGTAGATCGTCAGTCCGCCGCGATCACTGGTGAACAGCTTCTCGATCGTGCCGTCGGCCACCGCGAGAACCGGTGTGCCGGTCGGCGCCATGATGTCCAGCGCTTCGTGCTGGCGCTCGCTGCCGCGTGCATCGCCGAAGGTGTCGTGGATGTCGGTGATGGCGATGCCCTGTACCGGCAGCAACAGACCTTCAGGCGCCTGTGCATCCACGATAGGTGTGGCGGCCAGCTGTGCTGTCGGCGGGGACGCGGCCGGCGTGTCGATCACCGCTACAGTGACCGGCGGAGATGTGACCCCGGCAGCCGCCCCGCGAGAAACCGTCTGCGAAGACGGCACCTCGACCACTTCATCCGCCTGGCTCGCGCCCCGCTCGAACAGCGGCCCGCCCTGCCAGAAGAACCACGCGACATTGGCCAGCAGCAGCACCGCAATCAACGCGATCCAGGTTCCCGGCCGTTTCATGGCTTACTCCTCGAGCAGCGCGACCGTGCCCGGCTTGACCACATCGGCGACGCGACGCGCGCTCCAGTTGGTCATGCGGATGCAGCCGTGCGACTGGGTCTTGCCGATGTTCTGCGGCTCGGGCGTGCCGTGGATGCCGTAATGCGGCTTCGACAGGTCGATCCACACCGTACCGACCGGATTGTTCGGGCCGGCCGGCAGCGCGGCCTTCGCATGCGAGGGATCGGCATCCCAGAACAGGTCCGGGTTGTAGTGGAAGGTGGGGTCGGTGGCGACACCTTCGATCTTCCACTCGCCGATCGGCAGCGGATCGCGCTCGGTGCCGGTGGACGCGGGGAACTGCGCGTAGACCTTGCCGCCGGCATCGACCAGACGCACCACCGAATCCGACTTGCTCACGACCACGCGCGCGGGTTCGGCCAGCGGCGCGGCCTCTGCGACGTTCGGCACGACGATGCGCGTGCCGGCCTTGAAGTCGCTGCCGGGATTGAGCCGGCGCAGCAGCGCGGGCGATGCATGGAAGCGTTCGCCGAGTGCTTCGACGACGTTCTCGAAGCCGAGCGCCTCCTGCTTGGACTGCGCCATCATGTCGTCGGGTACTGCGACGAACGGGCCGGCGACATCCTCGGCCGTCAAGGTGTGTGCGAGCAGCGCAGGCGCAGCGTCACCGGTCAAGGCGTCCCAGGTGCGCGCATCGAGCGTACCGTTCGCCTCGATGCCGCGAAAACGCTGGAACGCCGCGATCGCACGCGTGGTGTTGGTGCCGCCGCGCGCGTCGATCTCGCCGGGAGAGAAATGTACGCGATCGAGCAGCACCTGGGTGCGCAGCATCGCCGCATCACCGGCGTCCATCTCCGCCGCATTGACCGATTCGGGCGTCAGTGCCGCCGACGCCTCGGCGCTTTGCGCGGTGTCGTCGCCTGCGGGGGCGTCCTGCGCGAACGCGGGCGCTGCGACCAGCAGCATGGCGAATGCGCAGACAGGCGCGCGGGCGGTGCGGATCCAGTGGGCATTCATGGCGTCGTTCCTTGGGCTCGATACGCCGCATGCTCACGGCGCGCGCGCGCCAACCGCGTGAAGCCGCGCGCGGACCGTTCAGCGTGCCGGGCAGCGCAACAGTGTCGAGTTGCGTCGCCACGCTGGATCGTCGGCGTAGGCGAACAGCAACTGGCCGTCCTTGAGATCGTCGATCACCGCCTGCGCCACTTCATCGCGCACCGCGGGACAGCCCCAGCTGCGCCCGAGCCGGCCCTGCCGACGCGCCTGGTCCGGATCCACGTAATCGGCGCCGTGCATGACGATCAACCGCTCGCGCGCACGCGCGTTGATGCCGGGCTCCAGTCCGTCCAGGCGCAGCGAGTACCCGTTCTGTCCGGTGTAGGTCTCGGCCGTCGAGAACAGGCCGAGGCTCGACTGATAACTGCCTTCGACATCGGAGAACGCCGTGGGCACGTTGCCGCCGCTGCCGCGTCCATGCGCGACGTGCTCGGCATGCAACAGGCGCCCGGTCTGCACGTCGAAGATCCACATGCGCACGTCGGTCGACGGACGCGAGTAGTCGATGACCGCGAGCCGGCGTCCGACCTCGTGATCGCGCGCCGCACACGCGCGCGCATCGAGCGCGAGCGACAGTACCTCGCGATCGAGCGCCGGCGCGGCGGCGGACAGGGTGTCGAGCGTGGCGTCGGCGGCCTGCACGGCGGAGCAAGCCAGCAGGCCGACCAACCAGATTGGAGTGAGACGACGTGCGTACATGGTCGGAGCCTAACGCGCCGACCCCGCGCCGTGCGTCAACACGCGCCTTCCGCTGCTTCCCGATATTCGACCGCTCATCGGCTCGCGGGATTATTTTCCGATTAACCTTGCACGGCCGATAAAGTCGATGTATCGTGCGCGCCGATCCTTCAAACCGGAACGTTCTCCAACGGACCTCCCATGAAAACCGCCCGCGCACACGCCTTCATGCTTCGCCACCCGCGCTTCCAGCGCGCAGCGGAAGCGTGCGCGAAGCCTGCACTGCAGGCCGGACTGGACCGTATTCCCGACTGATCTCCACGTCCATGGAGATCGGCCACGCCGATCTCCGAGGCACGCGAACGCCCTCGGACACACAGCCGGGGGCGTTTTTCGTTTGCGCGTTCGCAAAAGCGAGTTCAATGAATCCGCAGGACCGACATTATCTTCCCGAGGCATCCGGAATCCAGGTTCCGATTATGGGAATCCAGCTGCGAGGCGTTCGCCAGTAAATGGCGTGGAACGCTGTGCCCCGATGCCGGGCACGGGCGGCGGACAAGTTCGGTCCTGCGTCAGGAATCGATGTCGTATGGCATCGATCGGGACATCGACGACCACGGGCCAGCGGTATGGATTGCAGTCCATCCGGTGCGCACGGCTCTGCCGCGGCGTATGCCGGCGCGTGCGAGGCGATGGACCGGACGCGGGCGATAGCTCAGAGGGAGAGCAGCGGCGCAAGCCGAAGGTCACCGGTTCGAATCCGGTTCGTCCACCACTGGATAGCTCAGAGGGAGAGCATCGGTCTAGTAAACCGAGTGTCGCGGGTTCGACTCCCGCTCCAAGCACCATGACCTGTCACGTCATGACATCGGAACGCGAGTTCCACACCAGGACACGGTCTGCGCGGCGTGCGGTCCTCGACACGCTTCGGCATGTCGCCATGCCGGGACCACCGCAGCAGACCCGTCGCCGGGCCCGCGTCCTCGAGGCGCGCGGACCGGTTCGCAACGCACGCAACCGCACTCCATCGCGGCGCGGGCGTCCGGACCGTGTCTCCGCGCCGGGAGCACGCCCGCTCCGCGACGGCGCTGCCAGGGCCGTGTCCACCTTCTTCACGGAGTTCGCTCCGCCCCATCGCGCGCATTCCTGTGCGATGTGCACGCATGGCCGTCGCGGGATCCGATCCACCGCGGCGGCACCACTCGACGGATCGGACCACCAGCGCCAAGAAAACAAGGAGAGAGTGCCGTGAACATCCACAGCATGTTCTGGACCAGGCGGGTCGTGATCGGTGACGGCGAGCGCGGCCTGGTGTATCGCAACCGTCAGTTCGAGCGTGTGCTCGGGCCCGGCGTGCATCGCATGTTCGATCCCCTCAATCGGATCGAAGTGCGCACGTTCGACATTGCAGCGCCGGAGTACGCCGGTCACGACGTCGACGCATTGATCGCCCGGTTGGGGCCGGCGCTGCACGCGGACTTCGTGCAGGCCGACATCGGTGCCGACGAAGTCGGTCTGGTGTCCAAGCGCGGAAAACTGGAAGACGTGCTGCCGCCCGGTTCGCGCCGCCTGTACTGGCGCGGTCTGGTCGAGGTCGCCGTCGAGCGCGTGTCGCTCGCTGACGGCCTCGCCGTGCGCGCGGACGTCATGCGCCGTCTGCGCCAGCTCGGCGCACTGTCGAAGGTCGCGGTCGTGCTGGACGTGCCGGCGGAATCGGCCGGCCTGGTGTTCGTGGACGGTCAGTTGCTCGACACGCTGGGCCCGGGCGCCTACGCCTTCTGGAACTTCCAGAAGAACGTGACCGCCGAGGTGATCGAGCTGCGCGTGCAGTCGGTGGAAGTGTCGGGCCAGGAACTGCTCACGCGCGACAGGGTGTCGTTGCGCGTGAACCTCGCCGCCAGCATGCGCGTGACCGACCCGGTCGCCGCGCGCACGAAGGTGGCGAAGTTCGGCGATCACCTGTATCGCGAGCTGCAGTACGGCCTGCGCAAGGTGGTCGCGTCGAGGACGCTCGACGAACTGCTCGGCGACAAGGCCTCGCTCGATGCCGACATCTTCGCGTACGTGCACGGCCAGGTCGGCGGGCTCGGCGTCGAAGTGCTCGGCGTAGGCGTCAAGGACGTGATCCTGCCGGGTGAGATGAAGGAGATTCTCAACGGCGTCGTGCAGGCGGAGAAGGCGGCCCAGGCCAACGTGATCCGCCGTCGCGAGGAGGCGAACGCCACGCGTTCCTTGCTCAACACCGCGAAGCTCGTGGAGGAGAGCCCGACGCTCATGCGACTCAAGGAGCTCGAGGCGCTGGAGAAAGTCACCGAGAAGATCGACAAGCTCACCGTGTTCGGCGGCCTGGACGGCGTGCTGAAGCAACTGGTGACGATGAAGTAGTTCACCCCGCGCGGCGCACGGACGCGTCGCGCGGATTTCGATGGAACGAGAAGGAAAGAAGCATGAACACGCAATACGAGTTTCTGCATGCCGAAGGCGCCACGCCGATCAAGGGCTGGGTGCGCGGCGTGCCGCTGGAAGACCGGGCGCACGACCAGCTGCGCAACATCGCATCGATCCCGTTCGTGGGGCCGTGGGTCGCGGTGATGCCGGACGTGCATCTCGGCAAGGGCGCGACCGTGGGTTCGGTGATCCCGACCCGCGGCGCGATCATCCCGGCCGCGGTAGGGGTCGACATCGGCTGCGGGATGGCCGCGGTGCGGACCACGCTGCGCGCGAACGACCTGCCCGACAGCCTCGCGCAGATCCGCTCGGGCATCGAGCGCTCGGTCCCGGTCGGCAACGGCCGTGGTGGCGAGCACTGGAAGCTGCCCGACGGCATCGCCACGCGCATCGCGCAGTCGAGGCTGGTGGAGCGGCTCGACGTGATCAAGCAGAAGCATCGCAAGGTGCGCACCGACAAGCTGGGCTGCCAGACCGGCACGCTCGGCGGCGGCAACCACTTCATCGAGCTGTGCCTCGACGAAACGGATGCTGTCTGGGTGATGCTGCACTCGGGATCGCGCGGCACCGGCAATCTGATCGGCACCTACTTCATCGAGCAGGCGCGCCAGCAGTTGGCGCATCGCGTTCTGGGCTTCCATCTGCCCGACAGGGACCTCGCGTTCTTCATGGAAGGCGAGCCGCTGTTCGACGACTACGTGGAAGCCGTTTCCTGGGCGCAGGACTACGCCCGCGAGAACCGCGAGGTCATGATGGCGCGGGTGCTCGCCGAACTGCGCCACCGTCTGCCGAAGTTCCAGCTCGAGAAGATGGCGGTGAACTGCCACCACAACTACGTCGAGAAAGAGACCCACGCGGGCCAGGATCTGTACGTGACCCGCAAGGGCGCGGTGAGCGCGAAGGCCGGCGAGCTCGGCATCATTCCCGGCAGCATGGGCGCGAAGAGCTTCATCGTGCGCGGGCTCGGCAACGCGGACAGCTTCCACAGCTGCAGCCACGGGGCCGGCCGTGTCATGAGTCGCACCGCGGCGCGCCAGCAGATCACGCTGGCGCAGCACCGGGAGGCGACCGCGCATGTCGAATGCCGAAAGGATGCGGCAGTGGTCGACGAATCACCGGCTGCCTACAAGGACATCGAGGCGGTCATGGCCGCGCAGTCCGACCTGGTGGAAATCGTGCACACGCTGCGGCAGGTCGTGTGTGTGAAGGGCTGATACGGCACGCGATGTCGCGCCAGGGCCGCTCCGGTTGGAGCGGCCCTTTTTTTTGCGGGTGCGTCGGCGCCGCACGGCCGCGCTTGACACCGGGCAAAGTGTATTGTTGTATTGATACACATGGACGCAAGCCTGCTCTCGATCCAGCCCAATGCCGCCGAGCCGCTGTACCGGCAGATCACCGGTCAGATCCGGCGGCTGGTCGCGGGCGGGGTGCTGCGACCTGGCGAGACCCTGCCCTCGGTCCGCGATGTGGCCGGGCTGCACGCGATCAACCCGATGACCGTGTCCAAAGCCTACAGCCAGCTCGAAGCCGAAGGCGTGCTGCTGCGGCTGCGCGGCAAGGGGATGGTCGTCGCCGATCTCGCCGCGCCACCCGATCTTGCCGCGCGCTGGGCGCTGATCGATCCCGCACTCGACGCGCTGGCACGCCAGGCGCGCGAACTCGAACTGCCGGCCGGGGCGCTGCTCGACCGGCTCAAGTCCCGACTCAAGGAAGACCTGCCATGAACGCGATACTCGACCGTTCCATCTCCGCTGTCGCCACGCCGGTTGCGTTCGGCGCTGCTGCCCCGCTCGCGGCGGACGGCCTGATCAAACAGTACGATCACGAGAACGTGCTCAAGGGCGTGTCTCTGACCATCGAGCCGGGCACGGTTCTCGGCCTGATCGGCCGCAACGGCGCCGGCAAGAGCACGCTGATCCGCGCGATGCTCGGCCTGATCGAATTCGATGCCGGCACCGCGACCGTCTGGGGTGAGCCAGCGCTGCGCATGGGCGATGCAGCCAAGCAGCGCCTGGGTTACGTGCCCCAACAGCCCGAGGCGATGGCCTGGCTCGAGGTCGGCGAGATGCTCGACTTCATCGGCCGCTTTTACCCGCGCTGGAACGCCGCCTACGTCAACGCGACGCTTGAGCGCTGGCAACTGCCGCGCAACAAGCTGCTGGCGAAACTCTCGCCCGGTGAGCGCCAGCGCGTGGCGATCATCCGCGCACTCGCCCCGCAGCCCGAACTGTTGGTGCTTGACGAACCGGCCTCGGCGCTGGACCCGGTCGGTCGCCGCGAGCTGCTGCGCGAGATCGCATCGCGTGCCGGCGACTCGGGCACCACCGTGCTGTTCTCGACCCACATCGTCTCCGATCTCGAACGCGTCGCTTCGCACGTGGCCTTTCTGCACAACGGTCGACTGCTGCTGCACAGTGAGCTCGACAGCCTCAAGGAACGTAATCTGCGCCTGCACGTGCCCGAAGCGGTGGCCGCGCAACTGCGCGAGGACGTGCCCGGCGAAGTCTCGCGCCGGCCGCATCCCTATGGCGGCCTGTCGATCACCGTGCTGCGCGGCGAAGACGCGCCGTGGCCGGATCTGGTGCAGGTGCCCGGCGTACGCGCCGAAGCACTCACGCTGGAGGATCTCTTCATCGAGATATCGGCATGAGTGCCGCACGCATGCGGGTGCACCAGCGATTCTCGGTGCTGGCGCTCCTCAGGGCCGCGATTCCGCTTCGACTCCGGATCTGGGTATTCGTGCCGTGCGTGCTGATGCTGTCGATCGCAGTGTTCGGCCCCCGTGTTGCGCACGACGTCCCGAGCGCGACGATCTACCTGATGCCGTTTCCGCTCATGAGCATCGCGCTGATCTGGCACATGTGGGTGGGTCGCCTCGCATTGATGCAGTCGAAGGCTGAAAGCCTCCGTCTGCCGGGGGTCAAGTCCACCGTCAGGCGCGCCTTGGCGATCGTGGCAGCGGTGACCGTCCTGATGCCCGGTCTCTTCTTCGCTTCTTCCGGCGTGACGCCGTTTTGGGCCCTGACCCTTCCGGTCATTGCAGCGCTCTGGGGGCTGCTGGCAGCGCTAAGCCCGGCACCGTTCGCCTGGGCGCTGCTAATGCTGCCGATCGTGGGACCGCCGCTTGGGGAAACGATTGCCACCTGGTTCGGCGCGAAGTTTAGCTTGCATGCGTTTCCGCCCACGGCGGCGCTGGCGTGTATCGGGCTGGCAGCAGCGCTGGTCGCCTGGCGCTGGCGCGTCGTGGCCAGAGCGGGCGAACCCGAACGCTTGCGCCGCTGGCAAGACGCCATGCTGTTCAACCACGCCGCGATTGCAGCCGACGAGGACGTGCCACCGTCGCCGTATCGCGATGCAGATACCCGTCGGGTTTCCGTCGTCGGCCAGAACACGCGCATGCGCGCAGACCATGCCGGCCCTCACGATGTCGGCGCCGCGATCGGCGCGTGTTTCGGGGGCGATTTGGGCGAACGTCCCTCGCGCGATGCCCTGAAGCAGTGGGGCATGTTGGCCGTGGTGGTCCTGATCCTGCTGGCAAACCCGCTATCTGCGACGAGCCTGTCCTACATGCGCGACGCCGTGCTCTGGGGCGGCGTGAGTGGTTCACTGGCATACGGCTGGCTGCTCGCCAGAGGGGTGCAGCTGCAACAGCAGAGGGCCTCGGGGGCCCAATCGGAACTGGCACTGCTGCCCGGCCTCGGCAGCCCGGATGCCGCGCGGCGGGCCATGGTCGGGTTGATGCTGCGACGTCTGGCGCGGCTGCTGACCTTCATGTTGGCCGGCCTGGCGCTGGCCGCATGGACGCGGGAGCTCCCGGCCACCCAGCTCCTGCCGATGGGCGTCATGTGGCTGGGCGTCGCTGCCGGTAGCCTGATGCTGTGCCTGCGGGCCCTGGCCGGCCGATCACTCGTGTCCAGACGCGCCTTGCTGATGCTGGTGCCGCTGATCGTCCTGGCGACGATCACCATGACTCTGGGCTTCTTCCGTATCCCAGAGATGCGCTTCATCCCGACACTGCTCATCGTGTGGCCCTTGTTGATTTCCGCCTATCTGATGATGGCGCGCGGGATGCTGCAGCACTACAGAGCCAAAGCACACCCGTTCCTGCTTCAGTGACGATCTGAATCTTGACCGCTGGTTAAGCCCACCCGGCGCATGATCGAATTCCACTCATCCATCCTGCGCGCACCGCCCGCAGTCGGGAGTACCCGCGATGAATCGCCGATCCCTGCCCCTGTTGCTCGCCGCCGCGTTGAGCGCCCTCGCGATGCCGGCGCTCGCCGGCAACGACGTCACCGATCCCGAACTGCCACGCAGCCTGACCGGCGACAGTCCGGTCGCGGTGCAGTGGACCGATCCCAAGGCGTTCTCCGACATCCGCCTCAGCGGCAATCGCTGGGAAGCCCGCCGCGGTGACTGGGTCGAGCAGATCGCCCGGTACGTGCGCCAGCGCGCGGAGCGCGAACTGCCGGCTGGCAGCACGCTCGACGTGACCATCCGCGACATCCGCCGCGCCGGCATGTACGAACCGTGGAACGGCCCGCGCTTCGACCACGTACGCATCATCAAGGACCACTACCCGCCGCGGATCGATCTCGACTTCGTGCTGCGCGACCCCAGCGGCGCCGTGATCGCCGAAGGCCCGCGCGAACTGCGCGACATGGGCTTCCTCAACCGTGCGGGCTCGGCGATGAACAGTGATGCGCTGCGTTACGAGAAGCAGCTCATCGACGACTGGCTGCGACGCGATCTACGGCCTGCGATCGCGCAGCGCTGAGGTCTGTGGACTCGAGGAAGCCGCGCGATTGCGCGGCTTTTTTGTTGCATCGCATCGCCCGTTCTGGCGATGAGGATGCGCTTCGCTCGAGCGCCAGGCGCCTCACGACCGGATTATCCGCGTCGTGCTCTCCGCGCGTGCGGGCATGTCAGCCGCGGTTCGCGCGTCCTCTTCTACACACTCTGGATGTGACGCCGGCACGCACTCCGGTCTCGTTCGGCTGCTGTTTCCGCTTCGGCTGCGGCTTCCGCTTTGGCTTTGGCTTTGGCTTCTGCTTTGGCTTTGGCTGTTCGCTTTTGAATCGAGCCGTAGAGCGAGCCGAGCACCGGAGCCTGGCGTGGCCGAAGAGCAGCCCATGTCTGAGCGCAGCGAG
>NZ_JBDGIS010000009.1:0-178570 GCF_057657295.1 Luteimonas sp. Soil_C_16 | reverse complement strand
CATGCGAGAGTAGGTCATCGCCAGGGTTTTTACCCAAAACCCCCGCCGGTATCCGGCGGGGGTTTTTCTTTGCGTGACGTTTGGCGATAGCGCGAGAGAACGTGGGAAAGTCAGGGCGTTAGAGCGTTAGAAAGTCGGGAAGTCTGGCGCTAAGGCGTGGCCGCCCGGATTGAGTCGGCAAGTGCCGGGAGATAATCCGGAGTGCTGTGATCCGATGAGATCAGATGCGAGCGACAGTTCGGCTGCGGGAATGCGCGTCTTCGTACAGGCCATCGGGCACTGATCCCTCGTCTGGCTTCGGCGTTGCGCAGCTCCAGTTCTGCTGTACCGGATCCCGGCATTCCGATTGTGTCGGGCGACTTGTTACGATTGCCGGCCGCGGGCCTATAGCTCAATGGTTAGAGCAGAGGACTCATAATCCTTTGGTTCCAGGTTCGAGTCCTGGTGGGCCCACCATCTGCAATACGCAAGCGCGATTGCCTGGGCGGGCGATGGCCCGTTTCTCCTCTCCGGCACGCATGTACCGTCGAGGCAATCCGCTGTTCTAGCGCGGGGAACTGACCGCCATGCCGCGCGAGGGATTCCAATCCTGACTGTGCGCTCTTGATGCCACGACCACGATGCGTGTGTTTCGCAACATCCTTACACCTACACCGCTACATTGCGCTGGACCTGAATACGATCCGGTGGGCTTTCGGTGCAACGACGTGATGTTCTGAAGACGGCCCTGGCCGCACCGCTGTTGGGTGGCTGGTGGCCGGCGCTGGTGGCGGCTGCAGAAGGCGCAGCGTCCACGCCGTTCGATGCAGAAACGGTCGTGCAGTTGGCGCGAGCGCTCGCTTCCAGCGCGTACGTGCCGCCGGATACGACGTTGCCCGCTGCGCTCGCGGGTGCCAATTACGACCAGTATCGGGATTTCCGCTACCGCCCCGACAAGGCGCTGTGGCGTGACCTCCCCGGTGTGGAGTTCCAGGCCCAGTTCTTCCACCGCGGGTTCCTGTTCAAGCCGCGTATCGAGATGCACGTCGTCGAAGGCGACCTGGCGCGCGAGCTGCCGTTCTCCACATCGTTTTTCGATTACAGCCCGAATCCCACTCCGGCACTGGACGACGCCACCGGGTTCGCGGGCTTCCGCTTGCATGCGCCGTTGAACAGTCGCGATTACTTCGACGAGCTGTGCGTGTTCCTGGGCGCGAGCTACTTCCGTGCAGTCGGCAAAGGACTCGCGTACGGGCTGTCGGCGCGTGGGCTTGCGCTCGGCAGTGGCGATCCTGGCCCGGAAGAATTTCCGGTGTTCCGTGCGTTCTGGCTGCACCGGCCGGACGCCGGCAGCACGGCGATCACCGTCGACGCGCTGCTGGATGGGCCGAGCATCGCGGGCGCCTACCGGTTCCGGATCCAGCCCGGCGAAGACACCGTCTTCGAGGTCGATGCGCGGCTGTTCCCGCGCGTGGATCTGCCGCACGTCGGGATCGCGCCGCTGACCAGCATGTACCAGTTCGATGCATCCGATCGCACCGGTATCGATGACTACCGTCCGTCCGTGCACGACTCAGACGGTCTCGGCCTGTTGACCGGCACCGACGAACAGGTCTGGCGACCGCTGCACAATCCGTCTTCGATCCAGCACAGCGGTTTCCAGGATCGGACGCCACGTGGCTTCGGGCTGATGCAGCGCAAGCGTGGCTTCGATGACTTCGAGGATGCGGAAGCCGGCTACGAGAAGCGTCCTTCGGCATGGATCGAGCCGCTCGACGACTGGGGCGCCGGCGAGGTGCACCTGGTGGAGATTCCGACGGCCGACGAGTACCAGGACAACATCGTCGCGTTCTGGCGCCCGGCCGAAGCGCTGAAAGCCGGCAGCGAGCGCCGCTGGCGTTACCGGTTGCACTGGACCGCCAGCAAGCTGTGGAAGCCGGCGCTCGCGCATGTCGCGGCGACGCGGATCGGCGCACGACCGGGTGAGGACCGTTCAATCCGATTGGTCGTCATCGATTTCGAGGGCGGCGACATCGGCACTGACGCGCCACAAGTTGAAGTGGCAGCGACTACCGGACGTATCGCCAATCCGGTCGTGCATGCGCGGCCGGGCGGTGGCTGGCGTGTCGGCTTCGAGTTCGCACCTGACGGGCGGACGAGCAGCGAACTGCGTGCGCGGCTGCATCGTGGTGGCGCTGCCGTCTCCGAAACGTGGGTCTACCGATGGAGCGCGTGAGCATCGTCGACCAGCCGGTGATGCCCGACCTGGCGCCGGTGCCGATGCCGATCCAGTCGCTGCGCGAAGGGCGCCTGACGACACGGCCTCTGCCGAGCGCGCCGACCGGCATGGTCTGGCGTCGCGCGTTCATCGTGACGACCGCGGCGGTGCTGACGATCTTCGCGACCTACCAGATCTGGTGGCTGCTGCGCATCGGCGGGATCGATCTGCTCGAAGGTCTGTTGCTGCTGGTCTTCGTGCCGCTGTTCGCGTGGATCGTGCAGTCCTTCGCGAGCTCGCTCGCCGGCTTCGTGCTGGTGCTGATGAAGCGACCGGCGCGACTGGGCATCGATCCGCAGGCGCCGCTTCCCGTGCTCAACGTGCGCACCGCCCTGCTGATGCCGACCTACAACGAAGATCCCGAGCGCCTGCTCGCCGGACTGCAGGCGATCATCGAATCGCTGCAGGCGACCGGGCGCGGCGATCATTTCGATCTGTTCGTGCTCAGCGACACGCGCGATGCGGACATCCAGCGGCGCGAAGTGATCGCCTTCGAGAAGCTGCGCAACGCGATGCCGCAGGCGCGGCTCTACTACCGCCTGCGCGAGGACAATCACGAGCGCAAGGCCGGCAACATCGCCGACTGGGTGCGGCGTTGGGGCGGCGCATATCCGCAGTTCCTGATCCTCGACGCCGACAGCCTGATGACCGGGGATACGCTGGTGCGGCTGGCGGCGGCGATGGACGCGAACGACGACGTCGCGCTCGTGCAGACGCTGCCGGTCATCGTCAACGGCGCGACGGTGTTCGCGCGCATGCAGGAATTCTCCGGGCGCATGTACGGCCCGGTGATCGCGCACGGCGTGGCCTGGTGGCACGGGGCGGAGAGCAACTACTGGGGCCACAACGCGCTGATCCGCACCGCCGCGTTCGCTGCGCACGGCGGGTTGCCGGAGCTGCAGGGCCATACGCCGTTCCGCGGCGCGGTGCTGAGCCACGATTTCGTCGAGGCCGCGCTGATCCGGCGTGGCGGCTGGGCGTTGCACATGGTGCCGACGCTGGAAGGCAGCTACGAGGAAGGGCCGCCGACGCTGACCGACATGCTGGTGCGCGATCGCCGCTGGTGCCAGGGCAATCTGCAGCACGGCGGCGTGCTGCCCGCGCGTGGCCTGCACTGGGTCAGTCGCTGGCACCTGCTGATCGGCATCGGTCATTACCTCACCGCACCGCTGTGGGCGATGCTGGTGCTGATCGGCCTGGCGGTGCCCTTGCAGCACGGTGCGTTCGCCGAAGGGCTGTCGCCGGCCGAGTACTGGATGGCGATCGACGACGGCCGCTTCCTCGGCGTGTTCGTGATGACGATGGTGATGCTGTTCGCGCCGAAGGTCCTGGGCTACATCGCGACGCTCGCCGACGCGCGCATGCGCCGCGGCGCCGGCGGTGCATTCCGCGGCTTCGTCAGTCTGTTGATCGAGAACGTGCTCGCCGCGTTGATGGCGCCGATCACGATGTACGTGCAGTCGCGCGGTGTGGCCGAAGTGCTGGCGGGTCGCGATTCGGGCTGGGATGCGCAGCGTCGCGACGATGGGCGCCAGACCTGGGGCGACCTGTGGCGCAACTATCGAGGCACCACGCTGCTCGGCGTGATCATGGGCGCGGGGGCGTGGATGATGTCGCCGGGCCTGGCCTTGTGGATGTCGCCGATGATCGTCGGCCTCGTCGGTTCGATTCCGATCGTGCGCTTCACGTCGTCGCGTCGCATCGGTCTGGCGTTGCGCCGCGCCGGTCTGTTCTCGACACCCGAGGAGCATTCGCCGCCCGACGTGCTCGTGCGCGCCGCTGCGCTGCGTGCCGAAGCGCATCCGGAGGTCGCGACGCCTGCGCCGGTCATACACGGCTAGGCGCGTGCGACAGAGCGCTTACACTGGCGCCTCCTGACGTTTATTGATCCCGCATGGATTCCCAGACCCCCGCACTGCTCGACTGCATCGAACGCGAGACCGGCCCCGCACCGGCGTGGAGCGTGATCTGGCTGCACGGCCTCGGCGCCGATGCCAACGATTTCGTCCCGCTGGTGCCCGAGCTTCTGCGCAAGGACTGGCCTGCGATCCGTTTCGTGTTTCCGAACGCGCCGGTGCGCGCGGTGACGATCAACAACGGCGTGCGCATGCGCGCCTGGTACGACATCGTCGATTTCGATCTCGCCAACCGCGCCGATGAGGCCGGGGTGCTCGAATCGGTCGCGCAGATCGACGCGTTGATCGAGCGCGAGGCGACGCGTGGCATTCCGGCATCGCGCGTGATCCTCGCGGGCTTCTCGCAGGGCGGCGCGGTCACGCTGGCAGCAGGCCTGCGTCGACGCGTGCCGCTCGCCGGTCTGGTCGCGTTGTCCACGTATCTGCCCGCGGCACACAACGCCGGCGCTGCACTCGTCGACGGCGCCACGCGCCAGCCGGTGTTCATGGCGCACGGCACGCAGGATCCGGTCGTGCCGCTGGGCGCCGGTGAACAGAGCGCCGCCTGGTTGCGCCAGTCCGGCTTCGACGTCGCCTGGCATCCGTATCCGATGCCGCATTCGGTCTGCGCCGAAGAAATCGTCGCCCTCGGCGACTGGTTCGACGCGCGGTTCGCGGCCGGCTGAGCATGGCCGCGCCGGCAGTCGACGGCCTCTGGCTGCCGGACCTGTGCCGGTTGCCGCGCCTGCTGACGATGCTGGGCCTCGCCCAGCTTACGGTCATCGTGGTGCTGTTGGTGCCGAACCCCGCCGCGCTCTGGGACGTGTCGGCGTTCGTCTCCGCGAGCGGCTATGCGTTGTGGCTCGCGCTGTCGGTTTCGGTCTTGCTGTGCGCGTGCCGTCGGCTGTTGTCGCGCTTTCCCGTGCGCCTCGGCGCGTTGATCGCGGTCGCGCTGGCAATGGCGGTCGCGCTGGTCGCCTCGGCGATCGTGCACGGCCTGTTCGCGAGTGTCGGCGGCACGGCGGGGTTGCCGGGCTTCGGTCGGTTCGTCGGCGGCAGTGGCGCGGTCGTCGCGCTGCTCACCGGCATCGCACTGCGCTATTTCTACGTCATCGATCGGTGGCAGGGGCAGGTGGCCGCGCACGCGCGCGCCGAGGCCGATGCGCTGCAGGCGCGCATCCGGCCGCATTTCCTGTTCAACAGCATGAACATGATCGCCACGCTGCTGCGCCGCGATCCCGTGGTCGCCGAACGCGCGGTGCTCGATCTGTCGGATCTGTTCCGTGCCGCGCTCGGTGCAGGCGAAGGCACGTCGACGCTGTCGGAAGAAGTTTCGCTGGCCGAGCGCTACCTCTCGATCGAACAACTGCGGCTCGGTGATCGTCTGCGCGTGGACTGGCACAGGCAGGGTGATCTGCCATGGACGCTGCCGATGCCGCGTCTCGTGCTGCAGCCGGTGTTGGAGAACGCGGTGCTGCACGGCATCTCGCGATTGCCCGAGGGCGGCACCATCGACGTACGGCTGACGATGGACGCGGGGGTGCTCGAGATCGAGGTCGCCAATCCCTCCCTGCCACCCGACAACGCGCCCGCGCAGGGTGCGGGACACGCCCAGCGCAGCATCGCCCATCGCCTCGGCTTCGCGTTCGGCCCCCGTACGCGCATGCGCTACGGGTGGAACGACGGGCGCTATGCGTGCACCATCCAGGTGCCGGTCCCGACGGACGGTGCCGCGCCGGTCCCGGGAGGACGCACGCCATGAAGGTCGTGATCGCCGATGACGAACCGCTCGCACGCGAGCGTCTGCGGGTGCTGCTGGCGCAGCTGGCCGGCATCGAGATCGTGGCCGAGGTGGGCGATGGGCGCAGCGCGCTCGAAGCCTGCGCCGCACACGATCCGGCGCTGGTGCTGCTGGACATCGCGATGCCGGGCATCGACGGATTGGAGGTTGCGCGACATCTCAGTGCGTTCGAACCGCGGCCTGCGATCGTGTTCTGCACCGCCTACGACGCGCATGCGTTGAAGGCATTCGAAGCCGCCGCCGTCGACTATCTGGTCAAACCGGTGCGGCCCGAGCGCCTGCAGGTCGCGGTCGAGCGCGCGCGGACGTTCACGGCCGGACGCGAGGTGGCGGTCGATGGCGACGCGCATGGCGACAAGCGCCGCACGCATCTGTGCGCGCGCCTGCGCGGTAGCCTGCGGCTGATTCCGGTCGAGGACATCCGCTATCTGCAGGCCGAGGAGAAATACGTCGTCGTGCATCACGCGCGCGGCGAGGATCTGGTCGAGGAATCCTTGAAGTCGCTCGAGGACGAGTTCGGCGACCGCTTCGTGCGCATCCACCGCAACTGTCTGGTGGCCCGGCACGAGCTCGTCGAACTGCGTCGCGATCTCGAAGGCCACGTGCACGCGGTGCTGCGTCACGGCGACCGGCCGCTGGAAGTCAGCCGCCGCTGTGTGTCGCAGTTGCGCGACACCGTGCGTCAGCTCTGATCCCGCGGCAAGCGGGCCCGGCGACGATCGCCGATAATGCGCGGATGGATCGACTGCGCATCGCCACCCGCAAGAGTCCGCTCGCCCTGTGGCAGAGCGAGCACGTGGCCGCCGCCCTGCGCGCGCGCCATCCCGGCCTCGAGGTCGAACTGATACCGCTGAGCACGCGCGGGGACGAAGTGCTGGACCGTTCGCTGGCGGCGATCGGCGGCAAGGGCCTGTTCCTCAAGGAACTCGAAATCGCGATGCAGGCCGGCGAGGCGGACTGCGCGGTGCACTCGCTCAAGGACGTGCCGATGGCGCTCGAACCAGGCTTCGCGTTGCCGGCGATCCTCGCCCGCGCCGATCACGCCGACGGCTTCGTCAGCAACGACTTCGACGGCATCGACGCGCTGCCGATGAGCGCGCGCGTGGGCACGTCGTCGTTGCGTCGCCAGGCGCAGTTGCGCGCGCGGCGGCCGGATCTGCAGCTCGTGGATCTGCGTGGCAACGTCAACACGCGGCTGGCCAAGCTCGACGCCGGCGACTACGACGCGATCGTGCTCGCATGTGCGGGTCTGCAGCGGCTGGGACTGGAGACGCGCATCCGCGCGCGGCTCGATGCCCCCGACTGGCTGCCGGCGCCGGCGCAGGGGGCGATCGCGATCGAATGTCGTGATGACGCACCGCGGCTGCATGCGTTGCTGGCGACGCTCGACGATGCGCCGACGCGGCGCTGCGTCGAGGCCGAGCGCGCGATGAACCGGGCGCTGCACGGCAGCTGTCACGTGCCGGTCGCGGCCTATGCCTGGCTCGACGGCGACCGCTTGCGGCTCGAAGGGCTGGTCGGGTCGGCGCAGGACGGCCGCGCGGTGCGTGCGGGTGGCGAGTCGTCGCATGCCGAGGGCGATGCGCTCGGCGCGCGGGTCGCGTCGCTGTTGCTGGAAGCGGGTGCGGGGGCGTTTCTGCCGGGCTAGTAGATCCATCCGGCCGGGTGATGGGTTTCGCTGCGCTCTACCCATCCTACGAAGCGGGTTGCTCCTAGGAGGTAGGCAGCGACGTCAGAACGTGCGGCGGAGTTTGAGCGAGCCTTCGGTGTCGGTACTGCCGCGGCCGCCGTTGCCCAGCGTGTCGTGGCGCAGTTCGAAGTCCGAGCGCAGCGTCCACTGCGGAAACAGCTCGTAATCGAACGCCAGCGTCTGCCGCAGGAAGGTGTTCTCGCGCCCGGTCTCCACCTGCACCTCCTGGGTGAAGGACGCGCGCTTGCCGAGCTCCTGCGACAGCTGCAGCTGGCCGGTCGCGATCGGACCCATCGCGGCGGTGCCGAAGTCGGTGTAGGGCTCGATCCGCACGCCGGTGCCGAATTCGATGCGCAGCGAGGTCTCGGGGCTGCGGATCGCTTCGAGACCGTAGCGGGTGTCCCACTTCACGTGATTGCCGCCGGACCGGATGAATTCCCGGCTGGAGAACGGTGAATGCAGCGGCGCAAGACGCCGGTCCGGCAGCTTGACCAGCGGATGCGCGACGGTGCGCGGACGCACGCCGGGCGCTTTCGGTGACCAGATCCGCTGGCGCGCCGTACTGGCCGTCCATTCCGCATCCCGGCAGGACAGCCGGTAGCAGGGACGGCGCAGCGGTACCTGCCGCGCAGCGACGGCGGCGATGGCAGGCAGCTCCGGTGCGGCGGGGAGCGGTTGTGTGTAGATCGGCAGGCCCGCAATAGCCAGCCACCAGCCAGCAAGCATTTCAGCCATTCATGTAAGCGGTTACAGATTGATTATGCCGAAGCCGGTGTGGCAGTTGCCATCATCGGCGGATCGCCGTCGAGGCGGGCTTCAGGAAGCGTGACCGGCATCGCGCTGCCGGCCTTCGCCCTCGCCCAGAAACAGAAGGTGTTCCAGTGCGGCGGCGCCCAGCAGGGCGGCGGCCGCCAGCAGCAATGGCACCAGCGGCGGTACGCTGCCGCTCAGTGCCAGCAGCCAGCACAGCAGCGGCGCGCCTGCGGCGAGGCCCAGGACTGCGATGCGCGCGCCGCGGAACGGCAGGGCGATGTCGCTTTCGGACAACCGGTTCACGGCACGCCAGTAGAGGACCTTGCACAACGCGAGACAGGCGCCGAGTCCGGTCAGCGTCGCCAGCATCGTGCGCCCGTCGTTGCCGGACACGAAGAGCCGGTCCATCAGGACATAGAGCAGAGCGAGACCGGTGCTCATCGCGATGAGTAGATGGATCGGCAGCACCAGCGGTTGCCGCCAGGGTGCAGGCGCTGCCGGCGCGGCGTAGCCACTGGCGATCGCGGCCACGGCGCCGAATGCGGCGAGCAACAGCAGCAGACCCAGCGCGACCAGCAGCGGGCCGAGTGTGGTCCAGGCACCCGCCAGCAGCAGCACCACCAGCAGTGCGGCGATCGCGAGGCTGATCCACACCAGCCCGCGCGCGCGGCGCGACGCGGTCGGTGCGGCGGGCCGCGCGAAGCGTTGCGCGAGCAGGCCGGCGGCGACGCACACCGCGCCGAGGAGCAGCCCGAGCAGTTGCAACTGGTGCAGCGTCGATGCCGCCTCGGGCCGCAACTGCAGCAGTGCGGTCGTCATGCCGCTCCACATCAACAGACCCAGCCCGGCGCCCGTCAGCGGCATCGCGGCGATCCTCAGCATCTGGCGCATCCGGCATCCCGTCGGGTCGTCGGTCCGCAGCGTGCCACGGAGCCCGGGCGCTGCACAGTCAGAACGGAAAGAAGCGCGGGATCAGCAGCGTCGCAGTGATCAGAAAAATGATGTTGAGCGGCATGCCGATCTTCACGAAATCGCTGAAGCGGTAATTGCCGGCGGTGTAGACCATCGTATTGGTCTGGTAGCTGATCGGCGTGGCGAAGCTGGTCGACGCCGCGAATGCAACCGCAATCAGGAACGGTTTGGGGTCCACGCCCAGCGAATCGGCGGTGGCGATGGCGATCGGCACCACCAGCACGGCCGAAGCGTTGTTGCTCATGAACTCGGTCAGGGTCGAGGTCATCAGATAGACCGCCGCCAGCGTGGCCGTCGGACCGTAGTGGCCGACCAGATTGATCAACTGGTTGGCGGCAAGCGCCGCGCCGCCCGTTTTCTGCAGGGCGATGCCGAGCGGAATGATCCCCGCCAGCAGCAGGATCACGCGCCAGTCGATCGCCTCGTAGGCCTCGTCGGGGTCGAGCAGGCGCAGCACCACGAGCGCGATACAGCCGAGCAGGGCAGAGGCCACGATCGACGTCCAGCCGAGCGCCGCAGCCGCGATCGCCGCCGCCATGACGATCGCCGACAGTGTCGCCTTCGTCGTATCGACCTTGCGCTGCGCACGTGAGCCCAACACGATCAGCCCCCGGTCGATGCGCAGATCGGCGATCGCCTTGGCGGGTGCATCGAGCAGCAGCACGTCGCCCACGTGCAGTGGCACCTGATCGAGTGGCGTGTGGATGCCGAGCTGACGTCGATGCAGACCATGCACGCGCGCCCGGTAGGTGTGGCCGAACCGCATGCCGGCCAGGGTATTGCCGATCAGATGCGAACCCGGCGCCACCATCGTCTCTACATGCAGGCGTTCCGCGTTGACGTCGCCGTCGAGATCGCGGGCCACGTGGTCGAACTTGAGCTTGAGCGATTTGCGCGTCGCTTCGATGTCTTGCCACAGCCCGCGCAGCAGAAGGCGGTCTCCTGCCTCGACCTTCAGGTCCTGTCCGCGCATCGCGACGCCGTTGCGCAGGATCGCGAGCAGGGCCACATCGTCGCTGGCATCGGCGAGCACTTCTCCGCGGCGGCGACCGATCACCGCCGCACCGTCATCCACCAGCAGCTCGGCGACATAACGGCCGATGTGGTCGGCGCTCTCGCTGCCGGGCACGCCGCGGTCGGGCAGCAGCAGGCGCCCCACCGTCATCAGATACAGCACGCAGATGCCGACGAACACGATGCCCAGCGGCGCGAACTCGAACAGGGTGAAGCCGATGCCGGCGGTCTCGCGCGCCATCGAATCGATCAACAGGTTGGTCGAGGTGCCGATCAGGGTGCACACGCCTGCGGTCTGCGACATGTAGGACAGCGGGATCAGGAATTTCGACGGCGCCCAGCGGTTGGCGGTCGTCGCCGCGAGCACCAGTGGCAGGAAGACCGCCACGGTCGCGGTGTTGTTGACGAACGCAGCTACGCAGGTGACCAGCGCCATCATCACCAGCAGGAACAGCCACGGCCAGCGGATCCGCGCGAGCAGGTCGCCCACCGCGATCAGCGCACCGTTGCGCTGCAGGGCGCCGCTGAGCACGAACATCGCCGCGACCATCACCGTCGCCTGGTTGCTGAAGCCCGAGAGCGCCTCGGGCAGGCTGACCACGCCCAGCACCAGCAGCGACGCGACCACCAGCAGCGCGACCACGTCGACGCGCAGCTTCTCGGTCACGAACAGGAACACCGCGCCGGCCATCACCGCCAGCGTCAACCACAGATCCACGCTGCCTCCTTCGTCATCGAGTGTGGCGCCTGCCACGCGCCAGACAGTCCGGCCAAGCCTGCCTGCGCTGCTGCGGAGGTCGGGTGAGTCGCCTTGCGGCCACCTGCGGCGCGTCATGGTACGGAAGCGGATGGGATACTGCGCATCCCGACATGCCAGGAGCTTCCATGACTGCAGCCGTGCCCGCACCCGACTCGCCTGGATCGGTCGACGTGCTCGTGATCGGTGGTGGCGCCTGTGGTGCACTTGTGGCGCTGCATCTGCTTGATCAGGACGGCCTGCGCGTCGCGCTGGCCGAGCCCCGGCACGCACCCGCGCGCGGGGTCGCGTATTCGACACCCCGCGCCGAACACCTGCTCAACGTCAATGCCGCGCGCATGAGCGCCTTCGAGGGCGTGCCGGACGATTTCCTCGTCTGGTTGCGCACGCAGCCGGAATCCGCCGGACTCGACGATGCGGCGCTGGCCGCGCAGTTCGCGCCGCGGCGTGTCTACGGGCGGTATCTGCGGGCGCGGCTCGACGCGCATGGCGCGCGCGCATCGCTGGTCCTGCATGCGGACGCGGTCGTGGATCTCGAACGCGAAGGTCCGGACTTCATCGCGACCTTCGCGTCCGGTGCGCGCCTGCAGGCACGCGCCGTCGTGCTGGCCATCGGCAACCCGCCGGCGGCATTGCCGGGCGGGGCGCCGGCGCTGGCATCGGTCGAAGCCTGGGATTACGAAGCGGTCGCCGCGATCGCGCCGGACGCGGACGTCGGCATCATCGGTGCGGGCCTGAGCATGGTCGACGTCCTGCTGACGCTGCAGGCGAACGGTCATCGCGGGCGCGTGCTGGCGATCTCGCGCAACGGCCTGATGCCGCTGGCGCATGCGCCGGGCACCGTGCCGCAGCCCGGGGGTGTCGATGCGCTGATGCCGCTCGGTGTGCGTGCCCGCATGCGGATGCTGCGGCAGTGGGCGGCCGATGCGGTGGCGCAGGGACGTCCATGGCAGGACGCGGTCGAGCGCTTGCGTCCGCACGTGCGCGCGCTCTGGCAGGCCTGGCCCGACACCGAACGCCGCCGCTTCCTGCGCCACGCGGTGCGGCAATGGGACATCCACCGGCATCGCATCGCGCCCGGCATCGCGGCGATCGTCGACGACATGGCCGCGGCCGGCGTGTTCTCGCTGCAGGCCGGGCGGCTGTCGCGGATCGAAGCACGCGATGGTCGGGTCGCCATCGACTGGACGCCACGTGGTGGCACGCCGACCACCACGGTCGCCGATGTCGTGGTCAATGCGACCGGTATGGAAAAGCGTCCGTCACGCGCGCCGGGCCGGCTCCTACCTGCCTTGCACGCGCGTGGTCTGGTTGTGCCCGGGCCGCTCGATCTGGGGCTCGCGACGCGCGGCGACGGGGAGGTGCTCGACTTGAACGGTGACGTGGTGCCGGGGCTGTGGACACTCGGCGCGACCCGCATCGGCGACCTGTGGGAAACCATCGCGATGCCCGAACTGCGCGGCCAGGCGGAGCGCGTGGCGGTCGGCGTGCGACAGGCACTCGCCGGCCGCTGAGCGCTACAGGCAGGCCTGCTGCAGGCGCCGGATTTCCTCGCTGATCAGTTCCGCGTCGCCGCCGGTGCCGAGGTTCGCGATGTTGCGGCGGATCCGCGGGCAGGGATCGCTGGGGCCGCCACCGAACAGCTTGCCGACCGCGATCACGACATCCTCGACCGACACCGGCTCGCGCATCGCGAACCGGCCGTCCGCCGCGGGCATCGGCCGATGCCGCAGCGGATCGCGCGAAAAATCCGCGGCCGGCGCCTGCTGACGCGCCCAGTCACCGGCCTGTTCCAGCAGCGCAGCGGCGGTCGGCAGCGGCGCAGCGTCATCGATCGACGGGCGCGTTACGTCGACGGCCTGCAAGGCGTCGTCGCGTCGCGCACGCGCCCGTGGTGGCGTCGTGAACCCGGACGTCGTGGGCGCAGGCGCGGGCTGCGGGGCAGGCGGCGGCACGACCGGCAGCTGCCGCTCGATCCAGATCACCGTCAACGCATCCGCGACGCGAGCAGGCGCCGGCTGTCGCAGGCCCAGCAGCCACCACGCGACGCCCCCGTGCACCAGCACCGTCGCGGCCAGCGCGACGCCGACAGCCCCCTTCCGCATTCCCTGCGCCATGTCGATCCGGTCGAACTCCGATGGCGGAGTCTAGGGTCGGCGGCTGACGGCCTGCGTTAACCACCGGTTATCCGCACGCGGTCACGCCGTCGCCGCCGACTGGCGCCATAATCGGCCGCATGGACCGATACGAACGCATTCTCTCGCTGCATCGCATCCTCAAGACCTCGCGCTATCCGGTGACGGTGGCCAAGCTGCAGGACGAGCTGGAATGCTCGCGGGCGACGGTCTATCGCGATCTGGCCTTCCTGCGCGATGCATTGATGGCGCCGATCGTCGGCGACGGCGACGCGGGCTTCCGCTACGACAGCGACGAGGGCGGTCGCTTCGAGCTGCCGGGGCTGTGGCTGAGTTCCGAAGAACTGCATGCACTGCTCGCGGCGCAGCAGCTGATGTCGCGCAGCAGCGGCGGCGTGCTGTCGAGCGCACTGGCGCCGCTGCAGTCGCGCATCGAGAAGCTGCTCGACGAACATTCGGCCGGCAAGCAGTGGCCGGTGCAGCGCGTGCGGGTGATTCCGCATCGCGGCCGGCGCATGGACGAGCACGCGTTCCGCAACGTCTGCTCGGCGGTGCTGCAGCGCAAGCAGCTCTCGTTCGAATACCGCGCACGCTCCACCGACGAGCGCACCAAACGCACGGTCTCCCCGCAGCGCATCACCCATTACCGCGACAACTGGTATCTGGATGCCTGGGACCAGGATCGCGATGCGCTGCGCAGCTTCTCCGTCGACCGCATCACCAACGCGCGCGTGCTCGCCGCCGATGCGCGCGACATCGACGATGCGGAGCTCGACACGCATCTGGCCGGCAGCTACGGCATCTTCTCCGGCCCGCCCAAGGGCATCGCGACGATCCTCTTCAGCGCCAAGGCCGCGCGCTGGGTCGCCGACGAGCACTGGCATTCGCAGCAGCAGGGCCGCTTCCTGCCTGACGGCCGGTTCGAGCTGAAGGTGCCCTACAGCGGCGCGCGCGAACTGTTGATGGACGTACTGCATTACGGTGCCGATGCCGAAGTGATCGAACCGGTCGCGCTGCGCGAACAGGCGCGATCGCTGCTGATGATGGCCCTGCAGAAGTACGAAGGCTGAGACCGGCACGATGACGACACGCGAGCCTGTCGCCCTGGCGCTGGGGGCCGGCGGCGCGCGTGGCCTGGCGCAGATCGGCGTTATCGAAGTCCTGGAGGAGCGCGGTTTTCCGATCGTCGCGATCTCGGGCGCGTCCAGCGGCGCACTGGTCGGCGGCATCCATGCGGCCGGTCGCCTGCGCGAATTCGATGCGCGCATCCGTGCGATGTCGCGCCGGGATTTCATCCGCCTGCTCGATCCCGGTTTCCGCCGTGCGGGCGTGCTCGCTGGCACGCGCCTGGTCGAGACGATGCGCGAGGTGGTGGGCGATCCGCCGATCGAAACCTTGTCTGTGCAGTTCACCGCGGTCGCGGTCGATCTGCAGCGGCAGCGCGAAGTCTGGATCCAGGACGGCCCGCTGTGGGATGCGTTGCGCGCGTCGTTCGCGATCCCCGGCGTGTTCACCCCGCACGTCGTCAACGGACGGCCGCTGGTCGATGGCGGCCTGCTGGCGCCGCTGCCGATCGCTGCGACCCGGCTCTCGGACGCGACGCGCCTGATCGCGGTCGACATGCACGGCTGGCCGACGCAGCCGCCCGGCACACCGGCGCGGCAGGGCGAAGCGCAGGTCGACACCGACGCCGCGCCGCGTGGCCTGATCGAAGTCATGTCGCGCTCGCTCGACACCATGCAGGCGCAGATCTCGCGCGTGCAGCTGGCGCTCGATCCGCCCGAGCTGGTCATCCGCATTCCGCGTGACGTTTGCCAGTTCTACGAATTCTGGCGCGCCGCCGAACTGATCGACATCGGCCGCCATCAGGCCGCGCGCGCGCTGGACGACGCCGGCTACTGAGCGGCGGCCCCGCGCATCGCGCGTCGGATGCAGGCAGGTTTCGACGGGGTGCCATGGTCCGGCGCCCGATCGGCGCTCCAATCGTTTCCTCGGACCGCTCCAACGGTCGCAGCCCATGAGATGCGCGCCGCACAGACTGCGGCCATGCCCAACCGGGCCATCGATCACCGCGTCCACAGGAGCTGCGCAGATGTCCCGTATCGCCCACGCCTCGCCCGATGCCGATGTCCCCGCCGATGCCGGCCTGCGCACGCTCTTGGTTGGCGCGCTGTTCCTCGGCGCGGTCGCGCTGCTGTCGTTTCCCGGTCTGCGGACCGGCGTCACCGCGGTCGGCTGGCCGCCGCTGTGGCTGATCGGCATGCCGGCGGTCGCCTGGCTCACCCTGTTCCTGCGTCGCCTGCCGCGCCGCCGCAAGCTGGCCTCGTCAGCGGTCTTGCGGCGGCGTCGGCCAGGCCTTGCCCAGGCCCGGCGCCGGCCGGCGCCGCGTCGTCGCGGGCGGATTTCGGTCCGCGCGGCCCTGGTTGCGGCCGGCCTGCTGCCGCTGCTGCGCTGAGCCACGCCGGCGGCCTGCGGCGCCGCCGGATCGTGACTTTGGTCATGCGGCTCGCGGCCCTGCTGCGTGCTAGCGTTGGCGGTTATCCGTCCATGCGCCACCGGAGTCGCCATGTCCCAACTGTCCAAGCTCTGCCTCGCCGCCGGCATCGCCGCCGGTCTGTCGATGGGCGCCGCATCTGCCCAAGAGGCCGCCGTGTCCGATCCCCACCAGTGGCTCGAAGCCGTCACCGACGAGAAGGCGCTGGACTGGGTCCGCGCGCAGAACGCCAAGGCCGAAGCCGAGCTGGCGGCGACGCCCGAGTTCAAGCAGCTCGAATCCGATCTGCTGGGCATCTACGACTCCGACGACAAGATTCCGGCCGTCTACAAGCAGGGCGAGTGGTACTACAACTTCTGGCGCGACCGGAACCACGAGCGCGGCATCTGGCGCCGCACCACGCTCGAGGAATACCGCAAGCCGCAGCCGAAGTGGGAGACCGTGCTCGACCTCGACGCGCTCAACACCGCCGAAGGCGAGAACTGGGTGTGGCACGGCGCGAGCTGCCTGCGTCCGGCCTACACGCGCTGCCTGATCGCGCTGTCGCGCGGCGGCGCCGATGCCGACGTCACCCGCGAGTTCGACGTCGCATCCAAGTCCTGGGTCGACGGCGGCTTCTTCCGCGAGGAAGCCAAGGGCGCGCTGGGCTGGATCGATCAGGACAACGTCTACGTCTACACCGATTTCGGCGACGGCTCGCTCACCTCGTCCGGCTACCCGCGCATCGTCAAGCAGCTCGCGCGCGGCCAGTCGATGGACCAGGCCACGCTGGTCTACGAAGGCAAGCCGGACGACATGTACATCGCCGCGATGCACGACGACACGCCGGGCTTCGAGCGTGACTACGTCAGCCGCACGCTGGCCTTCTACAACGACGAGCTCTACCTGCGCGGCGCCGATGGCCAGCTGACCAAGATCGACGCGCCGAACTCGGCGAACAAGTCCGTCCATCACGACTGGCTGATGCTGGAACTGCGCGAAGCCTGGGAGGTCGGCGGCCGCACGTATCCCGCCGGCTCGCTGCTCGCAGCGAACTTCGACGCCTTCATGGGCGGCAAGCGCGAGTTCGACGTGCTGTTCGAGCCGAGCGAGACCACCTCGCTCGCCGGCGCGACGTGGACCAAGAACCACCTCGTCATCAACGTGCTCGAGGACGTCAAGAACAAGCTCACCGTGCTGACGCCGGGTGCGGATGGCTGGGCGCGCAGCGCCTTGGCCGGCGTGCCGGAACTCGGCACCGTCGCGGTCAGCGCCGTCGACAGCGACGAGTCCGACGCGGTGTGGATGACGGTCACCGACTACCTGACGCCGAGCACGCTGATGCTGGCCGAGGTGGGCGGCAATGCCGCGCCGGAAACGCTCAAGACGATGCCGGCGTTCTTCGACGCCAGCACGCACGAAGTCGAGCAGCACTTCGCCACGTCCAAGGACGGCACGCGCGTGCCGTACTTCCTCGTGCGTCCGAAGGACATGCAGCTCGACGGCAGCAATCCGACGCTGCTCTACGGCTACGGCGGCTTCGAGATCTCGCTGACCCCCGGCTACTCCGGCGGCGTCGGCAAGGGCTGGCTGGAGAAGGGCGGCGTGTACGCGGTCGCCAACATCCGCGGTGGGGGCGAGTACGGCCCGCGCTGGCACCAGGCGGCGCTCAAGCAGAACCGCCACAAGGCCTACGAGGACTTCGCCGCGGTCGCGCAGGACATGATCCAGCGCAAGATCACATCCCCGGCGCATCTGGGCATCCGCGGTGGCAGCAACGGCGGTCTGCTGACCGGCAACATGCTCACCCAGTATCCGGAACTGTTCGGCGCGGTGGTGATCCAGGTGCCGCTGCTCGACATGCAGCGCTATCACCAGCTGCTGGCGGGTGCGTCGTGGATGGCCGAGTACGGCAATCCGGACAAGCCGGAAGAGTGGGAGTTCATCCGCACCTTCTCGCCCTACCACCTGTTCGATGCCGCGAAGGACTATCCGCCGACGTTGATCCTGACCTCGACCCGAGATGACCGCGTCCACCCCGGCCACGCCCGCAAGATGATGGCGAAGATGTCCGAAGCCGGTAAGGACGTGCGGTACTACGAAAATATCGAAGGTGGGCACGGCGGCGCGGCGAACAACCGCCAGGCCGCACACATGGATGCGCTGTACCTGACCTTCCTGTGGCAGCAACTGGGCAAGTGATTCGATCCCGCACCGGCCGCTTTCGCGGCCGGTGTTCTTTCTGGCGTTGCATCGGCAGCGAGTGGACCCACCTATGAAGACATCTTTCCCCCGCGCGGCCCTGTTTCTGGCCGCGCCGTTCCTGACGAGCCTGAGCCTGATGAGTGTTTCTCCTGCTGCACACGCCGCCGCGCCGGTCCCGCCCGACGCCGAACAGCGCCCGCACACCGTCACCGCGCCGCACGGCGCGGCGCGCGAGGACGTCTACTACTGGCTGCGCGACGACAAGCGCGAAGACCCGGCGATGCTGGCGTATCTCAATGCCGAGAACGCCTACGCCGATGCGATGCTCGCGTCGCTGAAGCCGGTCGAGAACACGCTGTACGACGAGATCGTCGGTCGCATCCAGCAGGACGACAGCTCGGTGCCGTACCGCGACCGCGGCTTCTGGTACTACTCGCGCTTTGAAACCGGCAAGGACTATCCGGTGCACGCGCGCCGCGCCGATGGCGCCGGTGTCGATGCGCTGTCGATCCAGGCCGCGAACGCGAAAGGCGACTTCAGCGGCGAGCAGGTCATGCTCGACGTCAACCAGCTGGCCGACGGCAAGGATTACTACGCGGTCGGCGACTGGGACGTGACCCGCGACAACCGCATCCTCGCCTACGCCGACGACACCAACGGCCGTCGCCAGTACACGGTGCGCTTCAAGAATCTCGAAACCGGTGAGATCTATCCGGACGTCATCACCGGCGTGTCGGCGAACCTCGTCTGGGCCGACGACAACAAGACCCTGTTCTACGTCGAGAACGATCCCGAGACCCTGCTGACCGTGCGCGTGAAGAAGCACGTGCTCGGCACGCCGGTCGCCGATGACGCGCTGGTCTACGAAGAGAAGGACGACAGCTTCTACATGGGCATCGACCGCACGCGCGACGACAAGTACATCGTCATCGGCGTCGGCAGCACGGTGTCGAGCGAAACGCGCTACGCGCCGGCCGACAATCCCGAGACCTTCGCCGTGCTCGCGCCGCGCGCGCGTGATGTCGAGTACGACGCCGACCATTACGGCGACCGCTGGGTGATCCGCACGAATGCAGACAAGGCGACGAACTTCAAGCTCGTCACCGCGCCCAGCGATGCGACCTCGCGCCGCCAGTGGACCGACTTCGTGCCGCATCGCGATGACGTCTACATCGAAGGCTACGAACTGTTCGATGGCTTCACCGCGATCGAGGAACGCGCGCAGGCGCTGACCCGCGTGCGTGTGCTCAAGACCGACGGCAGTGACGAATTCGTGCAGGCCGACGAGCCGGCGTATGCGATGGGTCTGGCGGTGAACTCCGAGCCCGACACCGACTGGCTGCGTTACGGCTACACCTCGCTGACCACGCCGGCGACGACCTTCGAGGTCAACACGCGGACCGGCGAGCGCCGCCAGCTCAAGCAGCAGGTGGTGATCGGCTACGAGCCGTCGAACTACGTCACCGAGCGCGTGTGGACGACGGCGCGCGACGGCAAGCGCATTCCGGTGTCGCTGGTCTACCGCAAGGGGTTCGAGAAGAACGGCACCGCGGCGCTGCTGCAGTACGGCTACGGCAGCTACGGCGCGTCGATGGATCCAGGCTTCTCGGTCACCAACGTCAGCCTGCTCGACCGCGGCATGGTCTATGCCATCGCGCACATCCGCGGCGGCGAGGAAATGGGCCGCGCCTGGTACGACGACGGCAAGCTGCTCAACAAGATCAACACCTTCACCGACTTCATCGACGTGACCGACGATCTGGTCAAGCAGGGTTACGCCGCACCGGATCGCGTCGCGGCATACGGCGGCAGTGCCGGTGGCCTGCTGATGGGGGCGATCTCGAACATGGCGCCGGAGAAGTACCGCGTGATCCTGTCGCAGGTGCCGTTCGTCGACGTGGTCACGACGATGCTCGACCCGAGCATTCCGCTGACCACCAACGAGTACGACGAGTGGGGCAACCCGGAAGAGAAGCGCTACTACGACTACATCGTGAAGTACTCGCCCTACGACAATCTCGACGCCAAGGCCTACCCGGCGATGTTCGTCGGCACCGGCCTGTGGGATTCGCAGGTCCAGTACTGGGAGCCGGCGAAGTACGTGGCCAAGCTGCGCGATCTCAACACCGGCGCGCATCCGGTGGTGTTCCGCACCAACATGGAGGCCGGACACGGTGGCAAGTCGGGCCGCTTCCGTCGCTACCGCGAGTCGGCGGAGATGTACGCCTTCATGCTCGACCAGCTGGGGCTCGACGCGGCGACGCGCTGATTCCAGCGTCGCGTCCGGAAAAACGCCCGCAGAGATGCGGGCGTTTTTCGTCGGGCAGTCGCCGGGTGCATCACGCGCGTGACGCGAACATCCGTAGCGTCAGCGATCGAACGCCAGCAGATCGTGCCCGGTGGCGGCGCGCACGATGCGCCGATAGACGTATTGGCCGCTGCCGCCGTTGGTCATCACGACAATGCCGCGGCGCCGCGCGACATCGCCCATCGCGAAGGTCTTGAAGATGCCGCCGTTGCTGCCGGAATGGTGGAACACCGGACCGCCCGGCGTCGGCTCCACGTTCCAGCCCAGACCTTTCGCGCTCCATCGCGTCGCGCCGATCGGCTGCGGCGTCAGCATCGCCGCACGCGTGGACTCGTCGAGTTCCCACGACGCGCGCTGCCCGCCGCGCGCCATCACCAGCGACACGAACGTCGCGTAATCCCGGATCGTGGTGCGCAGGCTCGCAGCAGCGTTGGCGAGGATGTCGCCCGCCCAGTTGACCAGTCCCGGCGGCGTGTGGGCCTGGACCTCCGGCAATGCACGCGTGGCATCGTCCCAGGTCCAGGCCGACAGCGGTCTGCCGTCGCGTCCGGCGATGCGCTGGGCCGCGCTCCACTGTTCGCGCAGCATCTGCGTGGGCATGCCTGCGCCATCGGCGTCATGGGCGCGGTGACCATGGACCGATCGCGCGGCCATTGCGTCGTCCCACGCGTAACTGCTGTCGCGCATGCCGGCGGGGCTGAACAGGCGCGCCTGCATCGTCTCGTCCAGGCTCTGGCCGGTCAGCGTTTCGATCACCAGCTGCAACCAGAAGAAAGCTTCGCCCGAATAGTCGATCCGCGTGCCGGGTTCGGCCTGCGGCACGAGCAGTTCGGTCGCCGGATGCGGCCGCCAGTTCGGCAGGCCGGTCGTGTGGCGCAGCACATCGCGGGCGGTGATGCGGTCCAGCCAAGGATGCCGGCCGAGATGGTCCGGGCGTCGATAGGCGACGAGTGGCCTGTCGAGATCGACGACACCTGCATCGGCCAGCTGCAGCACCAGGTAGGCGAATACCGGTTTGCTCAGCGATGCCGCCTCGAACAGGGTGTCGGCCTGCACCGGCGTGCCGCGCTCGACGTGCGTCACGCCGAAGCCCTGCTGCCAGGCCACCTTGCCGTCCTCGACGACCGCGATGGCCAGGCCGGGCACCGCGAAGGCCGCCATGACCCGCGGCAGATCCTCCAGCAGGTCCGGATCGGGAGTCCAACTGCGCGCGCGGTTCCCTGACGTCGACCCCGACGCCAGATGCCAGGGCAGCAGGCCGACAGCGCCGGCGAACCCGATGAAACGACGACGACCGGCATGGACGAGGGAGGGCATCGCCGCATTGGACTGCGTCGGCGACCGGGCGGCAAGAGGGGGGTGATGGCGGCGACAGACCGCATGCGCGGATTGACGCAGGCCCGGGGACTGGGCAGAATGCGCGGCTCGTCGCGGGAAGTTCCGCACGACCGATGGCTATGTAGCTCAGCCGGTTAGAGCACGTCACTCATAATGACGGGGTCGGTGGTTCGAGTCCACCCATAGCCACCATCGGTAAAGAAGTCCTTCGTGGACATGCACTTAGCTTGTTTTCGAGCATCCCGGCCTCCGCGCTACAGGGATTGCTACAGCAAGTGCTACAGCTTCGAGGTCAGACCTTTGCTTCCCGGATCATCGTCCCGGCACGTTTGCGAGCGCTGGTCGGGCGGACGGAGATTACGCGCAGTTTGCGCACTCGTGACCGAAAGGAAGCCTCCCATCGCCTCAGGTTGTGGGAGTGTTACGTACGCTGTCTCCTGAACAAGATTGGTCGAGTAGGGGCCTTGATGACGCGCGACGAGATTGACCGATTGGTCTACGAGTACCTCTGTAAGACGTTCGATCAGATCGAAGACACTCTCGCGCTGGAATGGACTCGCGGCGGACTTGAGGAGTACGGGTTTCAGCAGAACGAGCGCGCTCACGAACTGACGGGTGCGCTCGCGCACTTGGACTTCAGTTCAGTACTTGATGTTGCGCGCGAGATGGCTCCTGAGGCGTCTGAGGACGAACTGCGGAAGTTCGCCCGACGGCTGATCGAGGTTCAAGTGCTCAGCATCAAAGCTGAGCTTGCAGCTATCAACGGCGACCCTCTGGATAGAAGTGCCCTCCGGAAGATGAGGCCGGCTCGGTACAGTCCGGCCGCGTCTACGAAATTAGTCACTCCCATCACCCCGAAGCTTTCCGAGCTTGTGTCCGCGTACCGAGATGAGCGGGTTGCACGACAGCGCTGGTCTACGCGAACTGAAGCGCAATATCTTGGATATTTGCACTTACTTGTAGAGCTTCTCGGGGACGCCCCGGTTGGAGACATTACTAAGGACAGCGTTCGGCGATTTGGGCTGGAGATCACTCAGCTGCCATCCAACATGACGAAGCGCTTTCCCGGCCTGTCAGCTCGGGAAGTGCTTGAAGCTGTGAAGGACGATCCGACTGTCGCCCGCTTGGCTCCAAATAGTGTCAATGCTTACTACCAAGCCGTACGCAGCTTCTTTAGCTGGGCCGTGGATCACGACCACTTGAAGTTAGATCCTGCGGCCATTCTCAAGGACGTTAGAACTGGCAGAGCATCGGAGGATCGGCTTCCTTTCACCGATGACGACCTCCGTCGGTACTTTGAACAACTTGGATCGAAGCCTGGGCTCTTGCCAGTCGAGTACTGGGTACCCCGCATCATGGCTTACACAGGGTGCCGACTTGGCGAGGCGGCGCAACTGTGTGCCGCTGACGTCCAGTCAGTGAACGGAATTTGGGTGCTCGATATCAACGAAACGGAGAGTGGAAAGCGCCTAAAGACGGAAAGTAGTCGACGGAAGGTCCCATTGCATCCACGTTTGGTTGAGCTTGGGCTGCCGGCATTTGCCGCGGCAGCTCCCCCGGGCTTCCTTTGGCCCGAAGAGATGCGAACTGCAAGTACCGCGAAGGGTAGTGCGATCGATAAGTTGCAGAAGCGTCTCGCCTACGTGTTACGTGCATCCGGCATTAGCGATCGGAGGAAGACTGCGGCCCATAGCTTCCGCCACACCGTCTCAGCTCGATTGAAGGCTAAGAGCGTTCCGGACTACCAAATTTCCGAGATTCTTGGACATGAGTTCCAGAGCATGTCGACAGGCCGGTATGGCTCTGTTACCGACCTGCCTGCACTGCAGGAAGCCTTAGCTAAGCTAGTGCTACCTGTTTGAGTGAGTTCTTCGTCGAACGCTATAAAGGGTTGGAGTCTCGCCAGATCTGCTCGTAGGCTGCGATCTTCAGCGTGGCGGTATCGTTTGCACGGACGATTTCAGCAGGCGCTCTGACCGCAAAGTCTTTTAGAGATTGAGTGAGCGTCCACGCCTCATTTCCGTCAATAAAGATAGCGCGGTCGTGAAGCATTCTCGGCGAAGCTATACGAGCTTCTAAAGGGCGATCATCCCCGTACTGAAGAACCCAAGCATCGCGTGTGGGCGCCAACGTGGGCTTTACGTCGTTACCGTCCGCGAGCAGGCGAAGAGGAACTCCGGCTGGTATTGCTCCAGCAAATTTGGTCAACACGGTGCCGTCTAGATAAGGATCGACGATGAGCACATCGGCCCGGGCAGTCTGCAAAATGCGAGAGACAGCAGCAAGTGCGTCAAAGGCGTTGCCTACCGGTACAAACGTGCCGGCTACCGAAGTAGGCACTCTTAGTTCGAGAACTGCCATCGTCCGGTAGCAGGCGGCGAGAAGGTCTTTCGCATGTCTCTCGCGGCCCGCCGTGCCTAGAAAGCCTTGAGCGCCACGCACGGCGGCCGCATCCAAGACTTGCCCCGTTGCTTGCATCACAGCGTAGGCTCGTCCAATCCACTGCTGAGTCTCAGCGGAAGCGGCTTCAGCGGCGCTCTCAAGCTTCGGAACATCTGCCAACAGGCGTCCCATCAGCGCATAGTGCCGCTCATCAGACATCGCTGCCTCCGGAAACTGCTTCTTTCAATGCGCTCGCCTCGTATTCTCCGGTGAGCGGCCCCTCTTCGCCATCAGCATCTTCTTCAATAACAACACCATGAAGAAACGCTTCGTAGTTTTCTTGAAGATGCGCTAGTGCGCTGGCCCTGTCAGCTTGGAACTCAAGTTTTTCTTGAAAAAACTGCAGTCGCCCAAGGTTCTCTTCGATAACTTCAGACCAAGTTTTTACAAAAATTCGATGGTTGTCCTTCCTAGCGATCAAGCCCGGCTCCGAGGGATCGAGGAAGCGATCCTCTGTGTAGTCGTCGTAGTCATCGCTGATCACCCAGAAGTCCCAGTGGACATTGAGGCCCCTGAAGCGCTCATCCTTACGAACCGACAGCGCGTACTCCTCGATCTGGAGCACTTCTTTTGATTTGACGCGTACGCTTGGAGCCTTTAGCTCGACCACTAGGTGCGTAAGGTCTCGCGAGCTATGGCGTCGGATGGCTTTCGATAGCATCAGATCCACGATGCCTCTACTTTTGGAGACATGCCGAACAGGCTCGTCTACAACAGCATCGTCCCCAAGCGCTGCTCGATGCTTGCGAAGCACCTCGGTTAGCGACTGATCATCTACCGACAAAGAAAATTGTTCTCCGAAAAGCCACGCATTGAGCGCGACAATTCGGTGCAGCTGCGACCGCTCCTTCAGGCGTGCTTTGAAATCCCTGTCAAATAGGATCGCTTCAAGTCCGCGAATGAACTTCACGCGATCCGCGACGATTTTCGCCGCACTTATCACGGAGGAGAGAGACGTGTCGCGAAGAAGCTGAGCCAGATCTTTCTGCGCTCGTGCGGGCAGCTTTAGGACTTCTTCAAGGATCTTCTGTAGCTCATCGGGGCTCTTCTCAATCGCATGTCGAAGAAGCCGAAGATGCAAGGCTTGAGCTGGGACGGACTCGAACTTAGGGACATGTTTAGCAACCTTGACGGCAATCATGTCGAACATTTTTCTTTCGGTCTCTTCAACTACAGAGCCGGCATCGCCTTCGTAGGGATAGACGCGTGCTGTTTTCCACTCGTCTACTAAAGCTCTAGCCGCTTCAGCGGCACGGTCCGCGAAGAATGTCTTGATGAGCACATGCGCCTGGTCGATGAAGTCAACTGCGACTGGGTGCATGTCAGCCAATTCCAGAATCCCTTGGTCCTGAAGTTCGCTGAAGAAAGATGACTTGAGGTATGCCGAGAACGAGTTGTTGCCTACATGAAAGCGCTTGGCCACACGCAGCAGTGGAGCGCCGCGCTTGTTGCACATGTAGAGTGCCCTGTTGTCGCCAGACTTCCATTCGACAAGCTCCAGCGATGCGCTGAATGTGCGGCCCTCGTGCACAACATCTTTCAGCTGGTTGGGCTTCCGCAGGGCGATCAGTGAGCTTGGGTCTAGCCGTGTGCCATCGATCTCGACAGAGGCAGTGTCGTAGTCCGTGAGGTAGAGCGCGAAGATCTCGGTAAGCTCCGCTCGCGTAGCATCTGACTTCAAGCCCGCTAAGTTCTTTTCAAGCTCGCTAATCCGTACTGTCACTCCCGGTCGATTAGGTTCTTCCGCGGGCGACCGTTCAGAAATTATGACCGTGTCTTGCTTGCTCGCGTCGAGGGTAATGGTGTAACGCCAAAGGCCTGCATCGTCGCGGTAGACGACTCGCCACTCTGCAATTCGCCCCAATGCGAGTGCCTTCAGCCTCCCTCGTCCTTCCTGCCCATGAAGCAGGCGTGCGTTGATTGGCGTCGCCTCGCCTGTTCGCTTCCATGAGCCGCCGAGCCGGGCGAAAAGCGTCGGGGCGTTTTGGTGTGGAATTCCCTGGCCGTCGTCGTCAACAACAATCTCTTCGATGCCGCTGAGTTGCCCTTCGCTGAAAAGCACACGGACTGTTCCGGCATCGGCGTCCAAGCTGTTCCAGATTAGCTCTGCCAAAGCCGATACAGGCCTCGCGCGGGACATGCGCGCGAGGTGGTCTGCCTGCACAGTGACTTTGTAGGTTTCGCTTCCCATGCGCTCTTCCTCGTTGCAACTCAATAGACGTCGGTTTGCCTCGGACAGCCCAAAATTTTCAAGGAAATTTCTGAGGCCCTATCTCATATCTGCTGTGTAGCGGACTTCCCCCCTCCGGGGGGGGCTTTGACTACTAGCCGCTCTCCTTCAGGCGCTTCAGCAGGCTCGCGACGGAAGATCGATGCCAAGTCCCTCCTCTAGGCGCCAGGATCGAGCGCGCGTTCAATGCCGTTGCCATGGCACCTAGAGAACGTGGTCCTGAGGCGTTTAGCTCATCGATAAGTGGCCGGAGACGCTCCGCATGATCATCCGCATTTGCTCGAGCCTGAGCAATGGCGGCGACATTCCCTTTGCCGGCACGTCGCAGAGCTGCAGCGCCGTTCGGATTTCCAAGACGTTTGCCACGGCGCTTTGCTGCTTCGAGCGCCTCGCGTGTACGGATCGATATGGCCCTGCGCTCCTGCTGGGCGACAAGGGCCATGATGCCAACAGTGAGGTCATTGGCGTCGGGCATATCTGCTGCAACGAAGCGAGCGCCGCTCTCTTGCAGCGTTAAAAGAAACGCCGCATTGCGCGACAACCTATCGAGCTTCGCTATGACGAGGGTTGCCCCTGTGAGTTTCACCAGTTCCAAAGCCCTATCTAGCTGAGGCCGAGATTTCCGTGAGCCACTCTCGATCTCAGTGAAAGTCTCAATCACGCATCCCCGTCGCTGATCGACGAAGGCGTTGATGGCGCCGCGCTGTGCTTCAAGTCCTAGACCCGACTCACCTTGGCGGGCGGTGGAGACTCTGAGATATGCGACGAACTTCATCTGTACAGAATTGGCTAACGGTCGTTAGGCAATTCTGTACAGATGCTTTTGGCTATGTCAATCTGGCTTAACGCCCTCGATCGCCGTGACTGTTCGAGGATGAAATCCGTTTGTGTTCAAGAAGTGAGTCGTGATGTCCAGCAATTCACGCCCTCCGGGCAAGTCCACCGAGGTAACTGCGGCCGTCGTAGCCATGATGAAAGCGCGGTCGGCGCTCGTGTCACCGCAGCTCGCATCGGCGATCCCCAAGCAGGTCAGACTGATCCGGCGAGGTGGTGCAGGAGGCAATCTGATCCCTTCAGCCGCTTCGCCGGAAGTGGGCAACAGGCCTGCATCCGAGGTGCCTGAGAAGCACGCCAGCCCATCGGAAGAGCAGATCAGGGAGGCGCAGGAAGCCGCCCTGCGGGAGTTCCCTGAGGAGATCTGGGAAGCGGCGCGGCTGGCCTGTGCACAGTCTCTAGAGCGACTGTCCGGCAACGCCCCACCCTCTCTCTCACGCAAGAGCAGCGCTCGCCCTTCGGCGTTTCCTCATCGCTCGCCCCCCCGTCCTGCCGCTCCCCCAGCTCCGCCTTACCCAGAGAATGCTCCCGACCACGCTGTAATTCAGAGCGAATGGGTGGAAGCGCACCACGCCATTACTGAAGCTGCTTACAGGCTGCAGCCAGAAGTCCTGCGTGCCTATGCCAACGCGCAACTTGAGCAGGAGCGGTGGGACTCAAATGAACGGGGCAGAAAGCCGTCGGGTGACCTCAGGCACCCAGTCCCACGAGACCGGCTGCAGCGGATCAAGCATGAGATTGCTGTAGCGCAGCAGCGGGCCATCTCTAGGGCGGAGAGGACAATCGAAGCGATCGCTACGGATGACGTCGCGGGTTTTGATCTCATCAATGAACCAATGTCGAAGACCGTGCTGCCGGGGGATGCAACCTGGAGGCACTTCGCCCGATCAGGCGCGGATGGTCCCGTAGTGCTGGTCTACAAGTCGGATAGGGCCAAGGAGGCTGCTCGCCGGCTCGCAATTGCCAACCGGACGCCGGAAGAATCGAAGCAGACGCGCGGCGTTGGGATGAAATTCTTGAGCAGGCGCTCGCCGAGCCGGGTGAGGAGAGGCCTGAGATCCCTCCAGAGCTGCTGCCGACGTTGCCCAGCGGTCGGATGCCCACTGCTTACGAGCTTCAGTTGCTCGCCAACGCGACTTCCAAGCACGAGGACTATCTACGCCGGGGCAGGCAGATCGAGGCTCAGCGACAGAGAGACGCTGAGACGAAAGTCCGTACTGCGGCGCAGCGGAAGGTCGATGCTGCCGACCCTGAGGCAGCTGCAGCGAGGAGGTTAGCGATTAAGCGTGAGAAGGCGGCAGAAAGGCAGCGACGCTGGCGTGACGAGAGGGCGACGCGCAAGCCCAAGCCGTAACGCTCCCACCCCTTCTTATAGAAGCACTGTAATCCAAACTTCGGGATACTCACGATGCGGGCGTAACGCTCCCACCCCTTCTAATAGAGCAGGCTCGAGCCAAGGCATGCAGGGTGTCTCCATGTTCTACACGCGATTGTCGTGGTCGCCTTAAAGGAGCTGAAGACTGAGCACGGGGCGGGGGAACCCTAATCCTGAGGTCAATGAACTCCAGTGACTACTGACCTAGACCACGTGCGTGCGCCGCGGTCCGAGGCCCTCCCGGGATGTCGCCGCTTCGCCGGTCAAGTGTCAGCGCACGCTGTTGACCACACGCTCAATTGCGCTGTGAGGGCAAGCAGGACCACGAAGCTTCCATTGAGTCAGATTATTTGCACGCCGCCGCGGTCGTAGCCTCGTAGCGATAGCTCCTGGAGATTAGAAGGCTCCGAGCGTCGACTCTATGGAGGGCGCTGACGTGGGCTAAGGGGAGGGTCGCATACCCAGAGGGTGGCTCCTGCGTGGACGTCCGGGAGCTCCTCATTCGGTGCCCGAGAGACTTAGGCGATGACGACGGCGACTGGCCGGAGCACAATCGAGAGGCCGTCGGATGGACGGTTAGGGAGCACGAGATGGATACGAAGGATTGGCGACTTTGCACTATCGAAGGGAACATGGGTTCTGACAGCACGGCAGAGCAGTACCCGATGGGTAATGTGTGTGGAGACTGCATCGCACTCGACGCTAAGCAAGGCGAGGATCGAATCATCGTGAGCGTAGAGGGACCGTACGATTCCGACTATGGCTCCGAATGTGAGATGGAGTGCGGTATGGATGCCGCGGACGAGGATTAGGCAAAAGAGAACGGGGCGCCTAGATGGCGCCCCATTTCGTTGCGCCCTGGCTTACTTACCTTCGCTGTGAACGTTGAGGGTTTTCGACCACGATGGTGTGCGTGAATCGCCTTCATAGACCTTGATCTGCATCTCGCCGCATCGCGCGAAGCTGATTTGTAGATCTGCTACGCCGTCCTCCGCGACGAACCTCTGCTTCCCGCCGTTCTCGAACTTGTACTGGTCCCAAGTCCAGTTGATCGATTGACCAAGGGTCATGAACCATGAGCCGCCGTTGTCGCTCAGATGCTCAGGAGGAGCACCGCGAATCTCGACGGTGATTCGAGAGCCGGGCGTAATGACTGCTCGCATGGAGAGGGTCTCCCCAACATCCACATCCCCGACAGAGTTACAAAGGATGTTCTTTCCATGTCGACCGAACTGCGGATATGACGGCGAGGCTGCAGAATTAGCAACCGGCTGCCGGTCACGCGGACGTCGATGATAGAGGCCTGCCGCGGACCATCCGAGCGTGATGCCTAGCAAGATGAGGCCTAGAGCTCCCCAGTAGTTTGCGGAGATCCAAACCCAATTATCTTGAAAAAAGCTCAGATCCACTGTTGCTTCCCTAGCGCCTTAAGTCCTGCTCTGTACGATTGATGCAGGTAAGTGCCGTCTGTTGGTCAGAGATCGGTAGCGGCCTGCTGAAGGCGTAAGCCGCAACGATTTCTTTGAAGCTCGGCTGCGCGCAGTACTGTCTAGTGCACTCTCGCGCTCTAGCTGAAGGCCCGACAAAGCGCGAGCCCTGAGGGGCGTCGACACACTGCGGCAAAATGCTGCTGGCGACTAAGCGCGGTGGCACAAGCTGCAGCGGCCGGCAGTCGGCGTTATCGATAGGACGTGATGAGTAACGCACGACGCCGTCCACCTCACACCTGTAGACGTCCGGGGGAGGAGAGGTTTGCTGTGCAGAGGATGCTCCCATGGAGACTAGCAACCCCAGAGCTAACACTGTCTTCTTCATTGCAAGTCCATTCGATTCATGAAGTCCTCGCGTTGAGAGAGTATGCGGTCGGCGAGGCGATGCTGCTCACGCATCTTAGGCAGTTCCTCTTTCCTCCTCCGGTAGCTCAACTCGCGACGTCTTCTATCCAGTCACGGATTGGCCGAGGAGGTTGTATAGCGCCTCCCGGGGTTCTTCACGGAGCACCACGAGGAGAGCCATCGTCTTCATGAGGGTCGATACAGGGCGCGCGGAAGCCCTCAGGTCTACTGCCGGGCGAAAGCCGCAGCCGTGGTTAGAGCCCTCAGTAGACGGGGGAGCCTAGTTGCCCTACGTAGCGACGGTGCCTCAGCGAGGCCCGCGGGATATCCCTTGCACGTCCGGCCTTATCTGTCTTTTTGAGCTGATCCGCAAACGATGCCGGTGCTACATCTAGTGCTACAGTTTGCGCACAGCGGCACGTCTGAGATGTGCGAAAACGCCAAGTGCTACGGTAGCTCGGTGGCTCTGGTTCGAGTCCACCCATAGCCACCAACGCGAAAGCGTCGCCGAAAACCCGCCCGATGGCGGGTTTTTTGTGGCCGCGTATCGGCGTTCAGTTCCGGCTTGTTCCCCGGGGCGGCGCGTGGCAGAGTCGATGCCAGTGACGCAAGTCAATCGCATTAGGAGTCCGCATCGTGATCGATCCGGACGGGTTCAGGCCCAATGTCGGCATCGTGTTGATGCACCCGGACGGCCGCGTCTTCTGGGCGCGTCGGGTCCGGCGTGATGGCTGGCAGTTCCCGCAGGGCGGGATGAACACCGACGAGACGCCGCTCGAGGCGATGTATCGCGAGCTGCGCGAGGAAACCGGGCTGCTGCCCGAACACGTCGCCGTGCTCGGTGCCACGCCCGGCTGGCTGCGTTATCGCCTGCCGCAACGGGCGATCCGCCGCAACGACCGCATCGTCTGCGTGGGCCAGAAGCAGGTCTGGTTCCTGCTGCAGTTCGTCGGCGAAGAAGCGCATCTGAAGCTCGATCTCACCGAGACGCCGGAGTTCGACCACTGGCGCTGGGTCGATTTCTGGTATCCGCTCGAACACGTGGTGATGTTCAAGCGCGGGGTCTATACCAGCGCGCTCAGCCATCTGGCCAAGTACGCCCGGCAGGTCGCCGGCGCGCAGGCGATCCCGCAGCCTGCGATCGAGACCCGGCCGCGCAGCCGTCGGCCGCAGCGCCGGGGCGCGCGTCGCACGTCCGACGCCGTCGTGCGCGGGCGCGATGATGGTGCGGGCTGAACAGTTCTTATTTGACACTGATTCTCGTTTATGGCGGAATGGGCACTCCAGTCTTCCGCCAGGACCACAGCCTTGTACGTGTGCATCTGCAACGGCGTCACCGACTCCCAGATCCGCCAGGCCGCGGCCAATGGCTGCCGGGAAGTCAGTGAACTGACGATGCGCACCGGCTGCGGTGCGACCTGCGGCAGCTGCCTGGACATGGCCTCGGGCCTGCTCGACGATTTCCATGCCGCGCGTCGCGCGCCGGTCATCGATCTGCCGCTGATCGCATCGGCCGCCTGAGGCGGTATCCGCGCGGCGCCGGTCCGCGCCGACTAATGATCACGATTCGCGTTCCGTCATCGCCAGCGACGGCTCGCTAGAGTGTGCGCATTCCGCGATATCAGGAGCATCCCTCGATGAAGGGCGACGCGCAGGTCATCCGTTTTCTCAACCAGGCGCTCTACAACGAGCTGACCGCGATCAACCAGTACTTCCTGCACGCCAAGATGCTGAAGAACTGGGGCCTCGACGAGCTCGGCAAGCGCGCCTACAAGGCCTCGATCGACGAGATGAAGCATGCCGACAAACTGTCGGAGCGGATCCTGTTCCTCGAAGGGCTGCCGAATTTCCAGGCGCTGGGCAAGCTGCGCATCGGCGAGGCGCCGGTCGAGACGCTCGAATGCGATCTCGCGCTCGAGATGGACGGTCTGCCGACGCTGCGCGAGGGCATCGCCCACTGCGAGAACGCCGGCGATTTCGTCAGCCGCAAGCTGCTGGTAGACATCCTCGAATCGGAAGAGGAACACGTCGACTGGCTGGAAACCCAGCTCGACCTCGTCTCGCGCATCGGCGTCGAGAACTATCTGCAGAGCCAGCTCGAAGAAGACTGAGCCCGACGCGGTTCGCACGCCCGCGCACGGCGGGCGTCGGCCTCAGGTGAGGCCCGAGACCCGGCCTTCGCGCAGCATCCGCCGCGCACGCGCGAATTCGTTCGACACCAACGCCACGGCCACGGCCGGGCGTTCGAGATTGCGCTCACGGGCGCCGGCTTCGATGCGGCGCGCGGCCGCCGACAGCGACATCGCACCGAGATTCGCACTCGACGACTTCAGCGAATGCGCGGCATCGCGCAGACCGTCGTAGTCCGGACCGTCGACCGCGTTCTCCAGTGCCGACAGCAGGCGCGGCGTGTCGTCGAGGAACACGTCGATCAAGCGGTCGACCTCGTCGCCGAGCACGGTGCGCAGGTCGTCGAGCACCTCGTGGTCGATGACCGGCGGCAGCGGGCCGCGGTCCACGGCCGGTGACGGTGCCGGAATCGCGATGGCCATCTGTTCGGCTTCGGCCTGGGCCTCGTCCGGAGACTGCGGACGAGGCTGCGTCGGCGCGGTCCACTCCGCGGCCGACATCGGCTCGCTGACCGGAGCAGGCGCCGGCGTCGCGGGTTCGACGACCGCGGGTGCGGTGTCCGGATCCCACCAGCGATAGATGCAACGTTCGAGCTCGCTGCGCGTGACCGGCTTGGCGAGGTAATCGTCCATGCCCGCATCGAGGCATTTCTGGCGGTCGCCGGCCATCGCGTTGGCGGTCATCGCGATGATCGGCAGACGACGCGCGCTGCGCTCGGCGGCTTCGTGCTCGCGCCAGCGACGCGTCGCGGTGTAGCCGTCCATGACCGGCATCTGGCAGTCCATCAGCACGATGTCGTAGCGCGACGCCGCGATCCGCAGCAGCGCGGCTTCGCCATTGCTGGCGGTGTCGCAGGTGATACCCAGCACCGACAGCAGGCGCTGGCCGACCATCAGATTGACCGGATTGTCTTCGACCAGCAGCACGCGCGGCTTGCGCGGGCCACTGCTGCGCGCGGCATCACCGGCGACGTCGCCGACCGGTGTGGTTACGGGCGCAGGCGCGAAGGCGGGTGGCGGCGCCGCATGGAGGGGCGCCGGCGCGGTCTCGTAGGTGGGCTGCGGTGCGGGTGCGGCGGCGTAGACGTCGGGCGGCGGCGCGTACGGCGGTTCGGCCGGCACCTGCGGCGCGCTGTCGGTACCGAGCACGGCCTCGCGCAGATCGGCGTCGGGCGACTGGCGGCTCAGCAGCGTCGCACCCTGGCGCAGTTCCTCGGACACCGTCTCGTCGCCATACAGGCACACCAGGCGCAGATCGCCATAGGCCGCCTGCCGGGTCACGTTGCGATACAGCGCGACCGCCGTGTTGCGCATGCCGGCCAGATCCGCGACGACGACCGAATAGGCCCACGGCGGCCCCTGGTTCGCGGCGGTGCGCAGACGGTCGAGTGCTTCCTGCGTGGTCTCCACCGAGCTCACGCGCAGGCCCCAGTTCGGCAGCAGCATGCTCAGACGCAGCCGCAGGCGCGGATCGGCACTGAGCAGCAACGCGCGGCCGTCGCGCGGGCTTGCGTCTTCGACCGGCATGTCGCCCTGCGCCTTGCGCAGCGGAATTTCGAACCAGAACGTCGAACCGGCGCCGGGCTCGGAGTCCACGCCGATGCGTCCGTCCATCAGTTCGACGATGCGGCGCGAGATCGCCAGCCCCAGACCGGTGCCGCCATACAGGCGCGTCGTCGACGCGTCGGCCTGGCTGAAGGCCTGGAACAGGCGCGACCGGCCTTCGGTACTGATGCCGATGCCGGTGTCGCGGACTTCGAAGCGCAACTGGTGCTGGGCCGCGGTTTCGCCGAGCCGGCGCACCTGCACCGACACGCTGCCGCGCTCGGTGAACTTCACCGCGTTGCTGATCAGATTGCCCAGGACCTGGCGCAGGCGGACCGGATCGCCGCGCACCGACAGGCGCACGGACGGATCGAGCTGCAGGCCCAGGCGCAGGCCCTTAGTCTGCGCGGCGCGCTCCATCACCTGGATCACGCCGTCCATCAGCTCGCGCAGGTTGAAACCGGTGACTTCCAGGTCGAGCTTGTCGGATTCGAGCTTGGAGTAGTCGAGGATGTCGTCGACGATGCGCTGCATCTGCTGCGCCGACATGTAGGCGGTGCGCACGAGTTCGGCGTGATCGGGCGCGAGCCTGGCGTGCATCAGCAGATCGAGCATCGGCGTGATGCCGTTGAGCGGCGTGCGGATCTCGTGGCTCATCGTGGCGAGGAATTCGCCCTTGGCCATGACCGCGGACTCGGCCGCGTTCTTGGCCTGGCGGAGTTCCTTTTCCAGTTCGGTGCGCTCTTCGAGCTCGCGCTGCAACTCGCCCAGTGCGAGCTCGTCCTGGCGCAGACGCTCGTCCGCGGCTTCGAGTTCGCGTACGCCCTGGTGCATGTGCACGCTGACGCCGATCGACGCGACCACTGCGACCAGGGCGAGCACCAGCGCGATCACCTGCCAGGGACCGGGCACCGCGAGCGCGGCCAGCACCATCGTCAGCGCCGCGCCGCCGGCTGCGCCGAGTGCGAGCCAGCGCAACACGAGAGCGGACGGGCGACGGCGCGCGATCATGCGTCAGCGGACCTAGAGCACGGAGTGGTGGAAGTCGAAGTCGAGCACGTTCGCCACGCGCTGGACCAGATTGCCCTGGATGAAATCGATGCCGCTCATCCACAGCGTCGCCGCCGCCTGCGGATCTTCGACCTGCTGGCCGATCACCTGCAGTCCGAGCCGGTGCGCGCGCTCGACGGCGACACGCATCTCGTCGCGCACGCGCGGTTCGTCGAGCTGGCGCGAGTAGCGCGCGGCGAGGCGCACGAAGCCGAGCGGCAGCTGTGCGAGCAACGCGTCGGCTTCCTCGCTGGCGCTGTACTGGCCCAGACACAGCTGCACGCCGGCCGGCACCATGCGCGCGCAGAAATCCTGCAGCGACAGCGCGTGGATCAGCGCATCGTCCTGCCGCACGTCGATGACCAGCGATGCGCCCGGCACGCCCGACGATTCGATCTGCTGGAGCAACCAGTCCGCATAGCCGCCCTGGATCAGGCTGCGCGAGGACTGCGACACGAACAGCCGCATCGCGCTGCCGACGCGCTGGCGTTCGATCAGCGTCGCGATCGCGAGTTCGATCACGCGGCGGTCGATCTCCAGCAGCAGGCCGGCGAGTTCGGCGGCCGGCAGCACGCGCGCGGCGGAATGCAGTTCGCCGTCGCGACCGCGCAGGCGCAGCAGGGTCTGGTACTGCGCCTCGTCGCCACCGGCGACGGCGACGATCGGCTGGAAGGCGAGTTCGATGCGCTGCTCGGCGAGGGCATCGCGCAGATCGTCGGCCAGACCGCCCTGGGCTTCGCCGGGTGCGACGGTCGGCGCGGGCATGTGCACGGCGATGCCGACCGGCGTGCCGCGCGATTCGCGCAAGGCCTGTTCGGCGGCAGCGAGTGCACTGCCGGGATCGTCGTAGCCGTGGACGAGATCGGCGTACCCGACCAGTGCCCGCAGGCGGATGGTCTGGTCGGCGAGCGGGAAGGGATGGCTGCCGATGCCGTCGCGCAGGCTGCGCGCCCAGGCATCGAGATCGATGCGTGCCACGTCCGGCGCGAACACCAGGAAGGTGTTGTCGTTGAGACGCGTTGCCGAGGCATCGCCCACCAGCGTGCGCAGGTGGCGCCCGGCATCGGTGAGGATGGTTTCCAGGCCCGCGTAGCCATAGCGGTCGCGCAAGGCTGTGATGCCTTCGACCTCGATGAAACCGAGCGCGCCGCGCGGTACGGCGGGAATCGCTTCGGCCAGATGCTGCAGCAGCTGCAGACGGCTGTTGAGCCCGGTCAGCGGGTTGCGGCCGGGGTCGGGCATCTGCTGCAGCGCGCGGGCGCGACGGATGCGGTTCTGCACCGCGGCGATCAGATGGCGCGGACGCACCGGCTTGGTCAGGAAATCGTCGGCGCCGACTTCGAGCATCTCGAACTGGCGTTCGGGATCGGCATCGCCGGTGAGGAACACCACCGGAATGTGCGCGAACGTCGGCTGCCCGCGCAGCTGCGCGGTGAGTTCCGAGCCGTCCATGCCGGGCATATGCAGATCCATCAGCACCAGGTCGGGCTGGAACTCGCCCAGCGTCGCCATGAACTCGCTCGCTACGGCGACCACGCGCGCCTGCAGACCGGCACCGTTGAGGACGCTCTCGGCGAACAGGGCCTGGCTGGGATCGTCCTCGACGATGAGCACGCGATACGGCGCCTCGACCGATTCGCTCGCCTGCGCTTTCGCCGGCTGTGCGTCGGTATCGACGGCGTCGGCGGGATCACCGGGCAGCGTGGGTTGACCGGCGTCCGCCGCCCAGCGCCGCCAATAGGCTGCGGGCGGAAACTCGGCGCGTTGCTTGCTGTCGGCATCAGACATAGGTGCGGCACTGTGACGCGATGTGGGGGATCAGGCAACTTTAACCGGTACCCCTTTAGATCGCGTCGCCGGCAGTGTCACGTCACGCGTGCCGCGCCCGCTGGGATCAGCCGCGCGCGGCCTTCGGCGCGCGACGCGACAGGCGCCGCCACAGCCACCACACCGCGACCGCGCAGGGCAGCACGCACACGGCCACCAGCGCGAGTGCGAGCCATGGCGATACCAGCGCCAGCGACAGCGCACCGACGGTGACGACATCTTCCGTGGTCGATACGGTGAGGTTGCTGACCGGCTCGGGCGAGGCATTGAGCAGCAAGCGGCTGCCGGCCTTGAGCGCGTGACTGGTGAGCGCCACGCCTGCGCCGGTCGCGAGCATGCCGGCGCCCAGATCGCCATCGGGCGACAAGGTGGCCGCGGCGAGGAATGCACCCGCCGGCACGCGTGCCAGGGTCTGCAGCAGATCCCAGCCCGAGTCGACGCCGGGAATCTTGTCGGCGAAGAATTCCACCAGCGCCAGCACGCCCGATACGCCCAGCACCCACGGCGACGCTGCGGCCTCGAGCGCCGGCGGCAGGTCCAGCCAGCCGAACACGCCCGCCAATCCGACACCGAATACCGTCAGATACGCGCGCACGCCGGCCAACCACGCGAGCAGCACACCAGCGGCGAACAGATGGGCTTCGGACATCGCGATGCTCCGGGGCGAACGACAACGGGTGCACAACGCCGGCGAGTATAGGACCGGCTTCGCCTTGACGCGGCGCGACGGCGCTGGCTATACCGTGACGATGAACGACACGCCGCCTCCCGTGACCAAGCCGCCCTCGGCCACCCGCCGCGCGCGTGGTCCGCGCATCGTCATCGCACTCGCGGTGGTCGTCGTACTCGCGTTGCTGTTCGGGCTGTGGGGCGCCTGGCAGGCGTTCGCACCGACCTCCGGCAATCCGCAGCGCCAGCTGGCCACCCAGCAGGCCGAGCTCGAAGGCCTGCAGCAGCAGGTGTCGACCCTGACCCGCTCCGACCAGATCAGCCGCGATGCGAACCGCGAACTGCAGGGCACGCTGGCCGAGCGCGACGAGGAGATCGCCGCGCTGCGTGCCGACGTCGCGTTCTACGAACGGTTCGTCGGTGCGACCGAACAACGCAAGGGCCTGACGGTGCACGAGTTGCGCATGCAGCCGCGCACCGACCAGGGCTGGCACTACACCGCGACGCTGACCCAGAGCCTCAGCCGCGAGGCCGCGAGCGTCGGCACGATGCGGCTGTCGGTCGAAGGCACCCGCGACGGGCGTCTGGAGACGCTGGAGTGGGATCAGCTGCGCCAGCGCGACGATGCCGCGCGCGTGGCGTACTCGTTCAAGTATTTCCAGCAGGTCGAGGGCGACATCGTGCTGCCGCCTGGCTTCCAGCCGCTGCGCGTGGTCGTGCGGCTCGAGCCGGAGCGCGGCAGCGCGGTCGAGCGTCCGTTCAGCTGGGCCGACGTGACGCCGCGTTCCGCACCGGGCGCTTGAAGCGGGCGGCACGCAGCCCCATCCTGTGTGCCATGAATGACGTGCTCACCATCGAAGGCCCCGGTTACCAGTCGCTGGAACGCCCGCTCGATTTCACCCCCGCGGCCGCGGCCAAGGTGCGCGAGCTGATCGAGGGCGAAGGCAATGCCGCGCTCAATCTTCGGGTCTACATCCAGGGCGGCGGGTGCTCGGGCTTCCAGTACGGCTTCGAGTTCGACGAGCAGCGCACGGACGACGATCTGGCGGTGGTGACCGACGACGTGACCCTCGTGGTCGATCCGCTGAGCCTGCAATACCTGATGGGCGCTTCGGTCGATTACGTCGAAAGCCTGCACGGCGCGCAGTTCACGATCCGCAACCCGAACGCCAAGTCGACCTGCGGCTGCGGCAGCAGCTTCACCGTCTGAGCCGCAACGCGCGCGTGTCGCCATCGCGACACCGCCCGGGGCGATAATCGGCGCATGGACTTCAGTTTCGTCGACGCGCCGCTCGATCGCGCAGAACATCTCCGGACCGATTCCGATGCGTTGGCCCGTTTGTGGCCGGAAGCGCGCGTGCTGGTGCTCGATGCGAAAGGCGATGCCCGCGTCGATGCGCACGGCATGCCGCCCGCGCTCGACGGTACCGTGGTCGGCACACGCCCCGGGTCCGCGGTGTTCCTCGGTCTGCACGATGCGCAAGGCTGGTTCGCCGTGCCGGCCGTCGATGCGCCGGCCACGCTGGACGCGCCGGCGACGATCGATCTGCGTACCGCGGCCGCGCAGTGGCCGGTCCGCGAGGCGACCGCGTTCGCGCAGGCGCGCGCCGTGCTGCACTGGCGCGACCGGCATCGCTTCTGCGGCGCCTGTAGCGCGCCGCTCGAATACGCGCGGGCCGGCTGGCTGGGGCGCTGCACCGGGTGCGGCATCGAGCATTACCCGCGCACCGATCCTGCCGTGATCGTCGCGGTCACCGACGGGTCGCGTCTGCTGCTGGGACGCCAGCCCGCATGGCCGCCCGGCCGCTATTCGACGCTGGCCGGCTTCGTCGAACCGGGCGAGACGCTCGAGCAGACCGTCGTGCGCGAAGTGTTCGAAGAGAGCGCGGTGCGCGTGACCGCGTGTCGCTATCTCGCTTCGCAGCCTTGGCCGTTCCCGGCCTCTCTGATGCTCGGCTTCATCGCCGATGCAGGCCCGGATGCGCCGCAGGTCACCGACGAGCTGGAAGACGCGCGCTGGTTCGACGCCGACACCATCGGCGCCGCGCTGCGCGATGCGCATCCGGAGTTGAAGCTGTCGCCGAAGTCGTCGATCTCGCGCTGGCTGATCGCGTACTGGCATGCGCAGCAGAACGGCGGGACAGCCGGCTGAGTGTCTCGATCAGCCCGGCGCGAGCAGGGTGAACGGAAACCACGGCAGATTGCGGGCGACCCAGTACACCAGCAGCAGTGCGACCCAGGGCTTCCAGTCCGCGGCGACGCGGGCGAGCCGCTGCAGCCACGGGGGTCGCCAGCCGAGGTGCCAGCCGGCGAACAGCGGCACCAGTGCGAGCAGCACGAACAGCAACGGGTTCATCGAGAACGCACGCGGCAGATCGCCGTGGGCGAGCGCGTGCAGACAGCGGGTCAGGCCACAGGCCGGGCAGTGCCAGCCCGTGGCGCTGTAGAACATGCACGGCGGAAACGGATTGCCGGGCGCGTTCGGATCGAAAGTGCGCAGCAGCCACGCGCCGCCCGCCGCCAGTGCAACGCCGCCGCCCGCGAGGGCGAGGGTCGAAGACCGGATGCGGCGCGGCGCGTGACTGCCGGCCAGCGACATCAGCTGCCGGCCTGCATCTGGTCGAGGATCATCTGGTACTGCGCCATGCCGCCGCCGAGGGTCAGCGAGTAGATCGTCCACAGCAGGCCGATGACGCACAGGCCCGTGGTGACCCAGCACCAAGTCTTGGCAGTGTTCGACGCGCGCTGGGCGCCGGCGAGATCGCCCTGGCCGAGCAGCGTATTGACCTTCGCCGAGAACACGATGGCGACGATGCCGGGAATCGTGCCGATGATGCAGCACAGGCACAGCGACAGCACGGTGACCACGATGGACCACGCGAGATAGTTGGGCACGGTGCCGGGCGCGAGCGGCGTGCCGGGCGGCGGTGCGCCGTAGGGCGACGGTTCCGGGGTGCCGTACGAGCCGGGTGGCGGCGGCGGAATCGAACTCATCGAGAATGCTCCTGGGTGCTGCTGCGGTTGGGAAAGGTCGATGACCGCCGTCGGTCGACGGGGACGCCGTACTGTAGCGCCAGAGCCGCACAAAGCGATGTCACGACGGGCCTCAGGCGGCGTCGCCGCGCAGCATCCGCACCTGCGCCTCGAGCGTGCCGGCGTCGATCGACGCGCCGTCCTCGATCCGCGGCCCGGCGACGACATCGATCTGCGCACGCGCGCGGCGCGGCACGCGCATGCGGGCCATGCGCCCGCCTTCGGACGACGCGCTGCGATGGCTCCACATGCTCGACCACATGCCACGCAACGCCATCGGCACCACCGGCACGCGCTGCCCGCGTGCGGCGGCGCGTTCGAGGATGCGTTCGACACCCGACTTGAACGCGGCGATCTCGCCGTCGCGGGTCAACTTGCCTTCGGGGAAGATGCCGACCAGTTCGCCTTCGGCCAGTGCCGCATCCACCGCATCGAACGCGCGCTGCATCAGTTCGGGATCCTCCTTGGCACCGGCAATCGGAATCGCCTTCGCGTGGCGGAAGATCCAGTGCATGCCCGGCACGTTGTAGATGCGGTGATACATCACGAAGCGCACCGGCCGCGGAATCGCCGCCGAGAGGATCAGCGCGTCCATGTAGCTGACGTGATTACAGACGATCAGCGCCGCGCCGTCGGCCGGCACCGCGGATTCGATGTCGCGCAGGCGCAGCCGGTAGAGCACGCGCACCAGCAGCATGCTGGCAAAGCGCATCAGGAACTCGGGCACGATCGTGAAGATCCACAGCGCGACGAGGCCGTTCGCGATCGCCAGCGCCAGGAACACCTGCGGAATGCTCAGCCCCGGCAGCGGAACGCGCACGCCGCCAAATGCGAGCTCGTCCATCTGCAGCAATACGCCGAGGATCGCGGCGGTGACGATGAAGAGCGAGTTCTGGATGTTGAGCCCGGCGATCACGCGCGAGAGTTCCGACTTCGGCGTGCGGCTCTGGATCAGCGCGAACAGCGGTACGACGAAGAAGCCGGTGAACATGCCGATGCCGGTCAGGTCGATGACGATGCGCCAGCCGGCCCAGTCGCCGAGGAACTGCGCGATGGTCAGGCCGGTGGCCGGCGGCGCGCCGGGACGCGCGAAGTACAGGTCCAGCAGGAACGCGGTGATGCCGAACGCGCCGATCGGCACCAGGCCGATCTCGACCGAGCGGCCCGACAGCTTCTCGCACAGCAGCGAACCGACGCCGACGCCGATCGAGAACAGCGCCAGCGCGAAGATGTAGAGCGCGGTGTCGTTGGCGATGCCGCCCAGATGCAGTTCGGCGTAGGTCGGCAACTGCGCGGTCAGCACCGTGCCGACGAACCAGAACCACGACACGCCGAGGATCGCGTTGCGCACGGCGAGCTGGCGCTTGGCCAGACGCATGATCGCGCGCGATTCGGGAATCGGATTCCAGTTGACCTTGAGCTCGGGCGCGCCGGCATCGACCTTGGGAATCATCCGCGCGACGACGTTGCCAGCGACCGCCAGCACGATCACCGACACCGCCGCGGCTTCCGGCCCGTAGCTGCCGGCGAGCTTGAACACCAGGCCGCCGTAGATCATGCCGACGAGGATCGAGATCGACGTGCCCATCTCGACCAGACCGTTGCCGCCGGTGAGTTCCTCGGGGCGCAGCACCGACGGCAGGATCGAGTACTTCACCGGGCCGAACAACGTGGACTGCGTGCCGGTCAGGAACAGCGCGACCAGCAGCACCGGCATGCTCTCGAGCAGAAAGCCCGCGGCCGCGACCGACATGATCACGATCTCCATCATCGTGGTGATGACGATGAGCTTCTGTTTCTCGACCTTCTCCGCGATCTGCCCGGCGATCGCGGAGAACAGGAAGTACGGCAGGATGAAGAGCGCCGGCGCGAGGTTGGTGTAGAGCGTGCGCTCGGCGGTGCTGACGCCCAGGAAGAACAGCAGCGCGATGATCGACTGCCGGTAGACGTTGTCGTTGAACGCGCCCAGCGCCTGGACCGTGAAGTAGGGCAGGAAGCGGCGTTGCTTGAGCAGCGCGAACTGGGACTGGCCGGACATGCGGGCTCCTCGACGAATGCGCGGAGCCTAGCAAAGCCGCATGGCGTTGCGGGCTGCGATCAGTCCGGCGTGTCGGGGAACGTCTCGCGCACCGCGCGATAGCGCGCTTCGAGTTCCTGCCGGATCTCGCGGCGCTGGCGGCCCTGCTCGAAGCGGCGGCGCTCTTCGGAACTCTGCGGTTCGCGCGGCGGCACCGGCGTCGAGCGGCCGTCCTCGTCCATCGCCACCATGGTGAAGAAGCAGCTGTTGGTGTGGCGCACCGCGCGGTTGCGGATGTCCTCGGTGATGACCTTGATGCCGACTTCCATCGACGTGCGGCCGGTGTAGTTCACCGAGGCGAGGAAGGTCACCAGCTCGCCGACGTGGATCGGTTCGCGGAACGTCACCTGGTCGACCGACAGCGTCACCACGTAGCGGCCGGCGTACCGGCTGGCGCAGGCGTAGGCCACTTCATCGAGATACTTCAGCAGCGTGCCGCCGTGCACGTTGCCGGAGAAGTTCGCCATGTCCGGCGTCATCAGCACGGTCATGCTGAGCTGGGCGTTGCCTGGGATCACGAGTGTGGCCTTGGCGGGAGGGGAGGGATCAGGCGTCGCCGCGTTCGCGTGCGATCGCGCGCCAGCCGATGTCGTGGCGGTGGAACTCGCCCGGCCATGAAATGCCGGCAAGCTCGCCATAGGCGCGCGTCTGCGCATCGGCGACGGTCTCGCCGAGCGCGGCCACGCACAGCACGCGGCCGCCGGCAGTCACGGCCTGGCCATGCGCATCGAGTTTCGTGCCGGCATGGAAGACCTTGGTGTCGGCCAGCGGCGGCGTGTCCCAGGTATTGATGACATCGCCGGTGCGCGGCGTGTCGGGATAGTGTTCGGCGGCCATCACCACGCCGAGCGACGGACGGGGATCCCACTGCGCCTCGATGCCGTCGAGCCGGCCGTCGATCGCGGCTTCGACCAGGTCCAGCAGATCGGACTGCAGGCGCAGCATCACCGGCTGGGTTTCCGGATCGCCGAAGCGCACGTTGAACTCGATGACCTTCGGTGCGCCACTCGTGTCGATCATCAGGCCTGCGTAGAGGAAGCCGGTGAACGGCACACCGTCGGCGATCATGCCGCGCACGGTCGGTTCGACGACTTCGCGCATCACGCGCGCATGCACCTCGGGCGTGACCACCGGCGCCGGCGAGTACGCGCCCATGCCGCCGGTGTTGGGGCCGGTGTCGCCGTCGCCGACGCGCTTGTGATCCTGGCTGGTCGCCATTGGCAGCGCGGTCGCGCCGTCGACGATCGAGATGAAGCTGGCTTCCTCACCGTCGAGGAATTCCTCGATCACCACGCGCGCACCGGCCGCGCCGAACGCATTGCCCGACAGCATGTCGGTGATCGCGGCTTCGGCTTCGTCCAGCGACATCGCGACGATCACGCCCTTGCCCGCAGCGAGACCGTCGGCCTTGATGACGATCGGCGCGCCGTGCTGGCGCACGTACTCGATCGCGGTGTCGGCATCGGTGAACACCGAATAGCCCGCGGTCGGAATCGCATGTCGCGCGAGAAAATCCTTGGCGAAGGCCTTGCTGCCTTCGAGCTGCGCGGCGGCCGCGGTGGGTCCGAAGATGCGCAGGCCGGCGTCGCGGAAGCGATCGACGACCCCGGCGACCAGCGGCGCCTCGGGACCGACGACGGTCACGTCGACGTGTTCCGACTTCGCCAAGGCCAGCAGCGCATCGAGATCGGTCGCCGACACGTCGACGTTGCGGCAGCCGGCTTCCTTCGCGGTACCGGCATTGCCCGGCGCGACCAGGACCTCGCCGACCTGCGGCGACTGCGCGAGCTTCCACGCCAGCGCATGTTCGCGACCGCCGGCACCGATGACGAGGACCTTCTTCATGCGCAACAGACCGGATGCAAAGGGGCCGCCAGTTTACGGCGTCGCGACGGGCCACGCTGCGCGCGGGTCATCGACAGGGTCGCGACGGCGACGGGTCGTCCGGGACCCGGTTGCTAGACTTGATCGTTTCGCCGCAACGGAGTCGTGACCGCCGATGGATCTGGTCCAGCTGATCGAGAACGTCCTGTCACCCATCGTCGGCGGCATCAACGGCGTGTTGTGGAACTACCTGCTGGCCGGCGTGCTGCCGCTGGTCGGCATCTGGTTCAGCGTGCGCCTCGGCTTCATCCAGTTCCGGCGGTTTCCGAAGATGATCTCCGGCCTCGTGCGCGGCACCGGCGACGACCACGCCGGCATCTCGCCGCTGCAGTCGCTGTGCACGAGCCTCGCGTCGCGCGTGGGGACCGGCAATCTGGTCGGCGTGGCGATCGCGCTGACGGTGGGCGGTCCGGGCGCGATGTTCTGGATGTGGGTGGTCGCGTTCTTCGGCATGGCGACGGCGTATGTGGAAAGCGCGCTGGCGCAGCTTTACAAGCGCCGCGATGCGGTGGGCCACTATCGCGGCGGACCGGCGCTGTACATGGCCCATGGCCTGGGCAAGCCGTGGCTCGGCGCGATCTTCTCGGTGTGCCTGATTCTCGCCTTCGGTTTCGTGTTCAGCGCGGTGCAGGCGAACTCGATTTCCGAAGCGGTGACCGGCGCCTGGGGCATCCATCCTGGCTGGACGGCCGCGGTGCTCGTGGCGCTGGCGGCGCCGGTGATCTTCGGCGGACTGCGCCGCGTGGCGAAGATGTCCGAGCTGATCATTCCGGCCATGGCACTGGCCTACCTCGCGCTCGCGGCCTGGGTGATCGTCAGCAACATCACCGAAGTGCCGGCGATGCTGTCGCTGATCGTGCGCAGCGCCTTCGGTCTCGACCAGGCGGCCGGCGGTGTGCTCGGCGGGCTTGCGGTCGCGCTGCTCAACGGCGTGAAGCGTGGTTTGTTCTCGAATGAAGCCGGCATGGGCAGCGCGCCGAACATCGCCGCGTCCGCGACGCCGGTGCCGCACCATCCGGCTAGCCAGGGCCTCGTGCAGTCCTTCGGCGTGTTCGTCGACACGCTGGTGATCTGCACCGCGACTGCGCTGATGATCCTGATGTCGGGCGCGCTCGATACCGCCGGCGGCGACGGCGCGGTGCTGACCCAGCAGGCGATGGCGGTCCACTTCGGCGACTGGGGCCCGACCTTCATCGCGGTGGTGCTGTTCTTCTTCGCCGGCACGTCGATCTTCGGCAATTACGCCTACGCCGAGAGCGCGGTGATGTATCTGCGCGGCGGGCGCGTGTCGATCCTGCTGCTGCGGCTGGGCAGTCTGGCGATGGTGGCCTGGGGCGCGTTCGCGAAACTCGACATCGTCTGGGAGACCGCCGATGCGGCGATGGGCATGATGGCGACGGTGAACCTGATCGCGGTCGTGCTGCTGTCGGGCGTGGCGATCAAACTGACCCGCGACTACGACCGCAAGATCCGCGCCGGTGATGCGTCACCGAGACTGGATGCGGCGGATTTCCCGGAGCTGGGCGATGCGATCGACCGCAGCATCTGGACGGCGGAGAAGACGGTGGCGCCGGTGTCGAACGTCAAGTAAGCGCTGCACGGTGTGCGCGTGTCGATACGGTCTCGCGGGCGAAAACGGGTGTTGCTGCGCTGTACCCATCCTGCGATCCGTTGGCCCGGCTCAGTCGCAGCCTTCGCGCTGCAGCGAAGCAGGCACGGTCCACGTGCCGCTCGCCACGTCGAACGGCACCTGGTGCGTGCGCTCGACGCGACGTCCGCAGGCCTCGCCCTGTTCGCGTACGCGCAGCGGCCAGACGGCCGCGCTGGCATCGCGATCGTCGATGTCGAATTCGAACGACAGGTCGTAGGCCGCATCCGGCGCACAATCGTCGCGTTCGGCGCAGCCCGCTATCGCGCCCAGATTGTCGAGACTGCTGCGCAGCGTCGCGGCGACCTTGAAGCCGGCGCCGTCGGGCAGCACGAGGCTGCTGTTGCCGATCGTGATGCCCTGGGCGGTGAAGCCATCCTCGACGACGAACCCGTACAGCCGCGGACCGAAGCGGCGCACGTCGACATCGGCGACATCGCCGGCGCTGCCGAAGCCGTCCATGTGCGCGCGTGCAACCGCCGAGACGGCGTCGGCCTCGGCCCGCAGCAGAAAGAAATCGATGCGCGCGGTGGTCGCATGCCCGGCGTCGTCGGGCACGCCGCAGACCGCGACGAGTTCGGCCGGCGCGTCCGGCGTGCCGATCGCCTCGCGTGCACAGACTTCGCGCGAGGCGGCGTCGCTGCCGAGTTCTGCGACGACGGGCGTGCCCGGCCAGTCGCCCGACAGTTGCGCCAGGTCGCCGTACTGGGTCACGAGGAAGTTGCGGACGGCGCCGCCATCGAGACCGGTGACGGGCATCGCATCGTCGTGCTGCGTTTCGCGTGTGCGCGTGGCGACGACCTCCGGTGTCGACGCCGGCATCGCGGCAGCGGCCGGTGGCGCGGGCGTCTGGCCGCAGGCGCCGAGCGCGAGCAGCAGGCAGGCGAAGAGGGCGGCACGCGACGGCGTCGAGCGGGCGTACAACATCGGCGCATCCTGCGGAGAAGATGCGCCGGACTCTAGCAGCGGCGTCGGCGTGCACCATTCACGCCGGCGTGCATCCGCGATGCGCGGCGATCAGTGGCGGAAGTGACGCACGCCGGTGAAGACCATCGCGATGCCGTGTGCGTCGGCGGCGGCGATCACCTCGCCGTCGCGCATCGAACCACCGGGCTGGATCACTGCCTGGATGCCGGCTTCCGCCGCGGCATCGATGCCGTCGCGGAACGGGAAGAACGCATCGGATGCCATCACCGAACCGGGCACGACCAGGCCCGCATCGCCCGCCTTGATGCCAGCGATGCGCGCCGAATACACGCGGCTCATCTGGCCGGCGCCGACACCGATCGTGCGGTGGTCCTTCGCGTAGACGATCGCGTTCGACTTCACGAACTTCGCCACCTGCCAGGCGAACAGCAGGTCGCGCAGCTGGGCGTCGGTCGGCGCGATCTTCGTCACGACCTTGAGTTCGTCGACGGTGACCGCGCGGATGTCCGCGGTCTGCATCAGCAGGCCCGAGCCGACGCGCTTGATGTCGATACTGTTTCCCGCCCCCTGCCCCGGACTTGATCCGGGGTCGCCGTGCGGAATGCGCAGCACGCGCACGTTCGCCTTCTTCGTCGCGTAGTCAAGCGCGCCGGGCTCGTAGTCGGGCGCGATCAGCACCTCGACGAACTGGCGGTCGAGAATCACCTTCGCCGTCGCCGCATCGAGCGTGCGGTTGAAGGCGATGATGCCGCCGAACGCCGAGGTCGGATCGGTCGCGTACGCGAGTTCGTAGGCATCGCCGCAGGCCGCACCAACGGCCACGCCGCAGGGATTGGCGTGCTTGACGATCACGCAGGCCGGCGCATCGAACTGGCGCACGCATTCCCAGGCGGAATCCGCGTCGGCGATGTTGTTGTACGACAGCTCCTTGCCCTGCAGCTGTTCGAACGTCGCGAGCGTGCCCGGCGCTGGATGCAGGTCGCGGTAGAACGCCGCCTGCTGGTGCGGATTCTCGCCGTACCGCAAGTCCATCACCTTGACGAAGTTGCCGTTGCTCTGGCCGCCGAACGGCGCGCGCTGCGCGGCCCCGGCATCGGAGGGTTCTGCGATCGACGACAGCACGTCGCTGATGCGCGCGTCGTACTGCGCGACGCGGTTGAACGCGGCGACCGACAACGCGAAGCGCGTCTGCGCCGACAGCGCACCATCGTTGGCGTCGAGTTCGCCCAGCAGCGCGTCGTACTGCGCCGGATCGGTGGCGACCGCGACGTGGGCGAAGTTCTTCGCCGCCGCGCGCAGCATCGCCGGGCCGCCGATGTCGATGTTCTCGACGATGTCGTCGAACTTCGCGTCGGGCGCGTAGGCCACGCGCTCGAACGGATAGAGGTTGAGCACCAGCAGATCGATCGCGTCGATGCCGTGTTCGGCCATCACCGCATCGTCGGTGCCGCGGCGCCCGAGCAGACCGCCGTGCACCTTCGGGTGCAGGGTCTTGACACGGCCATCCATGATCTCGGGGAAGCCGGTCACGTCGCTGACGTCGCGCACGGGCAGGCCAGCCTCGCGCAACGCCTTCGCGGTACCGCCGGTCGACAGCAGTTCGACGTTGCGCGCGGCGAGCGCGCGGGCCAGATCGAGCAGGCCGGTCTTGTCGGACACGGACAGCAGAGCACGGCGGATCGCGGTAGGCGCGCCGGACGGAACGGAGACGGTCATGGAAGTCGACTGCGGGCGAGGGAGCCGGGAATTATAACGGCCGTGGGTCGGCGGCTCCGAACCGGTTCTACGCCCTGCTGTGCTTGCCGCTGGCCCGAACGGTGGACGCCATGGATGGCGGACACAATGCGCACGTCCTGCTCGAACGCTGCGCGTCCTGCGCACCGCCACGCGCCATCCGGCTGCGCGCGCGACGGGCTTCGAGCCGGTCCTCAGGCCAGCCCGTACTCGCGCAGTTTCTTGCGCAGCGTGGCGCGGTGGATGCCCAGCATCGCCGAGGCGCGGCTCTGGTTGCCGTCGCAGAAATTCAGGACTTCGACGAACAGTGGAATCTCGAGTTCGCGCAGCGCGACCTCGTAGAGATTGTCGGTGTCGTTGCCATTGAGATCGCCGAGATAGCGCTGGATCGAAGTCGCGACGTGTTCGCGCAGGGGCGTGCGCGGTGCTTCGCGCGTGCTGCTGTCGGTGCGGTCTGCGTTCAAGTCGAGTCTCGGAATGGCGGCGTCGCTGTCGCGGCCGGAAGTCGAGGACGACGGCTGTGCGGACGGCGGAGCGGCAGGCCAGTCTAGCGCGGCCCCATGGCGGCTGCCAGCGTGGTTTCAGAGAAAATCGAAGGCGAAGGAGACCGCGCGCGCGTCCGGTTCGACGAGCTGCAGACGGGCTTCGGCGCTGTCGCCGGCGGCGAGTGTCGGCTGCGCCGCTGACCCTTGCAGATACTCCTGCGCGGTGAACACGCGGGTGCCGACCGCGCGTCCGTCGATGTCCGACAGCGTCAGCCGCAACCGCGGCCAGGCCTGCGCCCAGCGCGCATCGTTGCGGAAGGTCGCGGTGGCGAGCAGCTGCCCTGCGCGCGTGCCGTCGGGCCGCACGTCACGCGCGAGTACGGTCAGCGCGGCGGGCTCGCGCCACGGCGGCAGACTGCAACGCAACACGCCGCACAGCCGCGCGAGTGTCGGGCGCCAACCCGGATCGGATGCGAGCCGTGCGCGATCGGCGAGCAGCACCTGCAGACCGAGCAGCAGCGTCAGCGCGACGACGGCGCCGTAGAGGACGCGATGCTGGCGACGCATGCGCGCATCCAGCGGACCCGGCGCACCGCGCCGCGCGAAGCTCGGGGATGCGCGCGTGACAGCGGGTCTGGGTGCAGGCGCCGGGAGCGGCACGTGTGCAGCCGCGGGCGGACGGTCGGGCGCGGTTCCGGTCACGTCCGGAGCGGCGGCGTCGATGACGTCGACAGGTCCGTCCTCAGACGAGGGCGGTGCGATGCCGTCGTCCTGCACCACAGGTGACGCAGGCGTTTCGCGTGGTGCCGGCTGCGCTGCCGGCGTGCCGGTCTCGGGTGTGGGCGGCGCTGCGGCGGCAGGGTTGTCCGGAGCCGCATCCGCCGCCGCGACCTGCGTCGGCGTCTTCAGCAGCGAGGCCACCGACATCGGCGGCGACGCACTGCGCAGCACACCGCGGCAACGCGGGCAGCGTTCCGGCGGCTGGTCGGTCGCGGGGTCGGTGGCGACCAGCGAACCGCAGTGCTTGCAGTTGATGAACATGCGGCTATTGAATCACGCCGCCGCGCCAGCGGATGCCGCGCCTCAGGCCTGCTTGCGGACGCCGTCGATGCGCACCCAGTCGCCTTCGCGGGTCACCGCCAGCTGCTCGAACCACGGCCGGTAGCGACGCAGCAGCTCTTCTTCCTGACCGTCGAGAATGCCCGACAGCGCGATGCGGCCACCGATCGCGACACGCTCGGCCAGCGTTTCGGCCAGCGCGTCGAGCGCGGTGGCGAGGATATTGGCGAGGACCACGGGATACGTGCCCTGCGGCGCTTCGGTCGGCAGATACACATCGAGCGCGGCGCCGACGTCGTTGCGGTCCGCGTTGTCGCGCGAGGCGATCAGTGCCTGCGGATCGTTGTCGATCCCGACCGCACGCGCGGCGCCGAGCTTGAGCGCCGCCAGCGCGAGAATGCCGCTGCCGCAGCCGTAATCGAGGACCTCGGCACCGGTGAGCACGCCTTCGGCCGATAGTGCATCCAGCCACTGCAGGCACAGCGACGTGGTCGGGTGCGTGCCGGACCCGAATGCCAGGCCCGGATCGAGCCGGATCACCACCGCGTCGTCGCCGGCGGCCTCGGGCAGCTCGGCGTTCCACGGCACGATCCAGGTGCGCGCGCCGAACTGCAGCGGCGCGTACTGGTCCATCCACGCGCGTTCCCAGTCCTGGTCCTCGACCTTGCGGAAGCTCGCGCGGCTCCAGTCGAGCCCGGCGTCGAAGGCTTCCAGCGCGGAGAGCACCAGCAGCGCGTCGGTGTCGTCCTCGAACAGTGCGGTGAGCACGATCGCGTGCCACAGCGGGGTCTCGCCGACGCCGGGTTCGAGGATCGCCTGTTCGTCCGTGGTGTCGGCATCGGCGTCGATCATCGTCACCGCCAGCGCGCCGACGTCCTCGAGGGCATGGGCGTAGCGCGGCTGCTCGGCTTCGGTGCAGCGCAGGCTCAGTTCGAGGAAGGGCATCGGGTGGTCCGGGTGGGGCGGTGGGGCCGGGCATCTTGGTGCCCCGGTCGGGGCGCGTAAAGGGGCGAACGGCGTGGCGCGTCGCCTGCGGCCGGCGCGGGCCGGGCAGGATGTGCGCACCGTCGCGCGGCTGCCGCGCAGGCGCGCACAGTCCGGGCCGGGCGCGGGAGGACGGCACTGGCGGCCGCCGCGGTCGGCTAGAATCCGCGCTTCAGAACGCGCCATCGCCACCGCGACGGCGCCTGCCGGCCCACCGATCGCGTGGCCGGATGCCGCAGGATCCGACGTGACCGTCCGAGTGTTCGCCGCCATCGCGCTGTTGGGAGCCCTCGTCGCCGCCGTGGCGATGTGGCGCCCTGCTGTGCCCCGCGCGGACGTCGGCGACGCCGGTGCGACATGGACTGCCGGCGTGGACACGCGCGGCGTCGTCGATGCGTTCTCGCCCGATGTGGCGACATTGCCCGCTCCAGGTCTCGGCAGCGCGTGGCCCACCGCCGCCGTGCGCCCCTTGCAGCGCGCGTTCGAGCAGGCCGAGGATCTGTTCGCGTTCCGCCAGGACCTGCAGCCGCTGGCTGACGCCGGCGATGCCGACGCGCGCTGGGTGCTCAGCCGCGTCGACGAATACTGCGCGAGCTATGCGCGCGATCCGGCCGGCTTCGCCCGCGACAGCGCGCTGATCGACGGTCTGCAGTTCGACGCGGCGCGCGCGCTCGGCGCGGCCCGGGGCCGCATCGGCACGCGCTGCGGACGTTTCGTGCCCGGCGATGCGCCGACGTTCGTGCAACTGGTCGAGCGCCGACAGGATGCGGCCGAGGCCGGCAGCCTCGCCGCCGAAGCCGCGCTGCTGGCGATGGGCGCGCCCTTGCAGGACGACATGGACTACCGGCGCGGGCTCGTCGAGCGCGTACAGGCCTCGCGTGATCCGGACGCCTTCGTCGCGCTGTCGCCGGCGATGGGCGTCGCGGCGAGCGGCGACGTGGCGCTCGCCGATACGGTCGCCGGCACCCAGGCCCATGAACTGGCCTGGCAACTGGCCGCGTGCGATCTCGGCCTGGACTGCAGCGCCAGTGGCGCGCTGATGACCGAGTACTGCGCCAACGGCGGCGTCTGTGCACGCGATGCACGACAGGATTTTTCCGCTTTCGTGCGTGACGCGGCGGTGCCACGCCAGGGCGCGGAAGAACTCGATCGAATGAAGAAGACCCTGGTCGAGGACGCCCCCGCGTCCCGCCAACTGCTCGGAATGGTGACACGATGAAACGCATGCTCCCCCGCAAGCTCCGCTTCTGGCTCTGGGCGACGCTGTTCGTCGGCTACTCGGTGGCCGTCGCCGGTGTCGTCGTCGACGCGGTCGGCGAGAACTACCGGCGCCTGACCCAGGTCGCGCAGACCACGACCGCCGCGCCACTCGAACAGCGCCAGCTCGGCGCCGCGCAGATCGCCGCGCTGTATCGCGCGCAGAGCGCCACACCGTTCCTGGCGCTGCCACCCGGCAACACCTTCCGTGTCGTGTGGCCGGACGGCTCGACCGAACTGGTGCGCATCGTCAGCCAGTCGAGTCCGCATGGCGCCGTTCCGGTCGATGGCAGCCAGATCGAGGCCGCGCCGCTGCTCGATGGCGCGCAGGCCGAACTTCAGGTGGTGCCGGTGTCGGTCGCACCGCGCCAGGCGGTCCGCGTCGCCGAGTAAGGACACTCAGCCCGCGCGCCGTCGCAACACCCGCGCATGGCGCCGCCGCTCGGCGACGCCGGCCCAGAACATCGCCGAGTGGAACTGCGCGACGCACAGCGCGAGCAGGGTCCAGACGACATCGAGATTGAGATACACGCCGGCCGCGCGGTTCAGCGCAGCCCATTCCGAACGGCGCATCGCCAGGTTGCCTTCGCCGAACAGCCGGTGCAGCGCCTGGCCGGTCGACAGCGACTGCCAGTCGCCATGGCGCAGCAGGCCGGACGCGCCGAGACCGATGCACGCCACCACGCCCAGTGCCCAGGCGACTGCCAACCACATCGGCGCGCTGTGCAATCCACGGACACGTTGCGACAGCTGGACCGCGCCGAAGCACCACGCCAGCAGCAGCAATGCGGAGACCTGGAGAAACACCATCGACGGCTTCCTGCGCACACCGGTAGGGCGCCACAGGATGACCGGCGGGCGCCGGCTGCGGCATGAAGCCGCGGTGCGGCGTGTATCCTGACGCCCCGTCGTGGCGGGCCGCCCACGCCCCGCCGGCCCCGACGCGACCCGCGCCACGCGCGCCTTTTTTGCCCCGCAGACCCATGACCGGATCCACGCCTCCGTCCTACGACGCGCATGCCGATGCCTATGCGGCGTCGCTGCGCCTGTCCGTCGCACCGATGATGGACTGGACCGACGCGCACTGCCGCGAGTTCCACCGGCTGCTGGCGCCGGGCGTGCGGCTGTACACGGAAATGGTCCACGCCAAGGCGGTGATCCACGGCGATCGCGCGCGGCTGCTGGCGAAGACGCCACTGCAGTCGCCGCTGGCGCTGCAGCTCGGCGGCAGCGAGCCCGACGCACTCGCGCAGGCCGCGCGCATCGCCGCCGAGCACGGCTTCGACGAGATCAATCTCAACTGCGGTTGCCCGTCCGATCGCGTGCAGGCCGGGCGCTTCGGCGCCTGCCTGATGCGCGAGCCGGCGCTGGTCGCCGATTGTGTCGCGGCGATGGCGCAGGCCAGCGACGTGCCGGTGACGGTGAAATGCCGGCTCGGCGTGGACGACGACGACGATTACGACGCGTTCGCGCGTTTCGTCGACGGCGCGGTGGCCGCGGGCGCGTCGATGATCGTCGTGCATGCGCGCAACGCCTGGCTCAATGGTCTGTCGCCGAAGGAGAACCGCGACATCCCGCCATTGCGCTACGACTGGGCGCACCGGCTCAAGCGCGAGCGGCCGGCGCTGCCGGTGGTGCTCAACGGCGGTATCGCCACGCAGGCGCTCGCGCTGGAGCAGCTGGCGCACGTCGATGGCGTGATGCTGGGGCGCGCGGCGTATCACGATCCCTACCTGTTGCACACGCTCGACGCGGCGCTGTCGGGCGCAGCGCTGCGGCCCCGCGCCGATCTGCTGCGTACGCTGCGGCCCTATGTCGAGGCGCGCATGGCCGAGGGCGTTTCGCTCAAGCACATCGTCCGCCATGTGCTCGGCCTGTTCCACGGTCAGCCCGGTGGTCGCCTGTACCGGCAGGTGCTCAGCGAAGGTGCGCACCTGCCCGGCGCCGACTGGTCTCTGGTAGAGCAGGCGCTGGCGGCGACCGAGGCATCGGCAGCGCGCTACGCGGCCTAGATGGATTTGCCACGCCGCATCACGCGAATGGCGTGGTGGCGGGGTCGAAGCTGAACAGATGCAGCGTTGTCAACGAAAAGTTAAGGACGGATTCACCGCCTCGGACCGACCATCCAACGTCTACCCGATCGCCCGTTTCCGCCAGGAGTGGCTGTGCCCGTCCCGTCGTTCCGCCGTCTGATCTGCGCCCCGATCGCCCTGCTGCTCTGCGCGGCGGCATCGGTCGTGGCCGCGCAGGATCCGCCGCCGCAGGGGCCTGCTGCCCGCGGGCCCGACATGCGGGCGTCGGTGCAGCGGCCGGAGAACGGTCGCCAGCGTGCCCAGGATTCGATGACCGAGTCGGTGCGCCGGATCGAACGCAACACCCGCGGCCGTGTGCTCAGCATCGAGCAGATGCACTCCGACGGCCGCGACCTCAACCGCGTCAAGGTGATGGACGACAGCGGCCGGGTGCGCATCTACGTCGACGACCCCGGTCAGCGCGCCCGGGCATCCCGTGCACGCGGCGACGACGATTGATCCTGCATCCTCGCCCCCATTCACGGCCGGGCCGGCCGTCAGACCGGAGTTGACCCATGCGAATCCTGCTCGTCGAAGACGAAGCTCCCCTGCGTGAGACCCTCGCCGCGCGCCTGAAGCGCGAAGGCTTCGCCGTCGATGCTGCACAGGATGGCGAGGAAGGCCTGTACATGGGGCGCGAAGTGCCGTTCGACGTCGGCATCATCGATCTGGGCCTGCCCAAGATGTCGGGCATGGAGCTTATCAAGGCCCTGCGCGAAGAAGGCAAGCAGTTCCCGGTGCTGATCCTGACCGCGCGTTCGAGCTGGCAGGACAAGGTCGACGGCCTCAAGCAGGGCGCCGACGACTATCTGGTCAAGCCCTTCCACGTCGAAGAGCTGCTCGCGCGCATCAACGCGTTGGTCCGCCGCGCTGCGGGCTGGAGCAAGCCGACGCTCGAGTGCGGCACGGTGACCCTGGATCTCGCCGCGCAGACCGTCAGCGTCGACGGCAAGAATGTCGATCTGACCAGCTACGAGTACAAGGTGCTCGAGTACCTGATGATGCACGCCGGTGAACTGGTCTCGAAGGCCGATCTGACCGAGCACATCTACCAGCAGGATTTCGACCGCGATTCGAACGTGCTGGAGGTCTTCATCGGCCGCCTGCGCAAGAAGCTCGATCCGGAAGGCGCGCTCAAGCCGATCGAGACCGTCCGCGGCCGTGGTTACCGCTTCGCGATCCCCCGCAACGGCGAGGGATGAGTTGGCGACGCCGGCCGCGGATTTCCGCGCTGGCGCCGCGTTCGTCCGTCGTGCCGCAGCGCCGACGGACTGCGTGTCCGGTTTGATCGATGGCTGATACCCGACTCACTGCCCGTCTGCGTCCGCGATCGTTGCGGGCGCGCCAGCTGCTGGCCGCGAGTATCGGTCTGCTCGCGTTTCTGGCGCTTGCCGGTTACGCGCTCGATCGCGCCTTCATCGATGTCGCCAGCGAAGGCCAGCGCGAGCGGCTGCGCAGCTACGTGTATGCCTACGCGGGCGACATCGAGTTCCTGCGCGGCGGCGAGATCTATCCGTCCGAATCACCGCCTGACGAACGGTTCCTGAGGCCCGGCAGCGGGCTGTACGCCGAGGTCGTGTTGCCATCGGGTTCGTGGTCATCGCGCTCGGCGTCCGGCCCACAGCTCCCGGAAGCGGCGATGCTGTCGGCGCGCGAGGAAAAGTTCGAAGGTCCGCTGCCGATGGTGCAGAGCAACGGCACGCGCGGCGAGGTCTATCGCTACGGTCTGGGCCTGGTGTGGGCGCCCGACGGGCGCAGCGAAGAGGAATTCCCGTACACGATCTACGTGGTCGAGGACGCTGGCATCGTGCCGCGCCAGGTGCGCGTGTTCCGTGCCGCGCTGTGGGTGAATCTCGGCGTCGCCGGCGTGATCCTGCTGCTGCTGCAGGGACTGATCGTGCGCTGGAGCCTGTGGCCGTTGCGCCGCGTGGAGCAGGAACTCGTGCGCGTGCAGCGCGGTCAGTCCGAGCGCATGGGCGTGCAGCATCCGCACGAACTGCAGCCGCTGACCGAAAGCATCAATGCGCTGATCGAGAGCGAGCGCGAGCATCTCGCGCGCCAGCGCAACACGATGTCCGATCTCGCCCACAGTCTGAAGACGCCGCTCGCGGTGCTGCGGTCGCGTCTGGATGCGGGCAGTGGCGACGCCGAGCTGCGCGAGGAAGTGGAAACGCAACTGCAACGCATGAACGATCTGGTGACCTACCAGCTCGCGCGCGCCGCATCGAGTGGCCATCAGCTGTTTTCCGCCGCGATCGAGATCGAACCCAGCGCCGAGCAGATCGTGCGCGGACTGGAGAAGATCTACGCGGCCAAGGGCGCGGTCTGCGAATTCGAGATCGATCCGAGCGCGCGCTTCCACGGCGAGCAGGGCGATCTGCAGGAACTGCTGGGCAACCTGCTCGAGAACGCATTCAAGTGGGCGAAGTCGCGCGTACTGCTAACCGTGCGGCCGGGCGAGACCGCGCCCAACCGCCGTCCGGGGCTCGTGCTGATCGTCGAGGACGACGGCCCTGGCATTCCGGCCGATCGCGTCGCCTCGATCCTGCAGCGCGGCGTGCGCGGCGACGAGCGCGTGCAGGGTCACGGCATCGGTCTGTCGATCGTGCAGGACATCGTGCACAGCTATCGCGGCGAGCTGCACGTGGGCCGTTCCGAAGAACTCGGCGGCGCCTGCTTCTCGGTGCGCCTGCCGCCGGGCTTCTGAGTGCCGCATCGCCCTTGGGAGCGCGCTTGCGCGCGATTCGACGACGCCGCACTGCCGGGTTTTCGCGCGCGCGCCTACGCCGATACGTCGAACGGTGACGGACCGTAGAACCGCGCCAGATGCGCGGCGACATCCGGCAGCACCTCACGCAGCAGCGCCGGCGCGCTGAAGTGGTACTCGCTGCAGACCGCGAAGAATTCTTCCGGTGCTTCGGCCGCGTACGGATCGATCGACATCGCTTCGCCGGCATCCACGCGTTCGACAAACGCATCGAAGCTGCGCTGGAAATCCGCCGCCCACGCGCGCTGCCAGTCGCGTGGCAGTGGCGGCGTGCCGTCGAGCAGCCCGTCGAGTGCGTCGATCTTGTGCGCCATCTCGTGCACCGCGACGCAGAAGCCGGCATCGGGCTCGGCGATGTCGGCTTCGACGTCCGCCCAGGACAGCACCAGCGGGCCGCTGTCCCAGGATTCGCCGATCAGTTCGTCGTCCCATTCGTGCATCACGCCCGCCGCATCGACGTGACTGCGGTTCACGCGGAACGCGTCGGGATAGACGATCAGTTGCGACCAGCCGTGCAGGCCTTGCTCGCCGAATGCGAGCAGCGGCAGGCAGCACAGCGCGGCGAGGACGAGCCGCGCCCGGTCGTCGAGGTCCAGGCCGGCGACCGGCGTGATCGTCTTGCGCTGCAGGAACAGCGCGGCCAGCGTGCGCAGCTTCGACTGCGCCGGCGCATCGAGCGCGCGCACCCAAGGCAGCCGGTCGACGGTGGCCGACCAGTCGGCATCGGGAATCTGTGGCGGCGCGCCTGCGAACAGGCGGCGGATCAGCGAACGCACGTGCCTGGCGATTCCGTCAGCGGAACATGCCCGGCAGGAAGCTGTGCCAGCGCGGGCCGCGGACCGGACTCTCGGTCTCGCCACCGCCGGTGACGGCCGGGCGGACCTTGGAGGCGCTGCCCGCGGCAGGTGCACGGCGCACGTTGGCGGTGTCCAGCGACGGCTCGCTCTGGGGCGCATTGGCCGCAGGCGGGCAGGGCGTGTCGGCAGCCGTGTCCGTGAGCGCGTCGCGCGCGAAGACGGGCAGGCTCGCGCCCAGCAACAGCAAGCAGACCATCAGACGTGCGGACATCGGATCACCCTGGAAGGAAGCAGGACGCACAGCCTGCCGATCATAGCGCACGTTCCGCTGCGGCGACGCTGCGTCGCGGCAATGGGCGACACCCGGCGCCGGCGTCGCCGATAATCGGGCGATGTCTTCGTCTCCAGCTTCCCCGCGCGCCGTGGCGCAGTCGCCCGAGCGCGCCCTGCTGCAACGCCTGATCGAAGGTCCGGTGTCGGGCGATGCGCTGGCCGAGGCGTCGGGACACACCCGGGCCGCGGTGTGGAAGCGGATCGAACTGCTGCGCGAGGCCGGCGTGCCGATCGTCGCCCGCGCCGGTGTCGGCTATGCACTCGCGCAGCCGCTCACCTTGCTCGACGCCGACGCGATCCTCGATGGGCTTGGGCCGGCGGACCGTGCGCGCCTGGCATCGCTGGACATCGCATGGAGCATCGATTCGACGAATGCCGAACTGCTGCGCCGGCCGATGCCGGGTGACAACGCCGAAGTGCTGCTGGCCGAACGCCAGACCGGCGGCCGCGGCCGTCGCGGGCGCAGCTGGCAGTCGCCGCTCGCGGCACATCTGTATCTGTCGCTGCAGCGCGGGTTCGACGGTGGCCTCGCACGTCTCGGCGGGCTGAGTCTGGTCGCGGGCGTCGCTGCGGTCGAGGCCCTGCGCGCGCTCGGCATCGAGGCCGTGCGGCTGAAATGGCCGAACGATCTGGTCGTCGTCGATGCGGACGGGCTGCGCAAGCTCGGCGGCATCCTGGTCGAAGGCGGCGGCGAACACGCCGGACCGGTCCGCGCGGTACTGGGCATCGGCATCAACGTGCGGATGCCCGAGGCGCAGGCCGCGGCGATCGACCAGCCTTGGACCGATCTGGCGACCTGCTGCGCGGACGCGCCGCCGACGCGTGACGTGCTTGCCGCCGCGGTGCTCGGCGCCTGGCTGCAGGCGCTGGACCTGTTCGATCGCGAAGGCCTGGCCCCGTTCCGCGCGCGCTACGCACGCATCGACGCGCTCGACGGCGCGGCGGTGGACATCCACACCGGCACCGGCACGCTGCGCGGCATCGCCGCGGGCATCGAGGACGACGGCGCGCTGCGCGTCCACGTGGACGGCGCGTTGCGCGTCTTCCACGCGGGCGAGGTCAGCGTGCGCAGGGAGGGCATCGCGTGAGTACCTGGCTGTTCGATCTGGGCAACACACGGCTGAAATTCGCACCGCTCGACGGCGACGGCCGCATCGGCGCAGTGCAGGGCACCGCGCACGTGGAAGGCGGGTTCGATCCCGAGTGGCTCGAGGAACTGCCGGCGCGCATCGACGTCGCGATCGTCGCCAGCGTCGCGTCGCCGGCGCTGCGGATGATCCTGCTTGATGCGCTGGCCGCCCGCGGCGCGCAGGTGCAGCTGGCGCACACGCTGCCCACGCTCGACGGTCTGACGATCGCCTACGCCGATCCCACGCGCTTCGGCGTCGACCGGTTCCTCGCGCTGCTGTCCGCGCATGCCGACGGCGCGCCCGCACTGGTCGTCGGTGTCGGCACCGCGCTGACCGTCGATCTGATCGATGGCGCAGGACGCCACCTCGGCGGTCGCATCGCGCCGTCGCCGACGCTGATGCGCGAGGCCCTGCACAGGCGCGTGGCCCAGCTCGCACCGACCGGCGGCGCGTATGCGGAATTCGCCGACGACACCGACGATGCGCTGGTGTCCGGCTGCGAGGGCGCCGCGCTGGGCCTCGTCGAGCGCAGCCTGTCGGAGGCGACGACACGGCTCGGCGCGCGGCCGCGTCTGCTGCTGCACGGCGGCGGGGGCGAGGCCTTGCGCGGCCGCCTGCCCGACGCGTACTGGCGCGCCGACCTGGTCCTGCACGGACTCGCGCGCTGGCACCGTGCGAGTTCGGGCATCGCGTCGCCGGAAGGGTAGGATCGCGCCATGCTGCTCCGCGCGACCGTCGTCCTGCTGGTGATCCTCAACTTCGGCGTTGCGGTGTGGTGGGCCGTGCGCGGCGCGCCGGGCGATGCGGCCGCGCTGGTCGACACGGGACCATCGACGCTGCGGCTGGTCGGCGAGCCGGCAGCGGAGGGCGCGGAAGCGCCTGCAGCCGGCGCGCCCGGTTCGGTCGAATCCGAAGCGACGGCGGCATCCGCCGGGGCAGAGGCGGAACGTCCCGTCGACACCGCACTGAGTGCGGCAAATCCCGCGCAATGCGTCGCGTTGGGACCGTTCGCCGATGCGCCGACCCGCGACGCGGCTCTGGCGCAGCTGTCGCCGGTGGCCGTGGCGGTCGCCGCGCGTGACGTCGGCGAGACCCCGCGTGGCTGGCGCGTCTGGATGGCGCCGTTGCCCGATCGCGCCGCGGCCGATGCGATGGTCGCGCGCCTGCTCGCGGCCGGCTTCAACGACTATTACGTGATCGCCGACGGCGCCGAAGCCAACGGCATCGCGCTGGGCCGGTTCGGCAGCGAGCCTGCCGCCAACGCGCGCGCGCAGGCGCTGCGCGACGCCGGTTTCCAGGCCGATGCCGCGCCGCTCGGCAGCACGCTCACGCGCCACTGGATCGACGCGACGCTGGCCGACGGCGACACCGGCGATGCCCTGCGCGCGCGCGTCGGCGCGGCCCGCGTCGAAACGCGCGACTGCAACGCGCAGTAGGTTGCAGGTTAGAATTCCGCCGCGGCCCCGCCGCATGCCATGCCGGCATAGCTCAGTTGGTAGAGCAACCGCCTTGTAAGCGGTAGGTCCCCAGTTCGAATCCGGGTGCCGGCACCAGTTGCGATGTCGTTCTGCGTGCGCCCGCGCCTTCCGGCGCCTCCCCACGGCCACCCCGGCGTCGATGCCACACCGCCGTCGCCCTGCGCGCGATGGCCGCGCATTCGCTCAGGAGAGGTCATGCAGCAGACGAATTCCCAGGTGTCGATCTTCGGCGTGCCCACCGATGTGGGCGCCGGTCGCCGCGGTGCATCGATGGGCCCCGAGGGCCTGCGCGTCGCAGGCCTGGTCGAGGCGCTGATCGCACGCGGCGTCGACGTCGACGACCTCGGCGATCTCAAGGGACCGAAGAATCCCTGGACCGGCCCGCGCGAGGGCTACCGCCATCTCGACGAGGTGGTCGCCTGGAACCGTGCGGTGCTCGAGGCGTCCAGCGCCGAACTCGCACGCGGGCGCATGCCGATCATGCTCGGCGGCGACCATTGCCTGGCGATCGGTTCGATCGCGGCGGTCGCCAACCACTGTCGTGCGACGGGCCGCAAGCTGCGCGTGCTGTGGCTGGACGCACATACCGACTTCAACACCTCGCAGATCACCCCGTCGGGCAACGTGCACGGCATGCCCGTGGCCTGCCTGTGCGGCATCGGCCCGGACGAACTGACCGGTCTGGGCGGCGTGTCGCCGTCGATGCAGGTCGCACAGTTCCGCCAGATCGGCATCCGCTCGGTCGATCCCGACGAGAAGCGCCTGGTCAAGGAACACGGCCTCGACATCTACGACATGCGCTACATCGACGAGGTCGGCATGCGCCGGGTGGTCGAGGAAGCGCTGGAAGGCCTGGACGACGACACGCATCTGCATGTGAGCTTCGACGTCGACGTGCTCGACCCGACCATCGCACCCGGTACGGGCACGCCGGTGCCGGGCGGCATCAACTACCGCGAGGCGCAGCTGGTGATGGAGATGATCGCCGACAGCGGGCGTCTGGGCTCGCTGGACATCGTCGAGGTCAACACTGCGCTCGACCAGGGCAACGCGACCGCGGAACTGGCGGTGGATCTGGTCGAAAGCCTGTTCGGCAAATCCACCTTGATGCGCGACTGAATCCAACGTCTTCACGCCACGCGCGCATCGTTGAACGCGCGATGCGGGCGCTCCAGCCGGTGCACACGGCTTTCACAAGGCAGGTTTCTATAGTCGCGCCATGGTTGCGGAGGTCCGCAGCTGTTCGCAACGAAACCGGAATCCCTGGAGAATCCCATGAAGCGTTTGACCGCACTGATGCTGCTCGCCATGTTCACCGTTGGCACCCTGACCGCCTGCAACACCATGAAGGGTGCCGGCCAGGACGTGCAGAAGGTTGGCGAGAAGGTGGAAGACAGCGCCAACAAGACCGGCGGCACCACCACGCGTCCCTGATCCACGCAGTCCATCGCACGAAAAGGCCGGCATTGCCGGCCTTTTTTTATGCGTGCACTCCAGGACCGACGCGCGCCTGCTCAGCGACGTGACGGCACGACTTACGAATTCGCGACCCGGGGTTGATGGCCGCAATGCGATGTTGGGGTCGCAGTACGGAACACGCATGCGCCAATGCGTCCGTGCCGCATCCACCCGAAGACAGGATCGATCGCCATGAACAAAGAAATCATTGCCGGCAAGTGGACCCAGGTGAAGGGCAAGGCGCAAGCCAAGTGGGGCGACCTGACCGACGACGTATTCGATGTCGCGGCCGGTGACAGCAAGTACCTTGCGGGCAAGCTGCAGGAGAAATACGGATGGGAGCGCGACCGCGCCGAGCGCGAGGTCAAGGACTTCGAGAAGACGCTCGACAGCTGATGCCGTCCTACGTGCGTTGCGACGCACAGTGCAATCGAAAGACGAACGGACCGGCTCGCGCCGGTCCGTTTGCATGTGCGGGGTCGAATACACGGAAAGGCTCAGGGATCCGGTACGAAGCCGCCCGGAAACGCTTCGGGTCGACGCGCCTGCGCCCAGGCGCGATGGCGGGGCAGGACACCACGTGCGATCAGTGCATCGACGCTGTCGTATCGCAGCGTGGTGACCTGCACGGGCGTGCGCGTGGCGCGCTCGAATGCGGTCGACGACACCGGCGCCCATTCGCGTGCGCCATGGCCGGTGCCGATGCTCTGGCGCTCGGCGCGCATGTTCGACGCGTTCGATTCGGCCGCAGCCGAATCGGAGGCCGCTGACGCCGCGCGCTCGCGTGCGACGGGCGCGAGCGGCGAGGGCGGTGCCGGGTAGGGCGCCCGGGACACCGCGACGGGCGGCGATGCGCGTTCGCCGAACACCGCGATGCCGATCGTGCCGACGTTGTCCGGGCGGCCGGTGCGTGCCGCGTAGCTGTCGCCGAGCGCTGCGAATTCGAAACGCGCGACATCGTCGTGCGACTTCCGCCACCCGGTGATCTCGGTCGTCTGCCAGGGCGCGAGCACGTAGCCGGTCTGCGAGGGCGCCGCGGTCTCGCCGCTGATCGCATTGACGCCGTCGACCGACAGCACGACGAGGACGCGCGCGCCGGTCGTGTTGGTCAGGCGGATCGCATAGGGCGCGCCCGGCGTGCCGGCGATCCAGCTGTCGCCGCGATACGACACGGGCTGGGCCGTGCTGCCGGTGTCGCGGTCGACGACTTCGATGCGGACACGCTCCTGGGCCTTCCAGGCGCGGGCTGCGTGCGCGGCGGGCATCATCAGCAGGCTGCCCAGCAGCAGCCAGACGGCGGCGGATCGAACGGAACGAGATGCGTGCATGGCGGTGTCTCGCGGGGTGGTGTACTGGCGAACGGCCCAGCATCGCGAACGGGGTTACGGCCGGTCGCACGCCGGCCAGCGGTTAGACTGGGAACCTGTTTTCCGCAGCCTGCAGCCCATGTCCCAGCGTCCCCAGCGCGTCCTCACCGGCATCACCACGTCCGGCACGCCGCACCTCGGCAACTACGTCGGTGCCGTGCGTCCGGCGATCACCGCCAGCCGCGCGCCCAACACCGAGAGCTTCTATTTCCTCGCCGACCTGCACAGCCTGATCAAGGCGCAGGACCCGGCGCGCACCCAGCGCTCGACGCTGGAGATCGCGGCGACGTGGCTCGCGGCGGGGCTGGATCCGTCGAAGGTGTGGTTCTACCGCCAGAGCGACGTGCCGGAAACCACGGAACTGATGTGGCTGCTGACCTGCGTGGCCGGCAAGGGCATCCTCAACCGCGCGCACGCCTACAAGGCGGCAGTCGACAAGAATCGCGCCGACGGCGAAGACGACGATGCGGCGGTGACGGCCGGCCTCTTCATGTATCCGGTGCTGATGGCTGCCGACATCCTGATCTTCAATGCCGACCGCGTGCCGGTGGGCCGCGACCAGATCCAGCACATCGAGATGGCGCGCGATTTCGCCCAGCGCTTCAACCACGTCTACGGCCGCGACTGGTTCAACCTGCCGGAAGCGGCGATCGACGACAACGTGGCGACGCTGCCGGGTCTCGACGGCCGCAAGATGAGCAAGAGCTACGACAACACCATTCCGCTGTTCGTGCCGCAGGCGCAGCTGAAGAAGCTGGTGTTCTCGATCCTCACCGATTCGAAGATGCCGGGCGAGGCGAAGTCGACCGAGGGCTCGGCGCTGTTCCAGCTCTACCAGGCGTTCGCGACGCCGGACGAAACCGCGGGTTTCTCGGCGGCATTCGCCGACGGCATCGGCTGGGGCGATGCGAAACAGCAGCTGTTCGATGTCGTCGAGCGCGAGATCGCACCGATGCGCGAACGCTACGAGGCCCTGATCGCGAAGCCGGGTGACATCGAGGACATCCTGCGCGATGGCGGTCAGCGCCTGCGCGAGCGCTACGCGATTCCGCTGCTGCGCGAGCTGCGCGACGCGGTCGGCCTGCGCAACCTCGGCAGCGCGGCGTCGATTCCGTCCGATGCGCCTGGGGCCGTCAGGGCGGCGCCGCCTGCGTTCAAGCAGTACCGCGAAGCCGACGGCAAGTTCTATTTCAAGCTCGTCGACGGCGAGCGTGTGCTGCTGCAGAGCGCGGCCTTCGACGCGCCGCGCGATGCGGGCCAGACCATCGCGCGCCTGCGCCGCGGTGAACTCGCGCTCGCCGACGCACCGGCCACCTTCGGTGACGGCGTCGATGCGGCCACCGTGCAGGCCGCGTTCGATGCGCTGGCCGCCGCCGATGCCGAGAAGGCCGCCTCGTGAACCCGACCGTCGCCCAGAATCTCGCGCTGCTGCTGTTCCTGCCGTGGTTCCTGATTCTGGGCGTGCTGTTCTGGGTGTACCCGCGCCAGCCGCGCGGCGCGCGACGCGTGGTGTTCGATCTCGTCAGTCTCGCGGCGTCCGTCGTCGCATTCCTGATGTCGATCCACTGGGCGCACGCGGTCGCCGACCGCGGCCACGGTTCGATGTGGGCGCAGATCCTGGCGACGGCGCTGGGCTACGGCGTGTTTCTCGCGGTGCTCGGCACTGCATTCGCAGTACGTAGGCGCGTCTTGCGCCGCCGCGGCTGAGCGGCTTCGACCAAGGCCGTATCGGGCGCGGGCGCCGCGCGGCCTAGACTGTCGGTTCTGTCCAACGGGAACGTCCGATGCACGATCACGCGATCACGATCATCGACACCGGCTACGTGCGCCCCGGGCTGTGCGCGGCCTATCTGGTGCAATCACAGGGCCGCGCGGCACTGATCGACTGCGGCACCGCGACCTGCGCGCAGACCGTGCTCGATGCGATCGACGCCGCCGGCGTGCCGCGCGATGCGGTCGACTGGCTGATGGTCACCCACGTGCATCTCGATCACGCCGGCGCTGCCGGTCCGCTGATCCGCGCGTTGCCGAACGCGCAGCTCGTCGTCCATCCGCGCGGCGCGCCGCACATGATCGATCCCACGAAACTCATCGCCGGCGCGAGAGCCGTCTATGGCGATGAAATGTTCGAACGCGACCACGCCGGCATGCTGCCGGTCGCCGAGGACCGCGTGGTCATCGCCGACGATGGTCACGTCGTCGAACTCGCCGGGCGCCCGCTGCTGTGCATCGACACGCCCGGCCACGCACTGCATCACTACAGCGTCTGGGACGCCGCGACGCGCAGCTGGTTCGCCGGCGACACGTTCGGCCTGTCGTATCGCGAACTCGATACCGCGAACGGTGCCTTCGTCCTGCCGACGACCTCGCCGGTGCAGTTCGATCCGGCGCAGATGCACGCCTCGATCGACAAATTGATTGCGAAATCGCCGGTCTCGATCCGCATCGCGCATTACGGCGAAGTCACCGAATGCGTGCGGCTCGCCGCCGATCTGCACACGCAGATCGATGCGATGGTCGCGATCGCGCGCGATGCGGACGGACATGCCGATCGCCACGCGCGGATCGTCGACGGACTGACGCGGCTCTACGCCGACCGCGCGCGTGCGCACGGCATCGAAGAGGCAGATGCGCGTGTGCAGGCGATCCTCGACGGCGACATTGTCATCAACGCGCAGGGTCTCGGCGTGTGGCTTGACCGGCAGACACGCGCCGGCTGAGGCCGCGCGCGTCAGTCCCAGGTATTGCGGTGCGGGCCCATCGGCGTGCGCTGCGGGCGCACGACGCAGAAGCGGTGTCCGCTCGGTGCCTGCATGACCCACCAGGTCTGCACCTGCTCGACGCGCACGGCGCCGAGTCGCTCCAGGCGTGCGACTTCGGCATCGACGTCGTCGGCTTCGATATCGAGATGGATGCGCGATGCGTGGTCGACTTTCTGCAGCATCAGCACCGGCTCGTCGTCGGCGGTGTCCAGCACGGCGTACCGCCCGTCATCGTCTTCGAGCGGCAACGGCCTGACCGGTTTGCCGAGCGCCTGACGCCAGAATTCGACGTGCGGCGCGAGATCCTCGACCTGGCAGTCGAGCACGAACGTGGACAGACGGCTGTGGTGCGGCATCTCCGATCCTCCGATGTAGATGCACCGGAGGATCGCGCGCCGATCGCACAGCCGGTGTGATCAGGGCAGCAGCGGCTGACCGAGCTCGGCGAACAGCAGGTTCTGCGCCTTGCGCGCGTTCGAGCGCGGCACCTTGGCGACCACGCCGGGATGCGTGAGCGCCAGATTGCCCTGCATCACCAGCGCGTCGACGTGCACGTAGCTGCGCGTGGTGTAGCGGTCGCCATCGCGGTCCACTTCGAAGCGCATCGGCGCGGTCAGGAAGTTGACGCCCTTCTGGTAGACGCGGCGGCGGCCGTCATCGCTGCGCAGCTTGTAGCCGTTGGCGGATGCCCAGGCGTCGATGCGTGCGAGCACGTCGCCCTCGGCGTTGAACGTGCGCTCGTCCCAGGGGTTGTTCGCGCTCTTCGCCCGGTTCGCGGTGAAGACGAGCGCCGCGAATCCAACCAGACCACCGAGGATCGCCCAGATCATGATCGACATCGCGCCGCCTTTCTTTTTAGATGAATGGGCGCGGACTGTAGACCGTGCGATGTGAGGGAAATGCTGGGGCACGCCCCAGCTTGCGCGCGCGGCGCGGCTCAGGCGTCGCTGCCGCGCCCCGGTCCGACGTGGGTCCGGACTTCGAACAGTTCGGGGAAGAACGTCAACTCCAGCGCCTGTTTGAGGAAGCCGACGCCGCTCGAGCCACCGGTGCCGCGCTTGAAGCCGATGATGCGCATTACCGTGCGCATGTGGCGGAAGCGCCACAGCTGGAACTGCGATTCGAGATCCACCAGGTCCTCGCACAGCGAGTACTCGCGCCAATGGCGTTCGGTGTCCTCATAGATCGACTCGAACACCGGCACCAGCGTGGCATCGAAGGTGTGCGGCTGGCGCCAGTCGCGCTGCAGGTGCCGCGGATCGACCGGATGGCCCCAGCGGGCGAGATAGCACAGGAATTCGTCGTAGAGGCCGGGCGCGTCGAGCACGGCCTGCAGCGCTGCCTGGCCGTCGGGCTCGTGGGCGAACACGTCGAGCATCGCCGCGTTCTTGTTGCCCAGCAGGAACTCGACGGTGCGGTACTGCAGCGACTGGAAGCCCGACGAGGGGCCCAGCACGTCGCGGAACTCCATGTACTCGGCCGGCGTCATCGTCTCCAGCACCGACCATTGCTCGGTCAGCTGCCGCAGCACCTGCTTGCAGCGCGCCAGCACTTTGCGGCAGCGCCAGACCTCGTCGCGCTGCAGATGGCCGATCGCCGCCGACAGTTCGTGGATCAGCAGCTTGAGCCACAGCTCCGAGACCTGGTGCTGGACGACGAACAGCATCTCGTCGTGATGTGGCGGCTGCGACAGCGGCTGCTGCGCCGCCAGCAGCAGGTCCAGACGCAGGTAGCCGCCGTAGGTGATGCGGCCGGACAGGTCGCGGTGGATGCCGTCTTCGAGAGGACGCTGGTTGCGGTCGATCGTCATCGGCGCAGGGTACCGCAGGCCCTCCGCTCCCGTGCGCGCTGACGCTGCGCGGCGACAAGTGCCGGCCGGCGTCATGCAATCGCCATCCAAGCCCGGCACAATCGGGCGTGGGGCGCTGTCGCCCGGGGACTCTTGGGGATTCACGCATGACTCGAACAACCAGCCGGCTGTTGTCGGCCTTGTTGCTGTGTTGCGGCGCGGGCGCCGCGCACGGCGAGGTCGTCATCAGCCAGGTATACGGCGGTGGCGGCAACAGCGGTGCGACGTATCGCAGCGACTTCATCGAACTGCACAACAACGGTGACCTGCCGGTCGACGTGAGCGGCTGGACGGTCCAGTACGCATCGACCAGCGGCACGAGCTGGCAGCTCACCGCCCTCGAGGGGAGCATCGCGCCGGGCGCGTACTACCTCGTCAAGCAGGCCGACGGCACCGGCGGCACCCAGGCGCTGCCGACACCGGATGCGACTGGCACCATCGCCATGGCCGGCGCCAACGGCAAGGTGGCGCTGGTGGAGGGTGGCGGTGCGCTGAGTGGCGCCTGTCCGACCAACGTGGTCGATTTCGTCGGCTACGGCACGGCAAACTGTTTCGAAGGCGCCGGTGCGGCGCCTGCATTGACCAACACGACCGCAGCGCTGCGCGCGGGCGAGGGGTGCACCGACACCAATCACAACGCGGCCGACTTCACCGCGGTGCTGGCGGCGCCACGCAACAGCGCCAGCGTTCCGAACATCTGCAGCGGTGGCGGCACGCTCTATCTGAGCATCACCGACACCAGCGGCGCCGAAGGCGACAGCGGCAGAACACCGTTCTTCGTGACCGTGTCGCTGAACCAGCCAGCCGGCCCGGACGGCGTGCGCTTCACCTACGCGACCGCCGACGGCACGGCGACCGTTGCCGACAACGACTACATCGCGCGCTCGAACACGCTCACCTTCAGTGAAGGCGAGCGCGAAATGACCTTGAGCGTCGAGGTCGTCGGCGACGAGACGGTCGAGCCGGACGAGATCTTCTACATCAACCTCAGCGACGTGTCGGGCGCGGAAGTGGCGAAGGGCCAGGCCGTCGTCACCATCCTCAACGACGACGTGACCACGCTGCCGATCCACGCGATCCAGGGCCGCGGCGCGCGTTCGCCGGTCGAGGGCCAGCCGGTCGCGACCACGGGCATCGTCACCGGCCGCAAGAACAACGGCTTCTTCATCCAGACGCCGGACGGCGAAGACGACGGTGATCCGTCAACGTCGGAAGGCCTGTTCGTGTTCACCAGCAGCGCGCCCTCGGCCGATGTCGCCGTCGGCAACAAGGTGCTGGTGCAGGGCATGGTGACCGAGTACGTGCCGACTGCCGATCCGCTGCAGCTGCCGCTGACCCAGATCACCAATGCATCGGTGGTCAAGCTGTCGGAAGGCCACGCGCTCCCAGCCGCGATCGTGCTCACCAACGACATGCCCAATGCCACCGGCGGCCTCGAGCAGCTGGAGCATCTGGAAGGCATGCGCGTCACCGCGCCGAGCTTCACCGTCGTCGCGCCGACCACGGGCAACACCAACGAAGCGCAGGCGACCGGCAGCAGCAATGGCCGTTTCGCCGTTGTCGTCACCGGCACGGCGCGTCCGTTCCGCGAGGCGGGCATCCAGATTCCGGATCCCGATCCGCTGGGCAGCAGCGCGCCGAACATTCCGCGCTGGGACTACAACCCGGAACTGATCGCGGTCAACAGCACCACGATCGGTGCGCCGACCGCCGATCTCGCCGCCGGCTGCCGCATCACCGGCGGCACGCTGACCGGTCCGCTCGACTACACCTTCCGCCGCTACACGATCTACCCCGAAAGCGCGCTCACCAGCGACTGCACCGGCGCCGGCGAACCGCGTCCGTCGATGCTGCCGGGCCCCGACCACGTGACCTTCGCGACCTACAACCTGCAGCGCTTCTTCGACACGGTGAACGACGCCAACAGCGGTCCGACCCTGACGCCGGCCGCGCTGGAGCGTCGCCTGTCGAAGGCCTCGATCGGCATCCGCGCGTATCTGCACACCCCGGACGTCGTCGGCGTCACCGAGGTGGAGAACCTCCCGGTGCTGACCACGCTCGCCAACCGCATCAATGCCGATGCGATCGCCGCGGGCCAGCCGGATCCTGCTTACGTCGCGTATCTCGAAGAAGGCTTCGACGTCGGCGGCATCGACGTCGGCTTCCTGGTCAAGACCGCGTCGGTCGGCAGCGTCGCCCGCATCGCGGTGGGCGCTGTCGAACAGGTCGGCACCGAGGAAGTGCTGACCAATCCGAACGGTTCGACCAGCGTGCTCAACGACCGTCCGCCGCTGGTGCTCGACGCCGTGGCTCACTTCACCGACGGCCGCCGCTATCCGTTCACCGCGATCGTCGTGCACCAGCGTTCGCTGAGCGGCATCGAAGCCGATACCGCCGGCACCAACGGCTGGGCCACCGGTGGCCAGCGGGTGCGCGACAAGCGCCAGAAGCAGGCCGAATACCTGGCCACGCTGATCGACGGCATGCAGAAGGCCGACGCGACGCGCCAGATCGTGGTGCTCGGCGATTTCAACGCGTTCGAGTTCAACGACGGCTACGTCGACGCGATGGGCACGGTCACCGGCCTGCCGTCGCCCGACGGCGAAACCGCGGTGGACAACGACGGCGCGGTGCTGATCGCACCGTCGCTGCTCAACATGACGCTGGAAGCGTCTGCCGAGGAGCGCTACTCCTTCGTGTTCGATTACCAGGCGCAGTCGCTCGACCACGTGCTGGTGAACCAGGCGCTGGTGGATTCGCCGCTGGTCGTCGGCCTCGACGTCAGCCACGCGCGCATCAATGCCGACTTCCCCGAAGTCGCGCGCAATGACGCCAACACGCCGACGCGTCTGTCCGATCACGATCCGACGGTGCTGCTGGTGCGTCTGCAGCCGGCGACGGTCGCCGATCTGGGCATCACTGTCGCGGCCGCGAATGCGGAAGTGTTCGCGGGCGACACGCTGGCGTTCACTGCGACGCTGGCCAACGGCGGTCCCGATGCCGCGCAGTTCCCGGGCTTCGGCGCGGTGCTGGATGCGGAACTCGATGATCTGCTGGTCACGCCGCCTGCCGACTGGAGCTGTGATGCGCCGGCCGTCGCCGACGGCAAGACCACGCTATCGTGCAGCAGCGAAACGCTGGCGAACGCGGGGCAGGCGGTGTTCGCACTGTCGGCGGTCGCCCCCGACGCGTTGATCGACGAGACCGTGACGCTGACCGTCGCGGCCACGTCGCAGACGCAGGATCCGAATGCGGCCAACGACAGTGCCATCGCCGCGGTGTCGATCGTCGAGGATCCGGCGACGGCCGCGCAGCCGCTGGTCAACGGCGTGCAGCTCGGCGGCATCGAAGGTGTTGCGGGCGAATCGCGTCTGTTCCGCATCGACGTGCCGGCCGGCGCGCGCAACCTGCGCATCCTCACCGCCGGCGGAACCGGCGACGTGACGCTGTATGCGAGTCGCGACGTGCTGCCGACGGTCGATGCGTGGCAGCTGCGTTCGCAGCGTCCGGGCAACAACGAAACCGTGACGCTCGCGGCGCCGCAGGCGGGCACGTGGTACGTGCGCGTGGTCGGCGAACGCGCCTTCGGTCGCCTGACGGTGCGCGCCAGTTACACGCCCTGATCGCGATCCGGATGCAACGGAAAACCCCGGCCACGTGCCGGGGTTTTTCGTTCCCGGGCCGGCTGCGGAGTCTCGCGCGGCGCCCGGCTGCTAGGATGCGGGGCTGACGAAACAGGGGACGACACCGCATGAGCCAGCCTTCTCCGGACACCGCAGCGCCACGCGGCGCCATCGCCCGGTTCCTCGATACGGTCGAACGCGTGGGCAACAAACTGCCGGATCCGGCGATGCTGTTCCTGCTGTTGATGCTCGCGGTGTGGGCACTGTCGTGGGCCTTGTCGGGTGTGGATTTCCAGGCGATCGATCCGCGTACCGGCACGCCGATCCAGGTGATCAACCAGCTCTCGGGCGAATCGCTGACCGCCTTCATGGCGAACATGGTCCGCGTGTTCCTCGGCTTCGCGCCGCTGGGCGTGGTGCTGGTGGCGATGCTCGGACTCGGCGTTGCCGAGCACACCGGCTTCATCAACGCCGCGCTGCGTCGCGTGCTGTCGGTGACGCCGAAGCAGCTGCTGACCCCGGCACTGGTCGCGGTCGCGGTGCTGAGCCACGTCGCGGTCGACGCCGGCTACGTGCTGGTGATTCCGCTCGGCGGGGTGATCTTCTACGCCGCGGGCCGGCATCCGCTGGCGGGTATCGCAGCGGCGTTCTGTGGTGTGTCGGGCGGCTTCTCGGCGACGCTGCTGGTGCCATCCTCGCTCGATCCGCTGCTCGCCGGTTTCACCCAGGAAGCGGGCCGCATCCTCGACCCGGCGCTCATCGTCAATCCGCTCAACAACTGGATCTTCACCAGCGCATCGAGCCTGCTGATCATTGCGATCGGCTGGTTCGTCACCGACCGCATCGTCGAGCCGCGCCTCAAGCGCACGGTCGTCGACGGCGATCCGGCGAATCTGCCGAAGATGGACGAGCTCAACGCCGCCGAGAAGCGCGGCCTGCTGTGGGCGGTGGTCGCGATGCTGGTGGCCGCTGCACTGTTCGCGCTGACGCTGATGCCCGAGACCTCGCCGTGGCGCGCACCTGCCGAAGCCGTGCCCGATGGCAGCCATCCGCTGCTCGTTGCCGCCGCGCCGGTGATGCAGTCGATCGTCGCGCTGATCTTCGTGCTGTTCCTGCTGCCGGGCGTGGTCTACGGCTACATCGCCGGCACCGTCAAGACGCATCGCGACATCATCGCGGCGATGACCAAGTCGATGAGTGGCATGGGCTACTACATCGTCATCGCGTTCTTCATCGCGCAGTTCCTGGCCGGCTTCAACGGCTCGGGCCTCGGCACGCTGATGGCGGTCGAAGGCGCGGATTTCCTCAAGGGCCTCGGCCTGCCGATGTGGCTGACGATCATCGGCCTGATCCTGATGACCGGCGTCGTGAACCTGTTCATCGGTTCGGCGTCGGCGAAGTGGGCGCTGCTCGCGCCGATCATGGTGCCGCTGATGATGCAGCTCGGCGTGTCGCCCGATCTGACCCAGGCGGCCTACCGCGTCGGCGATTCGATGACCACGATCCTGACGCCGCTGATGCCGTATTTCCCGCTGATCGTCGTGTTCTGCCAGCGCTACGTGACCTCGGCCGGCATCGGCACGCTGGTGTCGATCATGATTCCGTATTCGATCGCGCTGTCGATCCTGTGGACGCTGTTCCTGCTCGCGTTCTGGGGTCTGGGCATTCCGCTGGGCGTGGGTGCGAGCTACGTGTACCCCGCCGGCTGAATGCGCTGACGCGTTCTGCTGCACCGCCGCAACTGCACGGGATCACGGGCCAGGGATGGCGAAGGTCACTTTCCATGTGGTCCGGGCGCCGCTAACTTAGCGCGTCGCCCGGCCCGGTCCGCGGCATCGATCAACGTCAGGAGTCGCCCTACGTGTCAATGAATCCGTACGCCGCCGAGGAACAGAAAACCATCCTCGGCCATCCGCGCGGCCTGTTCGTGCTGTTCTTCGCCGAAATGTGGGAGCGGTTCTCCTACTACGGCATGCGCGCGCTGCTGATCTTCTATCTCGTGCAGCACTGGATGTACTCGGATTCCGAGGCTTCGGTGATCTACGGCGCCTACACCGCGCTGGTGTACATCGCGCCTGTGGTCGGCGGCTACCTCGCCGACCGCTATCTGGGACAGCGGAAGGCGGTCCTGTTCGGCGCCGTGCTGCTGACCTTCGGCCACTTCCTGATGGCGTTCGAAGGCGACGGCGGCCAGTCCGCGGCCGAGATCAACATCTTCTGGCTGGCGCTGGCCTTCATCATCGTGGGCTCGGGCTTCCTGAAAGCCAACATCTCGGTGATGGTCGGTCAGCTGTACCCGCGCACGGACATCCGTCGCGATCCGGCCTACACGATCTTCTACATGGGCATCAACCTGGGCGCGATGCTCGGTTCGCTGATCGCCGGTTATCTCGGCCAGACCTACGGCTGGGCCTACGGCTTCGGCGCGGCGGGTGTCGGCATGCTGCTCGGCCTGGTGGTGTTCGTGATGGGCAAGCCGCTGCTGATGGGCCGTGGTGAATCGCGTGTCCCCGAGCGCCTGGCGGCGCCCGTGCTGGGCGGCCTGCGGTTCGAATGGATGCTCTACATCCTCGGTGTCGCGGCCGTCGGTCTGGTGTGGTTCCTGCTGCAGCACCAGAAGCTGGTGGGCGGTCTGCTCGGTGCCTCGGGCGTGCTGCTGATCGGCTTCGTGTTGTGGAAGGCGGTGTTCAAGCTGGAACGCCAGGACCGCGACCGCATCCTCGCGGCGCTGTATCTGATCATCGGTTCGGTGCTGTTCTGGGCGCTGTTCGAGCAGGCCGGCGCATCGCTAAACCTGTTCACCGATCGCTCCGTGGATCGCACCATCTTCGGATGGGAAGTCCCGGCGTCGATGTTCCAGTCGCTGAACTCGTTCTACATCATCACCCTGGCGCCGATCTTCGCGATGGTGTGGCTGTGGCTGGCCAAGCGCGGATTCGAACCGTCGGCGCCGGCCAAGTTCGCGCTCGGCGTGGTGCTGGTCGGTGCGGGCTTCCTTGTGCTGGTGGCCGGTGCGAAGTCCGCAGGCGCGGGCGCCACCCCGGTGATCTTCATCTTCCTGATCTACCTGCTGCACACACTGGGCGAGCTGTGCCTGTCGCCGGTCGGCCTGTCGGCGATGAACCGCCTCAGCCCGGCGAACATGGCCAGCCTGATCATGGGCGCCTGGTTCTTCGCATCCGCCACCGGCAATTTCGCGGCCGGCCTGATTTCGGCGGCCACGGGCGGTGAAGGCGGCGGTGTCGCGCGCGTCATGGAGGTCTACTCCAACGTCGGCTGGCTGGCCGTCGGCGTGGGTGTGGTCATGCTGCTGATCGCGCCGCTGATCCGTCGCCTGATGCATCTCGACACGCTCAAGGACGACGAGCCGACGCTTGCAGGTCAGGACGGCATCGGTGAGCCGGTCGCCGCCGGCACCAGGCTCGACCAGGAACGCCGCCCGTAACCGGACGGTGATTTCGACACGAAAACAGCGCCCTTGGGCGCTGTTTTTGTTTGAGCCGAGCGATTCGCGCAGCGCGCGGACTCAATCCTTCAGCGGCGCCTCGAGCTTGGCCATCATCGCGGCGAAGGTCGCGCGCTCGGCCTCGTCCAGCGGCGCCAGCACGTTGCGCTGGTACTCCAGCGCCAGCGGCACGACGACGTCGTAGACCGCGTAGCCGGCCTCGCTGAGTTCCAGCACCGAGCGGCGGCGATCGCTGTCGTGCATCTCGCGTTCGATCAGTGCGCGCTCGAGCAGGCGCGCGACCGCGCGGCTCACCGCCACCTTGTCCATCGCCGTGCGTTCGGCCACGCCGTTCGCCGACAGGCCCGGATAGCGGCCCAGCACCGCGATCACCCGCCATTCCGTCACGCTGATGCCGAAGCGCTCGCTGTAGATGTCGGCCAGTCCGCGGCTGATGCGGTTGGTCAGCACGCTCAGCCGGTACGGCAGGAACTGCTCGAGATCGAGGCGGTGGTGCCCGTGGCCGTCGTGGGCGTCGGCGGGGTCGGACAGGGCAGCAGGAGGGGCCGCGGTCTGGGTCATGGTGCGATGCGCCTTGCAATTAGGTTGCATGCGTAACTATAAAGGACGGTCTGAAACCGCCCGTTCCCGGCCGGCCCCATCGCGACGGAGTATCCCATGAGCGCTCACGCACACACCGCCCCCAATCTCGGCATGGAAGTGACCACGTTCGAGAACCCGATGGGCATCGACGGCTTCGAGTTCGTCGAGTTCGCCGCGCCTGCGGGCCAGGCGGATTTCATGCACACCTATTTCCGCAACATGGGCTTCACCGCGGTGCTCAAGCACAGGACGCGGGCGATCACCGTGTACCGGCAGGGCGGGGTGAACTTCCTGCTCAACGAAGATCCGGATTCGTTCGCATCCGATTTCGCCAAGGCGCACGGCCCGTCCGCCTGCGGCTTCGCGATCCGCTTCAAGCAGCCGGCCGGCGACGTCTACGGCAAGGTGCTCGACAACGGTGGCGAGGCGATCGGTGATCGCGAATCGAGCAAGGCCGTCGACGCGCCGGTGGTCAAGGGCATCGGCGACTGCATGCTGTATCTGGTCGATCGCTACGGCGGTGCGGGCTCGATCTACGGCGACGACTACGTCGCGATCGACGGCGCCGACCAGAACCCGACCGGGTTCGGCCTGACCTTCATCGACCACCTCACGCACAACCTCTACTTCGGCAACATGCAGAAGTGGTCGGACTACTACGAAAAGCTGTTCAACTTCCGCGAGATCCGCTACTTCGACATCAAGGGCGCGAAGACCGGCCTGAAGTCGAAAGCGATGACCGCGCCCGACGGCGTGGTGCGCATTCCGCTCAACGAGTCGAACGATCCGAAGTCGCAGATCAACGAATATCTCGACGCGTACAAGGGCGAGGGCATCCAGCACATCGCCTGCTTCACCGACGACATCTATGCGTCGATCGAACAGATGCGCGAGAAGGGCATCGACTTCCTCGACACGCCGGAAACCTACTTCGACGTCATCGACCAGCGCATTCCGGCGCACGGCGAAGACGTCGAGCGTCTGCGCCGCAACAAGATCCTGATCGACGCCGATCCGGAGACCAAGCAGCGCAAGCTGCTGCAGATCTTCACCAAGAACGCGTTCGGCCCGATCTTCTTCGAGATCATCCAGCGCAAGGGCAACGAGGGCTTCGGCGAAGGCAACTTCCAGGCGCTGTTCGAGAGCATCGAACGCGACCAGATGCAGCGCGGCGTGCTCTGAGTCCAGCGCGGCGTCGTGCGCCGCGCCATTGAGGCGCGGAGCGGCGCAGGCGGGTCTGCAGCCGTCATCCCCGATCGCGGGGATGCACGGCGGAATATTCATTCGGGTGAAGCCATGAACGCATCGACGGACGACACGGTGACGGCGCTGCCGCTGGACCACGCGCAAGTGCGCGGTCCGCGCGGGTACATGTCCGGTTTCGGCAACGAGTTCGCGACGCAGGCCGAGCCCGGCACGCTGCCGATCGGGCGGAATTCGCCGCAGCGCGTGGCGCATGGCCTGTACGCCGAACAGCTTTCGGGCACCGCGTTCACCGCGCCGCGCGGCGAGAACCGGCGCAGCTGGCTCTACCGCATCCGTCCTGCGGCGATGCACGGCACGTTCTCGCCGTTCCAGCAGCCGCGATTCCATGACGGTTTCGATCGCGGTCCGGTGCCGCCTGACCAGATGCGCTGGAGTCCGTTGCCGATCCCCGAGACGCCGGTCGATTTTGTCGACGGCCTGTTCTCGATGGCCGGCACCGGCGGGCCGGGTGCGCACGAGGGCGTGGGCATCCACGTCTATGCCGCGAACATGTCGATGACCGACCGTTTTTTCTACAGCGCAGACGGCGAACTGCTGATCGTGCCGCAGCAGGGACGGCTGACCCTGGCGACCGAATTCGGTGTGCTCGAAGTCGAGCCGCAGGAGATCGCGGTGATCCCGCGCGGCGTGCGCTTCCGCGTCGAACTGCCCGACGGGCCGAGCCGCGGCTACGTGTGCGAGAACCAGGGGCATGCGCTGCGCCTGCCCGATCTGGGTCCGATCGGCGCGAACGGCCTGGCCAATCCACGCGACTTCCTCGCGCCCGTCGCGGCGTACGAAGACACCGAAGGCGACTTCACCCTGATCGCCAAGTTCCAGGGCCATCTGTGGCAGGCGCCGATCGACCACTCGCCGCTCGACGTCGTCGGCTGGCACGGCAACTACGCGCCGTACAAGTACGACCTGCGCCGCTTCAACGCGATCGGTTCGATCAGCTTCGACCACCCCGACCCGAGCATCTTCACCGTGCTCACCTCGCCCAGCGACACGCCCGGCACGGCGAACATGGATTTCGCGATCTTCCCGCCGCGCTGGCTGGTGGCGCAGGACACGTTCCGGCCGCCGTGGTTCCACCGCAACGTCGCCAGCGAGTTCATGGGGCTGGTGCACGGCCAGTACGACGCCAAGGCCGACGGCTTTTCGCCCGGCGCGTGCTCACTGCACAACTGCATGAGCGGACACGGCCCGGACGCAGCGACGTTCGAGAAGGCCAGCGCCGCCGATCTGTCCAAGCCCGACGTCATCAGCGGCACGATGGCCTTCATGTTCGAGACGCGCGCGGTGATCCGCCCGACACGGCAGGCGCTCGACGCCGTGCATCGCCAGGGCGATTACCAGGCCTGCTGGGCGGGCCTGCAGCGCAACTTCGTGCCACCGCGCGGCTGAGCCATGCGCGGCGGCGTCAGGCCACCGCGTCGGCTTCGCCTTCGAGCGCCAGCGTCAGGCCACCGCGTCGGCTTCGCCTTCGAGCGCCAGCGCGGCCAGTGCCGGCAGGTGCGGTTCCGGCAGCACTTCCGCCACGCGCTCGCGCACGCGCGCCGCGTATCCGGGTTTGGTGAACACAGGCAGGCCCGCGAGCGCTTCGAGGATCGCGGTCACCGTCTCGGCTTCGTCGGCGCTGCCGACCAGGCGTGCACGCAGCGCCGTGGCAGCCGGCGCGCGCTGCAGTTCCAGCATGCCCTGCACGTAGATGCGTGCTGCGCTCAGCGAACGGCGACGCGTGGACGCGGGTGCCGCCGTGGACGCGTCCGCATCGCCTTCGGGCGCAGGCACCGACATCCCCGCATCGAGTGCGTCCAGATAGCCCAGCGTCTGCAACTGCAGCAGCAGCGCGGGCGTGCCCGCGCCGAGCATGCGCGTGAGCTCGACGGTGGTGCGTTGGCCGTCGCACAGGATCAGCGCACGCCGCTGCCGCAGATCCAGAGAGCCGGCGTGGGTGGCGAGTGCGCGATGCGCGAGTTCGGTCTTGCGGGCGGGCACGGCGGTGGCTTCCAGCGGCAGGCGTGCAGCATGGGAAGCGCCGATGAAACATCCATGACACGCCGCGGCCCGGTGGGCGGAAGCGTGGGCCACGTCCCGTTCACGCGGGCGCGCTAGTCTCCCGCCGGTCACCTTCCAGGAGTTGTCGCATGCATTTCCATCGCGCCCTGCCGGCCATCGCCGTGCTGTCCCTCGCACTCGCCGCGTGCCAACGCGACGAAGCGCCGCCCGCCGAGCCCGTGCCCGCGGCGTCCGCGCCGGCCGTGGCCGCCGAACCGGCGCCGCCGGGCGATCAGCCCGATGCGCACGTGCCGCCGGCCAATGCGATGGGCACCAACGTGCCCGAGGTCGTCGATGGCGTCGTGACGTTCCAGGGCTTCGGCCCGGCCGCATTCGGCAGCGATGCCGAGCAGGTCCGCATGGCCTGGGGCAATGATCTCGGCGATGCGAAGCCGTCCGAGCCGGGCGGCTGCTACTACCTGACGCCGCCGCCGATGGGCACCGCGCGTTACGACATCGGTTTCATGATCGAAGGCGACCGCTTCTCGCGCATCGACGTCGGCAACGACGGCTATACCGCGCCGGGCGGCGGCAAGGTCGGTATGGAGCGCGCGGAGATCGAGCGCCTGTATGCAGGTCGCGTCGAAGCCTCACCGCACAAGTACGTCGAAGGCGCGCACACGCTGCGCGTGACCGACACCGGTGGCGGCAACGCCGCGCTGGTGTTCGAGACCGATGCGGCCGGCAAGGTCACCGGTTGGCGGATCGGCGTGCCGCCGCAGGTCGATTACGTCGAACGCTGCGGCTGATCAGGCGACGTCCGGGTCGCGACGCGCCGCGACCCGGAGTTACTGGCGCTCGGCAGGCGCCGGGTCTTCCTCGTCGACGACCTTCTGCTGCGCATCGGGCACACGATCGGGATGCGGCGGACGGTCGTCCATCAGCGGCAGCGCCGCACGCGACATCAGATGTGCGCTGATCGGAGCGGTCAGGAACAGGAACACGGTGATCAGCAGTTCGCGCGGATGCACGCCGCTGCCGTTGACCCAGTGATAGACGATCGACGCGAACAGGATGCAGCCCACGCCGAGCGTGCTGGCCTTCGCCGGACCGTGCACGCGCTGGAAGAAGTCGCGCAGTTTGAGCAGCGCGATCGCGCCGAGCAGGGTGAAGAAGCAACCCACCACGAGCAGGAAGGCGAGGACGGCGTCGAGAACGGTGCTCATTCGACGATGTCCCGGCGGATGACGTATTTGCTCAGCACGACGGTGCCGACGAAGCCCAGCATCGCGATGACCAGGGCGGCCTCGAAATAGATCTCGGTGTTCATCAGCATGCCGAACAGGATCAGCTGGGCGATGGAGCTGACGTAGAGCGTGTCCAGCGCCAGGATGCGGTCGGGCGCGGTGGGACCGCGCAGCAGCCGCCACAGCGACAGCAGCATGGCGATGCCGACCAGATGCATGCCGACGATGATCGCGATCGTGATCATGGGAATACCTCGCGCAACGGTGCCTCGTAACGGCTCTTGATCTCGGCGACGAGCGCCTGCGGATCATCGGTACTGAGGCAGTGGATCAGCAGGTGTTTGCGGTCCTCCGACAACTCGGCGGACACGGTGCCCGGCGTCAGCGTGATCACGCTGGTCAGCGCCGAGATGCCGTGGATGTTGGTCAGGTCCAGCGGCACCCAGACGAACTGCGAATGCAGCTTGTGGTTCGGGCCGAGCACCTGTTTCGCCACCGTGAGGTTGGCGATCAGGATGTCCCACAGCAGGCGCCCGATCAGCGTCCAGATGCCGCGCAGGCGACCGAGCTGGGCGAACTCGCGTTCCAGGCGGGCGGCGAGCTGCGGCATCAGCCAGGCCAGCAGCAGCGCCATGACGATGTTGCCGGGGCCGTAGTCCTCGGCCATCAGCAGCCAGAACAGGAAGACCGTCAGGCTCTGCGGGATCGACGGCAGGAAGCGCCGCATGAAGGGCTGACGGGACGTCATCGCGAAGGCTCCCTGAGCACGGGCGTTTCGCCGATGACGCGTTCGATCATCTCCGACGGCGCCAGCAGTTGCGCCGCGGTTGCTTCGGTGTAGCGCAGGATCGGACCGGCGAACACGGTCATGACGACGCCGTAGCCGAGCAGCAGCATCGTCGCGGCGAGCTCGCTGCGACGCAGCGGCGGCGCTTCGACGCCTTCGGCGACGGGATCGACGCGCCAGAACAGACGCGTGCCGCTGCGCGACAGGCCGATCACCGCCATCAGGCTGCTGCCGAGGATCGCGGCCCAGACCCAGCCGATCACGTCCTCGGGCACCGAGTTCAGCAGCTGCAGCTTGCCGATGAAGCCCGACAGCGGCGGCAGACCCGAGACCGACACCGCGGCAACGAGGAACAGCAGCGCCGGCACGGTCTTGCCGGGCATCGACGCGATCGGCATCAGATAGTCGCCGGTGCCGCCGCGATGACGCTGGATGATGTCGGCCAGCAGGAACAGTGCGGCGGTGACGAACACGCTCTGCGGCAGGTAGTACAGGCCGGCCGAGATCGCACCGGCATTGCCGAGCGAGAACGCGACGAACAGCGTGCCCGCCGACAGCAGCACCAGATACGCGACGCCGATGCGCAACCGCGGCGCACCGACCACGCCGAGCGCGGCCAGCACCATCGTCGCTGCGCCCGCAGGCAGCAGCCACGGCCAGGCGAAATCGGCCAGCAGGCCGGCCTCGCTGCCGAACACCAGCGTGTAGATGCGCAGCACCGCGTACAGACCGACCTTGGTCATGATGGTGAACAGTGCGGCGACTGCGGCCGGCGCACGTGCATAGGCTTCCGGCAACCACAGATACAGCGGCAGCAATGCGGCCTTGGCGCAGAACACCAGCAGCAGCAGACCGGCGCCGGCGCGCACCAGCAGCGCCTGGTCCGGTCCGAGTGCCGCCACGCGCACCGCCATCTCGGCCATGTTGAGCGTGCCGAGCATGCCGTAGAGCAGGCCGAGCGCGAGCAGGAACACGGTGGACGCGGCGATGTTGAACACCACGTAGTGCATGCCGGCCTTGATGCGCGCACCGCGCGCGCCGCTGAGCAGCAGGCCGTACGAGGCGATCAGCATCACCTCGAAGAACACGAACAGGTTGAACACGTCGCCGGTCAGGAACGCGCCGTTGAGGCCGGCGAGCTGCACCTGGAACAGCGCGTGGAAGTGCAGGGCGCGCTTGTCCCAACCCGCGCAGGCGTAGAGCAGGCAGGGAATCGCCAGCAGCGTCGTGGTCGTGACCATCAACGCCGAGAGGCGATCGACGACCAGCGCGATGCCGAGACGCGCCGGCCAGTCGCCGAGCAGATACACCACGGTGTCGCCGTCGAGCACTTCGCGCAGCAGGGCCACGTTCGTCACCAGCAGCGCGGCCATGCCGATCCACGCCCACATCCGCAGCACGGACGCGCGATGGCTGCGCTCGAGCAGCAGCAGGATCGCGCCGGTGACCAGCGGCACCAGGACGGGGGCGATCGCGATGTGGTTCATCGACGGCCTCCACGCTGTTCTTCGTCGGGTTCCTCACCATCGACGTGGTCGGTGTGCAGGTCCGAGTGCTCGCGCATCGCGATGACGACGGTCACTGCGGTCATCGCGAAGGCGATGACGATGGCGGTGAGCACCAGCGCCTGCGGCAGCGGATCGGTGTAGTTGGCCAGCGTCTCGGCCAGGCCGTCCTTGAGCACCGGCGGCTTGCCGACGACGGGACGGCCGGACGAAAAGATCAGCAGGTTGGTCGCATACGAGAGCAGCGTCAGCCCGAGGATCACGTCGAAGGTGCGTGCGCGCAGCAGCAGGTAGACACCCGAGGCGGCGAGCACGCCGATGGCGGAAGCGATTGCGAGTTCCATCAGTGCGCCTCCTCCGCAGCCTGACGTTGTTTGACCGTGCCCATCGTCGAGAGCATCAGCAGGGTGCCGGCGAACACGACCACGTAGACGCCGGTGTCGAACACGAGGGCGCTGGCAAGCGGCAGCAGACCGATCAGCGGCAGCTCGAGATCGAGATGCCCGCTGGTCAGGAACGGCACGTCGAACCACCACGAACCGACACCGCCGATCACCGCCAGCAGCAGGCCGACGCCGATGCCGCGCAGGTAGTCGAAGCCGAACGTCGCCTCGACCGCGCGCGCGCCCTGCAGCACGTACTTCACCAGCACCGGCACCGCGAACACGAGGCCGGCGATGAAGCCGCCGCCCGGCGCGTTGTGGCCGCGCAGGAACAGGTAGATCGACACCGTCAGCGCCAGCGGGAACAGCAGCTGGGTGAGATCGGCTGCGATCGGCAGTTGCACCGGCGGGCCGGGCATCACTTCATCGGGTTTCAGGCGTGCCCAGCGCAGCATCGCGTGGACCACCAGCGCGGCCGTGCCGAACACGGTGATCTCGCCGAAGGTATCGAAGCCGCGGAAGTCGACCAGGATCACGTTGACCACGTTGCGGCCGTAGGCCTCGGGCAAGGACCGCACCAGCAGTTCGTTGGAGATCGTATCGGCCGGCGAGACCATCATCGCGTAGGCCAGCGCGCCGAGACCGCCGCCGGCGACGATCGAGATCGCGACGTCGCGGAACTTGCGCAGCGGACGGCGCGTGCTCTTCGACTGCTTGGGCAGATAGTTCAGCGCCATCATCATCAGCGCGATCGTCACCATCTCGACCAGCAGCTGGGTCAGCGCGAGATCGGGCGCGGACAGATAGACGAACAGCAGACTCACCGCCAGACCGACGCCGCCGATCACGATCAGCGCGGTCAGGCGCTTGCCGTGCACGACCACGGTGCCGATCGACGCGGCCACGATCACCGCCCAGATCATCCAGCCCATCACCGGCAACGGACGCGGCCCCGGGCCGTTGGCGATCAGCTCGGCGAAGTTGCCCAGCAGCGGCCAGCCGGCCAGCACCAGCGCGACCAGCAGCAGACCGAACAGGCTGCGCTGCAGGCTGCCGTTGGCGACGCGCGCGGTGAACGCGCGGGCCAGCGAGAACAGGCGCTCCAGATTGACCTGGAAGACCTGGCGGCCGGTCGAGCGCGTGACCACCGCATGGAAATCGAGCAGCTTGCGCAGGCCGAAATACAGCAGCACGCCGAACACCAGGCTGGCGACGCTCATCATCAGCGGCAGGTTGATGCCGTGCCACACGGACAGGCTGAAGTCCGGCGTCGCATCCCCGAGCGTGCCGCGCGCCATCGTGTGCAGCAGCGGGCCGACGGTCAGCGCCGGAATGATGCCGATCACCAAGCACAGGATCGCCAGCACGCCGACCGGAATGCGCATCCAGCGCGGCGGTTCGTGCGGCACCACGTCGAGCGCGCGGGGACCGCGGCCGAAGAAGGTGTCGTGCACGAAGCGCAGGCTGTAGGCGATGCCGAACACGCCGGCCAGCAGCGCCGCGATGCTGATCACCCAGCGCATCGTGCCGTGGCCGCCGATCTCCAGCGCCTCGGCGAAGAACATCTCCTTCGACAGGAAGCCGTTGAGCAGCGGGATGCCGGCCATCGCCAATGACGCGACGATCGCCAGCGCACTGGTCATCGGCATCAGGCGTCTGAGATTGCCGAGCCGGCGCATGTCGCGCGTGCCGGTCTCGTGGTCGATGATGCCCGCGGCCATGAACAGCGAGGCCTTGAACATCGCGTGGTTGAGGATGTGGAACAGGCCCGCGACGACCGCCATCTCGGTCGACAGGCCGAACAGCAGCGTGATCAGGCCGAGGTGGGAGATCGTCGAGTACGCCAGCAGGCCCTTGAGGTCGTGCTGGAAGATCGCGAACCACGCGCCCATGACCAGCGTCGTCGCGCCGATGCCGCTGACGACGTAGAAGAAGAGATCGGTCCCGGCCAGCGCGGGATGCAGGCGGGCCAGCAGGAACACGCCGGCCTTCACCATCGTCGCCGAATGCAGGTACGCCGAGACCGGCGTCGGCGCGGCCATCGCGTGCGGCAGCCAGAAGTGGAACGGGAACTGCGCGCTCTTGGTGAAGATGCCCAGCAGCACCAGACCCAGCGCCCACGGATACAGATGGCTCGCGCGGATCAGATCGCCCGAGGCCAGCACGACATCGAGGTCGTAGCTGCCGACGATGCGGCCGATCAGCAGCACGCCGCCCAGCAGCGCCAGACCGCCCATGCCGGTGATCGTCAGCGCCATGCGCGCGCCCTGGCGGGCGTCCTGGCGATGCGACCAGAAGCCGATCAGCAGGAACGAACTGATCGAGGTCAGCTCCCAGAACACCGCGAGCAGCAGCAGGTTGCCGGCGATGACCATGCCGAGCATCGCGCCCATGAAGAGCAGCAGATAGGTGAAGAACCGCCGCGGACTGTCCTTGGCCGACAGGTAGTAATGGCCGTAGAGCACGACCAGCCCGCCGATGCCCAGCACCATCGATGCGAACGTCCAGGCCAGCCCGTCCATGCGCAGGCTGAAATCCAGCCCGGCTTCGGGAATCCATGCGTACTGAGTCTTGAGAATGGTGCCGTCGAAGACGCCGCCGGCCAGCAGGGCCAATACGCCCAGACCCAGCAACGGCACGAGACCGGCCAGCCAGGCGATGGTGCGGCGGGACGCATTCGCGGACAGCGCTACGGCGAGCGCCAGCACGAAGGGCAGGGCCAAGAGAAGTTCGAGCATCGGGCTCCTTGTGGAGGCAGGTCGGCCAGTCGGCCGGCGGGTCACGCAAGGGCCGGGCAGTCTAACCGATGCCCGTCGACGGAGCGTCGTCGTGGCTCGATATGCTATGTCCCATGACGTCGATGTCCGCCTCCACGCCCCCGCGCGCGCGCCATGCGCTGGTCTTCGGTGCAAGTGGTGCGATCGGCGCGGCCCTGCTGGCGCGATTGCTCGACGCCGGCTGGACCGTCGATGCCCTGTCGCGCGTGCCACGCGCCGACGGCCCCCAGCTGCGCTGGCACACCGGTGCGTTCGCCGCGATGCCGGACACGCTGCCGGCGCACGCCGATGCGATCTTCAGCTGCGGCCCGCTGGACCAATTCTCGCTGTGGTACGCCGGTGCCGCGATCGAATGCCCGCGCGTCGTCGCCTTCGGTTCGACCAGCGATGCGACCAAGCAGGCGGCCAGCGATCCGGGCGAGCGCGAACTGGCGATGCGCCTGCGCACGTCGGGAGAGCGCGTGTTCGCGGCCGCGCAGGCGCGTAGCGCCGCGGCGACGCTGCTGCGGCCGACGCTGGTCTACGGCAGCGGACGCGATCGCAACCTCAGCCTGATCGTCGCGTTGGCGCGGCGTAGCGGCGTGTTCGTGTTGCCGGCCGATGCGCGCGGCCGGCGTCAGCCGGTGCATGTCGACGATCTCGCGGCGGCGGCGGAGGCCGCGGCCGATGCGCCGGCCGCGCACGGCCAGGCGTTCGCATTGCCGGGCGGGGAGACGCTCGACTACCGGACGATGGTCGCGCGCACGCTGGCCTGCCTGCAGCCGGCGCCGCGTCTGCTGGTGCTGCCGGGCGTGCTGTTCGATGCGGCGCTGTGGGCGGCACATCGCGCCGGCCGTCTGCAGGGTCTGCCGCCGGGCGCGGTGACACGCATGCGCGAGGATCTGGTGTTCGATGCCGCGCCTGCGCAGGCGGCGTTCGGCTATGCGCCGCGGGCGTTCCGGCCGGCGCCGTCGATGTTCGGCATCGGCTGACGCGCGTTGGCGGATCCGGATCGGATCAAGGCCCCGCCATCGGTTCCTCGACCAGCTTGCGCGACTTCTGCAGCGCGCGCAGTGCGATCACCAGCACGCCGCCGAGCACCATCGCCCCGCCGATCCACAGCCGCAGACCCGGCCGGTCGCCCCAGAACGCGACGCCCAGACCGATCGCCATCACCGGCACCAGCAGCAGCCACGGCGTGACCATCGCGACCGGATAGCGCTGCATCAGCACGTAGTACAGACCGTGGCCGAGCAGCGAGGACACGAACGCCGCGTAGACCGCGCCACCCCAGCCGGCGAAGCCGGCCTCGCCGAGCCGGTCGAAACCGCCGGGCTCGAACACCAGACTGATCGCCAGCAGCGGCAGCACGCTGAAGACCGCGGTCCAGCCCTGCATGTTCCACATGTCGACATCGCGCAGGCGCTTCATCAGCACGGTGCCGATCGCGAGCATCGCGGCCGATGCCAGCATCGTCAGCAGCGCGGCCGGATTGGCCAGCACCACCGGATCGAACCCCAGCACCAGCACGCCGCAAAAGCTCACGCCGATCGCCAGGCCCGTACGCCAGGCGAAGCGCTCGCCCAGCACCGCCCAGGCCAGCAGCGCGGTCATCGGGATGTAGCTCTGCATGACGATCGCCGGCGACGAGAGATCCGTCGACAGCCGCAGCGCGAGAAAACTCAGGCCGAAATGCAGCACGCCGATGCACAGGCACACCGCGATCAGCCGCGGCCATTGCCCCGGCGCGGGCGGTCGCAGCAGCCACACCAGCGGCAGCGCCAGCATCGCGAAGCGCACCGCGGTGAACAGGAAGGGGGGAATCTCGCGCAGCGCATTGGCCGAGACGAGGAAGTTCAGCGCCCAGGCGATGCAGACGACGAGAACCAGAACGAGATCGCGGGGCGACACGGGCGATGCACCTGCGTGGCGCGACAGGATCGCACGTGTGGCGCCTCAATAAGTCAGGTGCAGCCGCCGGTAGAGCTTCGACAGGACCCACGCCGGGCCGACCAGCAGATAGCGCAGGTCGGTGAAGAAGCTCGGCTTGCGGCCTTCGAACAGCTTGCTGTGGCCGACGAACTGCGCCACCCACGCGATCGCGAACACGCCCAGCGCCAGCCGGAACAGGAACGGCGTGCCGAAGTCGCGCTGCAGCCACCAGGTCAATGCCGACATCGCCACGAACACCAGCAGCATGCCGAGGCCGATCGCGCGCGAGGCGCGGTAATAGAACATCCACGCGCCGAACATCGCCAGACCCGCCCACAACCCGGGCTTGAACAACGTGCCGGTGGGAATGCACCACAGCAGCGCGATCACGCTCCACAGGATCGCCGGCACGGCGAACACGTGGATCCACTGGTTGGTGTCGTCGCGGTGGTCGGCCGAGTAACTGGCGAACCAGCGGTCGATCGGACGCGCCTGTGCGTCGTCGTGCGTCGCGTCCATCTGCCCCTCCCGAGGGTCGATCCGGTCGTGTCGGTGCCTAGATTACGCCTGTGATCGCCTGTCCGAAGCTCAGTGCGTTCCCGCTGGGATCGACGATCCTGAAATCGCGCATGCCGTACGGCCGGTCACCGATCGGAACGCGCACGTCCACACCCGCGGACGTCAACGCGTCGTACCACGCGTCGATATCCGACGCGCCCAGATAGATCTGTGCAGCGCCAGGTGTGCCGGGGTCGGTGCGCTGGCTGAGCATGATCTCGACGCCGTTGCGGCAGACCGAAGCGATGTGCGGGGGTTCGCCCCAGGACCAGGCCAGCGCGAAGCCGAGTGTCCGCACGTAGAAGTCCAGCGAAGCGGCCAGGTCGTCCACCGTGAAAACGGGCGATACGGATTCGATCTGCATGGGCGTGCGATCCCCAGACTGGAGCAGCTTCCGAGACTACCGGCACCGCGCGCGTTGAAGCGCGCTCAGTCGATCGAGATGTCGGCCAGCTTCTGCAGTGCTTCGGCATACCGGGCGCGGGTGCGCTCGATGACTTCGGCCGGCAGCGTCGGGCCGGGCGCGGTCTTGTCCCAGTCGGTGGTTTCCAGATAGTCGCGGACGATCTGCTTGTCGTAGCTCGGCGGACTGGTGCCCACTTCGTACGCATCGGCCGGCCAGTAGCGCGAGGAATCCGGCGTCAGCACTTCGTCCATGACGTAGAGGCGACCGTCGGCATCGGTGCCGAACTCGAACTTGGTGTCGGCCAGGATGATGCCGCGCTCGGCCGCGTAGGCCGCGGCGAACGTGTACAGACGCAGCGTGGCCTCGCGCACCTGTTCGGCGAGGTCGGCGCCGATGATGCGGACCATCGTGTCGAAATCGATGTTCTCGTCGTGGTCACCGACGGCGGCCTTGGTCGACGGGGTGAAGATCGGCTGGGGCAGGCGCTGCGCCTGGCGCAGGCCGTCGGGCAGGGCGATGCCGCTGACGCGGCCGGTGCGCTGGTAGTCCTTCCAGCCGCTGCCGATCAGATAGCCGCGCGCGATCGCTTCGACCGGGACCGGCTTGAGCTTCTTCGTCACCACCGCGCGCTTCGCGTACAGCGCCGGGTCGACGCCCTCGGGCAGCACGCTGGCGACATCGATGCCGGTCAGGTGATTGGGCATCAGCGCCGCGGTCTGTTCGAACCAGAAATTGCTGATCTGGCAGAGCATCTCGCCCTTGCCGGGAATCGGGTCGGGCAGCACCACGTCGAACGCGCTCAGCCGGTCGGTCGCGACGATCAGCAGACGCTCGTCGCCGAGGTCGAACACGTCGCGGACCTTGCCGCGGTGACGCAGGTGGAGGCCGGGGAGGTTCGCTTCGAGAAGAGTCGTCGACACGGTTGACATTTCCGGGTGGATCGCGAGCGGCCGGCAAGTGTAGTGCGAACCGCAGCGCCTTGCAGTGAGTCGCGGGCACCGGCAGCACCGTGGCCGGCTACACTGTCGGCCATGCAACGCTGGTACGGAAAATTGCTGGGCTTCATCGCCGGATGGCTGCTGCTGCGCCACCCGGCCGGCGGCGTGATCGGCGCGATCATCGGCCACGCCTTCGATGCCGGCTGGCTCGCGCCGCGACGCTACAAGGACCACCAGGTGTTCGGCCTGGGGCCGGAGGCGACGCGCGAGGAGATCGACCAGGCCTATCGCAAGCTGATCTCGCAATATCACCCGGACCGCGTCGCCGGGGCCGCGCCGGAACTGCGCGCCCAGGCCGAGGCCCGCGCCGCCGAACTCAATGCCGCCTACGACCGCCTGCGTCGTGGCCGCGACGGTCGCAAGACCCGCCGCTGACGCGTCTCGCGACATCGCGGATGCGTGCGTATCGCGCGACGTAGGATGGGTCGCGCGCAGCGACGCCCATTATTGCAATCCCGCCGCTCGCGAAATCAGTTCGCGGAATACCGCTGTGCGTCGCGGATGGACGTTCGGGCGGATGACGAAGAGCGCTGTCTGGCGCCTCGATTCGCACACGACGTGCGTTGCGCGAAGCGCGATGGGTTTCGCTGCGCTCGACCCATCCTGCGAACGCAAAAAGAAGAAGCCGGCTTTCGCCGGCTTCTCGGTATCGCAATCACTCAGGCGCGATGGATCAGAAGCGCCAGTTGACCGTGGCGCGCGCTGCGCCGTAGTCGAAGTCCTTGTCACTGCGGCGCATGTCGGTACCGGCGCGGTTGACGATCAGGAAGGGGTTGGTCGCAGGCGCGGTGCCCGGACCGGTGCGCACGCGCTGGTCGTCGGCTTCCAGGCTCGTGAACAGGTATTCCAGGCCGACCGAGACGTTCTCGCCCAGCTTGCGCTCGTAACCCACGCCCGCCTGCCAGCCGAAGCCGGAGGTGTCGCCGTTGCTGGTGAACGAGTTGGCGGCGTTGCTGGTGGTGAATTCGTTGTCGATCTTGGCGTGCGCCATACCACCGGTCAGGTAGATCAGGTTCGCCGAGTCGGCGCCGAAGGCGTAACCCGAACGCAGACGCAGGGCGGCCACGCGATCGACCTTGCGGAACATCGTGTAATAGGCCGGCGTGGTGCTGAATGAGCTCACCGCGTCACGGACGTCGTTCGCGCCGTACTCGCCGACGACACCGAAGACCCAGCTGCCCATCTGCCAGTCGTAACCACCGCGCACGCCGTAATCGGCGCCGCCACGGTTCTTGGTGCAGCCTGCGGCCGGGGTCGCGCCCTGGGCGGCGCCATTGCAGGAGCCGGGCGAGAACGCGTCGGCGCCGGCGGCGGTGCGCACGGTGTCGCCGTACACGCGATCGAGATTGTTGTCGAAGACGAAGCGGTCGTCGCTGTTGTCTTCGGGGCTGTCCACGACGCCGCCGTACAGGCCGACGTAGCCGCCGGTCCAGGTGTCGTCGGTGGACTGGGCAAATGCGGCGCCGGTGCTGGCGGCGAGCAGCGCGATGCTGGCGGATGCGGCGTGGATCATCTTCATGGGGTCACTCTCCATTCTTGTTTTTGCCGGCCGAACTGCGTCGGCGCGGTGCGGGGCACGGTCGCCGGGGAAGCGGCCGCGCGAGAGTGATACGCAGGTGGGCGTGAATCGGGATGCATGCACGCTCTGCAAAAGTGAATGAATGCGGCGCTTCAATTCAGGCGGGCGCCGGCGCGGTCAGTGTGTTCCAGCAGGTCAATGCGGTCGCCGCCCCTTAGAATGTCGCGCTGCGGCCGTCATGCCGCGCCCCACTTCACGACCTGGAATCGCACATGCAGCCCGCCGTCATCGCACCCTCGATCCTGTCCGCGAATTTCGCCCGCCTCGGCGAGGAGGTCGACAACGTGCTCGCCGCCGGCTCGGACTGGGTGCACTTCGACGTGATGGACAACCACTACGTGCCGAACCTGACGATCGGTCCGATGATCTGCGAGGCGCTGCGCAAGCACGGCGTGACCGCGCCGATCGACGTGCATCTGATGGTCGAACCGGTGGATCGCATCGTGCCGGACTTCGCCAAGGCCGGCGCGTCGCTGATCAGCTTCCATCCCGAAGCCAGCCGCCACGTGCACCGCACGATCCAGCTGATCAAGGCCGAAGGCTGCCAGGCTGGCCTCGTGCTCAATCCGGCGACGCCGATCGAAGTGCTGGACTACGTGCTCGAGGATCTCGACATGGTGCTGTTGATGTCGGTCAATCCCGGCTTCGGCGGCCAGGCCTTCATTCCGTCGACGCTCGACAAGCTGCGTCAGGTGCGCGCGCGCATCGACGCACTCGGCAAGCCGATCCGGCTCGAGATCGATGGCGGGGTGAAGCCGGACAACATCGGCGAGATCGCCGCGGCGGGCGCCGACACCTTCGTCGCCGGCTCGGCGATCTTCGGCAAGCCGGACTATCGCGCGGTGGTCGACGCGATGCGCGCCGAAATCGCACGCGCGACTTCGCTGCGCGCGTGAGCGTGGACGTCGTCACCTGCGATCTCTGCGACGCGCACCCGGATGCGGTGCGCGTGCTCGATCTGCCGCTGCGCGATTTCGGCGGGCGCGTGGCGTTTGCCGGCATCGTCAGCACGGTGCACGCGCTGGAAGACAACTCGCGCGTGCGCGAAGCGGTGGCGGAAGCCGGCGCGGGCCGCGTGCTGGTGATCGACGGCGGCGGTTCGACGCGCCGCTCGATACTGGGCGACCTGCTGGCCGAACAGGCGGTCGCCAACGGCTGGGCCGGCGTGGTGGTGCACGGCGCGATCCGCGACAGCATCGCAATCGGTCAGCTCGATCTCGGCGTCAAGGCACTGGGCACGGTGCCGCTGAAGACCGACAAGCGCGGGCAGGGCGTGCGCGATGTGCCGGTGTGCTTCGGCGGTGTGACGATCCGGCCCGGCGACTGGCTGGCCGCGGATGCGGATGGCGTGCTGGTGGCGGATCGTCCGCTGGTCTGAGCGCTGCGCAGTCGCGCGTTGTTCGCATTTCGAGGAATTGTCGGGCTGCTGCCCTCACCCCGCCGTCCGCGCCGCGGACGGTTCCCCCCTCTCCCGCGCACGCGGGAGAGGGGCCTCGGCAACTTCCGCTGCGCGGAAGCGGCATTTGTTCTGGAGGCTGATCCCGCCTCCGCCCGTCGTCCCTGCTATGGCCTTCCATGCTCCGGGACCTCGATGACCGGCTGATGACACGCGTGAGGGCCGGTTAACGGCGATGCGCCGGGCATCCGCTACGCTCCGCGCCACCTCCACCACCCGCACGACCCTCCGCATGCCTGCACCGCTCTGGCGCCTGATCCTCAATGGCAAATCCGCGGGCGACGAGGCCGTGCGCACCGCGGTCGCCGCACTCCGCGCGCGGGGCGTCCACATCGACGTCCGGGTGACCTGGGAAGCCGGCGACGCCGAGCGCTACGCCGCCGAGGCACTGGCGGAATCGGTGGATACGATCATTGCCGCCGGCGGCGACGGCACCCTCAACGCCGTGGTCTCAGTGCTGGCCGCGCAGACCGCCGATGCCGATGCGCTGCCGTCGCTGGCCCTGCTGCCGCTGGGCACCGCCAACGATTTCGCCACCGCCGCCGAAGTGCCGAACCTCCCCGAGGACGCGCTGACCCTGGCGCTCGACCAGCCGGCCGTGCCGATCGACGTGCTGCGCATCGACACCGACGACGGTGTGCACTGGTGCGCGAATCTCGGCTCCGGCGGCTTCGGCACCCAAGTCACCGTGGAGACGCATGCGGGGCTGAAGAAGGTGCTCGGCGGCCTCGCGTATTTCATCACCGGCCTGTCGCGGCTCGGCCGCATCGAGCCGCTGGAAGCGCGCATCACCGGCCCGGACTTCGCGTGGCAGGGCGGCTTCATCGCGCTGGGCATCGGCAACGGGCGTCAGGCCGGCGGCGGACAGGCCCTGTGTCCCGATGCCTGCATCGACGACGGCCTGATCGACGTCACCATCGTGCCCGAGCTCGAAGGCGAACTGCTCAACACGCTGCGCACCGCGCTGACCGAGGGCAAGGTGGCCGCGCTCGACCAGGTGGCCGTGCGCACCCAGCTGACGGAGTTGGTCGTCGAGTCCGACACGCCGCTGGTGCTCAACCTCGACGGCGAGCCCGCGCGCGCGCGGCGCTTCGCGATCAGCTGCCAGCCCGGACGCCTGCGGCTGCATCTGCCGAAGGACTGCCCGCTGCTCGTCGCGTCGCCGCACCCGGTCGTCTGAGGCGGTCGCGCGCGCGCGGCCGAGCCGCTACAGTAGCCGCCATGCACGCGTCCGCCTTCCCGCATTTCCGTTCGTCCGACGCCGGCTGGCGATGGTGGCGTACTGCCTCTGTCGCCCCCGTTCGTCCGACTGTCCAGGAAATGCCGCGTGATCACGCAGACCGAGTTCCAGCACTACGCCGCTGAAGGCCACACCCACGTACCGGTGGTCCGCGAGGTCCTGAGCGATCTCGATACGCCGCTCTCGGTCTACCTCAAGCTCGCCGACGGCCCGCACACCTATCTGTTCGAATCGGTGGAAGGCGGCGAACGCTTCGGCCGCTATTCGATCATCGGTCTGCCGGCCGAACGCGTATACGCGTTCCACGGCCACACGTTGACCGTGCGCGAGCACGGCGAGGTCATCGAGACGCGCGAGGTCGACGATCCGTTCGCCGAAGTCGAGCGTTTGCGCACCGCGCATTCGGTGCCGCAGATCGAAGGCCTGCCGGGGTTCACCGGCGGCCTGGTCGGCTGGTTCGGCTTCGAATGCATCGAGTACATCGAGCCGCGTCTGCGCAGCGGCCAGCGCGCCGACGTGCGCGACGAACTCGGTACGCCCGACATCCTGCTGATGCTGAGCACCGAGGTCGCGGTGTTCGACAACCTCAAGGGCCGGCTGTATCTCGTGGTCCACGCCGACACGCGCGAACCGCAGGCCTGGCTGCGTGCGAACCGCCGCCTCGATGCGCTGACGCATCGCCTGCGCCAGGGCGGCGCCGGGTATCCGGAAACGCTGCAGCCCGCTGCGCTCGACGAGTCCGATTTCGTGTCCGGCTTCACTCGCGAGGGCTTCATCGAAGCCGTCGCGAAGACCAAGGAATTCATCGCCGCCGGTGATGCCTTCCAGGTCGTGCTGTCGCAGCGCATGTCGGTGCCGTTCCAGGCGCGCCCGGTCGACGTCTATCGCGCGCTGCGCGCGCTGAATCCGTCGCCCTACATGTATTTCCTCGATGTCGGCGGCACCCAGGTCGTCGGCTCCTCGCCTGAAATCCTGGTGCGTCTCAAGGATGGTGAAGTCACCGTGCGCCCGATCGCCGGCACGCGTCCGCGTGGCGAGACGCCGGCGCAGGATCAGGCGCTCGAAGCCGAACTGCTGGCCGATCCCAAGGAGCGTGCCGAGCATCTGATGCTGATCGACCTGGGCCGCAACGATGTCGGTCATGTGTCGAGCGCGGGCACGGTCGAGGTCGGCGAGCGCTTCGTCATCGAGCGCTACAGCCACGTCATGCACATCGTCAGCGAAGTCACCGGTCGCCTGAAGGACGGGCTGAGCTATGCCGACGTGCTGCGCGCGACGTTCCCGGCCGGCACCGTCAGCGGCGCGCCGAAAGTGCGCGCGCTGGAGATCATCCGCAGCCTCGAGCCGGTCAAGCGCAACGTCTATTCGGGCGCGGTCGGCTACATCGGCTGGCACGGCGATGCCGACACCGCGATCGCGATCCGCACCGCGGTGATCCAGGACGGCCGTCTCTACGTGCAGGCCGGCGCCGGCATCGTCTACGACTCGGATCCCGAAATGGAATGGGCCGAGACCATGAACAAGGGTCGCGCATTGTTCCGCGCGGTCGCGCAGGCGGCGAAGGGGCTGTGAGCCGTCACATCTGTTTTCACCATGGATCAGGGAGACGACGATGAAAGGATGTTTCGTTCGCGGATGTGCGGGTCTGCTGCTGGTGGTGTGTGCGCCGTTCGCCGCGGCGCAGGTCAATGCGTTGCCTTCACTGCCGCACCTGCTGGTCAAGGGCGAGGCGACGCGTGACGTGGTGCCCGACCGGTTCACCGTGTCGATCACGCTCAGTGCGCTGGACATGCAGCCCGAGGTCGCGCGCGAGCGTGTGCAGACGAACCTCGGCGCACTGCTGAACGGGTTGAAGTCGGGTGGGGCGATCGCCGATTCGATCGATGCCAGCACGTTCTCGGTGCAACCCGAGCACGACTACGAATCCCAGAAACGCGTGTATCGCGGCATCCGCGCGACGCGTGCGCTGCGGGTGACGTTCCCCAACGCTGAGGCCACGCGCGCGTTTCTCGCGAAGCTGCCCGCCGGTGAGGACGTGCAGCTGGGCAGCATCGAGCCGACGTTCTCCGGCGAGGCTGCGCTGCGCGGAGAGCTGAAAGCCGAAGCCATGCGCCAGACCCGCGACACCGCTGCGCTGCTGGCCACGAGCTACGGTGCGCGCCTGGGTTCGCTGTACAGCGTGTCCGACGTGGCGCCGAGCTTCGCCTACGGCATCCAGGCCGGGCAGTGGCCATCGTCGCGCAGCGGCGCATCACCGCCGCCCGCGGCGAGCCCCGGTGTTGCGTTCGACCGCATCCAGGTCAGCGGCAGCCGCATCACGCCCGAAAGCCTCGCCGTCGGCACGGTCACCATCGCCGAACACCTCTACGCCATTTTCCTGCTCGCGGACTGACCCATGCTGTTGATGATCGACAACTACGACAGCTTCACCTGGAACCTCGTGCAGTATCTGCAGGCGCTGGGCGCCGAGGTCCGGGTGGAGCGCAATGACGCGTTGTCGGTCGATGCGATCGCGAAACTCGCGCCCGAGCGCATCGTGATCTCGCCGGGCCCATGCACACCGAACGAAGCCGGCGTGTCGCTGGAGCTGATCGAACGCCTCGGCGCGACGACGCCGATTCTCGGCGTGTGTCTCGGACACCAGAGCATCGGCCAGGCCTACGGCGGCAAGGTGATCCGCGCGCAGCGGATCATGCACGGCAAGACCTCGGCGATCCGCCACGAGGGCCGCGGTGTGTTCGCGGGTCTGCCGGATGGCTACGAGGCGACGCGCTACCACTCGCTGGTCGTCGAACAGTCGTCGCTGCCGGACTGTCTCGAAGTCACCGCGTGGACCGAGCACGACGACGGCAGCCGCGAGGAGATCATGGGCCTGCGCCATCGCACGCATCCGGTCGAGGGCGTGCAGTTCCATCCCGAGTCGATCCTGACCGAGCATGGGCACGCGCTGCTGAAGAACTTCCTCGAGCGCTGACGCATTCGACCGTCATCCCGGCGCACGCCGGGATCCAGCGACTTGAAGTCGGCACGGAAGACACTGGATCCCGGCGTTCGCCGGGATGACGCATCATCAAGATTCGCTGTTACGAACCATCGGTCTCCCCATGCCCATCACCCCCCACGAAGCCCTGCAACGCACCATCGAGCACCGCGAGATCTTCCGCGACGAAATGGTCGAGCTGATGCGCCAGATCATGCGCGGCGAGGTGTCGCCGTTGATGACCGCGGCGATCCTGTCCGGCCTGCGGGTCAAGAAGGAAACCGTCGACGAGATCGCCGGCGCGGCGCAGGTGATGCGCGAGTTCGCGCTGCCGGTGCCGGTCGCGGATGGAGACCTGGCGCATCTGGTCGACATCGTCGGCACCGGCGGGGATGGCGCGCACACGTTCAACATCTCGACGGCGAGCATGTTCGTCGTCGCCTCGGCCGGCGCGAAGGTGGCCAAGCACGGCAACCGCAGCGTGTCGTCGAAGTCCGGCAGTGCCGATGTGCTCGAAGCACTCGGCGCGCGCATCGATCTGCAGCCCGACGACGTCGCGCGCTGCATCGCGGCGACCGGCATCGGTTTCATGTTCGCGCCCGTGCACCACCCGGCGATGCAGGCGGTCGCGCCGGTGCGTCGCGAGATGGGCGTGCGCACAATCTTCAACATCCTCGGCCCGCTGACCAATCCGGCCGGTGCGCCGAACATCCTGATGGGCGTGTTCCACCCCGATCTCGTCGGCATCCAGGTCCGCGTGCTGCGTGAACTCGGCGCGCAGCGCGCGCTGGTGGTCTGGGGCCGCGACGGCATGGACGAGATCTCGCTCGGCGCCGGCACGCTGGTCGGCGAGCTGCGCGACGGCGAAGTGCGCGAGTACGAGATCCATCCCGAGGATTTCGGCATCGCCATGGCGGCCAGCCGCAATCTGCGCGTCGAGAATGCCGACGAATCGAAGGCCCTGGTGCGCCAGGCGCTCGACGGCACCGCGGGGCTGGCCCAGGACATCGTCTGCCTCAATGCCGGCGCGGCGCTGTACGTGGCCGGCGTCTCGGCGTCGATCGCCGATGGTGTCGCGCTCGCGCGCACGACCGTCGCATCAGGTGAGGCCTTGCGCCGGCTGGACGCATTCGTCGCACAGACGCAGCACGTGGGCAGCTGAATCGGAAGTTTCTGGTTCCCCGGGCCCCGGCGGACGCGTATGCTGAATAGGTCGCATGGATGCTGCCCTTTCGGTTGAAGAAGCGATCCCTGCATGCGTCATCCCGCGTTACCCCGTCCCCCGTATCACGTCGCCATCCTCCGTTACCGCCGCAATGGCGAGGACGCGGCCGGTTACAACGAAGCGCTGCGCGACATGGTCGAAATGGCGCAGCTGCAGCCCGGCTTTCTCGGCATGGAGTCGGTCGACGACGCGAGCGGCGACGGCGTCACGCTGAGCTACTGGACCGACGAGGCCTCGATCCGCGCCTGGCGCGCGCAGGACGGTCAGGGCGTGATCCGCGAGAAGGACCGGCGCGGCTGGTACACCGAGTACGCCCTGCAGATCGCGCGCGTCGAACGTGCCTACGCGTGGTCGCGCGACGCAGCCGGCGACGAGGCGGAAGACGTGGACGCGCCCGGGGCCGTGTTCCCGGTCTGACGGTCCGGGGCACCGTCGCCTGCGTTATCGTGGGCGGCCCTTCCAGACCGGCGCGTCGCGCTGGCCCACGGTGTTGATCTTGAACGACGTCCTGCAGCGCATCCTGGCGCGCAAACACGAAGAAGTCGCGGCACGTCGTGCCGCATTGCCGCTGGCCGACATCGCCGCACGCGCCGCTGCGGCGGCGCCGGTGCGCGGCTTCGCCGCCGCGATCGAAGCGAAGATCGCCGCCGGCCAGGCCGCGGTGATCGCCGAGGTCAAGAAGGCCAGCCCCTCGCAGGGCGTGATCCGCGCCGACTTCCAGCCGGCCGAGATCGCGCGCAGTTACGCGGCCGGCGGCGCAGCCTGCCTGTCGGTGCTGACCGACATCGATTTCTTCCAGGGCGCCGACGACTACCTCGTGCAGGCGCGCGCAGCCTGCGCGTTGCCGGTGCTGCGCAAGGACTTCATCGTCGATCCCTGGCAGGTCTATGAGGCGCGCGCACTCGGCGCGGACTGCGTGCTGCTGATCGTCGCCGCGCTCGACGACCGTCAGCTGGTCGAGATCGCCGAACTGGCGATGTCGATCGATCTCGACGTGCTGGTCGAAGTGCACGACATCGACGAACTCGAGCGCGCGCTGCAGGTGCCGGCGCCGCTGCTGGGCATCAACAACCGCAGCCTGCGTTCGTTCGAAGTCTCGCTCGACACCACGCTGGAACTGCGCAGCGCAGTGCCGCGCGACCGTCGTCTGGTCACCGAAAGCGGCATCCACACCGCCGCCGATGTCGCGCGCATGCGCGCGGCCGGGATCGACGCGTTCCTGGTCGGCGAGGCCTTCATGCGCGAGCCCGATCCGGGCACCGCGCTGCGCACGCTGTTCGCGATGCCGGGCGCGCCCACGACGACGGACAGCCGTCCGGTCGCCGACATCTCGGCGATCGCGATCGCCGCCGCGACGACGCCGGCACCGGTCGAGACGGACACCGCCGGTGCGGACACCGGCACGCCGGTCGTCGCCCAGCTGCTCAAGGACACCGCCGCGAACGACACCGTGCGCACCGTGGTCTTCGATTTCGACCACACGCTCTACGACGGCGACTCGGGCACCCATCTGTTCCGCTGGCTGATCACCCGCAGCGTCTGGCGCACCGCGCTGGCGTGTCTGGCCGCGCCGGTGCTCGGGCCGATGATCGCGTCCCTGCCGACGCGTCGTTACGGCATTTCCGGATTCGTGTGGATCGGCACCGTCGGCCTGCACAGCCGCGGCGTGCTGGACCGGCTCATCGATCGCTACGTCGCCGACAACGCCGCGCAGATCAAACCCAAGCTGCTGCCGATCGCGCTCGACGTGCTGCACGCGCATCGCGCCGCCGGCGACAACGTGGTCATCGCCACCGGCGCGCCGCCGGAACTCGCCCGCGCCATTCTCGCGTTCGTCGCGCACGAATCCGTGCCGGTGATCGGCACCGCGGTCGGCCCGAAGTTCGGCGCGGTCGTCGCCACGCGCCACTGCCACGCCGAGGAGAAGATGCGCATGCTGCGCGAGCGCGGCTACGGCGCGATCGACATCGCGTATTCGGATTCCTCCGCCGACCTGCCGCTGCTCAAGGCCGCGAAGGCGCCGGTGGTGGTGAATCCGAAGGCGGCCAACGTCGACATGTTCCGCCGCGCCCTGCCGCCGGGCACGCCGGTGCTCAACTGGGGCTGCGCCGACCGCGGCGGCGATCCGATCGCTACGCCCGCGGTCTGAAGTCTCAGGCCAGCAGCGTGCGGCCGATCTGGTAGAGGCTGATCGCCATCACCAGCAGACCTACCGCGAGCAGCACCCAGCGCTCGCGGACGTGCTTGACGAACAGCGCGGCCAGCGGCGCGGCGATCATGCCGCCGACCAGCAGCCCGAGGATCACGTCGAGGTGCTGCAGGCCCATCGTCAGGAAAAAGGTCACCGAGATCGACACGGTGACCAGGAACTCGGCCGCGTTGACGGTGCCGATCGTCGTGCGCGCTGTACCGCCGCGGGCGAGCAGGGTGGATGTGGCCACCGGGCCCCAGCCGCCACCGCCGGTGGCATCGAGCAGGCCGGCGAAGAAGCCCAGCAGCGGCACCCGGCGCACTTCGCGCTTGGGCATCAGCCGGCCGGCCGCGCGCAGCAGGATCACGATCGACAGGATCAGCAGGTAGGCGTAGATGAAAGGCCGGATCACGTCGCCGGGCAGTTGCGTCAGCACGTAGGCACCGATCGCGCCGCCGATCATGCCCGGCAGGGCGAGCCGCAGGAACAGCCGTTTGTCGACGTTGCGCATCGCCAGATGCGAAGCGCCCGAGGCGCCGGTCGTGAACACTTCGGCGGTGTGCACGCTGGCACTGACCGCCGCCGGCGGCACGCCCATGCTCAGCAGCACCGAGGACGACACCAGCCCGAAGGCCATGCCCAGCGCGCCGTCGATCAGCTGCGCGGCGAGTCCGACGAGCACGAAGAACAGGAATTGGTCGCCGAGTTCCATGGCGCAGACTCCGGAAGGTCAGGACAGTCTGCAAGGACGGCGTGACCGGGACGTGTGTCCCGTCAGGCGTCGCCGAGCCGCTTGATGAAACGCAGGGTGCCGTCGGAGAAGCCGCAGGCCTTGTAGAACGCATGCGCGTCGGCGCGCTGCGAACCGCTGACCAGCTCCAGCCGCGCCGCGCCGGCGAAACGCGCGCGGCGATCGGCTTCTTTGAGCAGCTCGCGGCCCAGGCCCTTGCCCTGCGAATCGCTGGTGACGACCAGCGCGGTGATGCGGCAGGTCGTCGAGCCGAGCGGCAGGTAATACATGAAATCGAGCGCGATCAGGCCGCAGACCCGGCCGCCGCTGCGCGCGACCACCAGGGCCTGGCGGTCGTTGTCGGTGATCAGGCGGATGCGGTCGCGGGCTTCGCGCTCTGTGCAGGGATAGCCCATCTCCGACAGCAGCGCAGCCACGTCGTCTGCATCGATCACCGACGCACTGCGCAGGTCGGCGTCGGGCAGGTCGCCCCGCGGGCCGAAATGTCCGAGGCTCATGCCGGTGTTCCTAGCGCGTGCCGAACAGCACGATGGTCTTGCCGCGGGCGGTCAGCTTGTTCTCCGCCTGCAGCTTCTTGAGCACGCGTCCGGCCATCTCGCGCGAGCAGCCGACCAGCCGCGCCAGCTCCTGCCGCGAGATCCGCAGCTGGGTGCCCTGCGGATGGCTCATCGCCTCCGGCTCGCGGGTCAGGTCGTGCAGGGTGCGGATGATGCGGTCGGTGACGTCGAGGAACGCCAGACGACCGGCCTTGCGGCTGGTGTCGAGCAGACGCCGCGAGAGCTGCGCGCCGATCGCGTACATGATCGAGGTCGCGTCATTGGCCAGCACGCCGTCGAACAGCTGGTACAGGCGCTCGTAGCTGATCTCGGCCAGTTCGCACTGCGTGCGCGTGCGCAGGATGACCTCGCGCACGTCGGACTCGATGAACAGGCCCATCTCGCCGACGAGCTCGCCGGTACCGAAGTAGCCGAGGATCAGCTCGCGACCGTCGTCTTCCTCGGTGATGATGCTGACCGAGCCGCTGACGACGTAGTACAGCGTGCCGGCCGGATCACCGGGACGGAACACTTCGCTGCGCGGCGGGTAGCGGCGGCGGTGGCAATGGGCGAGAAAGCGCTCGATGGCGGCCGGCGTGGGCGCCATCGGGTGCGGTGGGCGGGGGGCGTGAGGATTGATCAGGGCCACAGGTGTTGGTGTCATGGGCTTCGGATCGGGGGAATGCCGCAGAGTAGGCGCTCCGGCTGCCCGGGGCAAACCCGCGTGATCGGCAAGGTCGCGGCTTACGGGTGCTTTGCCGCATAATCGTCGTTTCGCCCAACCCCCGAGGGTCGACCGCTGTGGTCAAACCGCTCCCGCGCCTGAAGCTCCAGGGTTTCAACAACCTGACCAAGGCCCTGTCGTTCAACATCTACGACGTGTGCTACGCCGCGTCGGAAGACGAGCGTCAGCGCTACATCGCGTACATCGACGAGGTGTACAACGCCGACAGGCTGACCCAGATCCTGACCGATGTCGCCGAGATCATCGGCGCGAACATCCTCAACGTCGCGCGCCAGGATTACGACCCGCAGGGCGCGTCGGTCACCATCCTCATTTCCGAGGAGCCGGTGGTGGACCGCAAGGACGCGAAGGGCGTGATCTCCGACGCCGTCGTCGCGCACCTCGACAAGTCGCACATCACGGTGCACACGTATCCGGAGACCCATCCGGACAACGGCATCGCGACGTTCCGCGCCGACATCGACGTCGCCACCTGCGGCGTGATCTCGCCGCTGAAGGCGTTGAACTATCTGATCGAGAGCCTCGAGTCGGACATCGTGGTGATGGACTACCGCGTGCGCGGCTTCACCCGCGACGTGAAGGGCCGCAAGCACTACATCGACCACAAGATCAATTCGATCCAGGATTACCTGGCGAAGAACATCAAGTCGCGTTACGACGCGCTCGATGTGAACGTCTACCAGGAAAACATCTTCCACACGAAGATGCACCTGAAGGAATTCGATCTCGACCAGTACCTGTTCGAAGAGAAGGCCCGCAATCTCTCGTTCAAGGAGCGCATGAAGATCGAAGCGCGCCTGCGCCGCGAGATCGAAGAGCTCTATCACGGTCGCAACCTGATCGACTGACCGGCGCACGCTGCCGGTCGACGCAAAAAGGCCCCGCATGACGGGGCCGTTTTACGTCCGTGAGGACTCGAGCCCTCACGTCTTCCGCCCTGATGCCCTGACGGCGCTACAGCCTGTACGCCACCGCTTTCATCAGGCTCGAGGCGGTCGCCATCAGTGACGGCACCGGCCATGGCAGCACGCGCGCGCCGGCCTGCTCGGCGTGTTCGGCGTGGCGCGCCTCGTCTTCCTTCATCTGCTTGAGGATCTCGCGGCTGCGCTGGTCGGCTTCGGGCAAGGTCTGCAGATGCGCGTCGAGGTGCGCCTCGACCTGACGTTCGGTCTCCACGACGAAGCCGAGATTCCAGCCGTCGCCGCGCAGACCGGCCACGACGCCGAGCGCGTAACTGCCGCCGTACCACAGCGGGTTGAACAGGCTGGGGCGGCTGTCGAGCTCGCGCAGCCGCTGCGCGCACCAGGCCAGGTGATCGGTTTCCTCCTGCGCGGCGTCGAGCAGATGCGCGCGCGTCCCGGCCTCGCGTGCGACCGCGGCCTGGCCGAAGTACAGGCCCTGCGCGCAGATCTCGCCCACGTGGTTGATCCGCATCAGGCCGGCGGCATGCCGACGCTCCGCGTCGTTGAGCACGACATCGGGCGTCTCGACGGCGGGGTTGGGGCGGGTGGCCGGCGGATTGCCGAACACCGTGTCGAGCGCGCGCTGGGTCTCGACCAGCAAGTGGTCGACGGGATTTAAACGGGGCCGGGGGAGGGCCATCGGGTCGGATTCCTGCAGCGCGGCAGGTGGCCGCGTCGCGTACCATTCTCGGCCCTCGTTCCATGCCGCGCCAGCGTCCGGCGTCGCGACGCCCCGCCAGCTTGCGTGGCGAAGGGCGGGCGGCTATCATTCCGCTTCTGTGTTGCACGCTCTACAACGCGAGGCGACGTTCCGCCGGCCACCGGCGCAACCAGCCCGACCAGTCACCCACCGAGTATTTCCATGAAGACCTTTATTGCCAAGAACGAGACCGTCCAGCGCGACTGGTATCTCGTCGATGCATCCGGCAAGACCTTGGGCCGCCTGAGCGCGGAAATCGCCCACCGTCTGCGCGGCAAGCACAAGCCCGTCTACACCCCGCACGTCGACACCGGCGACTACATCATCGTGGTCAACGCCGAGAAGATCGCCGTGACCGGCAAGAAGATGACGGACAAGCTCTACCACCGTTTCACGGGCTACATCGGCAACCTGAAGACCGAGACCCTGGGCCAGGCGCTCGAGCGCCACCCGGAGCGCGTGATCGAGATCGCCGTCAAGGGCATGCTGCCGAAGAACACCCTCGGCCGCGCCATGTACCGCAAGCTCAAGGTCTACAAGGGTGCCGAGCACCCGCACGCCGCACAGCAGCCGCAGCCCCTGGAACTCTGATCATGGCAATTACCCAGAATTACGGCACCGGCCGTCGCAAGTCCTCCGTCGCCCGCGTGTTCCTGCGCAAGGGCAGCGGCAAGATCACCGTCAACGACCGTCCGCTCGACGAGTTCTTCGGCCGCGAGACCGCGCGCATGATCGTGCGCCAGCCGCTCGAGCTGACCCAGAACACCGAGACGTTCGACATCCTGGTGACCACCACCGGTGGCGGCACGACCGGCCAGGCCGGTGCGATCCGCCTCGGCATCTCGCGTGCGCTGGTCGAATACGACGAGACGCTGAAGGTCGAGCTGCGCAAGGCGGGCTTCATGACCCGTGACGCACGCGAAGTCGAGCGCAAGAAGGTCGGCCTGCACAAGGCACGTCGCGCCACGCAGTTCTCGAAGCGCTGATCGTGCGTTGCCGGATCCGCGCGACTGCGTGGATCCGGCGTCGCCGAAGCTTGCGGAGCACCGCGGTTTCGGCGTTACAATATGTTCATAGCCCCGTCGCCAAGCGGTAAGGCACCTGACTCTGACTCAGGCATTCGGAGGTTCGAATCCTTCCGGGGCTGCCACATCGAAAACGAAAAAGCCCGCCGAAAGGTGGGCTTTTTTGTGCCCGTTGTCTTCGGCGAGTGCGCTGCAGGCCATGGCGTTGCAGCCTCGAGTTTCGCGTCCGGCGTCTTTGCGTCTGTTCACGCGTGTCGATTGCATTCACGACGTGCCGTTCGCAGGACGACTGCATTCCACGTCTGCGCACGGCGACACGATGCACGCGCATCGATGCGGCTCTAGAATTCCGCGATGAACGCGTTCCCGCCGCCGTATACCGCTCCTGCCGCCGTCGTCGACGCCCTGCGCGTGCATGGCTGCGCGGTGCTCGCACCCTCGACGCTCGCATCGCTCTGCAATGTGCGCATCGATGCGCTCGAGGCGTGGCGCGCGGGCTGGGACGATCTGCCGCCCGATGCCTATCTCAAGGATGGCGGCCGTTATCGCCGGCGTCGGCACGGGTGCTTCGTGCAACACGGCGACACGCTCGCGCAGGTCGCGCATCGCGCGCACTGGCAGTCCGAGGATTACAACGCCCTGCACGGCGGCATGCATCGCTGGTTCGAGCCGCTGGCACCGGGGCTCGCGGCCGATCCAACCTGGACACGGCTCGTCGCCGGACTCGGCCGCGTGTTCGCGCAGGTGCGCGACGACGGCGACTGGCACGTCGAAGCGCACCAGTTCCGCATCGACACCACCGACGGCATCGGCCGGCCCACCCCCGAAGGTGCGCACCGGGATGGCGTGGATTTCGTCGCGGTGCTGCTGGTCGGGCGCAGTGGCATCAAGGGCGGCGAGACGCGCGTGTTCGAGGCCGACGGCCCGGCCGGGCAGCGCTTCACCCTGACCGAACCGTGGGCGGTGCTGCTGCTCGACGACCATCGCGTGATCCACGAATCCACGCCGATCCAGCCGGCAGACGGCACCGGTCATCGCGACACGCTGGTGCTGACCTATCGCGCCGGCGCCTTCCAGGGCGAGGACTGAGCGTCGCCGCGCGCGAGTTCGTTACAATCGCAACAGATAGCCGACGCCAACCGGAGTTGCCATGAAGCTGGGTTCTTTGAAGGAGGGCGGCCGCGACGGCACCCTGATCGTCGTGTCGCGCGACCTGGGCCGCGCCGTGCGCGCCACCGGCATCGCCGCGACGCTGCAGCAGGCGCTCGACGACTGGTCGAACGCCGCGCCGCGCCTCAACGCGCTGTCCGAATCGCTCGATGCCGGCGACGCCGACGGCGTGTTCGATCTCGACGTCGCGCGCCTCGCCGCGCCGCTGCCGCGCGCCTACGAGTTCGTCGACGGCAGCGCCTATCTGCCGCATGTCGAGCGCGTGCGCCGCGCGCGTGGCGCCGAAGTGCCGGAGAGCTTCTACACCGATCCATTGATGTACCAGGCGACCAGCGCCGGTTTCTATGGCCCGCGCGACACCGTCAAGGTGACCAGCGAAGACCACGGCATTGATCTCGAGGCCGAGATCGTCGTGATCACCGACGACGTGCCGATGGCGGTGACGCCCGAGCAGGCCGCCGGCCACATCCAGTTGATCGGTCTGGTCAACGATGTCTCTCTGCGCAATCTGATTCCCGGCGAGCTCGCGAAGGGCTTCGGCTTCCTGCAGGCCAAGCCGCGCTCGGCGCTGAGCCCGGTGTTCGTGACCCCGGACGAGCTGGGCGACGCCTGGCGGGACAGCAAGCTGCACCTGCCGCTGCTCACGCACATCAACGGCGCATGGTTCGGCGCACCGGAAGCCGGCGTCGACATGCAGTTCGATTTCTCGCAACTGGTCGCGCACGCGGCGAAGACGCGCCCGCTGGTCGCCGGCACGATCGTCGGTTCGGGCACGATCGCGAACGCGGACACGTCGAAGGGCGCGTCGTGCTTCGCCGAGAAGCGCACCGTCGAGACGCTGGAGCAGGGCGCACCGAAGACGCCGTTCATGACGTTCGGCGACACCGTGCGCATCGAAATGCTCGACGCCGACGGCGTGAGCATCTTCGGCGCGATCGAACAGGTGATCGAACGCCAGGCGCTGCCGGCGTAACACCGATGACGGCCGCGCTGACGCTGCACACCTACTGGCGCTCCAGCGCGGCCTACCGCGTGCGCATCGCCCTGCATCTCAAGGGGCTGGCGTTCGACAGCGTGCCGGTGCATCTGGTGCAGGGCGGCGGCGAACAGCGCCTGCCGGCGTTCGCCGCGCGCAATCCGCAGCGGCTGGTGCCGACGCTGCAGCACGGCGACGCGGTGCTGACCCAGTCGCTGGCGATCATCGAATATCTCGACGAGACGTTTCCGGGCGTGCCGCTGCTGCCGTGCGACGCGCTTCCGCGTCAACGCGCTCGCGCGCTCGCGCAGGTGATCGCCTGCGACATCCATCCGCTCGGCAACCTGCGCGTGCTGCAGTACCTCGAACACGAATTGCAGCTGCCGGCGGATGCGCGCACGCGCTGGGTCGCGCGCTGGGTGCGCGATGGACTGGACGCGTTCGAGGCCCTGCTGCTGCAGCACGGTGCCGGCGATTTCTGCGTCAGCGATGCGCCGACGATCGCCGATTGCGCGCTGGTGCCGCAGCTCTACAACGCACGACGCTTCGGCATCGATCTGGCGCCGTATCCGGCGATCCGCCGGATCGAGGCGGCCTGCGTCGCGCTGCCGGCCTTCGAGGCGGCAGCGCCGGAACGACAGGCGGACGCGCCGCCCGCCTGATCGCGTCAGTGGTCGGTGCCGAACACGTCCGCGTAGGGGTCGTGGCTGCCGGAGCCGCCTTCGGACAACCGGAACTTGAGGTCCAGACCGTCGCGCGAGTCGGCGGCACGCAGTGCGGTCTCGCGATCGATCCGGCCTTCCTTGTGCAGTCGGAACAGGCACTGGTCGAAAGTTTCGACACCATCCTCCAGTGAGTCTTCCATCGCCTGCTTGATCTCGTGCACCTGGCCGCGGCGCAGCAGGTCGCGGATCATCGGCGTGTTGAGCAGGACCTCCGTCGCCGGCAGGCGGCGGCCGTCGTTGCCGGCCACCAGACGCTGCGACACCACCGCGCGCAGGTTCAGTGCGAGGTTCATCAGCACGTTCTTGTGCGCGGCCTCGGGGAAGAAGTTGAGGATGCGCTCGATCGTCTGGTCGGCGTTGTTGGAGTGCAGCGTCGCCAGACAGATGTGGCCGGTCTCGGCGAACGAGATCGCCGCCTCCATCGTCGTCGCGTCCAGGATCTCGCCGATCAGGATGACATCCGGCGCCTCGCGCATCGCGTTCTTGAGCGCGTTATGGAAGGTCAGCGTGTCCAGCCCGACCTCGCGCTGGTTGACCAGCGATTTCTTGTGCCGGTGCAGGTACTCGATCGGATCCTCGATGGTGAGGATGTGGCCCGAGGTGCTGGCGTTGCGGTGGTCGATCATCGAGGCCAGCGTGGTCGATTTGCCCGAGCCGGTGGAGCCGACGATCAGCACCAGCCCGCGCGGCGCCATGATGATGTCCTTGAGCACCTGCGGCAGCTGCAGCTCCTCGATGCTCGGAATGTTGCTGCGGATCGCACGGATGACCATGCCCGCCTCGCCGCGCTGCTTGAACACGTTGACGCGGAAGCGCCCGGCGTCCTGCAGCGAGTAGGCCATGTTGAGCTCGAAGTCGCGCTCGAACTGCTGGATCTGGCTCTCGTCCATCAGCGAGTACGCGATCTTGCGGACCATGCCCGGCGGCAGGCCCGTGCTGCCCAGCGGGTAGAGCTTGCCTTCGACCTTGATGTACACCGGCGCGCCGGTGCTCAGGAACATGTCGGACGCATTTTTCTCGGTCATCAGCTTCAGGAAGTAGCCGATATCCATGTACGAACTCCCCCACGTGCTGCCGGTCTGCGTTGCGCATCCGGCTGCGGCTGACCACAATGATCCGGATCAAGCGTCCGGGCACGATTCCTCGATGAACACAAGCTTCGCATACATCCGTCCAATGCTGCAGGGCCTCGCGCTCGCAGGTGTGCTGGCGCTGGCCGGTTGCGCGAGTACGCCGCCGCCGACCGAGGAACTCGCCGCCGCGCAGCTGTCGATCGCCCGCGCCGGTGACGCCGATGCCGACCAGTACGCGCCCACTGACATCACCCAGGCGCGGCGTGCGCTGTCGCAGGCGCAGGCCGCGATGGGCATGGACCGCGCCGACGAGGCACGCACGCTGGCGCTGTCGGCCAGCGCGCTCGCCGACCTCGCGCACGCCCGTGCCCGTCAGGCGGAAACCGAATCCGAACTGTCCGCACGCCGGGCGGAAATCACCAACCTGCGCCAGCGGCTGCGGGTGGAGGAATGAGCACGATGCGATCGATGACGCCCTACGCATTGGCCCTCGCACTGCTGGTGCCGTTCGCCGCCAGTGCCCAGTCCGCGCCGGAAGGCGAGGCCGCGCTTCTGCAACAGCGACTGCAGGCGATCGACAGCAATCCCGACACGGCCGGTACGGCCGCCTATGAACGCCTGCAGGCGCGTCAGTCCCTGGCGGCGCTGGGCACGGTCCGCAGCAGCCAGCGGGCCGCGGCCCTGCAGATTGCCCAGTGGCGCGTGGAGACGGCCGAACTGGCCGCGCGCACCGAGGCCACGCGTCGCGAACTGACCCAGCTCGAGCGCGAGCGCAGTGCGCTGATCGTCGAAGCCAGCCGCGCGGACGCCGTGCGTGCCCGCCAGGAAGCCGAGCGCTTGCGCATCCAGGCCCAGATCCAGGCCGAGGAAGCCGCGCGCCTGCGTCTGGCAGCCGAGGAAGAGACCACCGCCCGTCAGCAGGCCGAGACCGTGCTGCAGGGCGTGGCCACCGGCGAGGCCGCCAAGCTGCGCGCGGCCCGCCAGCGCGACGCGGAACTGCGTCGGCGCGAGGCCGAGCTGCTCAAGAGTCTCGAGCAGCCCTGAGCGACGCGGGCCGGGGTCTACCGGCCTGCCTACGCACTGCGCGCCAACGCGCGGCAGTGCGCCGTCCGACGAATGGTTGTTAGTTTTTCGTCAGACTGAATCCAATTGAAATCAATTACTTGCGCCGATTTCCGGCTGCGCGCCGCGTCGTGGCGCGGTTCTCGGGTGGGCAAGCTGGAAGCGTTTTCGCGTCTGACCGGGCGCCGCGTACGCAAACGGGTTTTTCGCCCTTGTGGGCCTCCGGTCCGAGGAGTAGGGTCGGTTGTCCGGGTGGCACCGATTCCTTCCGCCATCCGGTCACTGAGCCAGGCCGATGACCGAGATGATCCCCCACGAGGTTCCCGTATTCCGTCCACAGGACGGCCACGGCGACCTGATCGGATCGTCCGCCCCACGTTCCTGGATGCAGCCCACGTAGCGCCCCGCCCGTCGCCGGTCGGGGCGTTCGTATTTCCAGTCAGGAGGATTCCATGTTCGAAGCGCAATCGCAGACCGAACTCGAAGAGATCATGAAAGGAAACGTCGAGTTCCGGCAGCTCTACTACCGGCACAAGGAGCTGGACAAGAAGGTGCTGAACGCAGAGCTCGGCGTGTTCGCCGTCGATGAGACCACGCTGTCGCAGATGAAGCGCGAGAAGCTCGCGGCAAAGGATCGCCTGACCCAGATGTACGACCAGATGCAGAAACACTAGGTTCGTCTGTCGCGGGCGGTGGTGGCCATCCTCGTCGGTTGCCATCGCCCGCGAATGTTGTCCGCGGATGCGATAATCGCGATCTGTCTCGCTGCAACCCGGACCTGCAATGCCGATCGCCGACTCCGTTCTCGACCTGATCGCCGACACGCCCATCGTGCGTGCGCGCCGCCTCGACGCGGGCCCCTGCGAACTCTATTTCAAGCTCGAGAGCCAGAATCCGGGCGGCTCCATCAAGGACCGCATCGGCCTGCGCATGATCGAGGCCGCCGAAGCACGCGGCGACATCGCGCCTGGCGCGACGCTCGTGGAAGGCACCGCCGGCAATACCGGCATCGGCCTGGCACTGGTGGCCCAGCAGAAGGGCTACAAGCTGATTCTCGTGGTTCCGGACAAGATGAGCCGGGAGAAGATCTTCAATCTCAAGGCGATGGGCGCCGAGGTCGTGTTGACCCGCTCCGACGTCGCCAAGGGCCACCCCGAGTACTACCAGGATCTCGCCGAGCGCATCGCGCGCGAGACCCCGGGCGCCTACTTCATCAACCAGTTCGGCAATCCCGACAACCCGGCCGCGCACGAGCACGGCACCGGGCCGGAGATCCTCCGTCAGATGAGTGAAGTGGGCGGGCTGGACGCGATCGTCTTCGGCTGTGGCAGCTCGGGCACGATGACCGGCCTGTCGCGCTGCTTCGCCAAGGACGCGCCCGACGTGGAGCTGGTGCTGGCCGATCCGGTCGGCTCGATCCTCGCCGAGTACATCAACGACGGCGTGCTCAACGACAAGTCGGGCAGCTGGATGGTCGAGGGCATCGGCGAGGACTTCCTGCCGGGCATCTCCGATTTCTCGCGGGTCAAGCAGGCCTACGCCATCAGCGACCAGGAAAGCTTCCTCGCCGCGCGCGAACTGCTGCGCACCGAGGGCATCCTCGGCGGTTCGTCGACCGGCACGTTGCTGGCCGCCGCGCTCAAGTACTGCCGCGCGCAGACCACGCCGAAGAAGGTGCTGGTGTTCGTCTGCGACACCGGCAACAAGTACCTGAGCAAGCTCTACAACGACTACTGGATGCTCGACAACGGCTTCCTGGAGCGTGAGCAGCACGGCGACCTGCGCGACCTGATCCTGCGCCCGTACTCGCGTCGCGACACGGTGGTCCTGCAGCCGACCGACCTGCTGGTCACGGCCTACCAGCGCATGAAGCTCTACGAAATCTCGCAGCTGCCGGTCATGGACGGCGACCGCATCGTCGGCATCCTCGACGAGAGCGACGTGCTGCTGCATGTCTACGGCGACGAAGCCCGCTTCCGCGAGCCGGTGTCGTCGGCGATGGTCAGCAAGCTCGACTTCCTCGACGTCAAATCTCCGGTCGAAGCCCTGTTGCCGGTGTTCGACCGCGGCCAGGTCGCGATCGTCACCGACGGCGACAGATTCCTCGGTCTGATCACCCGGATCGACCTGCTGAACTACCTGCGCCGCCGCGTGCAGTGACGCCCTCGCGTTGATCGCCGCGGCTCTGAACCTGTCGTTCAGGGCTGCTGGCTAGAATCTCCCGTCCTTTCAGGAAGCTGTCATGTCCGAATCCAGTTCCCGGCATCGCAATTACGCGCTGGCCACGTTGGCGATCCACGCCGGCCAATCGCCCGATCCCTCGACAGGCGCGGTGATGCCGCCGATCTACGCGACCTCGACCTACGCCCAGTCCAGCCCGGGCGAGCACCAGGGTTTCGAGTACTCGCGCACCCACAACCCGACGCGCTTCGCCTACGAGCGCTGCGTGGCGGGTCTGGAAGGCGGCACCCGCGGTTTCGCGTTCGCCTCCGGCATGGCCGCCACCGCGACCCTGCTGGAATTGCTCGACAGCGGCGACCATGTCATCGCGATGGACGATCTCTACGGCGGCAGCTACCGCCTGTTCGAGCGCGTGCGCACCCGCAGCGCCGGTCTGTCCTTCAGCTATGTCGACATGACCGACCCGTCTACGTTCGAAGCCGCGATCACGGAGAAGACGAAGCTGGTCTGGATCGAGACCCCGACCAACCCGATGCTGAAGATCGTCGACATCCGGGCGATCGCGGACCTCGCTCACAAGCATGGCCTGATCGTCGTCGTCGACAACACTTTCGCCTCGCCGATCCTGCAGCGCCCGATCGAGCACGGCGCCGACATCGTCATGCACTCCGCCACCAAGTACCTCAATGGCCACTCCGACATGGTCGGCGGCATGCTGGTGGTCGGCGACAACGCCGAACTCGCCGAACAACTCGCGTTCCTGCAGAACTCCGCAGGCGCCGTGCAGGGCCCCTTCGACAGCTTCCTCGCGCTGCGTGGTCTGAAGACCCTGCACCTGCGCATGAAGGCACACTGCGAGAACGCGCAGGCCCTGGCCGAGTTCCTCGATGGTCACGCCGCAGTCGAGCAGGTGATCTATCCGGGCCTCGCTTCGCATCCGCAGCACGCACTTGCCAAGCGCCAGATGGACGGTTTCGGCGGCATCATCTCGGTCCGCATCAAGGGCGGTTTCGAGGCCGCGAAGCGGTTTTGCGAACGTACCGAACTGTTCACCCTCGCAGAGTCGCTCGGCGGTGTGGAAAGCCTGGTCAACCATCCTGCGGTGATGACGCATGCGTCGGTGCCGGCGGAACGGCGTGTCGAGCTGGGCATGCACGATGATCTGGTGCGGCTGAGTGTGGGGGTGGAAGGTCTCGACGATCTGCTGGCGGATGTCGTACATGCGCTTTCCGGTGTGACGCACGCCGCGCCGGGCAAGACCTGACATCATGCGTGACAGCGCCAACATGCTGTTTCTGTTTCGCCAGCTCCTGACGCGCGAACTGACAGCCCGTTACAAGTCGACGTTCCTGGGTTCGGGCTGGATCGTGATGCAGCCGTTGCTGATGCTTTGCGTCTACACGGTGGTGTTCAATTTCATCTTCCAGGTTCGCTGGAGCGGTGCGGAATCCACAGCCGGATTCGCGCTGATGCTCTTCGCCGGGCTGATCGTGTTCAATTTCTTCTCGGAGGTCCTGACGGCCTCGCCGGCGCTCGTACTTGGACAGCCCAATCTGGTGAAGAAGGTCGTATTTCCGATTGAGTTGCTGGCCGTGGTGCGGGTGGCTGCCGCGCTCATCACCGCGCTCATAGGCGTCGTGATCCTGTTCGCCGCGCACCTGTTGTTCGTCGGGATGCCGAAAGCCTGGTTCCTTGCCGCATTCCTGCCGCTGGTAGCGATGTGCCCCTTGCTGCTCGGCATCGCGTGGCTGCTGTCCGCGTTCGGTGTATACCTTCGCGATATCTCCCAGTTCACCGGCATCACCGCGAGTGTGATGCTTTTCGTCAGCCCGATCTTCTTCCCGCCTTCTGCAATGCCCGAAGCGCTGCGCTTCGTCCTCCGAATCAATCCGCTGGTAATACCTATGCAGGAGCTGCGGGCTACCGCGCTTTCTGGCATAGCACCCGACGCGGTTGCCTTGTCCTTCTATTTCTGCGTTTCCTGCGTGTTCGCACGTCTCGCGTTGGCGTGCTTCAGACGTCTCTCTACCGGTTTTTCCGACGTCCTATGAATGATTCCATCCTGCTCGCGGCAGTGCCAGATCCGGCCATCCGATTCCAGAACGTCACCAAGGACTTCAGCGTATTCGATGACCCAAAGCACCGTCTGGCAGAGGCGCTCGGATTCTCGAAGTCAGGTGGGCGTGCGTTCCGCGCGCTGGACGGTGTTTCGTTCGACGTCAGGAAGGGTGAGACGCTGGGAATCATTGGCCGAAACGGGGCGGGCAAGTCCACTCTTCTGCAAATCCTGTGCGGCACGCTGCAGCCCACGAGGGGCAGCGTCGAGATACGAGGTCGCTTCGCTGCATTGCTCGAGCTTGGAGCAGGGTTCAACCCCGACTTCACGGGACGCGAGAACGTGTATCTGAACGCCTCGCTGCTGGGGCTTTCGAAAGACGAGATCGACGCACGTTTCGACGACATCCGCGCATTTGCGGACATCGGTGACTTCTTCGATCGCCCGGTCAAGACCTATTCGAGCGGCATGTACGTCAGGCTCGCGTTCTCGGTGGCTGTCCACACCGAGCCGGATGTGCTGATCATCGACGAAGCGCTTTCCGTGGGTGATATCCGCTTCCAGATGAAATGTCTGGCTAGAATTGAACGATTGCGCTCGGATGGAGCGACTATCCTGTTTGTTTCCCACTCACTTGAGCAGGTCAAGCGCTTCTGTCAGACAGCGGTCTGGCTCGAGGGCGGGCGGGTCAAGTTGCGCGGCGATGCGAGCTTCGTCGCCGATCGATTCCGCGACAGCGAGCTGGGTACCGAATATCCACTCGCGAGCACAGAGGGCGAGCGCGCGCAGGACAGCATACCGGCACACATCCGATCGGTGTCCGTTTCACGCGACTACATGGAGCCCTTTCAGGATCTTTCGGTCGAAGTGCGCTATTCGGTTCGGGATGCGGCAGTCGAGGGCCTGCTCGTCGGCGTGGCGATCAAGACGTTAGACGACATGCACGTCTTCGGTCCCAACACGCATCTCGAGCGCGTCATTATTCCGCAAGCGCAGGGCGACCATCGCATCGAGTACCGGATTCCGGCGCTGCCACTGTTGAGCGGCACTTATAGGATCGATGTAGGCATCTTCACCGACAAGGGGCTCGTCTGCCTCGATTACATCGCAGGTGCCGGTACGGTGATCGTCTCCGCACCGTACTTCAGTGAGGGGCTTGTCTACATCGAGCATGAGTGGAGGGTTCATGGAGACTGACCTCACGCGGATGCCGTTCGATCACTTTCAGCGATATGGCACCGCTGTTTCCGTACTGGAGCGGCTGGGTACCGGGCGCCTGAGGATTCTCGAGGTCGGGGCGAATCGGCAGCGGATTCTGTCGAAGGCCTTCCCCGAAGCGGACATCCTGTACACGGATATTGTCGCCAGTGGCGACGATGCCGATCTCGTACTCGCGAGCGCGGCTGCGTTGCCCTTCGGCGATGCCGCATTTGACGCGGTGGTCTGCCTCGATGTTCTCGAACACATTCCAGCCGACCTGCGAGACGGCGCCGTCCGGGAAATGGCGCGCGTTGCCGCGAGGCTCGTGATCATCGGATGTCCGATCGAGGCGTCTTGGGTGAAAGACGCCGAGTCTTCGGCGAATGCGTGCTGGTCCGAGCTTTTCGGAGGCGACTATCCTTGGCTTGCCGAACATCAGGAGTTCGGTCTGGTGGACGCAGGTGCGGTGGAATCGACACTAGAGGCCCACGTTCCGTATCTGCAGCGGGTCTCCCAAGGGAGTCCGGGACTCTGGTCTGCATTGATGGCCACGCATTTCATGAAGGAGCGCGCTCCCAGCTTGGGCCCGCTCGTTGCACGCCTGGATCATCTCTACAACACCGCAGTGTTCGAAAGCGATTTTCCACCAGAGGGCTATCGCGAGTATTTCATTGGACTTCGTCGCGAAACAGACGCCGCGTGCGTCGCCGAATGGATCGAAAGGTCGGCGGTCGCCCACGCGGGCGTGGCCGCGTTTCTCGAGACAATGCCGGAAGTCATCCGCCCTGTCGTGGATGGCATCGTGCGCACGGAGGCGGAATGGACATCCACCTTGGGCATGTACCAGGACCAGCAGCGCGATCTGACGACGACGAAGAACGAGTGGGGGAAGACCGCCGCCGCCCTTGAGCAAGTCCGGAAAGATGCCGCGCGATTCGAGCGCGATTTCGGCGTTGCACAGGCTGGTTGGGAGGAGGCGTTGGCGACACTGGCGCCGCTTCGCGACCGCGAGGCGGCGCTCGTCCGCGACCTGGACGTCGCGAAAGCAGGCTGGGAAGAGACGGTCGGCGCGCTCGCGACGCTGCGTCGGCGGGAAACATCACTGGCGCGGGACCTCGATGTCGCGCGCGCTGGCTGGGAAGAGGCCGTGACAACGCTGGCGGCGACACGCGTCGACTCGCTCCGTCTGCAAGACGATGCTGCTCGTCTATCCGCTGATCTCGATACGGCGAAACGCGAGTGGTCCGCGACCGCACAGCTGCTGGTCCAGACGCAAGAAGAAGGTAAGGCGCGGATTCTGGACTTCGAGATGCAACTCGAAAAGGCGCACGCAAGGTGCCAAGAGGCGGAGCACGTTGCGAGCACTGCCATCGTCGGGCGGACACGTGCTGTGTACACGCTCGCGATCGTCTTGGTCGCCTCGATCGCTGCAATTACGGCAATCGCGCTGTCCTGATCACTTAGCTGTATTCAATTTACGGGTCACTCAAATGGCGTCAAATGGAATCCCCCAGAAGATCCGGTCGATCGTCACGGCAACGCTCGGTGCATTGCGTAGAGCCAAGTCGGAAGGCCGTTCTTTTAGGTCGATGCTCGGCGCCGCTCGCGCGAGGATGAGGGGCGGGCCGCGGCATTTCGTTCACGCGCTGATCGCCTATTCCCAAGCGGACACCATGCGGCCGACCACAGCCGCAGTCACTTTAGACGAGTACCGCACGTGGCTGGCCGAGAGCGAGCGGGTGGTGGCTGAAGTTCGCGAAGGCGAACTGGTGAGCATCGTCATGCCCGTCTACAACCCTCCGATCGAGTTTCTGCGAGCGGCGGTGGGGAGTGTGCGTGGGCAGTCGTACGGAAATTGGGAGCTTTGCATTCACGACGATGGGTCCAACTCGCCAGCCGTCCTCGCGCTGTTGACCGAGTTGGCTGGCGATCCTCGGATCAGAGTCGACTTCGGAAGCGGCGGAGCGGGAATCGCAGGTGCTACGAACGCGGCACTCGCGTTGGCACGCGGTCGCTGGGCTTGCTTCCTCGATCACGACGACCTGATGCATCCTGCAGCCTTGGCCAGCGTCGTGGCGGCTTTTCTGCAAGATGCTCCGGATGTCGTCTACACCGACCACGACATCATTGACGAGCAGGGCGTCCGCGCCGCTCCGTTCTTCAAACCGGACTGGAGTCACGACCTTTTCTTGTCCCAGATGTACCTGGGACACCTCGTCGCCGTCGAGATGGCACTCTTGAAGCGGATGGGCGGGCTGCGTCCAGACTTCGACGGCTCCCAGGACTACGATCTTGTGCTGCGCTGCGTCGCTGCAGGCGCGCGCGTTGCACATGTGCCACGTGTGCTCTACCACTGGCGCGCCCATTCCGGATCGACGGCAGCGAACGCGTCGTCCAAGCCTTATGCGCACCACGCCGGACGCGCTGCGATCCAAGCCCATCTGGATGAGATTTCCCCCGGTGCGCGCGCATGCGATGGTGAGCACGCGTTCTGCTACGACGTCCGTTACCCGATACCTTCGCCCCCGCCTCTGGTCAGCATCATCATCCCTACCAAGGATGGGCTGGATCTGTTGAGGGCGTGCGTCGATTCGATCCGTGCACAGACGACGTATCGTCACTACGAGATCCTGATCGTCGACAACGGTTCCACTCAGCCTGACACGCTTGACTGGCTGACCGGTGTCGCCGCGACAGCCGATACGCGTGTGCTGCCTGCCCACGTTCCGTTCAATTGGTCGTGTCTCAACAATATTGCGGCCAGGGACGCCAGGGGCAGCGTGCTTGTATTCCTCAACAACGACACGGAGGTGATCTCCCCCGAATGGCTGGAGCGCCTGGTGGAGAACGCGCTTAGGCGGGATATCGCGGTGTGTGGTCCGATGCTGCTGTATGCGGATCGGACGATCCAACACGCAGGCGTGGTCGTGGGAATGGGCGGGTGGGCCGACCACGTGTTCAAGGCCGCGTCGCCAACCCACCACCAGCATCTGTTCGTTTCACCGGCACTCCGGCGAAATGTCCTGGCGGTCACTGGCGCGTGCATGGCGATCGAACGAGCGAAGTTCGAGTCGCTCGGCGGCTTCGATGAAGGCTTCGTCGTCTGCGGAAGCGACGTCGAGTTGTGTCTGCGTGCGTACCGGGCGGGGTATTCGAATCTGTACGTCGCCGACTCCGTGATGATCCACCACGAGTCCAAGACGCGGGATCCGCGCGAAGTTCCACAGGGTGATTTCGAGATGTCGATGGTGGCGTATGCGCCATATCGGGAGGAGGGCGATCCGTTCTTCAGCCCCAATCTCGACCCCATGTCGCCGCTGCCACGATTCCGTCCGGCGGCTGCCCCGTGAGGCGCTCGACACTGGTACGCGCACTGCGTTGGGCGGCAGCACGGCTTGAGGGCCCCGTTTCCGGAACACCCGTTCAAACGAGTATCGCCGAAATCGTGCCGTGTCACGCGCGCGTGTCCGGAAGCGAAGGTGCGCGTCTCAATCTCTTACTCCCTTCGATCAACTCCCGCCATTATTTCGGCGGCATCCACACTGCCGTCGTACTGTATCGCGAGATGCTCGAGCGCTTTCCGCGCAGTCGGATCATCCTGACCGACGCTGCGCCCGAAGTGGAGGCGCTGCAGCATTTTCCTGACCACGTCCTCGTGAACCTCGAGGACGACGATCCCGCACCGCGTCAGATCGTCGCCTTCAATGATCGTTACGCTCGCACGCTCCCCGTGACGGCGGGAGATCGCTGGCTGTCGACTGCTTGGTGGACGGCGTATGCGGCGCAGCAGCTTTCTGCCTGGCAACAGAATTATTACGGCATCAAAAGCCGCTCGGGATATCTGATCCAGGATTTCGAACCCGGCTTCTATCCCTGGTCGTCGCAGTCGTTTGTGGCACTGGGCACGTATCGTCCTGACCAGGACATCGCCATCTTCAATACCTCCCAGCTGTCCGACTATTTCGATCTTATTGGAATCGCATTCCAAGACCGCTTCGTTTTCGAGCCCACGCTGAACGATGGACTCAGGCCCGCCCTTTCGGCGCAGATCGACGCGCCGTCCCAGCGACGCAAGCAAATCCTCGTGTACGGTCGCCCTTCGACAGCTCGAAATGCGTTCGAACTCATTTGCGAAAGCCTCCGCATCTGGGCGACCACGATGCCCGATGCTGCCGAATGGGACGTGGTCTCGGCAGGCGAGCTGCGAGAGGACCTCGATCTGGGGGGCGTTCGGATTCGGGCGCTCGGCAAGCTCGATATCGGCGCGTACGGAGAGCTTTTAAGTACTTCTGCCGTGGGGTTGAGTCTGATGGTTTCGCCGCATCCCAGCTACCCGCCGCTTGAGATGGCGGCATTCGGGATGGGGGTCGTAACCAACCCTTTCCAGAACAAGAACATGGAAGGCACGTTCCCGGGCCTGAAGTCCGCCGTCATGCTGTCTCCGGCTGGCATCGCAGCCTCTCTCGTTTCGGAGTGCCGCGCGGCGCTTTCAAGGGACATGCGACCCTACGATGTTGCAGATGTCGCGCATCCGTTCGTGGGTGGAGGCGGCGTAGCAACTGCTGCGACCGGTGTCGCGTCTGCGATGCTTGAGGGGTGAGTGGACATGACTAGATCGAATGTGTCCACGATCAAACGCGCTGCAAGGGGTGCTCGTACGCTCGTGCGCAGGTCACCTTTGCACTGGCTTGCATTCGCGGCGACTGCGATGCTCGCGGCACTCCTGACGCTGTATCCGGCTACGAGGATTTCGTTCCACTTAAACGGCGACGGCGGTTTTCAGATTTTCCATGACAACGGTTCCGGCTTTAGTGAGTCGGGTTCGGTGTGGCGCAACAGCGGGATGGTAGATCTGTCTGGGGGATTGTCGGCGCGCGCGTTCCGCGTTGATCCTCCTGCCGGCTCTGCGTTTTCAGTTTGCGCTCCTACCTTTTCACTCAGCTGGCTGCCGGGCATAGGACAAAGTATCGATCTAGAACCTGTGCCGATCGCGTCAGCTGGGATCGAATCCATTTCTGCCACTGACGGCTGTGCGTCTTGGCGCGTAGAGAATGGACATCCCGATCCGCAGGCCGTGTTCATAGTACCGCCAGCGCCAGGGGGCGCGGTTCTGGCGCAGGGCCTCAACATCGCGCGCTATTTTCTCTGGACGATCGCATTCTTTGCACTCGTCGGCGCTGGTGGGCGAATGACCTCCGACGACAGACAGCGCATCGGTCGAGCATCCGCCGCTGTCCATGCACGTCTCGATAGACGGTTGCCCGAGCTGTTCCTGATCCTGGGATTGGTGCTTGGATTGGGCTTCATTGTCGTGCGGCCACCCGGAGCGGTTCCCGACGAGTTCGCGCATGCTAGCAAGATCGCGCTTATGGCCTCTGGCCAGATTGTCGGAGCTGATGAAGGTCGTGAGCGTCCCAACCTACTCGGTAATTACGGCCCGTTCCAGACGGTGCACGGCCAAAAGTTCTCTCGTGAGGAGCTGGGCGCCGTTGCAGCGGCTCCACTCGCCTGCCAACATTCGCCGCGCGAAGGAGTCGCTGCGCCTGCGGGCGCTTCGCCGCTCATGTATCTCTCGCCTTGGTTCGGACATGCGGTTACTTGTGGCGTCGATGGGGACTTCGGTTTCTATTATTACGGTTCGCAGTTTCTAAATCTCCTCATATATCTCGCTCTCGGTTTTGTCGGCTTGCGGGCGGCGGGATTCGGTCGTTGGGCGCTGTTCTTACTGGGCTCGGTTCCCATGTCGCTCTATCTGGCGACCTCGCTTTCTTACGATGCGAATATGCTGGCGCTGTGCATCGCCTATCTCGGAGTTGTGTCGGGCGTGTCTAGCGCACGCGTCTCCACAGCGCGAGCACGATGGTTGCTTTTGGGGCTCGGGTTGTTGCTGGCTCTTTCGAAACCTCTGATGGGTTGGATCTTCTTTGCGCCTTGGGTCTGCCTCGCGATCATCCAAGGCGGATGGTCACGGAGACTGCGCTGGCTGCTTGTGACCTCGCTGGTGCCGGCAGCAGTCCATGCTGTGTGGATTCTGCGCCTCTCGAGCGGAGGGGACGGTTATGTGCGTCCCGACGTGGCAAGCGTCAACGGAATGGAAGCACTGGTCGCTGCGCCGCTCGGTTACCTGCAGATGCTCGCGGCCACGGCTTTCTCGCATACAGGTGAGTTGATTCTAAAGGGCGTCGTAGGGGTCTTCGGATGGCTGGACGTTTACCCGCCCGACTACTTCTATTCCATAGCGATCCTTGCCTTGTCGGGCGCAGCTGCCTTGAACGTCGCCGCAAAGCCATCTGGATTCAGAACCGGAATTTTCGCTTGGGCGATCGTGATGGTGGTGATCGTCATCATGTGCATACCTTTCTATGCTTACTGGACCCCGCCTGAGAGCGCGGTGATCGAAGGTCTGCAAGGTCGCTACTTCATTCCCCTCGCAGCGTTTGTCGCAATGTTCTGTTCATTCTCGATTCCCGGGGCGTGGCGGGGACCTGTTGCGGCGCTTGTGGTGTTATCCGTGCCGCTCATGTCCGCGATTGCATTTATTTCTATTCTGTCCAGATATTATTGATTGAATTCGGAGATGCCCCAGCGTGTGGAAAGAAATTCTCATGATTGTGTTCGTTACCTGCTCGACTCTGGGGAGCCAACTCCTTGTGAAACGAGCAGTGACGGAAATCGCAATGCGCGAGCCAGTCCCGAGTGGGCTGCAGTGGCTGCTCGCCGCGTGTCTTTCGCCAAATGTGATTACTGCTGTCGCAATCCAAGGTATCGGTTTCGTCGTCTGGGTAGTCGTCGTCAGCCGAATCAAGCTCGGCGTCGCTTTCGCGATTTCGGGTTCTTTTTTCTACATTCTGATCGCGGCCGCGAGCTGGCTTCTTTACGGCGAGAGGCTCGGGCCTCTTCAATGGCTGGGGCTTGCGCTTGTGTCGTCCGGCGTTCTGCTTATGACGCTGTCCGGTAAAGCGGCATGAGGAAGAGAGGCGTCATGGATCATGGCTTTGTAATTCCTGCTTACGGTTGCTCGCCGCATCTGAGCGAGTGCCTGGAATCGCTCACGACGCAAACCCGCTCTGGTTCGGAAATTGTCATTTCGACATCGACCCCGGATGATGCACTTTTTCAGATTGCCGAGCGTTTCCAGGTTCCTGTTCGCGTACATGGGCCGAATGCAGGTATCGGACGCGACTGGAATGCCGCACTCGATTGCTCGACGCGTCGCTGGACCACGATTGCGCACCAGGATGACGTCTATCTGCCTGATTTTGTGGCGCGCACTCTTGAAGCCGCAGATGCGACGCCTGATTCCTCGGTTGTGATGACGGGCTACTCGGAGCTGCACGAAGGCAGCGTTCGCCCACCGACGCCGATGTTGCGCATCAAAAGACTGCTGCTGGAGCTGGGCTTTATGGGGAGGGCTTCTGTCTCCCGGACAGGCGCAAAGCTGCGGCTTCTGCGTTTCGGTTGTCCGATCGCGTGTCCGTCGGTGACGCTCGGTCCTTCCGCATCCGCGCTCCGCTTCCGCGAGGATTTGAAGGTCGATCTCGATTGGGAGGCTTGGATTCGCGCAGCCCGGATCCCAGGGGCGTTCTGTTATGTCCGTGAGAATCTGATGCTCCATCGCATTCATGGGGCGAGTGAGACCACCGCGGGCGTACGAGACGGGATAAGAGCGAGAGAAGATGCCGAGATGTTCAGATCGCTCTGGCCTGCACCGGTAGCGGGCGTTCTGGCTCGTGCGTACGCAATGTCCTACGAAGAGGGCGGCAAGTGACGGGACTTCAAACTCCGGGTGGATCGAAGGTCGCGATCGTCATACCGTCCTATCGAGTGACGCGACATATCCTCGATGTAATCGCCGGATTGCCCTCATGGATATGGCGGATCTACATCGTCGATGACCGTTGTCCCGAAGGCAGCGGAGCATTGGTGCAGGCGCACTCGCCGGATGATCGAACGATCGTGGTGTTCAACGAGACCAATCTTGGCGTCGGCGGTGCAGTGATGGCAGGTTACTCGCGGGCGGTCGACGATGGTGCAGACATCATCGTAAAGATGGACGGCGATGGTCAGATGGACCCCGCGTTATTGCCACGCTTCGTGGCGCCGATCGAAGCTGGGGAAGCGGATTACACAAAGGGGAATCGCTTTTACGATCTCACCCAGATCGGACAGATGCCGCGTATCCGAATATTCGGAAATGCCGGACTTTCTTTCATGACCAAAATATCGTCGGGTTATTGGGATCTTTTCGACCCAACCAACGGGTACACCGCCATCCATGCGCGCGTGGTTTCGAAGTTGCCGTTGGAGAAGATAAGTCAACGCTACTTCTTCGAGACGGACATTCTGTTCCGGTTGAACACGCTTCGCGCCGTTGTGGTGGACATTCCGATGGACGCGAAGTACGGCGATGAGGAGAGTGGACTGAAGATTGGAAAAATACTCGTCGACTTCTTGTCCAAACACGTTCGGAACACGTTCAAGCGGATTTTCTACAATTACTTTCTGCGCGACATGTCGCTCGCCACCATAGAGCTTGCAGGTGGCATCGCGCTCGTAGCCGGGGGGCTCATGGCGGGCGCGTACTTCTGGATCGAATCGGCAGAGGCAGGGCTCCCGACATCAGCGGGACGGGTCATGCTTGCTGCTCTTCCCGTGATTCTTGGGCTTCAGCTTCTTTTGGGGTTCATTGCGTTCGACATCGCATCCGTGCCGAAGCGTGCAATCCATCGATTACTCCGCTGAGATCTGATTTCCAGCATCTCCGAAAACCACTCGCAGCGCATAGTTGGGGCGATCCATTTCGAGAAGCCCGATTTCGGACATCGAGATCGGCTCTAGGCGCTCGCATAGAGATTCGAGCTCCTGAAGTGAAATCAAGCTTACCCCTCTGTCCCCGCTGACATACATGTCGCAGAAGAGACTCAAGCTGGAGATCGCATGGCCCGGCTCGATATCCTTTATCAACAGGCATCCGTCGTTTCGAAGTCGGGCGCGGATTGACTGGAGAAAGGTCTCGCGATATTCCGTAGGCAGATGATGCATGACATCACTAATCAGGGCGATGTCGTAGCCGGCGTTCTCCGGGGGAAGTTTCTCTACCGGCGTCTGTGTGAACCTCCGCACCTTGCCCGTATGATCGGGCTGGATGAACTTTCCAACAACTGGCGCGATATCGACCATGTCGATGGAGAGATCCGGCCTGGCGCGAAGCAGGTGATTCAGCAGTTCTCCATCACCGCCGCCGATATCGAGAATTCTCGCGTTATGGGGCAAGTGGGGCAAGAGCACCTTAGAAACCTGCTCTAGGTCGACGAATATCCGGCGATACATTCCCGACAGACGACGTTCCATCGCCGGGTTCATAAGTGATCGCAACGCGGGCCCTAATGGCATGGCTCCATCCTCCGCATACCGACTTGCTCGGCGTTGCCTCGAATATAGCGCCTTCACTGGCCTTACAACCAAGCCTGTCATTGGGCAGGCACGAGCGCAGTGGCCGACACGGGGCATGTGCGCGCGCTCGCTGGATGAGGGTTCTCTCGTCGCCTGGCTACCAACCTAAGATCATGAGAGTGCAGCTTCCAGCTCCGGCAGCACCTTGAACAGGTCGCCCACCAGGCCGATGTCCGCGATCTCGAAGATCGGTGCGTCGGCGTCCTTGTTGATCGCGACGATCGTGCCGGCATCCTTGATGCCGGTCAGATGCTGGATCGCTCCGCTGATGCCGATGGCGACATAGAGCTCGGGGGCGATGATCTTGCCCGTCTGGCCGACCTGCAGTTCGTTCGGTACGTAACCGGCGTCGACCGCGGCGCGCGAGGCGCCGACTGCGGCGCCGAGCTTGTCGGCGAAGTCGAAGACGATCTTGAAGTTTTCTTCCGAGCCGACGCCGCGGCCACCCGAGACGACGCGCTTGGCGCTCTGCAGGTCGGGGCGGTCGGTGCTGCCTGCGGCGAGGCCGATGAAGCGGGTGTGCGTCGGCAGCTCGGCGTCGACGCTGGTCGTCTCCACCGTTGCGCTGCCGCCGCGTGCGGCTTCCTGCCACGATGCAGTGCGCACCGTGGCGACGACCGGTTGGTCGGTCGGGGCTTCGACCGTGACGATCGCATTGCCGGCGTAGATCGGACGCTTGAAGACGTGGCTGCTCTCGACCGTCATCAGGTCGGAGATCTGGTTCACCCCCAGCAGCGCGGCGACGACGGGCAGCAGGTCCTTGCCGAATGTCGTCGACGGCGCGAAGACGTGGCTGTAGCCGGCGGCAAGCTTCGCGATCTGCGGGCCCAGCACCTGCGCGAGCGCCTGCGCGTTGGCCGGATTGGCGACGGCGAGTACCTTCGACACGCCGGCAATCGTTGCGGCTTCGGTGGCGGCGCCCGCCGGGTCCGCGGCGAACACCGCAACGTCGATGGAGTCGGGCGACAGTGCCTGCGCCGCGGCGACGGTCTTGGCGGTCGCGCTGGCGTTCAGGGTGCCGTCGAGGTGCTCGGCGATGACAAGGACTTTGGACATGAGGTTCTCCTGCGATCCGGCCCCGGGCCGGACGTCACTGGGCTCCCGCGCGCGGGAGCGACGGAATTCAGAGCAGGCCCTTGGCCTTCAGGGCGGCGACCAGTTCGGCCGCGTCCTTGACCATGACGCCCTTGCCGCGCTTGGTCGGCGCCTCGAAGTGCGTGGTCTTGAGCGTGTCGACCGACTCGACGCCGAGGTCGGCGAACGGGATCGATTCCATCGGCTTCGACTTCGCTTTCATGATGTCGGGCAGCTTGATGAAGCGCGGCTCGTTGAGGCGCAGATCGGTCGTGACGACGGCCGGCAGGTCGACTTCGAGGGTCTCCAAGCCGGCGTCGACTTCGCGCGTCACCGTGGCCTTGCCGTCAGCAATCTCGACCTTCGACGCGAAGGTCGCCTGCGGGCGCCCCCACAGCGTCGCCAGCATCTGGCCGGTCTGATTGGCGTCGTCGTCGATCGCCTGCTTGCCGAGGATCACCAGGTCCGGCTGTTCCTTCTCGATCAGCTTGAGCAGGGTGCGGGCGGCCGTCAGCGGCTGGATCGGCTGGTCGCAGACCACGTGGATGGCGCGGTTCGCGCCCATGGCCAGGCCGTTGCGCAAGTGCGCCTGGGCGTCGGCGGGCGCGATCGTCGCGACCACGACCTCCGTCGCGATGCCCTTGTCGCGCAGGCGCAGGGCTTCTTCCAGCGCGATTTCATCGAAGGGGTTGGCCGACAGCTTGACGCCATCGGTGACCACGCCGGACCCGTCCGGCTTGACCTGGATGCGGACGTTGTAGTCCACCACGCGCTTGTAGGCGACGAGGATCTTCATCTTTGGGGCATTCCTTGTACTGGCGGATCACCCGGCCGCGGCGGCAGGCGCGGGGCAATCCGCCGATTCTAACGGGGCGACCTCCGGCATGCGAACTCGGACCATGCCGCCTCGGTGTTCATGTTCGTACCGAAATTGCGGGGACGAGCCGGTATCCTTGGCGGCTGGCCCCAGAAGGGCTTTTCGATCGTCTACAGGAGTGAACTCGTGCCCACATGGCTCGTCACCGGCGGCGCCGGTTTCATCGGCGGCAATTTCGTACTGGAGGCCGTGCGTCGCGGCGTCCGCGTGATCAATCTCGATGCCCTGACCTACGCGGGTAACCTGCAGACGCTGGCATCGGTCGAATCCGACCCGAACCACGTGTTCGTGCATGGCGATATCGGCGACCGCGCGCTCGTCGCCGGTCTGCTGGCCGAGCATCAGCCCGATGCGGTGTTGAACTTCGCGGCGGAAAGCCATGTCGACCGTTCCATTGATGGCCCGGCTGCATTCATCGAAACCAACGTCGTCGGCACGCTCGGTCTGCTCGAGTCGGTGCGCGACTACTGGAAGGCGCTGCCAGACGGCCGTCGCGAGGCATTCCGCTTCCTGCATGTGTCGACCGACGAGGTCTACGGCACGCTGGGGGACTTCGGCAAGTTCTCCGAAACCACGCCGTATGCGCCGAATTCGCCGTATTCGGCATCGAAGGCCGCGTCGGACCATCTGGTGCGCGCGTTCCACCACACCTACGGGTTGCCGGTGCTCACCACCAACTGCTCGAACAATTACGGCCCGTACCACTTCCCGGAAAAGCTCATCCCGCTGGTGATCGCCAAGGCGCTGGCCGGCGAGCCGCTCCCGGTCTACGGCGACGGCAAGCAGGTCCGCGACTGGCTGTTCGTCACCGACCACTGCGCCGCGATCCGCACCGTGCTCGAGAAGGGCCGCGTCGGCGAGACCTACAACGTCGGTGGCGATTCCGAGCGTCAGAACATCGAGGTGGTCGAGACGATCTGCCGCCTGCTCGACGCACGTCGTCCGCGCGAGGACGGCCAGTCGCGCGCCACGCAGATCACCTACGTCACCGATCGCCCGGGCCACGATCGACGCTACGCGATCGATGCATCGAAGCTGCAGGGCGAACTCGGCTGGAAACCCGAGCACACCTTTGAAACCGGCATCGAAGCGACCGTGGACTGGTATCTCGACAACCAGCCATGGGTGCAGCGCATCCTGGATGGCAGCTACCGTCTGGAGCGCATGGGAGAGCAGGCATGACCGCACGCAAGGGCATCATCCTCGCCGGCGGCTCCGGCACGCGGCTGTATCCCATCACCAAGGGCGTCAGCAAGCAGCTGCTGCCCGTGTACGACAAGCCGATGATCTATTACCCGCTCAGCGTGCTGATGCTGGCCGGTATCCGCGAGGTGCTGATCATCAACACGCCGCACGAACAGGTGTTGTTCCAGACCCTGCTCGGCGACGGTTCGCAGTGGGGCATGGACATCCAGTACGCCGTGCAGCCGAGTCCGGACGGTCTGGCGCAGGCGTATCTGATCGGGCGGGATTTCGTCGCCGGCAAACCAAGCTGCCTGGTGCTGGGCGACAACATCTTCCACGGCCACGGCCTGACGGACACGCTCAAGAACGCCGACGCGCGTAGCGATGGCGCCACGGTGTTCGGATACTGGGTCAACGACCCGGAGCGCTACGGCGTGGCCGAGTTCGATGCCGCGGGCAAGGTCATCGACATCGCCGAGAAGCCGGAGGCACCGCGTTCGAATTACGCCGTGACGGGCCTGTATTTCTACGATGGGCACGCGAGCGACTACGCCGCTGAACTGAAGCCTTCACCGCGCGGCGAACTGGAGATCACCGATCTCAATCGGCGCTATCTCGACGAAGGCGCGCTGTATCTAGAGCAGCTTGGTCGCGGTTTTGCGTGGCTCGACACCGGCACGCACCAGTCCCTTCACGAGGCATCGAATTTCATCCAGACCATCCAGGACCGGCAGGGTCTGCAGGTGTGCTGTCCGGAGGAAATCGCGTACGGCAACGGCTGGATCGACGCCGAACAGTTGTTGGCGCTCGCGAGGCCGCTGTCCAAGAACGGCTACGGCCAGTACCTGATGTCGCTCGTGCAGCGGGGGGTAGTGCGTTGAAGATCGTCGAAACGAAACTGCCGGGCGCGGTCGTCATCGAACCGGCCGTGTTCGGCGATGCGCGTGGTTTCTTCTTCGAAACCTGGAATGCCGAGCGGTTCGGCCAGCACGGGCTGCCGACGAATTTCGTGCAGAGCAACGTGTCGTCATCGTCCAAGGGCGTGCTGCGCGGCCTCCATTACCAATGGCCGAGGCCGCAGGGCAAGCTGGTCAGCGTGCTGCGCGGCGAGGTGCTCGATGTCGCCGTCGACATCCGCCGCGGCTCGCCGACGTTCGGGCAGTGGGAAGGCGTGATCCTGAGCGAGGAGAACAAACGCCAGTTCTGGATTCCGGAAGGCTTCGCCCATGGTTTTGCGGTGCTGTCCGACAGCGCGGTCTTCAGCTATCTGTGCACCGACGTGTACGTGAAGGAAGCCGATGCTGGCGTGCGCTGGAACGATCCCGCGATCGGCGTCGACTGGCAGATCGATGCGCCGCTGTTGTCCGACAAGGACACACACGCGCCTTTGCTGGCCGACATCGCCGAGGATCGGCTGCCGGTGTTCGCCGCATGACCTCGCTGGTCTTCGGCGCAAACGGACAGGTGGGGCAGGAGCTGCTGCGGGCGCTCGTGCCGCTGGGCGATGTGCGCGGCACGACCCGCGCCGGTACGCTGCCAGATGGCAGCGCCTGCCTGACCGCCGACTTTGCCGATCCGGAGTCGGTCGTCGCACTGCTCGACGCAACGCGACCGACGCGCGTGATCAACGCGGCCGCGTATACCGCGGTCGACAAGGCCGAGACTGAGTCCGCGGCGGCGCAAGCTGCAAATGCGGAGACCCCGGGCGCGATCGCGCGCTGGTGCGCCACGCACTCGGTGCCGTTGGTGCATTACTCGACGGACTACGTGTTCGATGGCAGTGGCTCGCGTCCGTACCGTCCCGATGACGCCACGGCGCCGCTCGGCGTCTACGGCGCGAGCAAGCTCGCGGGTGAAGAAGCGATCCGTGCTGCGGGCGGGCGCCATCTGATCTTCCGCACCGCTTGGGTCTACGCCGCACACGGTCAGAATTTCCTCCGCACGATGCTGCGTGTAGGTGCCGAGCGCGACGTGTTGCGCGTCGTGGCCGACCAGATCGGCACGCCCACGCCCGCGGCTCTGATCGCCGACGTCACCGCGCAGATCTTGCATGGTGACGACTCGAGATCCGGCACGTGGCATCTCACCGCGACCGGGGAGACGAGCTGGCACGGATTTGCCGAAGCGATCTTCGACGGCGCCGTCGCGCGCGGTCTGATCGCGCGTGCGCCGACCGTCGAAGCGATCACCACGGCAGACTATCCGACGCCGGCCAAGCGTCCCGCCTACTCTCGACTGGACGTCACGACGCTGGAGCACGATTTCGGGATTGCGCTGCCGACCTGGCAGGTTGGACTCGACGGCGTGCTCGATACGCTGGCGGCCGCACAGCGCTGAGCGTGCGGCGTCGCGGACACGAAAACGGCGCCCTCGGGCGCCGTTTCTGCGTCGAACGATCCGCGCCGATCAGGCCCGGCCGTAGGTGTCCTCGAAGCGCACGATGTCGTCCTCGCCCAGGTAACTGCCCGACTGCACCTCGATGAGTTCCAGTGGCACCTTGCCGGGATTGCGCAGCCGGTGCGTCACGCCGAGCGGGATATAGGTGCTCTGGTTCTCGCTCAGCAACAGGACATCGTCGCCGCGCGTGACTTCGGCCGTACCGCTGACGACGATCCAGTGCTCGGCGCGGTGGTGGTGCATCTGCAGGCTCAGCACGCCGCCCGGCTTGACCGTGATGCGTTTGACCTGGTGCCGGGGGCCGTTGTCGATCGAGTCGTACGCGCCCCACGGCCGGTAGACCTTGCGATGCCAGGCAGCCTGCGGCAGCTCGCGCGACTTGAGCTCGGCCACGACCTCCTTGACCTGCTGGATGCGGTCGCTGCGGCCGACGAGGATCGCATCGGACGTTTCCACGACGATCGTGTCCTCCAGCCCGATCATCGCAATCAGCCGCTCGCCGTAGGCATAGGTGTTGCGGCAATCGATCGACACGACCTCGCCGTGATGGGCATTGCCGTCGGTGTCCTGCGGCGAGACTTCCCGCAGACTTGCCCACGAGCCGACATCGCTCCAGCCGGCGTCCAGTGGCATCACGACGGCGGCATCGGTCTTCTCCATGACCGCGTAGTCGATCGAATCCGATGGGCTGGCAGCGAACGCGTCCGCATCGAGCCGGGTGAAGTCGACGTCCTGGCGCGCCGCCATCCACGAGGCGCGTACCGCCGAGAGCATCGCCGGCGCGTGGCGTTCGAGCTCGGCGAGATACGCGTCGGCGCGGAACAGGAACATGCCGCTGTTCCAGAAATGATCGCCTGACGCGACGTAGGCCTGGGCGCGCGCCAGATCCGGCTTTTCGACGAAGGCCTCGACAGGTGCCGGCGCGTCGCCCGATCCGCTGGCCGCCTTGATGTAGCCATAGCCGGTCTCCGGTCCGCGCGGCACCACGCCGAACGTCACCAGTTTGCCGGCCTCGGCCGCAGGCAGCGCGGCGCGCACTGCGGCATGGAAGGCCTCGGGCGCCTGTACGACATGATCCGACGGCAGCACCAGCAGCACCGCGTCCGGCGTTTCACGCAGCGCTTCGAGTGCCGCCGCCGCGATTGCGGGGGCCGTGTTGCGGCCGACCGGCTCGAGCACGATCGCCGCCGGCGTGACGCCGACCTGCTGCAGCTGCTCGGCGACGACGAAACGATGTGCCTCGTTGGCGACGACGATCGGGCCCGTATCCCCAGCCAGCGGCGCTGCGCGCAACCAGGTCGCCTGCAGCATCGTGTCTGTGCCGACCAGCGGCAGGAACTGCTTGGGGTACATCTCGCGCGACAGTGGCCACAGGCGGGTGCCTGAGCCACCGGAGAGCAGGACCGGGACGATCGTGGACATGTCAGGCCTCACGCAGACAACAGATCGGACAGCTCGCGCGTGCGCGCGTCGAGCAGCGCGCGGTCGGCGCGCGTCTCGATGTTGAGCCGCAACAACGGTTCGGTGTTGGAGCTGCGCAGGTTGAAGCGCCAGTCGCCGAAGTCGGCGCTGATGCCGTCGGTCCGGTCGATCGCCGGCGACTGCGCGGCGTAGTGCGCCATGACGCGATCGACCGCGACTTTCGCATCCGCGACGCGGAAGTTGATCTCGCCACTGCACGGAAACTTCGCGACGCGCTCGGCCACCAGATCACCCAGCGAGCGGCCGCTGGTGGAGACGAGCTCGGCGATCAGCAGCCACGGGATCATCCCGGAGTCGGCATACGCGAACTCGCGGAAATAATGGTGCGCGCTCATCTCGCCGCCATAGACGGCGTCTTCGGCGCGCATCTTTTCCTTGATGAAGGCGTGGCCGCTTTTGCACAGCACCGGCACGCCACCGGCGGCTTCGACCTGTTCGACGGTGTTCCAGACCAGACGCGGATCGTGCACGACCTTGCCACCCGGCTGTTTGGCGAGGATCGCCTCGGCCAGCAACCCGACGAGGTAATAGCCCTCGATGAAGGCGCCGGTTTCGTCGAAGAAGAAGCAGCGATCGAAGTCGCCGTCCCAGGCGATGCCGAAATCCGCACCGTGTGCGCGGACCGCATCGGCCGTCGCCTGGCGGTTCTCCGGCAGCAGGGGATTCGGAATGCCATTGGGAAAGTTGCCGTCGGCCTCGTGGAACACGCGCACGAAGTCGAACGGCAGGTGGGGCGCGAGCAGATCGACGACCGTGCCGGCGCCGCCGTTGCCGGCATTGACCACGAGCTTGAGCGGACGCAGCGCCTTGGCCTCCACGTAGCCCAGCAGGTGCTCGATGTAGGCCGATTTGTCGGGCGCGGCAGTTTCGGTGCCTGTTGCCGCCACCGGCGCAGGCAGATTACCGGCCTCGACCGCGTCGGAGATCGCGAACAGGCCCGTGTCCGAACTGATCGGCCGCGCATGCTCGCGCACCAGCTTCATGCCGTTGTAGTCCATCGGGTTGTGGCTGGCGGTCACCATGACGCCGCCCGCCGCGCCGAGGTGGTCGACCTGGAAATAGACCTCTTCCGTGCCACCGACGCCGATGTCGATGATCTCGCGCCCCTGGCTGCGCAGGCCTTCCGACAACGCCGCCTGCAGTTCAGGGCTGCTCAGGCGCACGTCGCGGCCCAGCACGATCGCGCCTGGTGGCAGCTGACCGGCCAACGCGATACCGATGTCGCGGGCGAGGGCGGGATTGAGTTCGTCCGGCACGCGGCCGCGGAGGTCGTAGGCCTTGAAGGCGGGCAGGGGCATGGTCGATCCATCGGTGGGGACGCCCGATTCTAGCGTTTCGCGCGGACGGAACCGTTTGCGCCACTGCACCAAGGTCCAAGGCCGTGGACACGCGCAGCCGGTAGAATCAAAGTCCGTTGCGCCATGAGGATCACAATGAGCGAGCAGAGTTCCGCCGCGGGTCGACGCGGCAAGCAGTATCCCGACGCCGCGACGGCATTGGCCGACATCGTGGCCGACGGCCAGACCTTCGCGGTCGGCGGCTTCGGCCTGTGCGGCATTCCCGAGGCGCTGATCGCCGCATTGCGCGATTCTGGCGTCAAGGGCATCACCGCGATCTCCAACAATGCGGGCGTCGATGGTTTCGGCCTCGGCCAGCTGCTGGAAACCCGGCAGATCCGCAAGATGATTTCCTCGTATGTGGGCGAGAACAAGGAGTTCGAACGCCAGTATCTGGGCGGCGAGCTGGAGCTCGAGTTCAACCCGCAGGGCACGCTGGCCGAGCGGCTGCGCGCGGGCGGTGCGGGCATCCCGGCGTTCTTCACCGCGACCGGCTACGGCACGATCGTCGCCGAAGGCAAGGAAACGCGCGAGTTCGACGGCAAGCATTACGTGCTGGAAACCGCGTTGGTCGCCGATGTCGCGCTGGTCAAGGCGTGGAAGGCCGACACCGCCGGCAACCTCGTGTTCCGCAAGACCGCGCGCAACTTCAATCCCGCCTGCGCGATGGCCGGAAAGGTGTGCGTGGCCGAGGTCGAGGAGCTGGTCGAGATCGGGGACATCGATCCGGACCAGGTGCACCTGCCTGGCATCTATGTTGACCGCATCGTCGTCAACGCGACGCCCGAAAAGCGCATCGAACAGCGCACCGTGCGAGGAGCGAAGTAATGGCCTGGACCCGCGATGAAATGGCCGCGCGCGCTGCGCGCGAGCTGACCGACGGCGCCTACGTGAACCTCGGTATCGGCCTGCCGACGCTGGTGGCGAACCATATTCCTGACGGTGTCGACGTGTGGCTGCAGAGCGAGAACGGCCTGCTCGGCATCGGCCCGTTTCCGGCCGAAGACGAGGTCGACGCCGACCTCATCAATGCCGGCAAGCAGACCGTTACCGCACGCAAGGGCGCGAGCTACTTCGGCAGCCACGATTCCTTCGCGATGATCCGCGGCGGCCACATCGATCTGGCGATCCTCGGCGCCATGCAGGTCACCGGCAGCGGCGATCTCGCCAACTGGATGGTGCCCGGCAAGATGGTCAAGGGCATGGGCGGCGCGATGGATCTCGTCGCCGGCGTCAAGCGCGTCGTCGTGCTGATGGAACACGTCGCGAAAGACGGCAGCCACAAGATCCTGCCCGAGTGCACCCTGCCGCTGACCGGCGTCGGCGTGGTCGACCGGATCATCACGGATCTGGCGGTGTTCGACGTGGCTGCCGATGGTCTGGTGCTCGTCGAGATGGCGGAGGGTGTGGACGCCTTGGATCTGCAGGACAAGACTGGCGTGAAGTTCAAACCCGCGGGCCCTCAACCCGCTGATTCCGTATAGGGCATCCGGATTCGGGGGTCTGCTGCGACCTCCTTGACCTGGTGGCGCTCGCATGCGGTGTAACCAGCGCGGCGGACGGACTCCACGAGGAACCGTTCCGTCGCATGCGCCCACGTGCCGTCGATCTGGCCCAGCTCCGGTTCAAACAGATCATCGGCAAGATGTGCATCGAGCAGGGGGCGCAACGCTTCCAGTCGCCACCACCCCATGCTGCCCGCGACAAAATAGTGCACATCATTTTCGGTTTCTGCTGCAGCTGTTCCGGTCATCGTCCGGAGCTGCGTCAGGGCCTTTCCGTTGGCACCCATGTGTAGTTCGGTTCGGCACAAATGACGGTCCGGTGCAACGACACCCAATTGCGGCACGCGTGCGAACTCGGCGAGCACCAATGCCGGATTGCCTGGCTCGAGCAGATGGTCTACGAGCGCACGGCCCCACGCTGCACCGTCGTCACGATGCGTTGTTCGCTTTGTGTGGAGTTTCAGCACGACACCTACGCCCTCGTCCAGCAATCGGTCGGCAATCTGCAAAAAAGGACGCATATCGCGGCCGCGGTTCGGCGACACGTGAATCTCGGCCTGAAGTGTGGTGTCAGCCAGTCGGTCGCGCACGGCTGCCTCGTGCTCTGGCGTCGTGGTGAGGATGATTCGCCAGCGGATTCCACTCGCTTGAAGCGCTGCCAGAATGTCGTCGAGAATCTCGACGTACCACACGTGGATCACGACGCAAGGCGTCGAATTCGTCGCGGTGACCGCGGATGTCAATCCCGCACGCGTTGCCGTCAGCCAAGCATGACCAAGCCGCGTGTCCGGCTCCAGCACCGCGCCTTCGGCCCACTCGTTCCACGCATTGACGAAGACGATCCGGTCGGCCGGCGCGACGTCGCGCAGGCGACCGTGGATCGTCGCGCGCAGCCAGTCGCGATAGCCGCGCGGCGACGCATGCGCGAACACGCGGCCGCGCCCGGAGCGCCGCGGTTCGTTGTCCCATCCGGGATTCACACCCGGATAGAGTGGATACGACGGCATCGGACGGACGGCCGCGTCTGCTGCGAGCGCGCGCCAGTCGAGCACGTCTCCGTTGAAATCCGGGTTGAGCAGTGTCTGCCTGTCGACGATCGATCGTGGCGTGCTCATGTTGGGCGGAAACTCGATCGCCACATCGAAACCGATGTCACGGGGATCGGGACGTTCGAAGCCCTGTACATACGCGAGCTGGAGTTCGCCGATGCCGGCGTCGCGGCACCAGTCGCGCCAGCGGCCTGCTGTGGCCGCGACATCGGGCAGCAGGTGCGGACGATAGACGAGCAGCAGCGGTTTGCCGTCGACCCGGATGTAGCGGGGATCGCGCAGGTAGTCCGCGATGTGCGCGATGAACGCGATATCGTCCTCGGCGTTGTGCGACTGCGCGACGAGAACGTCGTCGGCGCGGCCGTCCCAGCGGCGCGACCAGTTCTCGTTGGCCCAGCACAGGCACAGCGGCAGTTCTATCGTCGGATCGTCCAGCCAGCCACGTAGCGGCGCTTCCAGTAGCGTCATGCCACCGAACCAGTAGAAATAGCTGCAGAAGCCTTCGATGCCGGCCTCGCGCGCAAGGGCCGCCTGCGCGCGCATGACATCGGGTGCACGCAGATCGTAGAAGCCCAGGTCGGCAGGCAGGCGCGGTTGCTGGTGGCCTTCGAACTGAGGCAGTGCACGGGTCACGTTGTGCCATTCGGTGAACCCGGCTCCCCACCAGACATCGTTCTGGGGAATCGGATGGAACTGCGGCAGGTAGAACGCGATCAGGCGTGCGGACACGTCCGTCGGGGGCGGATCCGTGATCCGCTCCCGATAACCGATGGCGCGTGCGCCAGCGCGGGAACGCGGACGCATCTCACGTCTCGTGCCTGCATCCTGACCACGCGGCGGCGGCGGAACGAGGTGACTGTAGCGATCGAGGAAACGCGCACGCAGACGATCGCGTGTCGCGACAGTCATCGGGACGCAACGGAATGCGAAGCGCAGGAGCTTGAATGCGAAGGTGCGCAGTCGACGGCTGGACATCGGCACATGATCCCAGATTCCGCGCACGCTCACGACCCGAGCTGTTACGGTCTGACCATGGGACCCGACCTGCGCGACACAAACGGATGGACGTTGCAGGCAGGCTGGCTGCCCGAGGCCCACGCCACGGCGGCGCTGGAAGCGTTGTTGGCCGACATCCCCTGGACGCGCCATCGCCTGCGCATCTTCGGGCGCGAGGTCGATGCGCCCCGACTCAGCTGCTGGATCGGCGATCCAGAGGCGATGTATCGCTATTCGGGCACGCGGTTCGAGCCCGAGCCGTGGCCTGCGGCACTCGTGCCGGTGCGCGATGCGGTTTCCGAGGCGGCAGGCGTCGGTTTCAACAGCGTGCTCGCCAATCTCTATCGCGACGGACAGGACGCGATGGGCTGGCACAGCGACGACGAGCGCGAACTGGGGCCCGAGCCGGTGATCGCGTCGTTGAGTCTGGGCGCGACGCGTCGCTTCGTGCTGAAGGCGCGGATGGCGGACGCGGACGGGCAGTTCGCGCGGCATGTGCTGGAGCTGCCGCACGGCAGTCTGCTGGTGATGCGCGGCGACACGCAGACGCGGTTCCGGCATGCGCTGCCGCGGACGGCGCGGCCGGTCGGGCCGCGGGTCAATCTGACGTTCCGGCGGATCCTGACCTGAGTCAGGTCGTCGGGACGGCACCGCGGGTCGCCTACCCGCGTCGTCGGACGCGACTGCAGATCAGCCACGCGCGCCGGACGAGACGCGACGCAAGAAAAGCGCGGCGAAGACGCGACTCAGCGGCGCGGCGCGGGCGACGCCGGCGGCTTGCGGTCGTGGGTCATTTCGTGCGCGTTGCCCGACTCGAGGATCCAGCCGACCATCTCGCCGCTGATGCTCTGCAGGGCGACCGAGAACGCGTCGACGACCTGCGCGACTTCGGTGCTCGACGCCGGCTGCGCCGCAATAAACGTACGCGAGCCCACGACGGTCTGGTCGATGTTGTGGATCAGCTTGACGTTGGCTTCGATCGTCGCCGCCGGCAGCACGTTGCCGTTGTAGTCGGCCTCGAAGCGGCGCAGGTCGATGACCAGCTTGTAGTCGGCGGTGATGCCGGCGCCCTGACGCGCGACGGCGGGAATGTTGCCCGAGTCTTCCATCGTGCGCAGCACGGTGTCCTGCAGCATGTCGGTCGGCGTTTTCGCCCAGCTGGCGCCGCGGTAAACCTGCAGTTCGGCGGGCGTCGGGCGCACGGCGATGCGGAAGCTGTCGATCATGCGCGCGGCGGTCGGCGGGCTCAGCGTGAGCTGCCACTCGGCGCGCGGCCACGCGGGATTGGCTTCGACGCGGGGATCGGGCGCATAGATCGTAGAACGGTCGCGCTCGCCGCCACCGCCGCCCAGCAGCGAGCTGCAGCCGGCGAGCAGGGTGCCGAGCGCGAGTGCGACGGCGAGACGGGGCAGGGCGCGTCGCGCGGAGGTCGTGGGCGTGATCATTCGGGTTCGAATTCCTTCGGCGCGTCGCGGCCGAGCAGGTAACGCGCGGGATTGGCGTCGAGACGGTCGCTGATGCGGCGCAGGTCGCGGACCAGCGAACGCAGTTCGCCCAGCGTCGGGCCGAGCTGCGACAGGCCGTCGTTGGCGAAGCTGCTGATCGCCGCGCGGTTCTCGTTGAGGATGGTATCGGCGCCGCCAGCGGCCGAGTCCATGCGCGCGAGCGTGCTTTCCAGGCTCGACACCAGGCCCGGCAGCTTCTGCACCAGCTCGCGGTCGAAGTTGGTCATCGCGCGGTTGGTCGTGGTCAGCGTCTGCTCCAGCTGTTCGCTGGCGGTCCGCGCATTGACGATGATCGCGGCGAGATCCTCGCGCTGCCCGGCGACCGATCCGGTCATGCCTTCGATGTTCTCCAGCGTGTTGGAGATGCGCGCGACGTTCTCCTCGCTCAGCACGCGGTCGAGGCGTTCGACGAGGCGGTTCGCAGTGTCGGAGATGTTCTGCAGCGCCGAGGCTTCGGTCTGGATGATCGGCACGCGGTCGCTGTCTTCGGACACCAGCATCGGCGCTTCGGGCGAGCCGCCGGTCAACTGGATGATCGGCGAACCGGTCAGGCTGGTCATCGACATGCGCGCACGGGTGTCGGTCTTCACCGGCGCATTGGCCTGCACGCGCAGCCGCGCGATGACCTGGCGCGGGTCCTGCGGCGCGAGCTGCAAATTGTCGACCGTGCCCACGGCGATGCCGTTGTACTGCACGCTGCTGCCCTCGGTCAGGCCGGTCACCGGCTCGCGGAAGACGACGTCGAACTCGTTCCAGCTGCGGTCGGACGAATACTTCGCCGCCCACAGCGCGAAGCCGAGCAGAGCGATCGACGCGATGAGCGTGAACGCGCCGATGAGGACGTAATTGGCTCTGGTTTCCATCAGTGGGCTCCCGGGGCGTTGGCCCTGGCGTCGCGTGCGGCACGGCCGCGCGGGCCGTGGAAATAATCCTGGATCCAGGGATGGTCGACCTGTTCGATCTCCGCCACCGGCGCCACCGCGATCACCTGTTTGTCGGCCAGGACCGCGATGCGGTCACAGATAGCGTACAGAGTGTCGAGGTCGTGTGTGATCAGGAACACGGTCAGTCCCAGCGCTTCCTGCAGCGTGCGGATCAGGCGGTCGAACGCGGCCGCGCCGATCGGATCGAGACCGGCCGTGGGCTCATCGAGGAACAGCAGCGGCGGGTCGAGCGCCAGCGCCCGCGCCAGGCCCGCGCGCTTGCGCATGCCGCCCGACAGTTCCGCCGGCAGCTTGTCGAGCGCATTGGCCGGAAGGCCGGACAGTTTGACCTTCAGCAGCGCCAGCTCGTAACGCAAGGAATCGCGCAGATCCGGATGGTGTTCCTTCAGCGGCACCTGCACGTTCTCGCCGACGGTCAGCGACGAGAACAGCGCGCCGTCCTGGAACAGCACGCCGGTGTTGCGTTCGATGTGCCGGCGCTCCTCGACGTCGCGCGACAGCGCATCGGCGCCCAGCACCTCGATGGTGCCCGCCTGCGGCGGACGCAGCCCCAGGATGCTGCGCATCAGCACCGACTTGCCCGTGCCCGAACCGCCGACCACGCCGAGTATCTCGCCGCGACGCACGTCGAGATCGAGGTTCTCGTGCACGGTCTGCGCGCCGAAACGGTTGACCAGGCCACGCACACGGATCGCGATCTCGTCGCCGAGGTCATCCTGCGCATGCGGATCGCGGGCGGGCGTGTCGGACATCGTCACCATCCCACGTGCATGAACCAGATCGCGGCGAACGCATCGAACACGATCACCAGCGAGATCGTCTGCACCACGCTCGAGGTCGTGCGCTCGCCGACCGACTGCGCCGTGCCCTTGACCTGCAGGCCTTCCAGGCAGCCGATCAGGCCGATCACCATCGCGAAGATCGGCGCCTTGGACATGCCGACGAAGAAGTGCCGGACGTTCATGGTCTCGTACATGCGCGCCATGTAGGCCTGCGGCGGAATGTCGAGACTGAAGGCACCGACGGTCAGGCCGCCGATGAGGCCGGCGATCATCGCGATGAAGGTCAGCAGCGGCAGCATCACCATCAGCGCGACCACGCGCGGAATCACCAGCAGATCGACCGGGTCCAGCCCGAGCGTGCGGATCGCATCCACTTCCTCGCGGCTCACCATCGCGCCGATCTGCGCCGTGAACGCACTGGCGGTGCGACCGGCGAGCAAGATCGCCGTCAGCAGCACGCCGAATTCGCGCAGGAACGCGATCGACACCAGTTCGACGACGAAGATCGTCGCGCCGAATTCGGCCAGGACGGTCGAGCCGAGAAAGGCGATGACCGCGCCGACCAAAAATGAAAGCAGCGCGACCAGCGGCACCGCGTCGAGACCGACCTGCTCCATGTGGTGCACGGTCGAGGTCATGCGGAAGCGTCGCGGCGACACCAGCAGGCGTCCGAGCTTGAGCAGGGTTTCGCCGAGGAAGCTGACGAGCGCGACGATCTCGCGCCAGTTGTCGTGCATCGTCTCGCCGAAACGTGCGAGCGCGGCATACACGCCGTAATCGCGCTTCTTCTTCGGCCGGTCGTCGGCGACGTCCTCGATCGCCTCGACCAGCGCGTGGTGGTCGTCGCGGAACCGGAACGTCGAAAAATCCAGGCCGCGTTTTTCGGCGAAGCGCAGCAGCTGCAGCACGCCCACCGAGTCCAGCCGGTCGACGCCGGTCGCGTCCACGTCGCCCGCCGGCGCCTCGTGCGCGCGCAGGACCGTCTCGATGTCGCCGGCGTAGGCGAGCGTCCAGTGACCGCGCAGCCGCAGCGATCCACCGTCACCGGAATCGGCGCTGGGCGTGGCGTGACGGGGGACGGTCATGCAGGCATCGGTCGGTCGAGGTGCAAACGCCGGTGAGCATACCGAAATCAGGTGTGAGGCCGCGCATCACGGCGGCGCGGCCTACCGGGCGCCCGGCGCGACGTGCGATCCTGTGTCGATGTCCGGCGCCACCCCGCTCACCACTGCCAGCTACGCCACGCGCATCGCCTTCGTGGTCGAGCTGGCCGAGCATCTGCATGCCTACGGCACCACCGCGCAGCGCCTCGAAGGCGCGGTGATCGCGGTGACCCAGCAACTCGGTATCGACTGCGAGCCCTGGGTGAATCCGACCGGCATGGTGCTGTCCTTCAGCGATCCGCTGCGCCCGCCGGGCGACAGCGACACCACGCGCGTGATCCGCATGTCGCCGGGCGACGTGAACCTCTACAAGCTGTGCGAGACCGACCGCATCGCAGAGCAGGTCATGGCCGGCGAGATGGATCTGGCCGAAGGCTACGCCGCGCTGCGCGCGCTCGACGCACGCGAACCGCGCGCCTGGGGCAAGGCGGCGCAGGTCATGGGCTTCGCGATGGTCGCGATGGGCGTTGCCGGCCTGTGGCGGCTGCCGTGGGCCGACATCGCGACGGCGGGCACCATCGGCCTGCTCATCGGTCTGCTCGACCTGGTCACGCGCAACGGTACGCGGCTCAAGGAAGCGCACGAAGCGCTGGCCGGCATGGTCGCGGGCGTGGTCGCGATCCTGGTGTCGGCCTTCGTCGCACCGCTGAATCTCAATACCGTGGTCATTGCCTCGCTGATCGTGATGCTGCCGGGTATGGCGCTCACCAATGCGATCAACGAACTGACCAGCCAGCATCTGGTGTCGGGCACGGCGCGCTTCGCCGGTGCGATCACGACGGTGCTCAAACTCACCATTGGCACGATCATCGCGCTCACGCTGATGCAGATGCTCGGCGTCACGCCGAACGTGCGCGCGCTGCGGCCGCAGCCCGACTGGGTGGAATGGGCGGCGCTGGCGACCGCGGCCGGGGCGTTCGCGATCCTGTTCCGCGCCGGGCGCCGCGACGTGCTGCTGGTCATGGGCGCCGCCGCGTCGGGATATCTCGTCTCGCGCTGGGTCGGCGCCGCACTCGGTCCGAATATCGGCCTGTTCGTCGCCGCGCTGGTGACCACCGCGGCCGGCAACGGCTACGCGCGCTGGGCCAACCGTCCGGGCGCGGTGATCCGGGTGCCGGGGCTGATCATGCTGGTGCCCGGCAGTAACAGCCTGCGCGGTCTGATGAATCTGGTGCAGCAGCAAGACATGGCCGCCGGCCAGGAAGCGGCGCTGGTGGTGATGAACATCGTGCTGGCGCTGATCGCCGGCCTGCTGTTCGGCAACGTGCTGCTGCCGGCGCGCAAGAACCTCTGAGCCGCATACGCAAACGCCCTCCGGTCGGAGGGCGTTTTCGAACGTCACTGCGCGGCGCGAACCGCCAGGCTCACTTCTGGATCAGGAACTCTTCCAGCTTGCGGCCCTTCTTGGTGTGCGCGGCTAGCCACAGCGGCTGCTTGCCCCGACCGGTCCAGGTCTCGGCCTTGTTCGCCGGATTGCGGTACTTCGGCGCCACCTTGCCGAGCTTGCGACCCTTGGTCGCGCTCTTGCGCGTCGCAGGCGCAGCCGCGGTCGATGCCGCGCGCGGTGCGCTGCCACCGAACAGCTCGGCGATGCTGTAACCCTCGGCCGCGGCCATGTCCGTCAGCTTCTTGCGCACGGCCGTCAGCGGCTTGCGCTTCTTCAGCGTCGTCTTGCGCTCCTTGGCCTGGGTGATCAGCGCGTCGAGCTGCTGGGGTGAAAATGCATTGAGGTCAAACGCCATTTGAGTCGGCTCCGGCTGATTATTGGGAATACCAGTCCATTGGCATGGGCGGCATCTTAATCCGGTTTATCGCGGGTCGACAAATACCGCGCACGCGTCAGCGCGGCCCGCTCGTGCAGGCCGCGTGAACATTCGGGATTATCCGGCGGTAAATGCCGCCGGTTTCGCGCAGGAAACCCTCAGCCGCGCAGGCGCGAGAACAGCGCCGCGCGATCGAGATTCTCCGATTCGCTGGCATGGCGCGCGCGATACTCGAACGCGCCCGATTCCAGTCCGCGCGCCGAAACCACCACGCGATGCGGAATGCCGATCAATTCGATGTCGCCGAACATCATGCCGGGGCGCAGGCCGCGGTCGTCGAGCACGGTTTCGAACCCGGCCGCGCCGAGTTCGCGATACAGCGCGTCCGCGGCCTCGGCCACGTGCGCCTCGTTCTTCGGATTGATCACGCACACCGCGACCTGCCACGGCGCCATTGCGAGCGGCCACACGATGCCGTTCGCGTCGTGGTTCTGTTCGATCGCCGCCGCGACGATGCGCGACACGCCGATGCCGTAGCAGCCCATGAAGGGCACGCTCGCCTTGCCGTTGGCGTCGAGCACCTTGAAGTGCATGGCCTCGGCGTACTTGCGGCCGAGCTGGAACACGTGGCCGACCTCGATGCCGCGCGCGATCTTCAGTTCGCCGCCGTCTTCGGCGCGGTCACCGGCGACGACGTCGCGGATGTCGGCGACCACGTCGGCCTCGGGCAGATCGCGGCCCCAGTTGACGCCGGCGATGTGGAAGCCGGTGGCGTTGGCGCCGACGACGAAATCGGCCAGTGCGGCGACTTCGAGATCGGCGACGACGCGGATCGGCCTGGCGGCGCCGATCGGTCCGAGGAAGCCCGACGCCGCGCCCAGATGCGCGGCGATTTCCGCTTCCGTCGCCATGCGGTAATCGGCGAGGCCGTCGACCTTGGCGAGCTTGATCGCATTGACCGCATGGTCGCCGCGCACCAGCGCGAGCACGAAGGCCTCGCCGGCCATCAGCGCGATCGACTTCGCGGTGCGTGCGAGCGGAATGTCGAGCAGGGCGGCGACGTCTTCGCAGGTCTTCTGCGTCGGCGTGTCGACCTTGCGCAGGGTTTCCGATGCCGCCGGACGCGGCGCGGGCGCAGCGGCGCGCGCGGCTTCGACGTTCGCGGCGTATTCCGAGCCGGTCGAGAACACCAGCGCGTCTTCGCCCGAATCGGCGATGACGTGGAATTCCTGCGAGGCGTCACCGCCGATCGCGCCCGAATCGGCCTGCACCGAGCGGAACTCGAGACCGAGGCGGGTGAAGATGCGCGTGTAGGCCGCATGCATGGCCTGGTACGACGCGGCCATGCCGGCCTCGTCGATGTCGAACGAGTAGGCATCCTTCATCAGGAATTCGCGCGCGCGCATCACGCCGAAACGCGGGCGGATCTCGTCGCGGAACTTGGTCTGGATCTGGTAGAAATTCACCGGCAGCTGCTTATAGCTGGCCAGTTCGCTGCGCGCGAAATCGGTGACGACTTCCTCGTGCGTCGGGCCGAAGCAGTACCAGCTCTCCTTGCGGTCCTGCATCTTCAGCAGCTGGCCGCCGAACTTCTCCCAGCGGCCGGTTTCTTCCCACAGCTCGCGCGGCTGCACGGCCGGCATCAGCAGTTCGATCGCGCCGGCGGCGTTCATTTCCTCGCGCACGATGCCTTCGACTTTGCGCAGCACGCGCAGACCCAGCGGCGACCACGTATAGAGACCGGCGCCCAGCTTGCGCAGCATGCCGGCCTTGAGCATCAGCTTGTGGCTGGTGACCTCGGCATCGGCGGGCGTTTCTTTCTCGGTGCGGAGATGGAACTGCGACAGGCGCATCGGCGGCTTCTGGCTGGGAACGGGGGGCGATAGTGTGCCACGCGCCCCGCGCGTGCCGGCCTGCCGGCCGGGTGTCAGCGGCAGTAGGCGCGAACCGCGGCTTCCGACAGCGCGAGCTGGTCGGCGCGTTCGCTGCCGGCGAGTTCGCGCGGCTTGCCGTCGGCGCCGAGCTGCTGCACCGCGCCTTCGCCCTTGAGTGCGGCGACGTTGGTGCGGGCGAGTGCGCACTGGCTGTTGTCGCCCCCCGCGCTGGCGGTGGTCGCCGCCTGCGCCGCCGCGGGTGCGGCCGCCGGTGCAGGTGTGGCCGCCGTGGACGACGCGGCGTTGCCGTGCACGTTGCGCACTTCGAAACGCGTGCCGGCCGGTGGCGGTGTCTGCGAATAATGGGTGACGCCGCGCGCGTCCTTCCAGCTGTAGACCTCGCTGGCGGCGAGTGGCGCGGCGGCGATGAGCAATGCAAGGGCGGTCACGAAAGTGCGGCGCATGGCGGTCCCCGGCAGGTGCTCGAATGTGGCGGCGATTGCAGCACTCCGGGGCCGCAGGCGCAACCGCTGTCGCCGGCCGGCCCGATGCAGGCGCTACACTGGCCCGCATGAGCCAACCCGACCCGACCCCGCGCCGCGGCCGCGGCATCTACCTGCTGCCGAATCTGTTCACCACCGGCGGCCTGTTCGCGGGATTCTTCGCGATCATCGCCGCATCGCAGGGCCGCTTCAGCGCCGCATGCATCGCGATCTTCGTCGCCGCGGTGCTCGACGGCATCGACGGCCGGGTCGCACGCCTGACCAATACCCAGAGCGAATTCGGCGTCCAGTACGACTCGCTGGCCGACCTGATCAGTTTCGGTCTGGCGCCGGCGCTGGTGATGTACCACTGGTCGCTGATGGCGATGCGCCTCGACGGCACCACGCTCGGCAAGATCGGTTGGCTGGGCGCATTTCTCTATGCCGCCTGCGCGGCGCTGCGCCTGGCGCGGTTCAACAGCCAGGTGGCGACGGTCGACAAGCGTTATTTCGTCGGCCTGGCGAGTCCCGCGGCGGCGGGCCTGATGGCGAGTTTCGTCTGGACCTGCCACGAGCTCGACTTCACCGGCGACGCGCTGCGCTACGTCGCGCTCGCGGTCACGGTGGTCTGCGGCCTGCTGATGGTCAGCCGCATCCGCTACACCAGCTTCAAGGGCAGCGGCACCGGGCCGAAGTCCGATCGCGTGCCGTTCGTGGCGCTGGTCGTCGCGGTCGGCCTGCTGATCGCGATGTGGGTGGATCCGCCCAAGACCCTGCTGATCGCCGCCGTGCTTTACGCATTGTCCGGTCCGACGCTGTGGCTGCTGCGCCGCCGCGGAGGCGCCGAGGCCGCCTCGTGACCTGGGATGCGCTGCAGATCGCGGCGCTCGATGCGCTGGGCCACGACCGCTATCGCGTGCAGGTGCCCGGGCAGGTGTTGCCGGACGACCCGCTCGTCGACCCATTGCTGCGCGCTGCCGGCCTGCATCGCGATGGCGATGGCGCGTTCGCCTTCGTGCGCAGTCTCGGTTCGTTGACCGATCTGCGCTCGGCGTCGGCCAAGCGTGCCCTGTGGCCGCGGCTGCGTCGGTTGCGCCGCCATGGCGGCTGAGCCCGACACGCAGTCGATGCCGGCGGCGGCCACTGCGGCGCGCGACTGGTCGCTGCGTCCGATGCGCGCGACCGACGTCGATGCGGTCATGGAAATCGAAGTGCGCGCGTATCCGTTTCCGTGGACGCGCGGCATCTTCGACGACTGCCTGCGCGCGGCGTATCCCGCGTGGGTGCTGCACGTCGACCGGCGACTCGCCGGGTACGGCGTGCTGAGCGTCGCGGCCGGCGAAGCGCACGTGCTCAATGTCTGCGTCGATCCCGACCTGCATGGCCGCGGCCACGGCCGCCGCCTGTTCCGCGCCCTGGTCGATCTCGCCCAGCAGCACGGCGCGCAGCGCGTGTTCCTCGAAGTGCGGCCGTCGAATCCGAATGCGGTCGCGCTGTATCACGACGAAGGCTTCAACGAGATCGGCCGTCGGCCGCGTTACTACCCCGCGCACAATGGCCGTGAGGACGCGATCGTCATGGCCCGCGAACTGTTCGGCGCGGACTGAACACCGCCGCCGTGTTGCATCCGGCGCGCGCCGCGCGCCCCGACCGGAGAGCCGCCATGGGCGAACACACCCGCATCGACAACGAGAAACGCATCGCGCTGCTGATCGATGCCGACAATGCGCCGGCGGCGAAGATCGACGTGATCCTCGCCGAGGTCGCGCGCCATGGCGTCGCCAACGTGCGGCGCGCCTACGGCAACTGGAAAAGCCAGCATCTGGTCGGCTGGGAGAAAGTGCTGCACGAATATGCGATCCGCCCGATCCAGCAGTTCGCCTACAGCACCGGCAAGAATGCGTCCGACATGGCGATGGTCATCGACGCGATGGACCTGATGTACGCGCGCAATCTCGACGGCTTCGCCATCGTGTCCAGCGATGCGGATTTCACGCCGCTGGTGATGCGCCTGCGCAACGACGGTTACGCGGTCTACGGCTTCGGCCAGGAGAAAACGCCGACGCCGTTCGTCAAAGCCTGTTCGACGTTCCTGTATCTGGAGAAACTCCGCGCCGCCGACGAGGTCGACAGCGGCGGCACGACCAAGCCGCGCACCGGCGGCGAACTGCAGGCCGATCGCGAGCTCGTGCAGCTGTTGCGCAATGCGGTGTCCGCAGGCGCCGATGACGCGGGCTGGTCGCATCTGGGCGAGGTCGGCAGCCACGTGCGCAACCAGGGCTCGTTCGACGCGCGCAATTACGGCTATCGCAACCTCAGTGCGTTGATCGATGCGACCGGGCTGTTCGAAGTGCGCCGGGTGGGGCAGGCGGTCGAGATCCGCGAGGCGCCGAAGAAGCCGCCTGCGCAACAGGCGTCACGTGCACGCGGTCGCCGCAAGCCGGCGGCGACGGACTGACGCGTCCGCGTTCCGGTCGACTCAGTACAGATCCACCGGATCCACATCCAGCGACCAGCGCGCGCGGCGTGCTTCGGGCAGGGCGTGGATCAGCGGCAGGGCCGCATCGAGAATCGCGTGCAGGCGCGGACGTTGATCGGTGGCGATCAGCAATTGCGCGCGATACACGCCTGCGCGGCGGGGCATCGGTGCGACCACCGGGCCGTCGAGTAGCAGTGTCGGCATGCCGGCGGCGTCGCGGCCGGCATGCGGCGCGAGCACGCGGCGCGCGGCCTGCAGGAATGCCATCGGCGGTTCGGCCTGCTGCGACTCGGCGCGCAGCAGCGCGAGCGGTGCGAACGGCGGGAATCCCGCAGCTTCGCGTTGCATCAGTTCTTCCGCAGCGAAGGCGTGATACCCGCCCTGGATCAGCGTCAGCAGCAGCGGATGTTCGGGGTGGTGGGTCTGCAGCAACACCTGGCCGGCTTTTTCCGCGCGGCCGGCGCGCCCGGCGACCTGGATCAGCAGCTGCGCGAGTTTCTCGCCGGCGCGGAAGTCGGCCGAGAACAGGCCTTCGTCGATGCCGACCACGCACACGAGCGTGAGATTCGGCAGATCGTGACCCTTGGCCAGCATCTGCGTGCCGATCAGGATGCCGGGCTGACTGCCGAGTTCGCCCAGAAGATTTTCCAGCGCATCGCGTCGACGCGTGCTGCCGCGGTCGATGCGCAACACCGGCACGTCAGCGAAGCGCGCGGCCAGCAGCTCTTCGATGCGTTCGGTGCCCACGCCCTGCGGCTGCAGGCCGAGACTCGCGCAATCGGGACACGCCGGCGGCGCGCTCGCGCGATGGCCGCAGTGATGGCACTGCAGGCGGCGCCCGCCGGCGTGCACGGTCATCGGATGCGGACGATCGGGCGTGCTGCAGCGCGGGCAGTGCGCGCTCCAGCCGCAGTCGTGGCACAGCAGCACCGGCGCATAGCCGCGGCGGTTCTTGAACACCAGCACCTGTCCGCCGGCAGCGAGCGCGGCGGAGATCGCGGCGAACATCTCCGGCGACAGGCCGGCCTCGAGCGGGCGCTTGCGCACATCGAGCACGCGCACCGTCGGTGGTTTCGCCGCGCCGGCGCGGTGGGTCAGGCGCAGATGGGCGTAGCGGCCGGAGACGGCGTTCTGCAGCGATTCCAGCGACGGTGTCGCGCTGCCCAGTAGCACCGGCACGTCGAGCGCCTTGGCGCGCACCAGCGCGAAGTCGCGCGCGTGGTAGCGGATACCGTCCTGCTGCTTGTAGCTGCCGTCGTGTTCCTCGTCGACGACGATCAGCCCGGCATCGGGCAGCGGCACGAACACCGCCGAACGGGTGCCGACGACGACGCGCGCCTCGCCGCGCGCCGCAGCCGCCCAGACACGCGCGCGTTCGCCGTCGCCCAGTCCCGAATGCAGCGCATGCACCGGCACGCCGAGGCGGGCACGGAAGCGCGCGAGCGTCTGCGGGGTCAGGCCGATCTCCGGCACCAGCACCAGCGCCTGTCGTCCGCGCGCCAGGCAGTCGGCGATCGCCTGCAGGTAGACCTCGGTCTTGCCGCTGCCGGTCACGCCATCGAGCAGCAGCGCGGCGAAACCGATGCAGGCGGCGACCGCATCGACCGCCTGCTGCTGTTCGTCGTGCAGCGACGGCCCTGGCTGTGGCGTGGGCGCCAGTTGGGATGCCGGAATCGCGAAGCGTTCGGCGAGGCCGCGACCGGCCAGCGTGCGCGCGGCGGCGCGCCAGCCGTCCATCGCCAAGTCCAGCGCGTCTTCGTCCCTGGGCGTGGGCGCGAGCAGGGCGGCCAGGCGCTGCGGGCGGCCACCGGCTTTGAGTCCGGACAACGCGGTCCGACCGGCTTCGGTCAACCGCCAGGCCCAGGCGTGGGTATCGGGCAGCGCCTCACCACGGCGGAGGGCGGCGGGCAGGGCCGTCGCCAGCACTTCGCCCAGCGGCGCATGGGTGTAGCGGGCGAGCCAGCGCAGCGAGGCGGCCAGCTCGCCGTGCAGCAGCGGGGCGTCGTCGAGCCATTCGAGCGCCTCGCGGAGCGTCTGCGCGGGATCGTCGGGGGCGCCGACGCCCGCCACGACGCCGATCAGTTCCCGGGGCCCGAACGGCACCCGGACCCGGCGTCCGACATCGCCCGGTCCGACGGCGGCGCCGGCGGGCGCGCGATAGTCGAACAGGCGCGGCAGCGGCACCGGCAGGGCGATCTGGAGGACGGAAAGGGCGGCGTTCGGATCGGGCACCTGCAAATTCTATCGGCTCGACCGGCGCTTTCCCTCATTTGCGCGCCCAACCTCGCTTGACTTGTACGTTGTCGCTGCAAGTGCCGGAAAGAAAAGGGATTGCCGCTTATCCACACGATCTGTGGATAAGCCTGTGCATACACCGCTTCGAACACGACGTTATGCGGTATTCAGTGGGGTAAAGGATATGTTGGACAAAAAAGTGCCATATGGGTAATCCGCAATGGAATCAACGGCTTGGCCGTGAAACATTGTTGTCATGCAGCATCGGCATGTGGTCATCTTCAGCTGGATGACAGCGTTGTGAACCCTGTGAACAACCACTTGCGCGCGTCGGCGCCTGTGGAACGTTCGCGCGACGATCTGTCAAGGCTTGGGCCGCGGCGGCGGATGGCTATGATGCGCGGTCGCACACGCCGGCCCCGATGACCACGCCTCCCCAGTCAGCTCCACCCGGAATGTCCTCCGCCGTCGCCGCGTTCCTGCGCGGGGTGGAGCGGCGCGCGGCCGCGTTCGCGCAGTGGCAGAGCGGCGACATCGAGACCGGCGACGCCGCGCTGGCCGCCGCGATGACCGATTTCGGCCAGCTGGCGACCAATACCCCGTTCCCCGATTGGCCGCGCCGGTTCTGGGCCCAGCTGCTGGCGGCGCCGGCGTTGCGCGCGCCCGCGGTGCTGCCCGACGATGCCGATGGCCTGCCCGCACTGGCCGGGCTGTCCGGCGGTCCGCGGGTCACGGTGCTGCTGCGGATGGTGGCCGGCCTGCCGGAACACGAAGCGGCCGCGGTCCTGGGCGTCACCCGGGCCACGTATCGACTGGGCCTGCAGCGCGCCTTGCCGCATCGCGAGGACGGCAGCCCCGATCCCGACGCCTGGCGTCGCATCGCCGAGGCCGCGCAGGCGGCGATCCGCGCGCTGCCGCCCGATCGCCTGGCACGCCTGGCCGGCCTGCGCGAGGCCGCGCTGCGCGGCCAGGTGCCGCCGCTGCGCCGGTTCCCGCTGCAGCGCGCCGTCGCTGCGCCGCCCCCGGCCGAGGCTGCGCCGTCGCCGCCCCGGACCCGTGCCCGCTGGTTGTGGCCGGCGCAGGCGGTGGTTCTGGTCGCGATGGTCGCCGCGCTGGCTTGGACCTGGCGCGATGCGTTGCCGGGCGGCGGTCTCGACGACGACACGACGATCCGGATCGAGGCCCTGCCGGACGCCCAGTCCCCGGCAGCGACCTACGACGACGAGGTCGCGCTGCTGACCGCGCCGGACTTCGAACTGCTGACCGAATCGGAAAACGCGCCCTGGCGCGAGGACCCCGCGTTCTACGCGTGGCTGTCCACGCAGATCGAAACACCGACCGACGACACCCGCGACGCCCATCTCGACGACGTGCCGGACGATGCCGACGGCATGGAGACCACCGATGCCGATCTCTGAGCGCGTGCGCCGCTTCGCTGGCGTCGCGGGGCTGCTGCTCCTCGCCGCGCCGCTCGCGCAGGCCGCCCTGCCGCCTGCCTTGAAAGCCGAATCGTTGCCGGCCGCCGAACGCGCACAACTCGAAGCCCGCGCCGCACGCCTCGCGCAGATGACCCCGGCCGAGCGCGACGCATTGAAGGCGCGCCTGGCGGCGTGGCAGATCCTGCCGGCCGGCGAGCGTGCGCGCCGGCGGATCGCCTGGCAGGCGGCCGACGCCCTGCCGCATGCCGAGCGCATGCGGCTGCAGCAGGCGGCCGCGCATTTCGAGACCCTGCCCGAGCCCGAGCAGCGCGAACTGCGGCTGGCCTTCGAACAACTGGATCTGAGCCTGCGCCGCGGCTGGCTGCTGGGGCCGGTGCTCGGCGCCGACTGGCCACGGCTGCATCCGCTGTTCTCGGCGATGCCCGAAGACCAGCGCGGCCCGGTGCTGCTCGCGCTGCGTGCGACGTCGCTGCAGGCGCGCGACGATCTCGCCGCCCTGGCCCAGCGCACACCGCCGCAGGAGCGCGACGCGCTGCGTGCGCAGTGGCTGGCGGTGCCGGCCGATACGCGCGATGCGTGGCTGCGTGCGCGGGTGGCCGGAACGCCCTGACGGCGTTTCGGCCGATACGCGCGATGCGTGGCTGCGTGCGCGGGTGGCCGGAACGCCCTGACGGCGTTTCGAACGCGACGCTACAACGCGTACAGCGCGTAGCCCGCCATCGGAATCGCGACGCTGAGGAACAGCGCGAGGTACGCCATGCCGATGATCGCGAACTTCACCAGTGTCCACGGCCACGACTGGCCGTACACGCGCTTCTGCATCAGCAGCAGATAGACCGGCATCGCCCACAGCAGCAGGATCTGCGCGACGCCGACGATGCCCGTCGACCACGCCGCGTGCGTCGCCAGCCAGGGCGATGCGAGCGCACCGCAGAGCACCAGCAACAACGCCAGCATCAGCGCCGCGTGGCTGTAGAGGCCGACGACGACGTGCTCGAGATACAGCCGACCCTGGAACAGGTAGAGCAGCTTCAGCAGCACGGCGAACAGCGGTACCAGGATGAAGAGCGCGGTCGGTGCGACGCCGAACAGGGCGCGCACGAAGATCTGCGGATCGTTGTTGAACCGTTCGATGTTGCGCTCGATGCGTTCGCCGATCGGGCCGCCGATGGTCGGCGGGCCGGATGTCGACGCGTCGGCGTCGTCGGGCGCGGGTGTCGTCGCGGCCTGTGGACCGGTGTCCAATGTGGCGGCATCGGGCGCCGCATCGGGGGCGGTCGGCGCCGCGCCGTCGGGCGCGAGTGTCGCGATCCGCGCTTGCGCCTGCGCGCGCACTTCCGCCGCGGCGACGTCGAGTTGCGGGCTCACGCCCGGCAGTGCGCCGACGGTGCGGCGGGTCTCGGCGATGCCGGCCAGTGCGTCGTCGCGCATCGTCTGCACCTCGTCGACGGTCTGCGCCTGCGAGAACTCGGTGGCGACATCGTCGGTGCGCACCATCTGGCCGGGCTGGACGTCCTGCATCGCGTCCTGGACGACGAACTTGGCGACGAAGAACGTCAGCAGCGTCAGGATCACGAACAGCCGCATCGGTGCGACGTAGCGCACGCGATGGCCGCCGAGATAGCGGTTGGCGATGCGGCCCGGCACGAACAGGTCGCGCAACGTGCGGAAGATGCGACCGTCGAGATGCCAGAAGGATTCGAAGACTTCCTCCACCGCGTGGGCGACGTTGCGCACCGGGCTGTGCGTGGACTGGCCGCAGACGTGGCAGAAGTCGCCGTGCAGCGGCGTGCCGCAGTTCTCGCAGGCGGACGGGTGTGCGTCGTCGGAGGGCAGCGGCGGCAGGGCAGCGTGGGACATGCGCGGACGGATTCCTGGCAAGGCCGCAGCGGCGCGGCCGCGGACACGGACAAAAGGCGGGCGTGGGGCGCCGCGCGTGTCGCTCCCCTGCGCGGCGTGCCGGTAGAATGCGGTCCTTCGCGCCCCGGTGCCAGCGCACGCATCCGTCGTACGCGCGGCCGCAGCCGCAGAGCCGTTCCCATGTCCTCCGCAATCACGCCGCCGCCCTTCGGTCACGAGGTGCGGCGCACCGCCGTTCTGGCGGCCCCGCTGGTCGCTGGCCACGTCGCCACCGGCCTGATCGGTTTCGTCGATTCCGTCATCGCCGGCCACCACGGCACGGCCACGCTGGCGGGTGTCGCCGTGGGCACCGCGATTTTCTGGCTGCCGCTGATGGTGCCGATGGGCACGCTGATGGCGGTGCCGCCGTCGGTGTCGCAGCTCGACGGCGAAGGCCGCCATGCCGAGGTCGGCCCGCTGTTCCGGCAGGCGCTGTGGCTGGCGGCGGGTCTGGGCGTGGCGCTGTTCGGGCTGCTGACGGCGCTGGCCGCCGGGCTCGGTCCGTTCGGCATCGCCCCGGACATCGTGCCGGGCGCGACCGCGTTCCTGCACGGCATCCGCTGGGGCGTGCCGGCGCTGACGCTGTATTTCTGCATGCGCTACCTCAGCGACGGCCTGCACTGGACGCTGCCGACGATGGTCTTCGGCTTCGGCGGTCTCGCCGTGCTGGTGCCGATGGGCTACGCGCTCGCGTTCGGCTGGGGCCCGTTCCCCGAGGGCGGCGCCGGCGGGCTGGGTATCGCGTCCGCGATCATGATGTGGACCCAGTCGATCGCATTCGCCCTGTATCTGGCGCTGTCGAAGCGGTTCGCGCGCTACCAGCTGTTCACCCGCTTCGACCCGCCGCGCTGGACGGAGATCCGCGCGCTGCTGCGCACCGGTCTGCCGATCGGCGTGACCGTGACGATGGAAGGCAGCCTGTTCGTGGTGACCGCGCTGCTGATCGGCCGGCTCGGCGAGATCGAGGCGGCGGCGCACCAGATCGCGATCAATGTCGCGGCGCTGTGTTTCATGGTGCCGTTCGGCCTGGCCGAAGCGACCACGGTGCGCGTGGGCAATGCGATCGGTCGCGGCCTGGGCAGCGCCGGCGTGCGCCGGGCGGGCTTCGCCGGCCTGACGCTGGTGCTGGTGACGCAGACGGTGTCCGGCGTGCTGCTGCTCCTGGGCCACGACCACGTGGTGCGCATCTACACCGAGGATGCGGCGGTCGCCGCGCTGGCCGGATCGCTGCTGCTCTACGCCGCCGCGTTCCAGTTTCCCGACGGCATCCAGGCGCTGTCGGCCGGCGCGCTGCGCGGGCTCAAGGACACGCGCGTGCCGATGTTCCTCGCCGCGGCCGCGTACTGGGGCGTGGGCATGGCGCTGGGCGCCACGCTCGGTCTCGGGCTGGGGTGGGGGCCGAAGGGCATGTGGATCGGCCTGATCGCCGGCCTCACCGTCGCGGCCGTGCTGCTGGGCACCCGTTTCCTGCGCAGCAGCCGGCGTGTGCCCGCGCCGACCCCGGACCCGACGGCACAGTGACGACCGGCGCATGCAATGCCCTGCCGCGCCCGGTAGGCTGCGTGCTGGGCGGACCCGTGGCCGCACCGCTGCCGGCGGCCACGACCCGCGAATTCTTCTGATGGAGCCGTTTTACGCATGAGTACTGTGCAGCCACGCGCGCCGCTGACGCGCTTCATTGTCGGCATCTGGGACGGGATGAATTTCATCCGCCGGTTGATCCTCAATTTCCTGTTCTTCGGCCTGCTGTTCCTGGTCGCACTGCTGATCCTCATCGCGATCGTCGGCGGCGGTTCGCGGCAGTCGCCTCTGCTCGAGCGCACCACGCTGGTCATCGCGCCGGAAGGCGCGCTGGTGGAGCAGTACAAGTCCGATCCCTTCATGCGCGCGCTGGCCGAGAACAGCGGCAGCGGCGTGGGCGAAGTGCAGCTGCGCGACGTGCTGCGCGCGCTGGAAGCGGCGAAGACCGACGACCGCATCGAACGGGTGCTGCTGCGTACCGACCGCATGACCTTCTCCGGTTACGCGTCGATGCGCGAAGTGGCCGACGCCATCAGCGAAGTGCGTGCGGCCGGCAAGCAGGTCGTCGCGTTCGGCGAGTATTTCGGCCAGCAGCAGTATCTGCTTGCAGCGCAGGCGGACGAGGTTTACCTCGATCCCGAGGGCGGCATGATGCTCGAAGGTCTGGCCGGCTATCGCCAGTATTACCGCGAGGCGCTGGCCGACAAGCTCGGCGTGGACGTGCACCTGTTCAAGGTCGGCGAATACAAGTCGGCGGCCGAGCCCTACATCCTCGACGGCGCGTCGCCGGAGTCGAAGGAAGCCGACCTGTACTGGATGAACGACATCTGGCAGCGGCATATCGCCGATATCGCCAAGGTGCGCGGCACCACGCCCGAGGCGCTCAATGCCGGCGTCGACACGCTGCCGCAGGGCATCGCCGCGGCCCAGGGCGATCTGGCGCAGTACGCGCTGTCGCAGAAGTTCGTCGACGGCCTGAAGACGCGTGGCGAAGTCGAAGACCTGCTCATCGAGCGCGGCGTCGCCGACGAAGATGCCGAGGGCGGCTTCCGCCAGGTGTCGATGCGCGACTTCCTCGCGCACGTGTCGCCGGCCAGCTCGGCCGCGGACCGTCGCGACCAGGTCGCCGTGGTCGTCGCCGAAGGCGGCATTACCGGTGGCGAGCAGCCGCCGGGCACGATCGGTGGCGAGTCGACCTCGGCCCTGCTGCGCGAGGCGCTCGAAGACGAGCACGTGAAGTCGGTCGTGCTGCGCGTCGATTCGGGTGGCGGCGAAGTGTTCGCGTCCGAGCAGATCCGTCGCGAGGTCGACGCGCTCAAGGCCGCCGGCAAGCCGGTGGTGGTGTCGATGGGCGACGTCGCCGCTTCGGGCGGCTACTGGATCAGCATGAACGCCGATCGCATCTACGCCGATGCATCGACGATCACCGGTTCGATCGGCATCTTCGCGCTGGTGCCAACCTTCCCGCGCACGCTGGAGAAGATCGGCGTGCGTACCGACGGCGTCGGCACCACGCGCTTCGCCGGCGCGTTCGATCTGACCCGCGAACTGCAGCCCGAAGCCGGGCAGGCGATCCAGGCGATCATCGATCGCGGCTACGCCAACTTCATCGGCAAGGTCGGCGAGGCGCGCGGCCGCAGCAGCGCAGAGATCGACACCGTCGCGCGTGGTCGCGTGTGGAGCGGCACCCAGGCGCTCGATCGCGGTCTGGTCGACGAGCTCGGCGGTCTGCGCACTGCGATCGCCAAGGCCGCCGAACTCGGTGGGCTGGAAGAAGGCAAGTGGCGCACGCGTTACGTGGAGAAGACCGCGACGCCGTTCGGTCGCTTCCTGACCGGCTTCGTCAGCGGCCGTCTCGGCGGCGCGCTGGTCGGCCACAGCGACATCGCACGCGGCCTGCTGGCCCGCGCAGTGCCGCGGGCGGAGCAGGATCTGCAGCTGCTCGAAAGCGTGATCACCCCGCAGCCGGGTCGTCCGGTCAAGGCGGTTGCGTACTGCTTCTGCGAGCTGTGAGGCCGCGCAGCGCCTGATACACGAACGGCCCGCCATTGGCGGGCCGTTTCGTTTACGGCATCGCGATTGCGGTCAGCGGCGCACGTCGAATCGCCCGCTGTCGACGAGCGCGGTCACGTCGGATTCGCCGACCAGATTGAAGTCGCCCGGCACGCTGTGCTTGAGCCGTGCCGCCGCGAGACCGAACGCGAGCGTGCGGGCGTCGTCGAGACCCGACAGCACGCCGTGCAGCACGCCGGCTGCAAACGCGTCGCCGCCGCCGATCCGGTCGACGATGCCGTCGACGGGCAGGGCGTCGATGCGCTGCACGCCGCCGTCGCGACGCACCAGCAGCGCGCCGAGCGCGTGACGGTCGACGCTGTGCACCGTGCGCTGCGTGCACGCGATGCGCTGCAGATGCGGGAACGCCGCGAACGCGCGCGCGGACGCCTGCAGGGTGCGTTCGGCGCTGGCGTGTGCGCCGGTTTCCGATGCCTCCGCGCCGAGCACGAGATCGATGTCGCGGTGATCGATGAAGGCGATGTCCGCCTCGGCCAGCAGACCGCGCAGCAGCGGCGCGGGCGTGTCGTTCCACGCGGCCCACAGCTTCGGGCGGAAATTGCCGTCGAAGGACACCGTGGTGCCGCGTGCGCGTGCGGCGCGCAGCGCGGCCAGTGCCGCCTCGGCGGCATTCGGGCCCACGGCCGGCGTCACGCCGGAGACATGCAGGCAGTCGATGCCGTCGAGCAGGGCAGGCCAGTCGTAGCTGCCCGGCGCGGCGCGTGCGAAGGCCGAGTCGGCGCGGTCGTAGACCACGTCGCTGGGCCGCAGACCGGCGCCGGCGGCGAAGAAGTACAGGCCCATGCGGCCCGGCGTGCGGATGACGCGCGAGACATCCACGCCGTGCCGGCGCAGTTCGCCCAATGCGCCATCGCCCAGCGCATTGGCGGCCACCGTACCGGCCAGCGCGGCGTCATGACCGAAGCGGGCGAGCGACACCGCGACGTTGGTTTCCGCGCCGCCGACGTGCACGTCCAGATGCCGGGATTGCAGCAGGAATTCGCGCCCTGGCGCGCCCAGGCGCAGCAACAGCTCGCCGAAACAGAGAATACGTTTGCCCATCGCGGCAATGCCTTTCGATCGGGCCCGGTGGGGGAGCGGGCATGTGGATGTGGCGGCGCAACATGCTTTGCAGAATCGCCTCTGCTAGCGTTTGACCCGCGGTGTCATTCCGGCACCGGCGAACACCATAACAAGCGCGTCGATGCAGTCAAGACGCGCCGAGACCGCTTCGCACCCTGGGAGGGGAACGACATGACGCAGTTGTTCGGTTCGAAAAAGACACCGGTTACCTTGCTGGCCGCGAGCATTGCGATCGCGCTGCAGGCGGTGGCCATGCCCGTGTTCGCGCAGACCGCCGGGACCACTGCGGACGACGGTGTCGAAGAGACCGCCACCGCCGGTGACGCGACCCAGCTCGAAGCGGTGCGTGTCGTGGGCTACCGCGCCAGCGTCGAGAAGGCGCTCGACATCAAGCGCGGCGAAGCGGGTGTGGTCGATGCGATCGTCGCCGAGGACATCGGCAAGTTCCCCGATCTCAACCTGGCCGAATCGCTGCAGCGCATCCCCGGCGTGGTGATCGCGCGCGACGCCGGCGAAGGCCGCCAGATCACCGTGCGCGGTCTCGGTCCGGACTTCACCCGCGTGCGCATCAACGGCATGGAAGCGCTGACCACCGTCGGCGCGTCCGACCAGAGCGGCGGCTCCAACCGGGGCCGCGGCTTCGACTTCAACGTGTTCGCATCCGACCTGTTCTCGCAGCTGATCGTGCGCAAGACCGCATCGGCGGACGTCGAGGAAGGTTCGCTCGGCGCGACCGTCGATCTGCGCACCGCGCGCCCGTTCGACTACGACGGTCTGACGATCGTCGGCAGCGGCCAGGCCAGCTTCAACGACATGGCCAACAAGGCCGATCCGCGCGTCGCCGGCCTGATCGCCAACACCTGGGCCGACGGCAAGTTCGGCGCGCTGCTGTCGGTCGCCTACAGCGAGCGCCAGGCGCTCGAGGAAGGCAGCGGTACCGGTCGCTGGGCCAACGGTCCCAGCAACGGCGGCTTCAGCGCGGCATCGCCGTTCGCCGCCGCACGCGGCGCGAACGTGTTCCACCCGCGCTTCCCACGTTACACGCTGATGGAGCACGACCAGAAGCGCACCGGCGTCACCGCGTCGCTGCAGTTCAAGCCGACCGACCGCACCGAGTTCTCGCTCGATGGCCTGTACTCGAAGATCGACGCGATCCGCGACGAGAAGTACATCGAGGCGATCTCCTTCAGCCGCAGCGGTACCGGCAAGCCGCAGACGATCGTGCGCGACGGTGTGATCGATGATCGCGGCGCGCTGGTGTACGGCCTGTTCGACGATGTCGACGTCCGCTCGGAGAATCGCCACGACGAGTGGAATACGGTCTTCACGCAACTCACGCTCGACGGCAAATTCGAAGTCACCGACGACTTCACGCTGTCGGGCAAGGTCGGCACTTCGCGTTCCAAGCACGAGAACCCGATCCAGACCACGATCATCATGGACAAGGCGAACGTCGACAATTACAGCTACGACTATCGCGGCGATCCCTACAGGCCGGTGCTGAACTACGGCATCGATCCGCTCGATCCCAGCGGCTGGACGCTGGCGGAAATCCGTCTGCGGCCGCAATACGTCGACAACGATTTCGACACCGCGCAGATCGACTTCAACTGGAACATGAGTCCGGGTTTCCGCCTCAAGGGTGGATTGCAGGCGAAGGACTATGCGTTCTCCACCCGCGAACTGCGCCGGGGTTCGGAAGTCTCGGTGCCGCGCTTCGCAAACGGCAGTTTCATCGTGCCGGGTGCGCTCACGGGCACGGGCAATCTGAGCGGCATCGACGGATCGCCGTCGAGCTGGGTCGTGCCCAGCTACGAAGGTATCGCCGATTTCTTCGATATCTACAGCGGTACCGGCACCTTCGCGCTGACCGAGCGCGCCGTGAACACCCGCAGCGTGGAAGAGCAGGATCGCGGTGCCTACCTGCAGGGCGAATTCTCGACGGACCTCGGCTCGATCCCGCTCTCGGGCAACTTCGGCGTGCGTTACGTGCGCACCAAGCAGGCGTCGACGGGCATCGCAACCGCCAGCGGTACCCCGATCGCATCGACGGTGACGCGTGAGTACAGCGACACCCTGCCGTCGATGAACCTCGTTGCCGAGATCGCCCCCGATTTCCTGATCCGCTTCGGCGCTGCACGCGTGATGTCCCGCCCCGGGCTCGGCTCCTTGACGCCAGGCGTCACGGTCAACGTCAGTGGCGGTGCGCGCACCGTCAGTGGTGGCAATCCGACGCTCGACCCGGTGCGCGCGGATACCGCCGATCTCGGCTTCGAGTGGTACATCGACGAAGGCGCGATGCTCGGCCTGGGTCTGTTTTACAAGGATCTCAAGACCACCATCCAGCCGTCGCGCGAAGTGCGCAGCTATGCGTCCAGCGGCCTGCCTGCAAGTCTGCTCGAAGGCACGGGCGCCACCGTCAACGACGACTTCGTCTTCAGCGTGCCGCTCAATACGCCGGGTGGTCCGTTGAAGGGCTTCGAAGCGAACTACGTGCAGCCGTTCACGTTCCTGTCCGGTGTCTGGAGCGACTTCGGCATCCAGCTCAACTACACCTATGTCGACACCGAGATCCAGTACCTGACGGCCTCGGGTGCGAACTCCCTCCGCACGTCGCTGCTGGGTTCGTCCAAGACATCATGGAACGCGACGCTGTTCTACGAGGGCCAGAGCTTCTCGGGCCGCATCTCGGCGACCAATCGCGACGACTATCTGATCCAGGTGCCGGGACAGGAAGCAGGCTTCACCGAAGACGTCCACGGCCAGAACGGCACGACGGTGATCGATGCGTCGCTGCGCTACAAAATCAGCGAGCAGATCGAGCTGAGCCTGGAAGGCATCAACCTGACCAACCAGCCGTCGGAAACCTGGGTCGGCGCCGGCGCGCGCCTGCCGCTCGATTTCAGCGAAACCGGCCGTCAGTACCTGCTGGGCCTGCGCTACAAGTTCTGATCGATCCGCGTGACCACATCGAAGCCGGAGCGGCGACGCTCCGGCTTTTTTTGTGTCTGCGATCGGCGTCGCATGACGAACGCGTCGCACGCACGAAAACAAGCAGGTTTCACCCCACATTCGATGCCGTCTTGTTGCGTTGCAAGATGCCGCTCGTGCCCCGCGCTGTTAGGTTACGCGCCTCGATGACCATCGGTGTCATTGACGACACAGAGAAGGCGCGGGACGCGACCTTCCGCACGAGAAGAAGACCACAGGTTTTGGGGAGGAGCGCGTTGATGGATCGAATCCGTAGCAGCCGGAAGACACCGGTTACCTTGCTGGCCGCCGGCATCGCCGTCGTCCTGTCCTCGCCGGCAATGGCGCAGCAGCCCGCGGACCAGGAGCGCGCCGTCGACATGGCCGCCGTGACCGTGACCGGCTATCGCGAAAGCCTGCAGAAATCGCTCGACGAGAAGCGCTACAGCGTGGAGCAGGTCGATGCGATCTTCGCCGAGGACATCGGCAAGTTCCCGGACCAGAATCTCGCCGAATCGATGCAGCGCATCGCCGGCATCTCGATCGATCGCGAAGGCGGCGAGGGCCAGCGCATCTCGGTGCGCGGCCTGGGTTTCGACTTCACCCGCGTGCGCCTCAACGGCCTCGAAGCGCTGGCGACTGCCGGCAGCGGCAGCGCCGGCGTCAACCGGTCTCGCGGTTTCGATTTCAACACCTTCGCCTCCGAGCTCTTCAGCCAGGTCAAGGTCAACAAGACCCAGTCGGCGCAGATGGACGAAGGTTCGCTGGGCTCGACCGTCGATCTGCGTGGCTCGCGCCCGTTCGACTTCAAAGGCTTCCGTGCCTCGGCGAGCGCGCAGGTCGGCTACAACGAGCTGTCGGAAGAAAACGATCCGCGCGTGTCGGGCCTGATCAGCAACACCTGGGCCGACGGCCGCGTTGGTGCGCTGCTGTCGGCGTCCTACAGCCAGCGCACGATCTTCGAGGAAGGCTACAACCCGGTCCGCTGGGAGCACGGCAACCACCGCAACTCCAATCAGTCCAACGTCGCCAACAACGGCACCTACGGATTCTGTTCGCCGGCCGGTTACAACCCGCAGACGCCGCGCAATCCGCTGGCGAACGAAACGCCGGCCGGTGTCGGCAGCCAGGCCAACCAGGACCGCAACAACGGCTGGGGCAGCTACGGCATCGACGCCAACAACTGCGGCACCGGGCTGCCGCGTCCTGCCGCGACGCCGGAGAACATCGCCGCCTACGAGACCGCGACCAATGCCTGGCTGCCGCGCTACCCGCGCTACATCCGCACCAAGCACGACATCGAGCGTCTTGGCGTCACCGGCGCGTTCCAGTTCCGAATCAGCGACGACACCCTGCTGAGTTTCGACGCGCTGTATTCCAAGCTCGACAAGGACCAGCGCGAGGATTCGCTGGGCGCGAATCTGCACCGCACCGCCAACCTCGGCGGCAAGACCCAGATCGTCGTGCGCGAAGCGCAGGTCGACGACCGCAACCGGCTGCAGTACGGCGTGTTCGACAACGTCGATTTCCGCACCGAATCCAGCCAGATCGAAGAGTCGACCGAGTTCAAGCAGTTCAGCCTGCAGCTCGAACACCGCTTCAACGACGCGGTGCGCCTCGACGCGACGATCGGCCATTCGTCGTCGGACTACGCGCGCCCGATCTTCTCGATGGTCAGCTTCGACAACGCCAACCTCGACGGCTTCGTGCTCGATCTGCGCGGCGATCCGGAGATGCCGAGCATGACCTTCCCGTTCGACACCAGCAGCCCGGATGCGTGGCAGTGGCTCGGTTACGGCGCGGTGCCGGTCAACAGCAACGGCACGGCCCGCGGCGCGAACATCAGCGAAGTGCGTCTGAACCCGAACTACGTCAGCAACGCCTTCGATTCGGCCAAGGTCGATCTGTCGTTCGATCTCAATCCCACGTTCACCTTCCGCACGGGCCTGGCGTGGAAGGACTACGACATGAGCACCGAGGAATACCGGCACATCAGCTACGGCCGCCTGCCGCAGGCGCTGCCGGCCGGGGTGACGATCGGTGATCTGAGCACCACGCTCGACGGCTTCGGCAAGAACCTGTCGGGCAGCATGCCGGCCTCGTGGCTGATTCCGGATTTCGACAGGATCGCCGGTCTGCTGAACATCTACAGCAACGCCGACAACGGCGTGCCGGGCGGCGACTACCGTCTCGCCGGCATCGGTCACTTCGGTTCGTCGAACAACAACTTCTCGGTCAACGAACGCAGCATGGCGACCTACGCCCAGCTCGACTTCAACACCGATCTGTTCTCGCGCGCACTGCGCGGCAACGTGGGCGTGCGACTGGTCAAGACCCAGATCAGCGCCGCAGGCTGGGCGCCGTGCCCGACGGGCGGCGAGGCGAACTGCGAGCGCGTGTTCGGTGTCGCCAATGCGACGTCCGCGGCCGGCGACCGCTTCGTCGTCGAGAGCGTCGTCGGCCACAACTACACCGACGTGCTGCCGTCGCTGAATCTCTCCTGGGATCTGACCGATACCTTCGTGATGCGCTTCGGCGCGGCCAAGACCATGGCCCGTCCGACGCTGACCTACATGTCGCCCAGCGTCACCGGTGGCCCGACGAACTTCTTCGACGATGGTCGCTTCTACTCGATCAACCTCGGCAACCCGAAGCTCGATCCGTTCCGCTCGACCAACTTCGACCTGAGCGCGGAGTGGTACTTCGGTGAGGGCGCCCTGCTGTCGGCCGCGGTGTTCTACAAGGACATCGAAACCTACGTGCAGCGCACGCGTCTGCTGAGCACGTGGTCGGAGCTCGGCTACTCGCTGGATCTGCTGCCGCCGGGCTTCAACGCCAATACGATCTTCAACGTGCAGAGCTACTACAACACCCCCGGCGGTCCTTTGAAGGGCTGGGAGCTGACCTACCAGCAGCCCTTCACCTTCCTTTCGGGCTTCTGGAGCAAGTTCGGTGTGCAGATGAACTACACGCATGTCGATTCGGACATCGAGTACATGTTCAGCACCGCGGCCAGCAACAACACCGCGGTCGTGACCCAGATCACCGAGAACCAGCTGGTGAACCTGTCGCCGAATTCGTACAACGCCACGCTGTACTACGACGACGGCCGCTTCAGTGCGCGCGTGTCGACCAGCTACCGCGACGGCTACATCGGTGAGGTGCTGAGCCGGGAGAACATCGTCGATCTCGACGGCAACCAGTTCGGGACCGCCGACGTCACCGGCAAGCACAGCGTGCGCAACGTCGACTTCAACACCTCGTACAAGCTCACCGACAAGCTGAGCCTGACGTTCGAAGCGGTCAATCTGCTCGACACGCCGGACCGCCGTTACGTCGATTCCGACCTGATGCTGCCTGACCGTTACACCACGACCGGTCGCCAGTACTACGTCGGTGCGCGCTATCGCTTCTGAGGCCTCCCTGCGTCGCCCGCTGCCGTCGCGCATGCGACGGTGGCGGGGGCGTGTCTGCCTTGCACTGGCATTGGCACTGCTCGCGCCGGCCGCACTGGCCGAGCGCGTGTTCGATGTCGGCACTGGCGACGCTGCATTCGATGATGTGCAGGCCGCGGTCGATGCGGCAGTCGCAGGCGGCGAGGCCGCGACGATCCGGATTGCGGCGGGCATCTGGCGCGGCGTCGTCGACGTGCCGCCAGACGCGCCCGCACTGCGGCTCATCGGCGCAGGCACGCAACACACCCGCATCGTCCAGAATCACTACGCGAGCCGGATCGATCCGCGCACCGGCGAAGCGTTCGGCACCTACGGCTCGGCGACGCTGTTCGTGCGCGCCGACGATCTCCACGCCGAACATCTGACCATCGCCAACGACGCCGGACCGGTCGGGCAGGCGGTGGCGCTGGTCGTCGACGGCACGCGCGCCTCCTTCGATGACGTGCATCTGCTCGGACACCAGGACACGCTGTACCTGCGCAAGGCCGGCACCCGTGCATGGTTCCGCGATTGCCGCATCGAAGGCACGGTCGACTACGTGTTCGGCGCAGCGACCGCGCTGTTCGAGCGCTGTGCGCTGCATTCGGTCGGCGACGGCTATGTCACCGCGCCGTCGACGCCCGCAGACCAGGCCCACGGCTTCGTGTTTCGCGACTGCACCCTGACTGCCGTGCCAGACGTGACCCGGGTGTATCTCGGCCGTCCATGGCGGCCGCATGGCGCCACACGCTTCGAGACGTGCCGCATCGATGCACCGGTGCCGGCCGAGGGGTGGCACGACTGGGGCAAGCCCGACAACCAGGCCACCGCACGCTTCGCCGAACATGGCAACACAGGCCCGGGCAGCGCGCTCGACGGCCGCGTGTCGTGGCTGCGCGATACCGGGGCCGCACCCGACACCGCCACGCTGATGCAGGACTGGAGACCGTTCGAATGAGATGTCCGATGCGTGTGTTGCAGTGTGCCGTGCTGCTGGCAGGCCTCATGGCGGGCACCGCCGCGTTCGCAGCTGGTGCGGATCCCGTCGCCGAACGCATGCTGCAGACGCAGACCGCGTCCGGCGGCTGGCCCAAGCATCTCGACGGCAAAGCCATCGACTACGCGGAGCCGTTCAATGACGCCGCGAGCGCCGCGCTCGCGCAGGCCGATCGCGCAGACGACGCGACGATCGACAACGACGCGACCACGCGCGAGATCGCGCATCTGTCGGACGCGTGGCGCACGCACGGCGACACCCGCTATCGCGATGCCGCCGTGCGCGGCGTCGTCTATCTGCTCGCCGCGCAGTACGCCAACGGCGGCTGGCCGCAGTTCCATCCGGACCGCTCCAGCTATCGCGGCCAGGTGACCTTCAACGACGACGCGATGACCCAGGTCGTCGGCCTGCTGCAGGACATCGCCGAAGGCGAGGGCGCACTCGCGGCACTGCAGCCGTTGCGCGGCGACGCCGCGGCGGGTGCGGTCGAACGGGCGATCGCATTGATCCTCGACCTGCAGGTCCGCATCGACGGCACGCCGACGATCTGGGCCGCGCAGTACGACGAGACCACGCTGCAGCCGGCCACCGCACGCAGCTACGAGCTGCCGTCGCTGGCGAGCGCGGAATCGGTCGCGATCGTGCGCCTGCTGATGCGACAGCCGCTGTCGCCGCGTATCGTCGAGGCGGTCGAACACGCGGCAGCCTGGTTCGAGGCGCACGATCTGGAAGACACCGCGATCGAGCGCATCGGCCGCGACGGATCGCGTCCGCGCGATGTCCGTCTCGTCGCGCAACCGGGCGCGACGGTCTGGGCCCGGTTCTACGATCTGCAGCGGCAACGGCCGTTGCTGGTCGATCGCGGCGGCGCGGTGGTCGCGTCGCTGGCCGACATGTCGCAGGAGCGCCGCACCGGCTATGCCTGGTACGGCATCTGGCCGCAGGCGCTGCTGGAAAAGGATCTGCCGCAATGGCGTCGCCGCCATGCGCTGGAGGGCCATCGGGCCGACAATCCGTAACGACGTGCCGGCTGCGGCCGGCGCGCGCTGTCGAGGAGATCGAGTGTTGAACCAGATGTCGAAGCGAGTCCTGGCCGTCGCCTGTGCCTTGGGCCTGTCCGCCGCCGTCCATGCGGACGATACGCCCCGCCTGCTGTTCCACGTGTCGGCCGACCAGGATTTCGTCGCCGATACCGCGGCCGGCGATCCGGTGCCGAACTTCAAGGACAAGGTGCGCCTGGTCGACGACGGCGTCCGCGGCCGCGCGATCGAATGGGACGACGACGGCGTGCTGTCGTGGAACGCACCCGGCAACATCGACGCCGCACGCGGCACGCTGAGTTTCTTCTGGCGCTCGCGCGATCCGGTCGGCGAGGCGCCGTTCGTGATCTTCCGCGTCGGCTATGCCGACCACTCCAGCTGGGACATGGCCTGGCTGCGCATCGACTGGAACGGCGCGGGTTTCGACGCCTTCGTGACCGATGCCAACCTGTCGCGCACGCGCGTCTCGTTCAAGATGGACACCGCGCCCGCCGCTGATGCGTGGACGCATGTGGCGTTCGCCTGGGACGAGACCATCGGCGTGCGTCTGTACATCGACGGCCGCGAGGTCGCGCGCGAAGAGCGCCCGGCGAATGCGCAGGCCGGTTTCGACTACGACGCGGGTCTGGACCAGTTCGGTCTCGCCGCACGCATCCTCGCCCCGCACCAGGTGCAGAGCCGCTACAACTTCCTGCGCGGCAGCGATTTCGACGACATCCGCGTGCATGACCGCATGCTCGATGCCAGCGGCGTGCAGGCCGTGCGCAGCTTCCGTGCGCCGACCGCCGCTGTCGCGCCGAACGATCGTCATGCCGCGTGGCTGTTCCGCCACGGCTGGGCGGACGGCGTCGCGCCGCCGGTGCTCGACACGCCGGTGACGACGATCCGCAAGGTCGAATTCGCCGACACCAAGGATCTGAAGCAGTGGATGTGGAAGGCCACCGACGGCATCGCCGAAACCACCTGGCCGGGCGTCTACAACCGCTCGCGGCTGCGCGGCCGCGACGACTACTTCCAGTTGCCCGACTGGAACACCTATGTCGATGGCGGCAAGGCGCTGGATCTGACCCTGCCTGATGAACCCTTCAACCGCATCGAACTGCGCGGCGCCGCCTACGGCGAAGCGACCTACGGCGCCGATGCCGACGCGCAGCAGCCGCTGTTCTCGCGCCATCAGGGCACGGTGCGCAGCGTGGATGAGTTCGAGACCCGCCAGGGCGGGCATCTGCGCTTCGCCAACACCGCGCAGGAAACCCCGATCCAGGAGATCTGGGCGTACCACGTCAGCGATGCCGCCGAGCCCGAAGGTTCGGTGAAGCAGGCGTACACGATCCGCAGCAATGCCGAGATCGATTACACCAACCTCGCCGACCTGCGCGCCTTCATCGAAGGACGTTACGCCCCCGAGGAGCGCAGCATGGTGCTGGCGCTGCCGGGCCGCGCGGCGTTCCGCGAACGGACGACACCGCCGGTGCGCGAGGCCAGACAGCCGATCGTGCACGTGCTGATTCCGTCGGGCATCGGCAACGCGCCGGCCGCGCAGCCGCTGATCCGCAGCTGGGCGCACAGCTGGGAGAACATGTACGACGGGCTCGACGGCATCGCCATCGACATTCCCGCGTTGAAGCTGCCGGCGACGCACAGCGTCGATGGTGAGGACGCGATCCCGCTCAACATCCGCATCAAGGATCCGATCTGGCCGGCGCGCGACATGATCGACGTGTCGGTCTCGGTGACACCGGGCGAGAAGCGCACGCTGTGGCTGGACCTGCGCGACCGCATCCTGACCCAGGACAGCCTGTGGATCAGCATCGCCTCGGCTGCGCCGGGCTTCGACGCCGCGGCGCTCGACGGCGCCGAAGTGCGCATGGTCTACAAGCCGCGCGAAGAGGCAATCGTCGAACACGTTGCCGACCGCTTCAACCAGGTCCGCGACAACTGGGGCTTCCTGGTCGAGGAGCACACTACGTCCAAGCGTCAGCGCCTGTACGCACGCGCGTACGCGGACATCAGCGATCTGCTGCGGGTGGATCCGGGCCACGAACTGGGCCGGCGCTACTGGAACTACATGAGCTACAACAGCCAGGGTCTGCCGCCGTTCGAGCAGCCGCAGGCGCCGGCCGGCGTGCCGCTGTGGGCGTTCCGCCAGCTCGAGGACCTCAAGGCCGTGCGCCGTTTCATCGAATGGTGGATCGACGAGCGCCAGGTCGAGTTCGGCGATTTCGGCGGCGGCATTTCCGACGACAGCGATCTGTCGCAGCAGTGGCCGGGCCTGGCGCTGATGGGCGTGATCCCGGACAAGATCAACGCCTCGATCACCGCACTCGCGGATGCGGCCTACGAGAACGACATGTTCGTCGGCGGCCTGTCGACCATCGAGACCGACGAGCTGCATGCCTACGAGGAAGGCATCAATACCAACAGCGCGATGACCCTGCTCAACTGGGGCGATCCACTGACAATGACGCGGCTGATGGAAACCGTGCGCGATCTCGACGAGAAGATCGTGCTGCGCAACCCGCAGGGCCACGTGCTGTTCTCGAGCAACTGGTTCGGCGGCCACAAGGTCTACCGCGAACCGCGCTGGCAGTGGCAGAAGCCGTACTCGTTCCCGGTGCTGCATCCGGCGTTCCTGCTCGGCGTGTTCAATGCCGACCCGACCAGCCGCGCGATGATCACCGGGCTGGCCGATGGCTATCTCGCCCACGCCTACACCGACGAAAAGGGTGCCTGGCAGCTGCCGAACGAAATCAACTGGGCGACCGGCGAGCGCCGCGGCGGCGATCTGTTCGACGGCTCCGGCGGCGCCGACACGATGCATCTGTACTGGGCCGCGTGGCGCTGGACCGGTGACGAGAAGTATCTGAAGCCGCTGCAGTACCGCGTAGACCGCAGCGGACCTGCGGGGCTGTCGAACCTGGCCGAGAACTACGTCGACGTGCTCGGCAAGCGCGAGGACTGGGGCACGCGTCTGCAGCAGTCGGCCGACAAGGGCGACACCGGCGTGCAGAGCGTGTTCGCCTGGCAGCAGACCGGCAACAAGGCGTATCTCGAAGCCCTGCATGCCGACGGCATCCAGGCCAAGGCGATGCGCGAGTACATGAACACCGAGGGCCACTGGTGGTCGGATCGCGTCGAAGCGCCGAGCGAGTTCCTGCAGCGCGCCCGCCTCGGCGGTCTGGCCCTGCGTCGCAACACCACGTATCCCGGTCACACGGTGAGCTGGCGCTTCGCCGATGACGCGCAGGCGGAAACCGTCGCGCTGCTGGTGTCGGCGCCGTCGCGCGAGGCGTTCAAGGTGATCGCGCACAACACCGGCGTGCGCGCCGCGAAGGCTACGATGACCGGCTGGAACGTCGCGCCCGGCCGCTGGCGCATCACCAACGGCGTGGACCGCACCGGCGACGAGACCATCGACGGCCGCGCGCAGACGCGCGAGGTCACGCTGGAGTCCAGTGCGTCGGTGGACCTGTCGTTCGCCTCGGGCCAGACCCAGGTGTTCGAGTTCGAACTGATCGAGGCGGGCACGCCAGTCGAGACGCGCGCCGACCTCGGCATCGGTCGCGGCGACGTGCGCGTGGTCGACGGTGCGGTCGAGGTGACCGTGCACAGCCTCGGTCACGCCGATGCACCGGGTGGCGTGGCGATCCTCGAGGACGCGCGTGGCCGCGAACTCGCGCGTGCGGACATTCCCGCACTCGAAGCGCCGCGCGACCTGCAGCCGCGCAATGTCACGCTGCGTCTCGAACACACGGCGGGCGTCGATCTGCGCGGCGGACGCGTGCGCATCGCGCTGCCGGATGACGGCGAGGAAGTAACGCGGCTCAACAACGTCGTCGACGTGCGCTGACGTCGGAGATCGCCGGCTCCACGCCGGCGATCCTTCCCACCGCCGTCGTCGGCACGCCGCGGCGGTGACGGCGACGGAGGGCCGCCTCAGGGAATCAGGTTGCGCCGCAGCGCCGGCACCTGCTGCGCCAGCTCGTCGGCGACGATGGCTGCGAACAGCGCGGCGCCCTCGGGCCCGAGATGGGTGTAGTCGAAGGCCAGTTTGGCTTGGCCCATCGGTTCGGTCGCGGCATTGTCCTGCGCCGCAGTCCGCGCGGGCGCCGTGGCCGTGGGCGCGGCGGATGGCGGCGTGCCGATCGTCGTGCCCGCCTGCGCCGCGACGACCTGTTCGGGCGCCGCCGGACGCTGCGCCGCGCGCATCGCCAGCACCGGCCCCATGCCCTGCACGAGCGCGCGACTGCGCGTGTGCAGGTCGACCAGCGGCACGTCGAGTTCGCGCGCGACCGTGCGCGTCGCCTCGGCCCAGGGCGCCAGATCGTCGACCAGCACGCCGTTCTCGAACTGGCGGCGCGTCAGCGGCGTCACCAGCACCGGATGCGCACCGGCAGCGCGGATCTCGGCGACGTAGCGGCGCAGGTTGTACGGGTACTCGGTGGCGAGATCGGTCGAGCGCCCCGGCTTGCCCGGCTGGTCGTTGTGGCCGAACTGCACCAGCACGTAGACCGCTGCATAAGGCCCGGCGCGCATCTCGTGCAGGGCGATGTCCCAAGAACCTTCCGCTCGGTAGTTGTAGGTGCTGCGGCCGCCGCGGGCGAGGTTGGTGCAGGCGAGGAACGAGGCAACGTGGCGATCGCAGAACGCGCCGCCCCAGCCGCCCAGCACGGCGGTCGTGGAATCGCCGACCAGCACGATCTTGCTGGCCTGGATCGGCGTGACCGGCGGCCGCATGGGGTCATCGGCCGCGATCGCGGGCCCGGGGGCGAGCAAAGCGCAGGCGAGCGCGGTAGCAAGACATCGATGCATCAGAACGGTTCCAGTCAAGGAGTGGGAGGCGACGGTCCGTATCGCGGCATCAGACGGCGCGTGTGCCGCTTACGGTGCGGACACGCAGGCCGAAGCCGTCGTCACTGGGTGCCCCGCTGCACGAACGGCGCCTGCTGGTAGAGCCGGCGTTCGCCGCCGCGCGGGTCGTGCTCTAGACGCGACGCGGCGTCGAACACCATCGTCTCGCGCGATGCCATCGAATACGGCGCCCAGGCCGGCATGCCGGCGTGGTTGGGATCGCCGTTGCGTGCGAAGGCCAGCAGGGCGTCGCGCATGCTTGCGGCGACTGCGCGTGCGTCGTCGGCGTTTCCTGTCTTCGCGCCGTCCACGGCGGTGTTGCCGAACACCAGCGGTATGTCGAGCGTGTGGAACGCGCGCAGACGCGCGCCTTCTTCGGTGCGCGGATACCAGTCGAGCTGGTAGGCCCATGTGTTGCTGCCCTGCGCGGCGCGCACTTCCAGTTCCTCGACCGCACCACGCCACGAACGTCCGGCGGTGGTCGCGGCGAAGAACACGTCCGACGGCGTGTAGTCCGGGTACAGGCGCCGGTACTCGGCCACGACGACCGCGGGATCGAGGTCGACGAACTGCTGCGTGCGCAGCTTCGCTGGCAACGCGTCCCAGCTCAGTGTGAAGTTGTCCGGATCGTTGCCGAGAAAGGCGCGCGTCTCATCGCGCGTATTGCCGATGACCATCGGGATGCCGCTCGACTGGGGCGGCGCATCGGGCCAGAACGGATGCCGCGGCAGATGCACCGTGTCGACGACCGGACCGAAATACAGCGCGCTGTCCTCGACGCGCGAGGGATCGCGCGCGCGCTGCGCATCGAGCAGGGCCTGCATCGGCAAGGTGCGCAGCCGCTCGAGTTCGCCGGGCGTGATGCCCAGCGCATCGAGAAAGATCTGCGCGCGCTGCGTGGCCGCGCGCGGCCCGGCGGCGGTGACCTGCTGGCCGCTCATCGTCCACGCGCGATGGAACAGGCCGCGCGCGGCCGGCATCGCCATCAGCGTCGCGATCTTCGCGCCGCCGCCGGACTGGCCGAACACGGTGATGCTGCCGGCATCGCCGCCGAACTCGGCCGCGTGCGCGCGCACCCACTCCAGCGCCTGCACCAGATCGAGCTGGCCGACGTTGCCCGCATGCGCGAATGACGCATCGCCGAGATCGCGCAGATGCAAGTAGCCGAACGCGTTGAGCCGGTGATTGACCGTGACCACGACGACATCGCCGCTGCGGCACAGCGCACCACCGTCGTAGAGCGGATCGCTGCCCGAGCCGGTGTTGAACGCACCGCCGTGGATGTACACCAGCACCGGGCGCTTCGCGCCATCGCGCGGCGCAGGCGTCCAGACATTGAGGCGCAGACAGTCCTCGCTGCCGGGGCCGTCGCTGCCGCGCTGCGGCGCCGACGGGCCGTAGTCGAACGCATCACGCACGCCGCGCCAGGCGGCTTCCTGCAGCGCCGGCTGCCAGCGACGCGTCGCGGTGTCGGCGCCATACGGTACGCCGCGGAACACGTGCACGCCGTGCTCGACGCTGCCGCCGATCCGGCCACTGCGCACGCGTGCGACGGTGGTGCGAGGTGAGGTGTCGGCGGCGAATGCGCCGGGCAGCGCGGACAGCGCCGCGACACCGGCGCCGACGCGCAGCCAGTGGCGACGGCCGGGATCGGTTGGGAAGTCGGTCATGGGGTAAGGGTCTGCTCCTGGATCCAGTCGAGGGCGAGCTGCGGCCAGCGGGCGAGGGCGCCGGTCGCGCCGCGCGTGCCGAAGCCGTGGCCGCCGTGCGGAAACACGTGCAGCGAGGCCGGCACGCCGGCGCGCAGGGCGGCGGCATGCATCGCCAGTGCATTGCCGACGGGCACGACATCGTCGTCCTGCGCGTGCAGCAGGAACAGCGGCGGCGTGCGGTCGTCGACGTGCAGGTCGGGCGAGTAGCGCTCGAGCGTGATGGCGTCCGGCATGCCGGACGCGGCGAGCATGCGCGTGCGTGAACGGGCATGTGCCAGCGGCGCGTGCATCGAGATCACCGGATAGACGAGCAGGGCGAAGTCGGGCCGGAATGCCGCCGCGTCCGCCGCATCCGTGTCGGCGTAGACCGCGTCCACCGTCGTCGCCAGACGCGCGGCGACGTGGCCGCCCGCGGAGAAGCCCATGACGCCCACGCGCGCCGGATCGATGCCGTAGTCGGATGCTTGCGCGCGGATCAGACGCATCGCGCGTTGGGCATCGGCCAGCGGCGCATCGGCGCCCTCGGCATGGCGGCGATCCGGCAGCCGGTAGCGCAGGACGAACAGGGTGATGCCGGCCGCATCCACGAAGGCGGGCACCAGTGCGGTGCCTTCCTTGTCGAGCACGATGCGCGCGTAGCCGCCGCCGGGCGTCACCAGCAGCGCGGTGCCGTTCGGGCGCGCGGGTGCGTAGACGGCGAGATAGGGCGCGCGGACGTCTTCGATGATGCGGTCGGGCACCGCGGGATCATCGCTGCGTTCGGTGATCCGGCCTGCCGACGCGCCGCCCTGCGGCTTCCACAGGACGATCGTCCGCGCCGCATCTTCGCGTGCGGGTGCAGCATGCGCGGCTGCAGGCAGTGCAAGCAGGAACACCCACAAAAGCGCTGTAAACCCGCTTGACCGCATCGCAATCGCTCCCGCTTCCAACCGCGTCTTCGTGTTTTTGCCGCAGTGCACATTGAAGATGACACCGGTTTACCATACAAGACACCCCGAGGCACCGCGATCTGCGGTGCAGCAAACGGACCCAGGCCAGGAGCAACCCGCTTGAACAACGCCTCCGCGCATCCATCGACGTCGAAAGCGGCGCCGAGCGACGCCACCCGCGGCATCGTCGACGCCTTCCTCGACGCACGCCGGAACGGGCAGTCGCTGCCCGGTTTCCCCGGCGACATTCCCGACGATCTCGTCGCCGCATATGCGGTGCAGGACGCTGCGATCGCGCAGTGGCCCGAAACCCTGGTGGGCTGGAAGGTCGGCTACATCGCCCCGGAAAAGCGCGACGCCTCCGGCGACGAGCGTCTGCTCGGACCGGTCTTCCGCAACCGTCTGCAGCAGGCGGGCGAGGCCAGCGAGTTCCATGTCTTCGCCGGCGGCTTCGGCGCGATCGAGGCCGAATTCGTGCTGCGTCTCGACGCTGACGCACCGGTGGACAAGATCGACTGGACCCCGGACGAAGCGGCCGCCCTGCCGGCGACGCTGTTCATCGGCCTGGAGGTCGCCAGCAGCCCGCTGGCCACGATCAACCAGCTCGGCCCGCGCGTGGTGGTGTCGGACTTCGGCAACAACAACGGCCTGGTCGTCGGCAGCGAGATTCCGGACTGGACGACGCGCGACGAAGCTTCCTTGACCGCCGAGAGCTGGATCGACGACACGCGAGTCGGCACCGGCGGCGCGACCACGCTGCCCGGCGGCCTGCGCGCGGCATTCGCCTTCGCGCTGTCGCGTTCGGCGCGTCGCGGCCGTCCGCTCAAGCGCGGCGAGCTGATCGCGACCGGCAATGCCACCGGCATCCACGACATCCTGCCGGGCCAGCGTGCCCGCGTGGTGTTCGCCGGTCATGGCGAACTGGCGCTGACGGCACGCGCCGCGGTTCCGCAGACGGAGAAGGGCGCGGCATGACGACACGGCGCGCCTTCCTCGCCGGGCTCGGCGCGGCCTGCGCCGTGCCGCTGCTCCCGTCCGTGTTGCGCGCCGACGAGGCGCACACGGTGCTGACCGCCACCGATGTCCACGTGGCCGATTACCCCACCGTCAACGCGGTCAAGTGGATCGGCGAAACGATGGATCGCGAGACCGGCGGCCGCGTGCGTCTGCGCCAGTACCACTCGGGCCAGCTGGGTCGCGAGTCGGAGGCGATCGACATGGCGCGCTTCGGCGCGATCGACATGACGCGCGTCTACGCGGGCGCCCTCAACAACGCGTTCCCGCTGACCACCGCGCTGTGCCTGCCTTACGCATTCGACTCCGTCGCACACATGCGCCACGCCCTCGACAGCGGCGTCGCGCAGACCGTGCTCGACGGCTTCGGCACGCGCGATCTCGTCGGCCTGGCGGTCTACGACAGCGGCGCGCGCTGCTTCTACAACACGCGCCACCCGATCGTGACGCCCCGGGACCTGCACGGCCTGAAGCTGCGCGTCGCCTCGTCGGACATGTTCATCGACCTGGTCCGCCTGCTCGGCGCGAACCCGACGCCGATGTCGCTGGGCGACACCTTCTCCGGCATGGAGACGCACATGATCGACGGTGCCGAGAACAACATGCGCAGCTTCCATTCCAGCCGGCATTTCGAGGCCGCGCACTACTGGTCGCAGAGCGAGCATTCATACGCGCCGGACATCCTGCTGATCTCGCGCAGCTCGCTGGATGCACTGCGTCCGGGCGATCGCGATCTGCTGATCGACACCGCGCGCGCGTCGGTGCCGGTGATGCGCAAGATGTGGGACGAATCCGAAGGCGCCGCGCGCCAGCAGGTCGCCGACTACGGCATCGAGTTCAACGATGTCGACATGGATGCCTTCCGCACGGCGGCGCAGCCGATCCGCGACCGCTACCTGCAGCAGCCGGAACTGCAGGCCCTCTACCGTCGCATCCGCGACCTCGCCTGATCCGACAGACTCCGACACGGGAATCCACGATGTCCGAAGACACGACCCTCGCGCCCGATGATGCGCCCAAGAGCGCGCTCGATCGCCTGGCCGATGCCGTCATCGCCATTGCCGCCACCGCCCTGTTCGGGTTGGTGCTCGTGCAGGGCTGGCAGGTGTTTGCCCGCTATGTGATCAACGATTCGCCGAGCTGGACCGAGCCGGTGACGCTGCTGCTGCTGAGCGTGGCGATGAGCCTGGGCGCCGCGGCCGGCGTGCACACCAGGCGCCATTTCGGGTTCTTCCTGCTGCAGGACCACATGCGTCCGGCGATCCGCAAGCTGGTGGATCTGGTGATCCCGCTGGTGATCATCGCGATCGGCATCGTCATCGCCTACTGGGGCGCGGTGCTGCTGTTCGACGGGCTGCACATCAAGGCCGCAGGTGCCTCGTTGCCACAGAGCATCAACTACCTGCCGCTGTCGGTGGGCGGCGCGCTGATGGTGGTGTTCGCACTCAATCAATTCGTGGGCGTGCTGCGCGCCGCGCCGGCCGGGGAGGGCCTCTGACATGGCGATCGCGCTTCTCTTCATCGTCTTCGCACTGCTGCTGATCCTCGGCGTACCGGTGGCGTTCGCACTCGCCGCCGCGGCGCTGGCGACGCTGCTGTATCTCGACCTGCCGACCATCGTGCTCGTGCAGCAGGTGTCGGCCGGCATCGGCAGTGCCTCGCTGATCGCGATTCCGCTCTTCATCTTCGCCGGCGAAATCATGATGCGCGGCGGCATCTCCGAGCGTCTGATCGCACTGGCCTCGTCGCTGGTCGGCCGCATGCGTGGTGGCCTGGGTCAGGTGTCGATCCTGTCGTCGCTGTTTTTCGGCGGCGTGTCGGGCTCGGCGATCGCCGACGTCTCCGCGGTCGGCGGCACGATGATTCCGCAGATGGTCAAGCGCGGCTACGACCGCGACTTCGCGGTCAACGTCAGCATCACCGCGGCGCTCGTCGCGCTGCTGGTGCCGCCGTCGCACAACCTGATCCTCTACACCGCCGCGGCCGGTGGTGGACTGTCGATCGCCGACCTGTTCGCGGCCGGCATCATGCCCGCGCTGCTGATGACCGCCGCGCTGATGGTGACCGGCTACTTCGTCGCCCGGCATCGCGGCTACGGCGTGGAGATCTTCCCGGGCTGGCGCGCGGTGCTGCTGCGTCTGGTGTCGGCACTGCCGGGTCTGGGTCTGGTCGCACTGATCTTCATCGGTATCCGCGCCGGCATCTTCACCGCGGTCGAGAGCGCGGCGATCGCCGTGGTCTACGCGCTACTGGTGACGATCGTGCTGTACCGCCAGCTCAAGCTGCGCGAGTTCAAGGACACGATCGTCCATGCGGCGCGCAGCACGGGCGTGATCCTGTTCGTGATCGCGACGGCCTCGGTGTTCGGCTGGTTGCTGGCCTATCTGCAGGTGCCGGCCGCCGCGGTCGACTTCCTGCAGTCGTTCGCACACAGCAAGCTCGCGGTGCTGCTGATGATCGTCGTGATCCTGCTGCTGCTCGGCACCTTCATGGATCTGGCCCCGCTGATCCTGATCTGTACCCCGATCTTCCTGCCCGTCGCCCGCGCCTACGGCATCGATCCGATCCACTTCGGTCTGGTGCTCGTGCTGACCGGCGGTCTCGGCCTGGTGACGCCGCCGGTGGGCTCGGTGCTGTTCATCGGCACGGCGATCGGCAAGATCACCGTCGGCGAGAGCATGCGCACGATCTGGCCGTTCTGGCTCGCGGGTCTGGGGGTGTTGTTGATCGTGGCGTTGTTCCCGGAGCTGTCGTTGTGGTTGCCGGGTGTGTTGCGCGCCTGATTGGCGGGTGACGATGGATTGATGAAATGGCCCCGCTTGCGGGGCCGTTTCTGTTGTGGGGTCCGCCTTGCGCTTGTTTGTGTCGTCGCCTGCGCCGTCCGTCCTTGGCGAATTTCGGCCTCGCTCCACCGCCGTCATTCCCGCGAAATCGGGAATCCATTGTGATCCTGCTGCTGCTTTATTTTGCTTTCGTTTTGGCTTTTGCTTTTTGCTCTTTGCTATTGATCTTCAATCGAGCCGTAAAGCGAGCCGAGCACCGGAGCCTGGCGTGGCCGAAGAGCAGCCCATGTCTGAGCGCAGCGAGTTT
>NZ_JBDGIS010000008.1:0-204624 GCF_057657295.1 Luteimonas sp. Soil_C_16 | reverse complement strand
CTCAGACATGGGCTGCTCTTCGGCCACGCCAGGCTCCGGTGCTCGGCTCGCTCTACGGCTCGATTCAAGTCAAAGGCTGGAAGCCGAAGCCGAAGCCGAAGCCGAAGCAAGAGCAAAAGCTTGAGGAATGTTGAAAGAACCGTCACTCCCGCCATACCAGACATGCGTCTGTTGAAAGCCGCGTGGATGACGAGCGCAACTCGACTTGATCAGCGGTGCTAGAAGCCGGCGCCTGGGCAGGCTGCGCCCGCAAAAGCAAACCCGGTCATCTGTCGTGACACGCCGGCATCGCCAAAACGAAAACGGGCGGAACCCTGAGGTTCCGCCCGTCGTCGTATCACGTGTCGCCCTGGATCAGCAGCAGCGGAATCCGCTGCGTCCGCCGAAGCGGGCTTCCTGCCGTTCGCGGAAGAACGTCTTGTAGTCCATCGGCTCGCGGTCGGGATGCTTCTCGAGGATGTGGCGCACGTAGTTGTCGTAGTCGGGGACGCCGCAGCACAGCCGCGCCGTCTGGACGACTCTCCGCCACACACGCTTGTGCGTGGCGAAGTACTCGACGGGAACCAGCGCGCCGGCCATCAGTTCGGCACTCCGGTCACGCGCCGCGCCGTCACAGCCAGGCCTGCTGCTGTTCGGGCGTCAGTTCGACGAACGCCGATTCCTTGGCCGTCGGCGCGGATGCGCGGCGGGCCTTGAGAATGGCGCGGACGGCGAAGAACAGCACGCTGAAGACCACGAACAGGAACAGCGCCGTCAGGCCGGCATTGACGTAGCCGTTGATGATGACCTGACGCATCTGGCCCGCGGTCTTGGCCGCACCCAGCAGTTCGCCGTTGGCCAGCGCCGCCTGGTAGTGGCGGGCCTGGGCGAGGAAGCCCATGGCCGGCTTCGGGTCGAACAGCTTGATCAGACCCGCGGCCGTGGTGCAGATCAGCAGCCACGATGCCGGCACGATGGTCACCCACGCGTAGCGGTCCTTCTTCATCTTGAAGAGCACCACCGTGCACAACATCAGTGCGATGCCCGCGAGCATCTGGTTGGCGATACCGAACAGCGGCCACAGGGTGTTGATGCCACCCAGCGGATCCACGACGCCCTGATAGAGGAAGTAGCCCCACAGCGCGACGCAGCCCGCGGTGCCGAGTGCGTTCGCACCCCAGTTGTCGGTCTTGCGCAGCACCGGCACGAAGTTGCCCAGCAGGTCCTGCAGCATGAAGCGACCGGCACGGGTACCTGCGTCGACGGCGGTCAGGATGAAGAGCGCCTCGAACAGGATCGCGAAGTGGTACCAGAACGCCATGGCGCCGTCGCCGGTGCCGGGCAGGGCGTCGTGCAGGATCACCGCGATGCCGACAGCGAGCGTCGGTGCGCCACCGGCGCGCGAGATGATGGTGCCTTCGCCGATCTGCTGGGCCTTGAGTTCCAGCGCCTCGGGCGTGATGACGAAGCCCATCTGGCTGACCGCGGCCGCCGCGCTCTGCACGTCTGTGCCGAGCACCGCTGCGGGGCTGTTCATCGCGAAGTAGATGCCCGGATCGAGGATCGAGGCCGCGACCAGCGCCATGATCGCCACGAACGATTCCATCAGCATGCCGCCGTAGCCGATGTAGCGGGCGTGGGTTTCGTTGGCGAGCAGCTTGGGCGTGGTACCCGAGGAAATCAGCGCATGGAAGCCCGAGACGGCGCCGCAGGCGATCGTGATGAAGAGGAACGGGAACAGGCCGCCCTTCCAGACCGGACCGTCGCCGGTGGAGGCGAACTCGGTCAGCGCCGGCATCTTCAGCGTGGTGACTTCCGGGCTGGCGATGACGATACCGATGGCCAGCGCGACGATCACGCCGATCTTGAGGAACGTCGACAGGTAGTCGCGCGGGGCCAGCAGTAGCCATACCGGCAGGGTCGCGGCGACGAAGCCGTAACCGATCAGCATCCAGGTGATCTGGGTGCCGGTGAAGGTGAAGGCCGGGCCCCAGTAGGGATCCGCGCCGACCTTGCCACCGAACCAGATCGCGGCGAGCAGAGCGATGATGCCGAAGATCGAGATCTCGCCGATCTTGCCCGGGCGGATGTAGCGCATGTAGATGCCCATGAAGACCGCGATGGGCATCGTCGCGATCACCGTGAACATGCCCCACGGGCTCTCGGCCAGTGCCTTGACGACGATCATCGCCAGCACCGCGAGGATGATGATCATGATCATGAAGGCGCCGAACAGCGCGATGGTGCCGGCGACCTGGCCCATTTCCTCGCGCACCAGATCACCGAGCGAACGGCCGTTCCGGCGCGTGGAAATGAAGAGGACCATGAAGTCCTGCACGGCGCCTGCGAGCACCACGCCGACGATCAGCCACAGCATGCCGGGCAGGTAGCCCATCTGCGCGGCGAGCACGGGACCGACCAGCGGACCGGCACCAGCGATGGCGGCGAAGTGGTGACCGAACAGCACGTGCTTGTTGGTCGGTACGTAATCGAGGCCGTCGTTGTTGACGTGCGCGGGGGTGGCCCGACGCGGATTGAGGCCCAACACCTTGTCGGCGATGTAGAGGCTGTAATACCGGTAGGCGACCAGATAGATCGAGACTGCGGCCACGACGATCCAGAGCGCGCTGATCTGTTCGCCTTGTCGCAGGGCGACAACGCCCATACAGGACGCGCCCAGCAGCGCGACCGCGCCCCAGACTACGTGATTGATGGCACCCTTCATTTTCAGTTAATCCCCGGGAAGACGCGCACAGGGTCGCCCCGGGGACGCGTGGGGTCAATGCGCAATCGGTCGAATGCGGCGCCAGGGTCTTAAGACTTTCGTCGTAGACATGTGCATCGCCTGCTAGCATCGCGCTTCCGAATTCCGTGTCGAGCGCCCATGCAGGCTGTCGCGAACGGCCTGCGCCGCAGGTCCGCCCCCGTTCCAGAATCGATCGAGCACGCGGCACGATGACCGGCGCGAACGACACCCCGACGCTGCGCGGGCAACTGCAGTCGCTGATCGCGCGCTTGCCCGATGGCGACGTGCAGGTCGGTCCGCTGGTCGATGAGCTCGGAACCCAGGGCATGTTGCTGCTGGTGATCCTGCTGACGCTGGTGTTCCTGATTCCGGTGTCGATTCCCGGCGTCAGCACCGTGTTCGGCGCGGTGATCGTGCTGATCGGATTCGCGCGCATGGCCGGTCGCGCGCTGTGGCTGCCCGATGCGGTGCGTCGGCGCACGGTGCCCGCGGGCCGGCTGCGCGGCGCGCTCGATACCGGCCTGACGTGGGTCCGTCGTCTGGAGCGCATCACGAAGCCAGGACGTCTGGCGCGACTGACCGACGGTCGCGCGATGGGTCTGGTCAACGACGGCGCGCTGGTCCTCGGCGCGGTGCTGCTGATGGCACCGTTCGGCTTCATTCCCTTCAGCAACACGATTCCCGGTGTCGCCCTGATGTGCCTGGCGATCGGCCTGCTGCAGCGCGACGGACTGATGGTGCTGCTGGGCCACGTCGCCAACGTGCTGACGATGGTCTACTTCGCGATCCTGATCGGCGGGGGCGGTCTGGCGATCCGCGAACTGTTCGTGCGCTTCTGGCCGGGTTGAGTCGGCAGGCGCGCGGCTACAGCCAGCGCGCCTTCTTGAACATCCGGTAGAGCACGACCATCACCACGCCCACGCCGCCGATCAGTACGGGATACGCGTAGCGTTCGTCGAGTTCGGGCATGCCGTGGAAGTTCATGCCGTACCAACTGGTGATCAGCGTCGGCGCGGCGAGCAGGGCGGCCCAGGCACCGAGCTTCTTGACGATCTCGCCCTGGGTCAGCGTCACCAGCGCCTGGTTGACGCCCAGCGCGGTGCCGAGGATGTCGCGGATCGCGTCGATGGTCTCGTTGATGCGCACCGAGTGGTCGAGCACGTCGCGGATGTAGAGCTTGGCGTCGCTGGGAATCAGCGGGCTGCTGCTGCGCACGAGCTGCGAGAGCACGTCCTGCAATGGCGTCACCGCGACGCGCATGTAGGTCAGCTCGCGCTTGAGCTGGTAGAGCCGGATCACGATGCCGCGATGGAACTGCTCGCTGATGATGTCCTGCTCGAGCGCATTGAGCGTGGTCTTGAAGTCGTCGACGATCGGCAGATAGTTGTCGACGATCGCGTCGAGCACCGCGTACAGCGCCGCCGGCGCGCCCATCGCCATCAGTTCGGGCTCGCGTTCGATGCGTTGCCGCGCCGGCGCATACGACAGCGACGCCCCGTGGCGCACGGTCACCAGATAGCGCGCGCCCAGGAAGATGTGGGTCTCCCCGTAGGCGATGCGTTCGTCGATCGCCTGCGCGGTGTTGGCCACGATGAACAGCGAATCGCCGTAGGCCTCAATCTTCGGCCGCTGGTGCGCCTTGCCGGCGTCCTCGATCGCGAGATCGTGCAGGCAGAACTCTTCCTGCAGCTGCGCGAGCACCTCGGCGGCCGGCTCGTACAGGCCGATCCACACGAAGCTGCCGTCGTCGACCGCCAGGACCTCGCTGATGTCGTCGAGCAGGATGTTCTGCTTGCGGCCATCCGGCCCGTATACGGCGCAATTGACCACGCAGGCTGGATTGGCGGCGGCGGGTGCCGCGGCGACGACTGGATCGGCTGGGGTCTGCATCGCGCCATCGTCCGCCAGCGCGGTCCGCTCGACAAGCGCGGCGCGCCCGGTAGGCGCGCGCCTGACGCTCAGCGTGCGATGAAACGCACCGCCTGGCCGCCGCCCGATGCCATCGCGATCGACAGCGTGTCGCCGGCGCCGACCTCGCGCGATTCGATCGCGATCGCATGCGGATCGGTGCGCCAGCCCGCGCCGTCGCCGTCGCGGTAGATCTGCGCGGTGTAGCGACGGTCCGGGTCGAGGAAATCCAGCGGCAGCGCGACCGTGCGCGCGGTGTCGTCGGTCACCGCGCCCAGATACCAGTCGTCGCCACTGCGCTCGCGGCGTGCGATCACCGCGAACTCGCCGACGGCGCCCTCGAGCGCGCGCGTCTCTTCCCAGTCCACCGGCACGTCGCGGACGAACTGGAATGCCTCGGGCCGCGATTCGTAGTGTTCGAGCAGATCGGCCGCCATCTGCAGCGGGCTATAGATCACCACGTACAGCGCCAGCTGCTTGGCCAGCGTCGTCGCCATCGGCGTGCCGGACTTGGTATCCATGCCGAAGATGCCCGGGGTGAAGTCCATCGGCCCGGCGAGCAGGCGCGTGTAGACCAGCGTCGCTTCGTGTTCCGGTGGATTGCCCGGCTGGCCCCAGGCGTTGTATTCCATGCCGCGCGCGCCCTCGCGCGTGACGAGGTTCGGATACGTGCGGCGCAGGCCGGTGTCCTTCACCGGCTCGTGCGGATTGACGCTGATGTGCTGCGCCGCCGCAGCCTCGATCACCTTCTGGTGGTGGCGCACCATCGCCTGACCTTCGTGCCAGGCGTAGTGCAGCGCGCCGTCGTCGCCACGCACCTTGGCCTGGCCCGCGTCGGCGACGTAACCGGTCTTGACCGCCTGTACGCCGAGGCGTCCGTAGAGCGCCATTGCATCGTCGAGCTGCGCTTCGTAGTGCGCGGCGTGGCCGGAGGTTTCGTGGTGGCCGATCAGGGTCACGCCCTTGTCGCGCGCGTGGCGGGTCACCGCTTCGATGTCGAAATCGGGGTAGGGCCGGGTGAAGCTGAAGGTCTCGCCGTTGCCGAACCAGTCGCCGTCCCAGCCGACGTTCCAGCCTTCCACCAGCACGCCGCCGAAGCCGTTCGCCGCGGCGAAATCGATGTGCCGGATCGCATGCGCGGTGGTCGCGCCGTGCTTGGGCCCCGACGCCCAGGTCTTGCGGTCGAGGTGCATCTCCCACCAGATGCCGACGTACTTCATCGGCCGCACCCACGACACATCGCCGAGCGCGTTGGGTGCATTGAGGTTGAGGATCAGGCCCGACTCGACCAGACCGCCTGCGCGATCACTGATCTGGATCGTGCGCCAGGGCGTCGCGAATGGCGTGGCCACTTCGACCTTGGCCGCGCCGATGCCCGGCGTCAGCGCGGCGCGGAAGCGGCGACCGTCGACGCGCGCCAGATTCATGCCCGAGTAGTCGACCAGCGCTGCTTCGTGGATCGACAGGTGCAGGCCGTCACCGGTGCGCAGCGTGACCGGCGTCTGCGCCTGGCCGACCTGCTCGACCGGCGTGCGGTGATAGATGTACTCCTCGCGGTTCCATTCGAACGCGGGAATCCACCACGCGGTCGCGGCATCGGCGATGTCGAACTCGGTCAGTTCCTCGGCGATCGACAGGCGATCCAGCCCGGGCTGTTTCGGAACGTCGTAGCGGAAGCCCACACCGTCGTCGAACACCCGGAACACGACGTCGAAGCGGCGCTTCGGTCCGGCGGTCTCGGCCAGCGTGACCCGCAATGCGGTGTGGTGGTCGCGCATCTCGCGGCGCTCGCCCCAGGGCTGCTCCCAGCGCTCATCGTGCGCCTGCGTGCGCTGGTCGACGATCGCCAGATTGCGTTCGAACTTGCGCGTGTCGGTGAACATCAGGCCCAGGCGCGACGGCGCGATGACCGGGCGGCCGTCGCGACTGACGGCGTAGCTGGCGCGGCCTTCGGTGTCGGTCGTGACCTCGACGGTGATGCGTCCATCCGGCGATACGGCACGCGCGCTGGTGCGCGGTTCGGCAGCGAGTGCGGTGAGGGTGGCGAGCGGCAGCAGTGCGGCCAGTAATCCGACGAGACGGTTCGACATCGTGCGGCGCCCTCCCAGACGCGTGCAATCGTGCGTGCGTCCGGATTCTTGCACGCGCATTCCGCGTGGTCGGGGTGCATACGTATGCAGCGATGCGCGTCCCCGCAGGCGTGGTCCTACCGGGCGTGTCGCCTGCGAAGCGCGCACCACAACCCCACATGCACCGGCATCAGCAGCGACAGCCACGCCGCATTGCGCTGCGGCAGTACCGGCAGCCAGTGCAGGAACAGCGCCACGATGCCGCACACCAGCACGACGGTCAGCACCCAGCCGAACAGTGCACCGGGTGCGCGTCCACGTGCCATGCGCCAGCCGCCCGGCAGCAGCAGCAGGCACAGCGGGTTGAACAGCAGCAGGTTGTGATTGCGCCAGGCGAAGACGTGTTCGCTGCCCAGCCACAGGAACAGCATCACGCCGCCGAGCAGGGCGCTCAGGGTCCAGAACGGCAGGGCGATCGCGGCCAACGCACGCGGTGCGAACCGGCCGGCGACGAGAATCGCCACGCCCAGTGCGAGACCGGCCACCAGCCACGGCCACAACAGACGCGCGCGCTCGACCGGTTCCGGTGCCTGCGTGTGCGGCACGATGATCTGCTCACCGGAGACCAGCGGACGGCCATCGACATTGCGCGCGCTGCGCAGCGCTTCGGCCAGCCGCATCGGCACGAAGGCGTCTTCCCACAAGGCATTCGGTCGATCGGCGGACGGCCCCAGGCCGATGTCGAAGCCCAGCCACATCCACGGCGCCGGCGAGGCCAGCCGCACCGCGTCGCCGCGGTAGGTGTTGCCACGCGAGCGGCCCTGCAACTGGCTGCGCAGCGCGCCGCCGAGCGCGGTGTCGATCGCGTCGCGCACGCGCGTGGAGCAGTTGTCGGTGAAGTAGTCGTAGCGGTAGTGCGCGTTCTCGGGTTTCGCGTTCTCGGCCAGCGCGCCGGCGAGCTCGCGCGCCTGCGCGGGGTCGAGATCCAGCCACTGGATCGACACGCCGCGGCCGACATCGCGGTAGTAGGCCAGGTCATCTGCCAGCGGCAACGCGGCCAGCATGTAACGCATGTCGCCGCGGATGAAACGCGGCACGAAATCCGGCTCGTTCGGATCGAAGAAGCCGAAGTTGTACGACAGCGGTTCCGGCTCGCCCGGATCGTCGACGACCAGCGCGTTGTGGCCGAAGCGTTCGAAGAACACGTCGCCGGGCTGCATCGTCGCCACGCCGATGCGCGGCGCGCCCGCGTCCTGTGCGACCGCGAGCAGCGGCCACAGCGTCAGGCACAGCAACAGGACACACGCACGCGCGAACGTGCGCGCCCGTCCGCGCAGCAGATCAGGCTTCGGCATGCACGCTGACGTGCAGCGCGTGCAGACGTCGCGAGTCGGCATCGGTCACCCGGAACGCGAAGCGGCCGAGCGTGAGTTCCTCGCCGACCTCGGGCAGATGGCCGATCGCACCGGTGATCACGCCACCGATCGTGTCGTACTCGGCGTCGTCGAAATCGGACCCGAAGCGCTCGTTGAAATCGGCGATCGGGGTCAGCGCGCTGACCGCGAACTGGCCGTCGGCCTGGGCCGCGATCAACGCGTTGGGATCCTCGGCGTCGTCGTGTTCGTCGTCGATCTCGCCGACGATCTCCTCCAGCACGTCCTCGATCGTCACCAGGCCGGCGACGCCGCCGTACTCGTCGATGACGATCGCCATGTGGTTGCGCGACAGGCGGAACTCGCGCAGCAGCACATTGAGCTTCTTGGATTCGGGAATCAGCACCGCGGGGCGCAGCAGCTCGTGGATCGAGCCGGGGCCGTTGTCGGCCACCACGCCGCGCAGCAGATCCTTGGCCAGCAGGATGCCGAGAATCTCGTCCTTGTCGTCGCCGTGCACCGGAAAGCGCGAGTGGCCGGAATCGACGACCTGCTTCATCAGCTCGAGGAAGGGCGCATCGGACGGCAACGCGACCATCTGCGCGCGCGGCACCATCACGTCACCGACCGTTTTGCTGGAAATGCCCAGCGCACCTTCGAACATGCGCAGCGTATCGGCGTCAATGAGGCCATCGGCATGGGTATCGCGGAGCAGTTCCACGAGGTCCTCGCGGTTGCTCGGCTCGCCTGAAATGGCCGAGCTCAGGCGCTCGAGCCAGCCGCGGCGGCGCTCCTGGGGTTCGGAAGCGGGGGAAGGTCGACTGTCGTCCTCGGACATGGCGTGCTGCGTGTTCGCGAATCGCCCGGATGGGCCTTGGTGGCAGTCTATCAGGCCGCCGTGGAGGCGCCCGTCAGCGCAGCTCGCCGGCGTAGGGATCGTCGATGCCGAGACCGGCGAGGATCTCGCGCTCGAGCTGCTCCATCGCCTCGGCGTCCTTGTCGTCCTCGTGGTCCCAGCCGAGCAGGTGGAGCACGCCGTGGACGGTGAGGTGCGCGTAGTGCGCGTTCAAGGACTTGGCCTGCTCCGTGGCCTCGCGCGCGACCACCGATGCGCAGATGACGAGGTCTCCGAGCAGCGGCAGATGCACGCCCTCGGGCAGGCCTTCCGGCAGTTCCGCGGGGAAGCTCAGCACGTTGGTCGCGTAGTCCTTGCCGCGGTAATGGCGGTTGAGCGCACGGCCTTCGTCCTCGTCGACGATCCGGATCGCCAGATCCGCCTCGCGGATGCGTCCGGCCAGTGCGGCCGCAGCCCACTTCCGGAAACTCGCCGCGGCCGGCAGGCCCTTGCGCGGCAGCGCATAGCCGATTGCGACATCGAGGCGGGTGGGGCCTTGCGTCATCCCTGCGCCGCCGGGCCGGTGGCCGCGTCGCTGGCGTCGCGGCGCTCGTAGGCGGTGACGATGCGCGCGACCAGCGGATGGCGCACCACGTCGCGTGCTTCGAAGAACGTGAAGCTGACGCCGTCGACCTCGTGCAGCACCTCGATCGCATCGCGCAGGCCGGACTTCACGTGCTTGGGCAGATCGATCTGGGTGAGGTCGCCGGTGACGACCGCGGTCGAGCCGAAGCCGAGGCGGGTCAGGAACATCTTCATCTGTTCGATCGTGGTGTTCTGCGCCTCGTCGAGGATCACGAACGCATCGTTGAGTGTGCGGCCGCGCATGTAGGCCAGCGGCGCGATCTCGATGACGTTGCGTTCCAGCAGCTTGGCCACTTTTTCGACGCCGAGCATTTCGTACAGCGCGTCGTAGAGCGGGCGCAGATAGGGATCGACCTTCTGGGTCAGATCGCCGGGCAGGAAGCCGAGCTTCTCGCCCGCCTCGACCGCCGGCCGCACCAGGATCAGGCGCTGCACCTTGGCTTCGTTGAGCGCCTCGACCGCCATCGCGACCGCGAGGAAGGTCTTGCCGGTACCCGCCGGGCCGACGCCGAAATTGATGTCGTGGCCGGTGATCTTGTGGAGGTATTTGGCCTGGTTCGCGCCGCGCCCGCGGATCGTGCCGCGCTTGACCCGCACCGAGACTTCCTGCGGTGTGTAGTCCTCTTCGACGTTCGCCGGGCTCAACCGCAGGTTGATGGCATGGCTGTCGAACACCTCGGCCTCGCTCTCGGCGTACAGCGCCTTGAGCAGCTTCTCGGTGCGGTCGAGCATGGCCTCGTCGCGCCCGGTGACGCGGAAGATGTTGCCGCGGTTGGCGATCTCCACGCCCAGGCGCAGTTCGATCTGGCGCAGATGGCCGTCGAACGGACCGGCGAGATTGGACAGGCGCTCGGAGTCCGCGGGCTCGAGCAGGAAGGTGCGTTCGGGGAGGGCGTTGGTCATGGCGCGGATTCTAGCGAGGGGCGCGACAGGAGAACGTGTAAAGCCGTGCCGCGGCGCGGTTCAGTCGGTGTCGCGCAGCACCAGGCGACCGCGCAGCGAATTGCTCAGCGCCGCGGTGATCTCGACGTCGACGAACTGGCCGATCAGGCGCGCCGGCGCCGGGAAGTTCACCGACCGCATGTTCTCGGTCTTGCCGGTGAGCTCGGCCGGATCCTTGCGAGAGGGACCTTCGACCAGCACCGTCTGCACGGTGCCGACCATGCGTTCGGAAATGCCGGCGGCATACGCATTGATGTGCGCCTGCAGACGCGACAGGCGCGCATGCTTTTCTTCCTGGGTCACCGAATCCTCGAGATCCGAGGCCGGCGTGCCCGGGCGGCGCGAATAGATGAAGGAGAACGACTGGTCGAAGCCGACGTCCTCGATCAGCTTCATCGTCTTCTCGAAATCGGCGTCGGTCTCGCCGGGGAAGCCGACGATGAAATCCGAACTGATCGAGATGTCCGGCCGCACCGCGCGGAGCTTGCGGATCTTCTGCTTGAATTCCAGTGCGGTGTAGCCGCGCTTCATCGCCGACAGGATGCGGTCGCTCCCGGCCTGCACCGGCAGATGCAGGTAATTCGCGAGCTGCGGCACGTCGCGATAGGCCTCGACCAGCGAGTCGGAGAACTCCAGCGGGTGCGAGGTGGTGAAGCGGATGCGGTCGACACCGTCGATCTCGGCGATCGTGCGGATCAGCAGGCCGAGATCGGCGACGGGCTGCTCCCGCGAGCCGAGGCTCGCGTCGGCGCCGTCTCCCATCGGGCCGCGATAGGCGTTGACGTTCTGGCCGAGCAGGTTGATCTCGCGCACGCCCTGGCCGGCCAGTTGCACGACCTCGACCAGCACGTCCTCGAACGGCCGGCTGACTTCCTCGCCGCGCGTGTAGGGCACCACGCAGAACGAGCAGTACTTCGAGCAGCCTTCCATGATCGACACGAACGCGCTCGGCCCCTCGGCGCGCGGCTCGGGCAGGCGGTCGAACTTCTCGATCTCGGGAAAGCTGATGTCGACCTGCGGCAGGCCGGTCTCGCGCTTGGCGCGGATCAGCTCGGGCAGGCGATGCAGGGTCTGCGGGCCGAACACCAGATCCACGTAGGGCGCGCGCTTGACGATCGCCTCGCCTTCCTGCGACGCCACGCAGCCGCCGACGCCGATCAGCACCGGCTTGCCGTCCTTCTTGAGCGCCTTCCAGCGGCCGAGCTGGCTGAAGACCTTTTCCTGCGCCTTCTCGCGGATCGAGCAGGTGTTGACCAGCACGACGTCCGCGTCCTCGACGTTGTCGGTGAGTTCCAGACCATCACTGGCGGCGAGCACGTCGGCCATCTTGGCCGAGTCGTACTCGTTCATCTGGCACCCGTGGGTCTGGATGTAGAGCTTGCCGCGCGGCGCGGCAGCGCCGGGCGCCGGCGAAACGGACAGGTCGGAAGCAGGCGCGCTCGGCGCCGCGGATGCGGTCTGGGTCATGGCATGTCCGGGGCGCGGTGTTGAGTCCGGGCCGGATGGCTGGAATGGGGCGGGCAGTGTACCGGCAAGCGCCGCGTCCGCGTCCTCCGGGCTGCGCCGGAGAACCGTCGGCGCCGTTCACAATCAAGCACTTGGCAACCGCCGCCGAACATCGGACACTCCGCATCGTGAAACGGGGATGGGGACTCATCGCGACACTCGGTCTGCTGGCGGCCTTTCCGGTTGCCGGCAGCACGCTGTATCGCTGCGATTCCGGTGACGGCATCCCGCAGTACGTCAGCAAGCGCGTCAGCGGCGCCAGTTGCCGGCTCGTCAGCAGCGCGCCCGCGGCGCCGCGTTCCAGCGGCACCCGCGCGTCGCGCCCGGCAGCGGCAACGCCCACGCCGGCGACGGCACCCGCGAACGTCGACAGCGGCGCGCCCGCGACCTTCATGGGCGGCACCTCTTCGCCTGCGCCCGCAGCCACGACGGCATCGGCACGGCCCGTCGCCACCGCGACCGCGGCACCGACACCGCGAGCCCAGCCCGGCAGCAACCAGCGGCGCCTGCAGCAGGGCCAGGTCTACTCGTATGTGAAGGACGGCGTGCGTCACTACAGCAGCAGCCGGCCGACCGGTGGTGCGCAGGTCGCCGCGGTCCGCACGATCCGCTACAGCTTCTTCGAGACCTGCTACGCCTGCGGCGCGGCGCCGGGGGTGAACTTCGGCAGCGTGCGGCTCAACGAGAACGCCTACCGCGACGAGGTCGCGCGCGCCGCCCGCGAGTTCGGGGTCGAGGAAGCGATCGTGCGGGCGATCATGCACGCCGAGTCCGCGTTCAATCCCAATGCGCTCTCGCGCGCCGGTGCCCAGGGCCTGATGCAGCTGATGCCGGCCACGGCCGCGCGTTTCGGCGTGGTCAACGCCTTCGACCCCGAGCAGAATATCCGCGGCGGCGTCGAGTACCTCGCGTGGCTGCTCAAGCGGTTCAACGGCGATCTGACCCTGGCCGCGGCCGGCTACAACGCCGGCGAAGGCGCCGTGCAGCGCCACGGCGGGGTGCCGCCGTACGCCGAGACCCAGCGCTACGTGGTCCGGGTCGGCACGCTGGCCGACCGGTATCGCGGCCAGCTCGCCAGCCGCTGAGCCGGGATCCGCATCCGGCATCTGCAAATCGATTGTCGGTCGATTCAGGGTTCCGCTACACTCGGGCCTCTCTATATGCGGCCAGCCGTCCCACGCGGGCGAAACGGTCCGCGGCAGCCAGTACGCAACAGCTACCGAAAGAGGGCGGGGTACCGGATGGTCGATGAAGCGGTGAGCGGACCTGGTGGGGATGGTCCAGTCAATGAGGGGCGGCGTCGGTTCCTGACCGCCAGTACCCTCGTCGTGGGAGCGGTGGGCGCGGGTGTGACCGCGATTCCGTTCATCAAGTCATGGAACCCCAGCGCCCGGGCCAAGCTCGCCGGTGCGCCGGTGACCGTGGACATCAGTGCGCTGCAGGAGGGCCAACGTCTGGTCGCCGAGTGGCGCGGGCAGCCGATTTGGATCGTCAAGCGCTCCAAGGCGATTCTCGAGGCGCTGCCGACGCTCGACGGCATGCTCAAGGATCCCGAATCCGGGAATCCCGACCAGCAGCCGGCGTACGTGCTGGAGGCGAACCCCGAACTGCGCTCGATCAAGGCCGACATCTCGGTGCTGGTCGGTCTGTGCACGCATCTGGGCTGCTCGCCGGAGATGGTCGCCGAGATCCGGCCGGCGCCGTTCGACGCCAACTGGAAGGGCGGTTACTTCTGTCCCTGCCACAAGTCGAAGTTCGACATGGCCGGCCGCGTCTACGACGGCGTGCCCGCACCGACGAACCTGCTCGTGCCGCCGCATCACTACGTCGACGACAACACGCTTGTCATCGGCGTCGATCCGCAGGGAGCCGCCTGATGGCCAACGTCCTCGTCCGCGGCGCCAACGGCGTCTTCAACTGGGTCACCGAGCGCGCACCGGCCTTGATGCCGATGTACCGCAAGCACATGACCGAGTACTACGCGCCGAAGAACTTCAACATCTGGTACATCTTCGGCGTGCTGTCACTGGTGGTGCTGGTCAACCAGATCCTGACCGGCATCTTCCTGACGATGCACTACAAGCCGAGCGCGACGGAAGCCTTCGCCTCGGTCGAATACATCATGCGCGACGTGGAGTGGGGCTGGCTGATCCGCTACATGCACTCCACGGGTGCGTCGCTGTTCTTCATCGTGGTCTACATCCACATGTTCCGCGGCCTGATGTACGGCAGTTACAAGAAGCCGCGCGAACTGGTGTGGATCCTCGGCATGCTGATCTACCTGGTGCTGATGGCCGAAGCCTTCCTCGGCTACGTGCTGCCGTGGGGCCAGATGTCGTTCTGGGGCGCGAAGGTCATCATCTCGCTGTTCGGCGCGATTCCGGTGATCGGCAACGGCCTGACCGAGTGGATCATGGGCGACTACCTGCCCAGCGATGCCACGCTCAACCGCTTCTTCGCCTTGCACGTCATCGCGCTGCCGCTGGTGCTGCTGCTGCTGGTGGTGCTGCACCTGGGCGCGCTGCACGAGGTGGGTTCGAACAATCCCGACGGCGTCGAGATCAAGTACGGCCCGAAGGGCAATCGCTGGTCGCCGACCGCGCCGGCCGACGGCATTCCGTTCCACCCGTACTACTCGGTGAAGGACGGCTTCTACGTCTGCTTCTTCCTGATCATCGCCGCCTTCATCATCTTCTTCGCGCCCGCGTTCGGCGGCTGGTTCCTCGAGCACGACAACTTCACCGAGGCCAACCGCCTGGTGACGCCCGAGCACATCAAGCCGGTCTGGTACTACACGCCGTACTACGCGATGTTGCGCGTGGTGCCGCACAAGCTCAGCGGCGTGCTGGTGATGTTCGGTGCAATCGCGATCCTGTTTCTTGTGCCGTGGCTGGACCGCTGCAAGGTCAAGTCGCATCGCTACCGCGGCCCGATCACCAAGATCATGCTCGCCGTGCTGGTGGTGTGCTTCGTGTGGCTCGGCAAGATCGGCGCAGGCCCCGGCACCGATCCCGTCGAGACCTGGATCGGCCGTGGCCTGACGATCCTCTACTTCCTGTTCTTCTTCACGATGCCGATCTGGACCGTGCTCGACAGAACCAAGCCTGTGCCGGAACGGGTGACGACCCATGACTGACCGTTCCTTCTTCCGCATGTGCGCCGCCCGCGTGGCGACAGCCATCGCCGGTCTGCTGCTGTCGTTCGGTGCGCTGGCTGCGGCCGGCGGACCGGTCGAACAGGCCGGCACCGACATCGGCGATCGCGCGTCGCTGCAGCGGGGCGCGCAGCTTTACATGAACTATTGTGCTGGCTGCCATTCGCTGAAGTTCATGCGCTACTCGCGCATGGCCGAGGATCTCGGGCTGACCGAGGACGAGGTGATGAACAACCTCAACCTCACCGGCGCGGCCTATGGCGAGCACATCGTGTCGTCAATGCCGGCCGAGCAGGGCGCCAAGTGGTTCGGCCAGGCGCCGCCGGACCTGAGCCTGATCACCCGCGTGCGCGGCAGCGACTGGGTCTACACCTATCTCAAGTCGTTCTATCTCGACGAGAGCCGTCCGCTGGGCTGGAACAACACGCTGTTCCCGAACGCTTCGATGCCCAATCCGCTTTGGGAAATGCAGGGCCTGCAGCGTCCGGTGCACGGCGAGGTCGACGACTCGGGCGAGCCGGTGGTCGCGCATCTGGAGCTGGGCACGCCCGGCAGCCAGGACGCCCGCCAGTTCGACCAGACCGTCCGCGACATCACCACGTTCCTGGAATACGTCGGCGAGCCGGCCGCGCTCAAGCGCCAGCAGCTCGGCGTCTGGGTGCTGCTGTTCCTGACCCTGCTGACGTTCCTGGCCTGGCTGCTGAAGCAGGAATACTGGCGCGACGTCCACTGATCGATCCCGTCCCCGGCGCACGCCGGGGGCAGTGTCCGCGTGCCGTCCGGCCCATTGCCGTCCGGATCACGTAGATGCGAGACTCGGGAAACCGCGACAACCGTCTGCGAGCAGCAGTCGGCGTCACCGGGCTGGCGGACTCCAGCCTCCGGACAGGCCGGGCGACGGCCGTGAGTGCATCCATGCGAAACGTGCTGACGCTGTTCTCTTCTGTCGACGACGTGCTCTGTCATCGCGCACGCCTGGTGCTGGCCGCCAAAGGCGTGAACTACGACATGGTGCCGGTCGATGCGCAGAATCCGCCCGAGGATCTGATCGATCTCAACCCCTACCACTCGGTGCCGACCCTGGTCGAGCGCGAGCTGGTGCTCTACGCCGCCAGCGTGGTCAGCGAGTATCTCGACGAGCGCTACCCGCATCCACCGCTGATGCCGGTCGATCCGCTGTCGCGCGCGCGCCTGCGTCTGGCGATGCTGCGCATCGAGCACGACTGGGTACCGCAGGTCCAAGCCATCCAGATGGGCAACAAGGCGCAGGCCGAGAGCGGCCGCAAGCGCCTGAAGGAGCTGGTGACCTCGGCGGTGCCGTTGTTCAAGGCCAGCAAGTTCTTCCTCAATCCGGAAATGAGTCTGGCCGACTGTGCGGTCGCGCCGATCGTCTGGCGCCTGCAGGCGCTCGACATCCCGCTGCCGAAGGACGGCGCCAAGGCCATCGAGGACTACGGCAACCGGATCTTCCGCAGCCCCGGATTCGTCCGCAGCCTGACGCCACAGGAGCGGCAACTGCGCGCGCTGCCCGACTGACGGCGGCTTGGCGCGCCATTCAGCCCTGCACATCTGAACGACGGAATGAACGGCTAAACTGTCGCGCATGACGGACAGCACGCCCCCGATGACCAGCCATCGCCCGTACCTGCTGCGGGCGCTCTACGAATGGATCGCCGACAACGGCATGACGCCGCACATCCTCGTGGATGCGCGGCAGCCGGGCGTGCGCGTGCCGGCCCATGCGGTCAAGGACGGGCGCATCGTGCTCAACGTCGCCGACCGCGCTGTCGGCCGGCTCGAAATGGACAACGACAGCGTGCGGTTCTCCGCGCGGTTCGGCGGTGTCAGCCAGTCGGTGCTGGTGCCGGTGGGCGCGGTGCTCGCGATCTACGCGCGCGAAACCGGGCAGGGCATGGCGCTGCCGGAAGAGATCGTCGGCTCGGGTGAGCCGCGCGACGATGCAGAGGACAGCGCGCCTTCGCTCCACGCGGTGGAAGACGACGGCAACGGCACGGCCGAAGGCCCCGACGATCCGCCCGATGGCGACACGCCGCCGGAGCCGCGTCGCGGCCATTTGCGGGTCGTGAAGTAGGCGGCGGCAGCCGTTACGGCGTGCGTGCGTCAGGACGTGAGAGCGTCGGAACGTAAAGCGTCAGTACGTCAAAGCGCGAGGGCGATGACGAGCGCCCTTCGATCTCAGTTGGTCCAGTGGATCGACGCGGGCTGCGGGCGGGTCGGGCCGCTGAAGGCGACCAGCTGTTCGCCGCGCAGCACCAGGTGCCCGATGTGGCGCTGCACGCCATCCTCCGAATACTCGAAACGGAAGCTGCGCTCGACGCGCAGGCGTCCGTCGTCACCACGGCGCAGCCGCATCGAATGCGCGTGTACCGCCTGGTCCAGCCACTGCACGCCCGCGCGTTCGCAGGCATCGCGTCCGAGCTGACCGGCGCGCTCGGCCGCCGCGCGCGCACCGCTCCACCACAGGAATGCGGCGAACGCGGCCAGCATCACGAAGATCATCGTCGGAAAGTCGGGCATGCGCGAACTGTGGCGGCGGCAGTGGCGGGATACAAGTGTGAATGTGGCAATGCCGTGTTGCGGCTTGCGGTCTGCGCGGCCCGTGGCTCGACGTTTCGCCTGGGCGTGAGAACGTCAGTGACGTGAGTGGGTCAGTGAAAAGCAGCCGCGTGCGAGCGGATTGCGACGCGCGAGCGCGATCAGGTCGGCGGCGGGCCGAGCTTGAGCGACAGATCGATCGCGCGGACGTGCTTGGTAAGCCCACCGATCGACACGAAGTCCACGCCGTCCTCGGCGATCGCGCGCAGGCCGTCGAGATCGACGCTACCCGAGACTTCCAGCGGAATGCGTCCGTCGTACGGCGCGGCGTGCGCGATCCGCACGGCCTCGCGGCGCGTGGCCGCGTCGAAATCGTCGATCAGCACGCGCGTGCAACCGGCATCGAGCGCGGCGCGCAGTTCGTCCAGCGTCTCCACCTCGATCACCAGCGGCAGGCCGGGCGATTGCGCACGCGCGGCATCGACCGCCGCGGCGATCCCGCCGGCCGCGCGCACGTGGTTTTCCTTGAGCATCACCGTGTCGTAGAGGCCGATGCGGTGGTTGTGGCCACCGCCGACCCGCACCGCGTATTTCTGCGCCAGTCGCAGGCCGGGCAGGGTCTTGCGGGTATCGAGAATGCGCGTGCCGGTACCGGCCACTGCGGCGACGTGGCGCGCGGTGACGGTCGCCGTGGCGCTCAGCGTCTGCATGAAATTGAGCGAGGTGCGTTCCGCGCTGACCAGCGTGCGGGCACGGCCTTCGAGCGTCGCGAGCACGGTGCCGGCGATGACGTGGTCGCCCTCGGCCACGCGCCACTCGATGCGCACCTCGGGATCGAGCGCGCGATGGCAGGCGTCGAACCAGGGACGTCCGCAGACCACGGCGTCTTCCTTGCACAGCAGGTACGCGACGTCGTCGTGATCGGGCAGCAGCGCCGCGGTGACGTCGCCGCTGCCGATGTCTTCGGCAAGCGCGGCTGCGACGTTGGCCGCGACCGCCGCGTGCGGGATGTCGAAGCGGTCGGTTCCGCTCATGCCTTCGGGAAGTCGGGAATCTGCGCGGTGCCGATCGCTTCCTCGACGAGCAGCACCGGAATGCCGTCGTCGACGCGGTAGACGCGCTTGCGATCGTGGGTGATCAGCGCTTCGCGCACCGGACCGGCCTGCGCGGCGCCGTCTTCGCGACGCGCCGATCCCGCGGCGATCGCCGCATTGAGCGCGTCGAGGCCCGCAGCATTGAGCAGCGTGAGCGGCTGGCGGCTGGCGGGGCAGACGAGAATATCGAGCAGCTTGCGGTCCATGGGCGGTCTTGTGCGGGCAACGGGAGCGGACCGGAAGGTTAGCATTCGGCGATGCGCCGCCGTGGCATCCAAGCACGATGGCGCCGGGACGGATAAAATGCGTCTTTGTGGCCGGGGACCCCCAAATGACCGCCAGTTCCGTTCCGCCGAAGGTCGGCATCGTGATGGGATCGCGATCCGACTGGGACACGATGCAGCACGCCGCGCAGAAGCTCGAGCAGCTCGGCGTCCCGCACGAAGTCCGCGTGGTGTCCGCGCACCGCACCCCCGACGTGCTGTTCGAATACGCCGCCAGCGCGCAGGCGCGTGGCCTGCGCGCGATCATCGCCGGCGCCGGTGGCGCGGCGCATCTGCCGGGCATGCTGGCGTCGAAGACCGCGGTGCCGGTGCTCGGCGTGCCGGTGCAGTCGAAGGCGCTCAACGGCATGGATTCGCTGCTGTCGATCGTGCAGATGCCGGCCGGCATTCCGGTGGCGACGTTCGCGATCGGCAATGCCGGGGCCGCCAATGCGGCGCTGTTCGCCGCGGCGATGCTGGCGTCCGATGATGCCGCGGTCGCCGCTGCACTCGCCGAGTTCCGTCAGCGCCAGACCGACGACGTCGCCGGCAACGACGACCCGCGTCGATGAGCGCGACGACGGTCGGCATCCTCGGCGGTGGCCAGCTCGCCCGCATGCTCGCGCTGTCGGGCGCGCCGCTGGGTCTGCGCTTCCTGGTGATGGACACCGCCGACGACGCCTGCGCGGGGCAGTTCGCGCCGCTGCTGGTCGGCGATTATCGCGACGAGGCCGCGCTGGCCGAATTCGCCGGCAAGGTGGATGTCGCGACCTTCGATTTCGAGAACGTGCCGGCCGAGAGCGCGCACTGGCTCGCCGAGCGCGTGCCGGTGTTTCCCAATCCCGGTGCGCTGGCACTCACCCAGGACCGGCTTGCCGAGAAGACGCTGTTCCGTGAACTCGACATCCCGGTGCCGGACTTCGGCGACGTCGCCACGCGCGCGCAGCTCGACGACGCCGTCGCGCGTATCGGCACGCCGTGCATCCTCAAGACCCGGCGGCTGGGGTACGACGGCAAGGGGCAGTTCCGGATCAAGTCGCCGGCCGACGTCGATGCCGCGTGGGATGCACTCGGTGCGCAGGCAGACACGGTCGGGTTGATCCTCGAAGGCTTCGTCGCGTTCCAGCGCGAACTCAGCGTGGTCGCCGTGCGCAGCCGCGATGGCGAGTTCCGCGCCTGGCCGTTGACCGAGAACTGGCATGTCGACGGCGTGCTGTCGGCGAGCCTGGCGCCGGCGCGTGTCGATGCGTCGCTGCATACGATGGCGCTGTCGCATGCGCGCGCGATCGCCGAGCGTCTCGGTTATGTCGGCGTGTTCGCGCTCGAGCTGTTCTGCCGCGATGGCGAACTGCTCGCCAACGAGCTCGCGCCGCGCGTGCACAACTCCGGGCACTGGACGATCGAGGGCAGTGAGACCTCGCAGTTCCAGAACCATCTGCGTGCGGTGCTCGGTCTGCCGCTGGGCGATACCGCCGTGCGCGGCGTGGTCAGCATGCTCAACTGGATCGGCGCGATGCCCGATGCCGCGCCGGTGCTGTCGACGGCCGGCGGACACTGGCACGACTACGGCAAGCAGTCGCGCGACGGCCGCAAGGTCGGCCATGCGACGCTGCGCGCCGACGAGGCGGAGGCACTCGCGCAGCGGCTGGCGGATGTCGGCGAAGCGCTGGGCCGGCAGGCGCAGGTCGCGCCGGTCGTCGCGCGTCTGCGCGAAGGCTGATTGCTGCATCGGAGCGCGCGAGCGCGCTCCCGACAGATCAGACGCTCACTCGGTCCACGGATCGTAGCTGCCGAACCACCACAGATGGCCTTCCGGGTCGCGGCAGGAATAGCCGCGACCGCCGTAGGGCTGATCGGCGATGTCCTGCACGATCTCCGCGCCCGCGGCCTTCGCGCGTGCGTAGTGCGCGTCGGGATCGGTCACGACGACGCAGGGACTCTGGGTGGTGCGGCCGCCGATGTCGCGCGGCTGGGTGATCAGATCGCCCCATTCACTGCCGCGCTGCGTCGAGCCGAGCATCAGCATCCCGCTGCCGAACACCAGCTGCGCGTGGTGGACGGTGTCGCCGTCGGCGTACACGGCCTGGACCTGGAAGCCGAAGGCGTCGCGGAGCCAGTCGATCATGCGCGGGGCGTCGTCGTAGCGCAGGCAGGGGATGATGGTGGAACCGGCGGAAGGGGACATCGCGGGTCTCCGGCTTTTGCGCGATTGGCTGCGGTGGCTCGATGATGCGCTGGTGGCTTCGCGGCGCCAAGTGGAGCGGGTTCTGGTGCGGCGCGAAGGAGTGTGCCCCTCACCAACCCCTCTTCCAGAGGGAGAGGGGCCTTGGACTTCGCGGGCGGCGGGTGTCGCTGACGACTGATGCGGTATCGAGTCGGCGTGTGTCGAACAGCGTGCGAACAGGCGGATCCGCTTGAATCAGCTCGGCGAGCGCGGATCGTCGCTGACCACCAGCGGCACGCCGCGGGTCGGGTGTTCGAGCACCAGGACCGGTTGCGCATAGACGCGTTCGATCGTCGCCTGGGTCAGCACTTCGCGCGGCGTGCCGTCGGCGGCGATGCGGCCCTGGTGCAGCATCGCGATGCGGTCGGCGTAGCCGGCAGCGAGGTTGAGATCGTGCAGGACGACGATCACGCAGGCGCCGTCGTCGGCGAGACCGCGGGCGATGCGCAGCACGGCTTCCTGATGCTGCAGGTCGAGTGCGGCGGTGGGCTCGTCGAGGAAGACGACCGGCGTGGTCTGGGCGAGCACGCGCGCGAAGGCCGTGCGTGAGGATTCGCCGCCGGACAGGGTCTGCACATCGCGCGCGGCGAGGTGGGTGACGTCGGCCGACACCAGCGCTGCGTCGACGATACGGCCGTCGGCGTCGGGATCCGGCGCATGCGGCAGACGGCCCATTGCGACGACTTCGCGCACGCTGAAGCCGAAGCGCACCGCGTGGTCCTGTGGCAGCACGCTGCGCTCGCGGGCGAGCGGTCGGGCTTTCCAGTCGCGGAGTTCAGCGCCCGACAGACGGACGCGCCCCGCGGCAGGCACGAGATCGCCGCTGGCGACCGCAAGCAGGGTCGACTTGCCGGCGCCGTTCGGGCCGACCAGTGCAGTGAGCGTGCCGCGTGCGAAGCGCAGGTCGACCGCGTCGAGAATCGCGCGGCCGTCCATGCGCACGGTCACGCCGTCGAGTGCGAGCACGTCGTGCGCGGCGTCGGCATGGTCGTGACTCATGCGGCGCCCTTGCGGCGCAGCACCAGCCACAGGAAGAATGGCGCACCGAGCGCGGCCGAGAACAGGCCGAGCGGGATTTCGGATGGCGGATCGAGGCTGCGCGCGGCCGTGTCGGCAACGACGATCAGCAGGCCGCCGGCAACGGCCGACAGCGGTACCAGCCAGCGATGGCCGGGGCCTGCGAGCAGACGCACGAAATGCGGTACGACGAGGCCGACGAAACCGACCACGCCGGCGAACGCGACCGCCGAGCCGACCAGCAGCGCGCAGACCGCGATCAGCATCAGCCGCGCGCGTTTGACGTCCAGACCGATGTGCTGGGCCTGACGTTCGCCGAGCGCCAGCATGTCGAGCGGCGTCGCGAGCGCGCGCAGTGCGACCGCGCCGAGTGCGAAGGCGGGCAGGGCCGCCAGCATCGAGTTCCAGTTCGCCATCGCCAGCGAGCCCATCTGCCAGAACACCAGCGACTGCAGTTCGTCGGCATCGGCGATGTAGGTGAAGAAGCCGATCGCCGCCGAACACGCGGCTGCGATCGCGATGCCGACCAGCAGCAGCGTCGCGGTGCCGGTGCCGCGATCGGGCCGGGCCAGCACGTAGATCAGCGTCGTCGTCGCGGCGCCGCCGAGAAATGCCGCGACCGGGATTGTCCACGCACCGAACGCGGTCATCCCGAGCACGATCGCCGACACCGCGCCGAGCGCGGCGCCATGGGTCACGCCGACGATGCCGGGATCGGCCAGCGGATTGCCGAACAGGCCCTGCAGCCCCGCGCCGGCCATCGCCAGCGACGCGCCGACGATCACCGCCAGCAGCGCACGCGGCACGCGCAGGTTCCAGACCACCGAGATGTCGCGTTGTGTGAGCGCGCCGGCATCGACGAGGCCCAGCTTGTGCGCGATCACGTGCACCACGTCGCCGGGCGGAATGCGCAGCGGACCGATGCCGAACGACAGCACGATCACGATCACCAGCAGGGCGAGCATGCCGACGAACAGCAGCCCGCCAGGCGGTCGCCGGACCAGGCCGGTGCGTCGTGCCGCTCCGGTCATGCGCCGGGCGCGGTGTCGAGTTCGGCGGCCAGCGCGGTCAGCGCCTGCGCCAGCGCGACCGCGCCGGTGCCGCCGCCGATGCTGCTGACCTTGAGCTGCGTGTCGGGCATCACCCAGACGCGATTGGCGAGGCCGGCCGGCGTCTGCTGCAGCGTCGGATACGCCTTCCACAGACCGGCTTCACCGCCGAACACGCGCAGGTCGTCCTCGCTGACGAGGATCACTTCCGGTTCGACCGCGACGATGCCCTCGTTGCTGAGCTGCGAGTAGTTGGCGACCTTGGCTTCGTCGCCGACGTTGATGCCGCCCGCGAGGCGGATCAGCACTGCGGCCGCGGTGTCGGCGCCGCCGACGGTCGGCGATCCGCCGCCACCGGTCGCGGAAATATGGATCACGCGCGGCTTGCGCGTGTGTGTGGCGGCGATGCGCGCGGCTTCGTCGAGCTGTTGCTGCACCTGCGTGGCGAGCTGTTCGCCTTCATCGGCGTGGCCGAACACGGTGGCGAGCTTGCGCACCTTGTCGGGAATCGGCTGCAGCTCGTCGACGATCACCAGCGTCTGCCCGGCATCGCGCAGCGGCTGCGCGAGCTTGCCGTGGCGGCGCAGGCTGTTGCCGACGAACAGGGTGCCGTCGAGGCTCAGGATGCCTTCGACGCCGGTGGTGCGGTTGAACAGAAAATGGTGTTGCGCATCGCGGCCGGTGTCGGTGACGGCATTGGTCGGCGCGGCGAACACCTGGTCGGACAGGCCGAGTGAATCCATGACCATCACGATGTCGTCGTTGCCGACGATCGTGCGGCTGGTATCGGCGATGGTGACGTCGACGCCGTCATCGGACCGCACCGTGACCGGCAGGTCCTGCTGCGAACGTGCGACGCGCGGGATGTCGGTACCGGCGATCCGCAGCCAGCCTTCCGACAACGCATCCGGCGTGGCGCGTGCATCGGTCGACGATGCAGCCTCGGGCGGCGTGGACGACGGCGCGCACGCGGCGAGCGCGCAGGCGAGGGCAAGGAGAAACGGAGCGCGCAGGCGATGTTCGGACATCAGCAATCCAGTTCGTAAAAGACGGCAGCCGGACCGGAGTCCGGCCGCCGTGGGGCCATTTTACCGCGGTTTCCTCACTCGGCCTTCGGCGCGATCCGGCGGATCTGGTCGCCGTCCTGGTCCTCGGCGCCGCGCGACTTGTTGACCGCGTACACCGTGCCGTCGCCGGTCGGCAGCACGTGGTTGGGGAACGTGCCGCCATCGAGGTTCGCGACGATGTTGCCGTTCGCGTCCACCGCCGTGATCGTGCCGGCACCGCGGCTCGCCACGTAGGCGAGCTTGCTGTGCGGATCGAAGGCGACGTACACGGCGCCGGCGCCGACGTAGACGTCGTGCAGCACTTCACCGGTGTCGGCGTTGGCGATCACCAGGTTGTCGCTGCCCTGCGCCGCGACGTAGAGACGACGGCCTTCGGGATCGATCGCGACGCCGATGCCGCCATTGACCGACGGGAAGCGGAACATCTTGTCGACCGCGCCGGTCGCGCCGTCGAGTACGACGACCTCGCCGGTCGACAGCCCCACCGAGTAGAGCTTGCCGGCCGCGCGGTCGAGCGTCAGCGCCATCGGACCGAACTCCTCGCCGCGCACTTCCGACGCGACGGTCAGGTCCTGCACCAGCTCGAGCGTCGTCGCATCGAAGGCCACGAACTTGCCGCCGCCGAAGCCACTGGCCCAGACGCGGTTGTCCTTGGTGTCGACGACCAGATCGCGGCCGTGCGGCAGCACGCCCTTGTCGAACTGCTTGACCAGCGACAGGTCGGACTGCTTGTAGACGGCGACCGTGTCGTCGCGGGTATTGGTGACCCAGACGTTGCCGTTGACGTCGTCGACGGCCACGCCGTAGACCGCGTACACGCGGCCATCGGTCTGGCCTGCGACCTGGGCCGGCGTGACCCGGGCCGTGACTTCGAGCGTGACGGGATCGAGCTTGAGCAGCTCCGACTGCGTGACCGGCGGACGGCCGACGGCGGCCGTCACGAACAGCGCATTCGACGCCTCGCTGTGCGCGACCTGGTACAGGCCCTGCACCAGCTTGTTGGTGGTCACGTCGTAACGCTCGGCGCCGGACAGCGGCAGTTCCTTCGAGATCTTCAGATCGAACACGACGGCGGCATCCGGGTTGGCGGCGCGCACGACGACCGGATGACGACCGGTCACGGCGTCGGCCGGGATCTGCACATTGCCCTTGAAGCGGCCTTCGGCATCGGCGGTCCAGGGCTGGGCGTTGAGCACGGTTTCGCCACGCAGCAGCGTGACCGACTGGCCGGGCTGGAAGCCGGTGCCGTTGAGCTCGACCGTGTCACCGGCCTTGATCACCGGGCTGCCGGCGCGCACGGCGCCCTTGAAGTCGATGGCCGGCTGGCCGAAGCCCTGCGCACCCGCGGCGCCGACGGCGGCGCACAGGGCGATGGACAGGGCGGCGAGCCGCAGACGACGCGAGGACAACTTTTGCATGACGAACTCCTGGAGCGTGGATTGGACCGGCGTTCCGTATCGCCGGAAGGACATTGCATGTAGAGGGGGCACAACGTGTGCTGGGCGGGCGACGGCAGTCATCGCGGCACCTGGCGTAAGGCGGCGGACCCGATCGCCGGCAACAGCGCCAACGCGGGAACGCCCGTAAGCGGCGCGAGTTGACGCGACAGCGCATCGGCCGACGTGTCGCGGCTCGACGGCAGGCAGGCATGCACGAAGCCGGCCCAGGTCAGGGCCTGCAACGCCTGGTTGAGCAGGCCCGGCGCGGTGGCGTAGGGCGCGCGCGTGCGCAGCTCGGCGAACGACAGCGGCCCCTGCGCGAGTGCATCGAGCGCCGGTGCGAACAGATCGCGCGCGCCGGTCACCGGGCCGATGCGGGTGTCGAAACGCAGATCGCCGGTGAGCGTGGTCGGCGCGCCGGGCAGGGCGGCGAACACCAGCGCATCGAGTGCGTCGAGATGCGCGGCGTCGTCGAGGCGACGCGCGTCGCGCTGGAACAGGTCGCGGCGCAGGCTCTGGTTGCGCGCGAGATCGCGTGCGGTCTCGGCGAGTGGCCCGGGCGGCAGTGTGCGCAGCCGTGCCTGCAGCTGGCCGGGAATCGACAGCGCATCGATGTTCTCGATCGGCGTTGCGCTGCCGAGAAAACCGCAGCCCACACCCGCGACGTCGCGGATCACGTCGGCGACGTGTTGCGGCTGCCAGTGCGCGCCGAGGAATTCGTGGGCGATGTAGCCCGCAGGTTCGCGCGCCATCGCATCGAGCTGGCGCGACGCGCCCGGATGCTCGGCGAAGAAACCCGCGCCGCCATCGGCGAGATTGCGCAGCAGCGACAGCGCGGTGGTGGTCCGCAATACCGTGTCGCCTTCGAGATGGCGGCTCGCCTCGTGCAGCAGACGCTGCGCGCCCTGCAGCTGCGAGGCGCCCGGATGACTCATGTAGCCGACTGCGACCAGACCCCCGGGCGCGAGACGCCTCTCGACGATCGCAAGGCACGCTGCGCGCACCGCGTCCGACACCCAGGCCCAAAGACCGTGCGAGACGATGAAATCGAAGGACTCGCCCTCGTGCGTGGCGTAATCGCGCAGATCGGCGTGGACGCACTCGAGATTCGCCAGGCCCGCGCGCTCGGCGATGTCGCGCGTCCGCGCGACCTGCGTCGCGTCGGCATCGACGGCGGTGAAACGGCCCGTCGGATTGCAGGCCGCGGCAACCAGTGCGGTCAGGCCTGCGCCGCTGCCGAGCTCGCACCAGCGGTAGGGCCGGGCCAGATCGGGGGCGCGGAAGCCGAGCGCGGTGGCGGTGGCGTGCAGCCACGCCGGCATCTGTTCGCGATGGAAATGCATCGGGTACGCGGCATCCGCCACGTAGCCGTCGATGTCCGTCGCGCGTGCGCTCACCGGTTCGGATCCACGCCGTCGGCGTGACTCGGCGTGTCGCTGTGATCGGCGACGCCGGTGATCGCGTGCAGCGCCCACATCAGCGAGGCGCGGAACATCGGGCCGTGGGTCAGCCCGGGGAACTGGCGGTATTCGACCTGCAGGCCGTCGACCTCGGACAGGCGCTGCGCGAGTTTCTCCGCCGAATCCGGCGGCGCGGCTTCGATGCGGCGCAGATGCACCTGCACGCGCGGATCGTTGAGATCGCGGTGCGCGACCTCGCGCGTGCGCTCGCCTTCGCCCAGGCCGATCAGTACGCGCGCCTGGCGGCCCGCGTTGTTGGCGACGAAGCGCTGCTCGGGCGCGCCGAGCAATGCGCCATCGCCCCACCACAGTGACGGGCTGCCGGCGGCGTAGGTGTCGAACGCGCCGGTGCGCGTGTACAGCACGTGCAGCGCGAACAGGCCGGCCAGCGAATGGCCCCACAGCGTCTGTTGCGTCGGATCGGTGGCAACGCGGCGCTCGACTTCGGGCCGGATCGACCGTTCGATGATTTCCAGCAGCGCATCCGCGCCACCGCCGCCGACGATCGTGCCGCCGTCGCGCACCGGGCGCTCGCCCGCGAACGGCGTGTAGTCGCGCGTGCGCGCTTCGGAATCGATGCGCAGGTCGTTGGCGTAACCCACGAACACCAGCGCGTGCGGCACCGGCTGCGCGGCGAGTTCGGCGAGCAGCGCGTCGTCGAATTCGATCAGTGCGGCGTTGCCGTCGAGCATCCAGAACGCCGGCCAGCCGCCCGCGGGCGCGGCACCCTTCGGCGCGGCGACGTGCACGCGCCAGGTGCGCTGGCCGTCGGCGCTGCTGACGTCGAAACGCTGGAACGCGTAGTGCTGCGAGGCGTGGTTGGCGACGGTGTCGGTGATGAGACGCGTCGGATCGCGCTGCTGCGCGGCGGCGGTCTGCGGCATGGCCTGCAGCGCGAACAGCAGGCCCGCGGCCGCGGCGAGCGTGGCCAGGCGCAGCGGACGGACGGCGTTGGATCGGCGGTTGGACATGCGGGACATCGTGGCGTGTGGGGTTCCGATCTTCGGGCGACGGGCCGGATGCGTCCAGAACGTCGCAAATGAGGGCCGGACCCTGGGCGGTCCGGCTGGTGCGGCATCAGAAGCCGATCTGCATGCTCACGTAGTACGCGCGGCCCGGCTCGTTGTAGGTCGCCGCGCCCGCGTACTGGCTGTTGGACTCGCGGAACAGACGCTTGTCGAACAGGTTGTTGACGCCACCGCCGAGGCTGACCGTCGGCGTGATGCGGTAGCGCGCGCCGATGCCCCAGACGGTGTAGGGCTCGCGCACCTGGCGGACGGACACGCAATCCGCGCCCGCTTCGTCGCAGCGGTCGTCGTTGTTGATGTCGCGCGTCGCCGGTTCCTGCCGGCCGTAGAACGTGCCGGTCAGCAGCAGCGACAGCGCATCGGTGGCCTGCCAGTCGAGCGAGGTGTTGACGGTGTATTCCGGGATCACCGACAGCGGCTGACCGGTCACCTTGTTCTCGTTCTCGATCATGTAAGTGACGTTGTTGTTCCACTTCAGCACGCGGCCGCGGTCGCCTATCAGCGGAATGTTGAGGTTGCCCTCCAGGCCCGAGACCACGGCCTCGGGCGCGTTCTCCCACTGGAAGAGGCGCGCGGGGCGCACGGTCGGCGTGCCCGGCGTCTGCCCGATCGGGGTGAAGCCGGCGACCACCTTGTCCTTGTAGTCGTTGTGGAAGTAGGTCAGCGACGCATGCTGGCCGGAGACCGGCGCCCACTCGATGCCGATTTCCTTGTTGATGCTGGTCTCGGCATCCAGATCGGCGTTGCCGAGGATGTAGCAGCCCGAGCCGAAGCTCGGGAAGTTGTCCGGGCAGCCGAAGCCCATCGTGTAGTACAGATAGTTCGGGTTCGACTGGTAGAGATTCGGCGCCTTGAACGCGCGCGCCACGCCGCCCTTGAGCTTGAGATCCTCGCTCAGCGCGAACTGCACGTTGAGGCTGGGGCTGGCGTTGTTGCCGAACTGGCTGTGGTGGTCGAAGCGCACGCCCGGGGTCAGGATCCAGCGCTCGCCGGCGTAGATGTTGTCTTCGACGAACACGGCCGACGTCTGCGCGTCGGCCTTGCCGCCGCCGCGGTTGGGGTCGAGGCCGGGAATGCCGCCGCCGTTGCCGCCCGACTGCGACATCGAGTACGGATCTTCCAGCGCGCTGTCGCGGTGCTCGAAGCCGACTGTCCAGATGTGCTCGGTCGCGCCGAGGGTCGTCGGCAGATTCACTTCGCCGTCGATCGCGTAGTTGCGCAGGCGCGAGGTCGACGACGCGGTCGCGCTGCCGATCGTGCCTTCCGGCCCGCCGGCCAGGCCTTCGTTGAGGCGCGTGTTGTTGGTGCCTTCGAACGCCAGCGTCACGCGCGAGGACGCATCGCCCCAGCGCCCGCGATGGGTCACCGCGCCGCTGTTGCGGTACATGCGATTGGTTTCGGCGCCCTGTTCGGCGAGCTCGGTCGTCAGCGGCGTGCCGTCGAGGCTGACCGCGCGGTCGCCGGCGTAGATGTTGCCCTGGCGGCTGGTGCCGGCCTCGAACTCGATCACATGCGCGTCGTTGATATCCCAGCGCAGCAGGGCGTTGATGTCGCGATTGCGTACGCCTTCGCGGCCCGCGGGCGGGGTGACGCCGGCATCGGTCAGGAAGTCGGCGTTGAGGTCGAGCGAGTCGGCCTCGGTCTTGTTGACGTTGCCGTAGAGGCGGAACGACAGCGCATCGGTCAACGGTCCGCTCAGGGTCACGCCGGCGCGCTGGCTGCCGCCTTCGACGCCGTGCTGTGGCACCTGGCCGAACAGGCTCAGCGAGCCGCTGAGATCGCCGGTCGGGCGCTTGGTGATGATGTTGACCACGCCGCCCGAGGCGCCGGAGCCGTACCGCGCGGCCGCGGGACCGCGCAGCACTTCGATGCGTTCGACCGCTTCGGCCGGCACCCAGTTGGTGTCGCCGCGCGTGTTGCGCTCGCCGCTGCGGCCCATGCGGATCGAATCGCGCGAACCGACCGGCTTGCCGTCGACGAGGATCAGCGTGTTCTCCGGGCCCATGCCGCGCAGGTCGATCTGGCGGTTGTTGCCGTACTGGCCGGACGAGCTGTTCCCGGTGAGGTTCACGCCCGGCATCGTGCGGATCAGTTCCGACAGATCGTTCGCCGGCGGGCGGCGCGCGATGTCCTCGACCGTGATCACCGAGGTGCCCAGCGCCTGGCGGGCGATGGCTTCGGCGGTCACGCGGACGGTGTCGAGTTCGACGGCGTCGCGATCGGTGTCGTCGGACACGCTCTGCGCCAGGGCAGGCGCGGACAGCAGCAGGGCGATCGAGGCGGACAGGGCAGTGCGGTGCAGAGGGGCGGACGACATGCGGAAACTCCGGCGCTGGTAACTCGCCATGGCGGCGGCAGGCGGTGACGTGGGAAGGGCGTCGCTGGGCGACGTTCGCGAATAGTAAAATGAATGCGAATTATTCTCAATAACGCCATGGCCGCGGAACGATGCATCCCGCGTCGCCAGGACCGCAGCTGGTAAATGCGATCTGTTATCATTTGGGGCTTCCAGCAGGCCTGGGCCCGTCACCCGCCGGATCGCTGATCCGTTGCCCCCGACGGGCCGCTGCTGGCGCCTGCGAACCGAGACCCCGATGCTCACTGCGACGACCGCGCCCCGCACCGCTTCCGCCCTGCCGGCGCTGGTGTTCACTGCCCTCGTGGGCACGATGGCGATGATGGCTTTCGTCGCGGTGGTCGGCCCGGTCGTGCGCCTGCTGGGGTTGGCCGAATGGCATGCCGGCCTGTCGGTCACCGCTGCGGGCGTGCTGTGGATGCTGTCGGCGCGACGCTGGGGCCGGCTCAGTGATCGCATCGGCCGTCGTCGCGTGCTGCTGATCGGTCTGACCGGCTACGCCGTGGTCTACATCGCGATGGCGGTGTTCGTGGACGTGGCGCTGCGGTCGCCGCCGGCGGTGCTGGTGTCGGTGGTGATGCTGGTGGGCACGCGCGCGTTGATCGGCCTGTTCTATGCGGCGATTCCGCCGACCGCCGGCGCGCTGGTCGCCGATGAGGTCGCGCCCGGTCTGCGCGGCAGTGCGATGGCCAAGCTCGGCACGGCGAATGCGCTGGGCATGGTGCTGGGCCCGGCCGCGGCCGGCTGGATCGCCTTCCACGGGATTGCGCTGGCGCTGTACATCGCCGCGGCGCTGCCGCTGCTGGCGCTCGTCGTGCTGTGGTGGCGGCTGCCCGACACGCCGCCTTCGGACAGCGTGCACCAGAAGCCGAAGACGGGCATGGCGCTGGCCGATCCACGCCTGCGCCTGCCGGTGTTCACCGTGTTCGCGGCGATGGTCTCGGTGACGATTGCCCAGGTCGTCGTCGGCTTCTTCGCGATCGACCGGTTGCAGCTGTCCCCGGCCGATGGCGCGCGCGTCGCCGGTCTGGCGCTGACGGCGGTTGGCATCGGTCTGATCCTCGCCCAGTCGCTGGTCATGCGTTTCAAGTCGGTGCCGCCGGCGCGCTGGATCGCGTTCGGCGCGCTGGTCTCCGGCATCGGCTTCGCGTCGTCGGCGCTGGTGGCCGTGCAATGGCAGCTGCTGGCGGCCTATGGATTCGCCGCGTTCGGCATGGGCTTCGTGTTTCCGTCGTTCCAGGCGCTGGCGGCTGATTCGGTCGAGTCGCACGAGCAGGGCGCGGCGGCAGGCACGGTCGCGGCGGTGCAGGGCATGGGCATGGTCGCCGGCCCGCTGCTCGGCACGCTGCTGTATCGCTGGTCGCCGTCGGCGCCGTATCTGTTCGTGGGCGTGGTGCTGGCAGTGCTGTCGCTGGTCGCCACCCTGCACGCGAGGCGGCCCGCATGAGCGCGACCCGCGCCCTCGACGCGCGCGATCCGAATGACGACGTCGCCAGCCTGTTCCGCCTGCACGCGCCGGACCGGCGCCTGGCGACCGACGGCATCCGCACCCGTCTGCCGGCCGGCCCGGCGGCCACGCTCGGCGAACGCGTCGCCACGTTCTTCGCCACGCCGCGCAGCGGACCGGCGCTGCTGGTCGGCGCGCTGCCGTTCGATCCGCACCAGGACGACGCGTTGTATCAGCCCGAGCGCGTCTCCACGCCCGGTACCGGCAGCCTGCCTTCGACGCTCGGCCCGCTGTTCGCCGCGGCGGAACTGCCACCGGCGGCCGACTACGCCGACGCGGTCGCGCGCTGCATCGCCGTGTTGCGCGATGCGCCGGCCGGAGAGGACGCGCTGCGCAAGGTCGTGCTCGCGCGCGGCCTGCGTGTGGAAGCTGCGGCGCCGATCGATCCGCACGTGCTCGCGGTCAAGCTCGGCAGCGATGCCAGCGTGACCACCTATGTCGTGCCGCTGCCGGTCGCGCCGGGCGAGGCGCCCGCCTGGCTGGTCGGCGCGACGCCGGAACTGCTCGTCTCGCGGCGTGGTCGCGCGGTCGTCTCACATCCGCTGGCCGGTTCGGCGCGTCGCGTCGGCAACGAGGCAGAGGACCGCCGCCGCACCGATGCGCTGCTGGCCTCGGACAAGGATCTGCACGAACACCGGTTCGTCGTCGAAGCGATCCTCGACGGCCTCGCGCCGCTGTGCAGCCAGTTGCAGGCGCCACCGCGACCGTCGCTGCATGCGACCGCGACGATGTGGCATCTCGCGACGCGTATCACCGGCACGTTGAAGACCTACGACATCTCGTCGGCGACGCTCGCCGGCGTGCTGCATCCCACGCCCGCGGTCTGCGGCACGCCGCGTCTGCCGGCGCTGCAGGCGATCCGCGATCTCGAACCCTTCGATCGCGGCTTCTACGCCGGCGCGGTCGGCTGGACCGATGCGTCGGGCGATGGCGACTGGTACGTGGCGATCCGCTGCGCGCGCGTGCAGGGCCACGCGATGCATCTGTTCGCCGGGGCCGGTATCGTGGCCGATTCGCAGCCCGCGCTCGAGGTCGACGAGACCGCGGCGAAGTTCATGGCCCTGCGCAACGCGCTCGGCATCGACGACGCCCGCGCGGCCTGAAGACACACCAGGACACCTGTTCCGCATGACCGATGCATCCCCACACACCGTGCCGCTGCGGCAGACGTGGCCCGACGATTTCGTCGCGCGCTATCGCGCTGCCGGCCACTGGCGCGGCGAGACCTTCCCCGGCTTCCTGCGCGAGCGCGCGGCGCGTTTCGCAGACAGCGTTGCCGTCATCGGCGGCGGCACGCGCTGGACCTATGCGCAGCTGTGGGCCGAGGCCGAACGCATCGCCGCGGGTCTGCTCGCGAGCGGTCTGGCGCCCGGCGACCGCGTCGTCGTGCAGCTGGGCAACATCCCCGAATTCGTCGCCGTGGTCTGTGCGCTGTTCCGCGCGCAGCTGGTGCCGGTGTACGCCTTGCCCGCGCACCGGCTGACCGAGGTCGCGCACTTCGCGCGCAAGTCGGAAGCCAGCGCCTACATCTGCGCGGAGCGCTACGAGACCTTCGATTACCGCACGCTCGCCCGCGAACTGCAGACCGAGGTGCCGGCAGTGCGGCAGGTCTTCGTCGTCGGCGATGCTGCGGAGTTCGTGTCCATCGAATCACTCGACGGCGCGCGCGACGCGTTGCCGGGCGATCCAGATCCGCAGTCGGTTGCGTTCCTGCAGATCTCCGGCGGTAGTACCGGGCTGTCGAAGCTGATTCCGCGCACGCACGACGACTACATCTACAGTTTCCGCGCCAGCAACACGCTGTGCGGTATCGATGCGGACAGCGTCTACATGGTCGCGCTGCCGGCCGCGCACAATTTCCCGATGAGTTCGCCCGGCTTCTTCGGCGCGCTGTATGCCGGCGCGCGCGTGGTGCTGAGTTCCGGCCCGGGGCCCGATGCCGCGTTCCCGCTGATCGCACGCGAGCGCGTGACCTGCGTCGGCCTCGTGCCGCCGCTCGCGCTGCTGTGGGCAGATGCCGCGGGCAAGACCGCGCACGATCTGTCGAGTCTGCAGGTGCTGCAGGTCGGCGGCGCCAAGCTGGTACCGGAAGCCGCGCGCCGCGTCGTCACGGGCCTGGGCTGCACGCTGCAGCAGGTGTTCGGCATGGCCGAGGGGCTCGTGAACTACACGCGCCTCGATGATGCCGATGAGCTCGTGCGGACCACGCAGGGCCGGCCGATCAGCGACGACGATGAAGTCCTCGTGGTCGACGATCACGGCGCGCCGGTCGCCGAAGGCGAAATCGGCCATCTGCTGACGCGTGGCCCGTACACGATCCGCGGCTATCACAACGACGACGCGGCGAATGCGCGCTCGTTCACCGACGACGGCTTCTACCGCACCGGCGACATGGTGCAGCGTCTGCCGAGTGGCCATCTGATCGTGCAGGGCCGGGCGACCGACCACATCAACCGCGCCGGCGAGAAGATCTCGGCCGAGGAGATCGAAGACCACCTGCTCGCGCACCCACAGGTGTTCGACGCGGCGGTGGTGTCAATTCCTGACGAATTCCTCGGCGAGCGCAGCTGCGCGTTCGTGATTCCCGGCGATACGAAGCCGCGCCCGGCCGAGCTCAAGGCCTGGGTGCGCGGACGCGGGCTCGCGGCGTTCAAGGTGCCGGACCAGATCGTGTTCGTGGATGCGTTCGGCACCACGGCGGTCGGCAAGATCAGCCGGCGCGAGCTGCGTGCGCAGCTGCGCGCGCGTTTCCTCGATGAACAGAAGGACGCTGGCTGATGGGGCTGCCGAAGATCGCACCGTACCCGCTGCCCACCGCCGCCGAACTGCCGGCCGCGCGCGGCCAGTGGCTGCCCGAAACCTCGCGCGCCGCGTTGCTCGTCCACGACATGCAGCGCTACTTCCTCGCCGCATTCGCGCAGGACGACGCGCCGCTGGCGCCTGCCGTGCAGAACCTCGCGCGCTTGCTCGCGCATTGCCGCGGCGCGGGCATCCCGGTGTTCTACACCGCGCAGCGCGGCCACCAGGACCGGCGCGATCGCGGCCTGCAGGCCGATCTCTGGGGCCCGGGCATGCAGGCGAGTGCCGAGCACGAGACCATCATCGACGCACTGGCGCCGGCCGACGGCGACCACGTGCTGGTCAAGCATCGCTACAGCGCCTTCCAGCGCAGCAACCTCGACACGCTGATGCGCGCGCGCGGACGCGACCAGCTGCTGATCACCGGCGTCTACGCGCACATCGGCGTGCTGTCGACGGCGACCGACGCCTTCCAGCGCGACATCGAAACCTTCGTCGTCGCCGATGCGGTCGCCGATTTCTCGCGCGCCGACCACGACCTCGCGCTGCACTGGATCGCGCGCACCTGCGGCGTGCCGCTGACCACCGACCGACTTCTGGAGATATTTCAGTGACTGTGGACCGCACCGGCCCGTTGACCCTCGAGCGCATGCGCGCCGATGTCGCCAAGCTCGTCGGCGAAGCGCCCGAAGACGTGCGCGACGACGACAATCTGATGGACCTCGGTCTCGATTCGATGCGCGTGCTGGGCCTGGTGATGGCCTGGGGCGAGCACGGCATCGCGCTGGAGTTCTCGCATCTGGCCGAGCACACCACGCTCGCCGGCTGGTGGCAGGTCGTGCAGGGCCTGCAACGCGACACGCCCGCCGCAGGATGACCGCGACGGCGTCCCGCGTCGAAGCCGAAGCCGAAGCCGTCGCGTCGGGCACGGGCTGGCCGCTGACCGAAGCGCAGACCGGCCTCTGGTATGCGCAGCGGCTGGCGCCGGACAATCCGGCATTCAACACCGCGCACGCCTTGTGGATCGACGGCGCGCTGGATGTCGAGGCCTTCGTGCGCGCCGCGAACCAGGCTGCCGACGAGGCGCCGGCGCTGGGCTTGCGCGTGCGCGAGACCGGCGACGGTCCGATCCAATGGATCGACGCGGGTCACGTGCCGCATCTGGACGTCGTCGATCTGTCGGCCGAACCGGCGCCGGATGACGCCGCGCGTGCGGCGATGACGCGCGATCGGCTCTCGCCGGTCGATCCCGCGCGCGATCGTCTCGCGCTGCAGCGGCTGTACGTGCTGGGCGGCGACCGCTACGTCTGGTATCTGCGCGTGCATCACCTCGCGACCGACGGCTACGGCATGGCGCTGCTGACCGAGCGCGCCTGCACTCTGTACGCCGACGCATCTGCCGGTGCGGCATTCGCGCCACTCGATGGCGTGCTGTCCGAGGACGCGACCTATCGCGCGTCGGACAAGCGCACGACCGATGCGGCGTACTGGCAGGAGACGCTGGCCGGCATGCCGGCGGCGTCCGGACTCGGCGGCGGTTTCGCCCATGCCGCGTCCGATTGCCTGCGTCATGTCGAAGCGCTCGACGCGGACTTCCGCGACGGCCTCGCGCGCGCGGCGACCGCGCTCGGCCAGCCCTGGCCGGACGTGCTGACCGCACTCACCGCCGCCTATTGCCAGCGCTTCGGCGGGCAGGGCGAAGCCGTCGTCGGTGTGCCCTTCATGGGGCGTCTCGGCAGCGCGTCCGCGCGCGTGCCGGCGATGGTCATGAACGTGCTGCCGCTGCGTGTGCCCGCGCTGCCGGATGCGAGCGTCGCGGATTTCATGCAGACGATGATTCGCGCGCTGCTGCGCGGCCGCCGGCATGGTCGCTATCGCGGCGAGCAGCTGCGGCGTGATCTCGGCCTGATCGGCGGCCAGCGTCGCCTGCATGGACCGCTGATCAATGTGCAGCCGTTCTACCGGCCGACGCTGCTCGCCGGCGCGCGCGCGTCGATGGAAATCCTCGGCACCGGACCGGTCGACGACATCACACTCGGCTTCCGCGGCGATGGCGTGCAGGCGCTCGATCTGGAGATCGAGGCCAATCCCGATCTCTACGCGCCGTCCGATGTCGTGGCGCACGCGACGCGTCTGCGCACGTTTCTTGCTGCGGCGTTCGAGCTTGCCGGGCACGCAGATGCACGGCTCGATGATGTGCCGCTCGCAACGCCGGCCGAAGCCGCGCGCACGCTGTTCGACTTCAATGCCACGGCACACCCGGTACCCGACACGACCCTGGTCGCGCTGATCGAAGCGTCGATGGCGGCCACGCCCGATGCGCCGGCACTGGTGTTCGGCGGCGAGATGCTGACCTACCGCGCGCTCGACACGCGCAGCCGCGCACTCGCGCAGGCGCTCCACGCGCGTGGTGCAGGCGCCGACACGGTGGTCGCGGTCGCATTGCCGCGCTCGATTGAACTCGTCGTCGCGCTGGTCGCTGTGTTGCGCGCCGGTGCGGCCTACCTGCCGATGGATCTCGCGCATCCGGTCGAGCGACGCGCGCGCATCCTGCGGTCCGCACAGCCGCTCGCACTGCTCGCGCACGCCGACGACGGGATCGACTGGCCGGACGATGCGCAGCCTTTCGCGCCGTCAGACTGGCCGCAGCGTGCGGACGACGGCGCCCTGCCGTCCGTCGACCCGCAGCATGCGGCTTACGTCATCTACACCTCCGGCTCGACCGGTGAGCCCAAAGGCGTCGTCGTCGCGCATCGCGCGATCGTCAACCGACTCGAATGGATGCGCACGCATTACGGCATCGACGCGAGTGATCGCATCCTGCAGAAGACGCCGGCCACGTTCGACGTCTCGGTCTGGGAGTTCTTCCTGCCGCTGCTGGCCGGCGCCACGCTGGTGGTCGCAGCGCCGGACGCACATCGCGACCCGGTCACGATTGCGCGGCTGATCCGCGAGGCCGGCATCACCACCCTGCATTTCGTGCCGTCGATGCTCGCCGCGTTCCTCAGCGCGCCGGAAGCGCGCGGGCTGTCGACGCGTCGCGTCTTCGTCAGCGGCGAAGCGCTGGATGCCGATCTGCGCGACCGCTTCCATGCGACGCTCGAGTCGGAACTGCACAATCTCTACGGACCGACCGAAGCTGCGGTCGACGTCAGTTTCTGGCCTGCCGGTGCGGATGACACTTCACGCCCGGTGCCGATCGGCTTTCCGGTCTGGAACACGCGGCTCTACGTGCTCGATGCGCGCATGCGCGCGTTGCCGCCGGGCGTCGTCGGCGATCTGTACCTCGGCGGCGTGCAGCTCGCGCGCGGCTATCTGGGTCGCAACGATCTGACCGCCGAACGCTTTCTCGCCGATCCGCATCTGCCGGGCGAGCGCATCTACCGCACCGGCGACCTCGCACGCTGGCGTGAGGATGGCGCGGTCGAGTTTTTCGGCCGCAGCGACCACCAGGTCAAGTTGCGCGGGCTGCGGATCGAACTGGGCGAAATCGAAGCCGCCATCGTCGCCAGCGGGCTCGCGTCGCAGGCGGCCGTCATCGTGCGCGAGGACCGCGCCGGCGACCGGCGTCTGGTCGGCTATCTGCAGCCGACGGCCAGTTTCGACGCTCCGTCGCTACGCACGTTCGTCGCCGCACAGCTGCCGGACTACATGGTGCCGTCGGCCTTCGTCGCGCTCGCCGACTGGCCGGTGACCGCGAACGGCAAGCTCGACCGCGACGCCTTGCCGGCACCCGCGTTCGAGGCAGGCGCCTTCGTCGCGCCCCGCACGCCGACAGAATCCGCGCTCGCCGCGTTGTTCGCCGAAGCCCTCGGCATGGACCGCGTCGGTGCGGACGCCGACTTCTTCGCGCTCGGCGGCGATTCGCTGCTCGCGGTGCATCTGCTGCTCGCGATCCAGCAGACCTTCGGCCGGGATCCGGGGCTCGGTGCCTTGTTCGCAACGCCGACGGTGGAAGGACTCGCCGCCGTGCTCGACGCGGGCGAGGGCGACGATCCCGATCACGGCCTGGCGCCGGTGATCGCCCTCGCGCAAGGCGAGTTCGCGCGCGCGCCTCTGTTCGTCGTGCATCCGGCCGGCGGCATCGCCTGGTGTTATCGCGACCTCGCACGCGCACTCGCGCCGGCGCGTAGCGTGTACGGCCTGCAGTCGCCCGCGCTCGATCTCGCGCAGGCGTTGCCCGGCAGCATCGACGCGCTGGCGGCCGAATATGCCGACCGTGTGGTTGTCCTGCAGCCGGACGGACCCGTGCATCTGCTCGGCTGGTCGGTCGGCGGCATCCTCGCCCAGGCGATGGCGGTGCGTCTGCGCGCGCTCGGTCGCCAAGTCGGTGTTCTCGCGCTGCTCGATGCGTATCCAGCGGAAGTCTGGCGCGCCGAGCCCGAACCCGACGCGATCGCCGCGTTGCGCGCCTTGCTCGCGATCGCCGGTTACGACCCGGATGCGTATCCCGCGCTGCGCACGCGCGAGGCGATCATCGATTTCCTGCGTCGCGGCGACAGTGCGCTGGGCAATCTGCCGGGCGCGGTGCTCGATGGCGTCGTGCGCGCGGTGACCGATACCAACCGCCTGGTGCGGCTGCATCACCACCATCATTTCGACGGCACGCTGCTGCACGTGCGCGCCGGCAACGACCACGCCGACCGCCCGCAGCTGCAGTCGTCGCTGTGGGCCGCGCATGCCGCGCACATCGAATCGATCGAACTGCCGTTCCTGCATGCCGAGCTGACGGGTCGAGATGCCACTGCGCGCATCGCGCCGTTGCTCGATGCGCGACTGGCGGTCTTCGACGCGCGCTGATCAGCCCATCATCCACTCGACAGAAGAAATACCGGGAACCGCACGCATGCAACTCACAGGCTTCGACGGAAAGATTGCCCTCGTCACCGGCGCGGCAGGTGGTATCGGTGCTGCGGTGGTGCGGCTGCTGCGGGAGAGTGGCGCGACAGTGGTGGCGACGGATCGGGAGGCGCCGGTTGTAGAAGGCGAATTGGAAAAAATCGCGCTTGCTGATGCCGCCCTCACCCCAACCTCTCTCCCGGAGGGAGAGGGGCTTGAGAGCGACAGTCCGCGAAATTCAAGCCCCTCTCCCTCCGGGAGAGGGGTTGGGGTGAGGGCAGGTTCCGCAACCCTCCATTCCCACGCCCTAGACGTCACCGACGCGACCGCCGTCGACACCCTGGTCAACGAGGTCGAAGCCGATCTCGGCCCCATCGATCTCGCCATCAACGTCGCCGGCATCCTCTCGACCGCCTCGATTCTCGACCTCACTGCCGACGAGTGGCGCCGCACCTTCGCGGTCAACACCGACGGCGTTTTCCACGTCTCCCAGGCCGTTGCCCGGGTCATGGCGTCGCGTCGCCGCGGCGCGATGGTGACCGTCAGTTCCAACGCCGCCGGCATCCCGCGCCAGAACATGGCCGCCTACGCCGCGTCCAAGGCCGCGACCACGATGTTCGTGCGCTGCCTCGGCCTCGAACTCGCGCCGCTGGGCATTCGCTGCAACATCGTCGCGCCCGGTTCGACGCGCACGCCGATGCAGACCGGAATGTGGACCGATGCCGGCGGCGAGGCGCGCACCATCGCCGGCACACTCGACACCTTCAAGAGCGGTATCCCGCTCGGCAAACTCGCCGAACCCGACGACATCGCACACGCGGTGATGTTCCTGCTGTCCGACCAGGCCGGGCACATCGCGATGAGCGATCTGTACGTCGACGGCGGCGCGACGCTGCGCGCCTGATGGACTTGTATCGGCGCATTGAAATAGCGCTGACTTCTGGACACGACGGGACACGGATATGACGACGCAAGTGCAGTCCGGCGCAGTCCTGGTGGGCGTCGGCGTGATCATCCTCCGCGACGGCAAGGTGCTGCTCGGCGAACGTGCCGGCTCACACGGCGCCGGCACCTGGGCCTTGCCGGGCGGCCATCTGGAATTCGGCGAAACGGTCGCGGACTGCGCGCGGCGCGAGGTGCTGGAAGAAACCGGGCTCGCGATCCACGACATCACGCCCGCGCCGTACACCAGCGATGTCTTCGCCGTCGAAGGCCGCCATTACGTCACCCTGTTCGTCACCGCGCAGGCGACCGGTGAGCCCGCGGTGCTCGAACCCGCGAAGTGCCTGGGCTGGGCATGGTGTCGATGGGCCGACTTCCCGAATCCATTGTTTCGGCCCTTGCAGACCCTGCGCGATTCCGGCTTCGTGCCCGCGGGCGCGGTCTGATCCTTCGTCCCGGATGCGCGCTGCGCACAGGCACGTCTTCCGCACGGCACGACCGAAGCGCGTCGCGCGGGCGCACGGCATTGGGGCATCATCCGCGCAACCACACCGGAGCCCCGCCATGCCCGCCCACGAAAAGCTCAACTACGTCGAACTTCCCGCCCGCGATCTGGATGCGACGAGGCGCTTCTTCGCCCAGGTATTCGGCTGGACCTTCGAAGACTACGGTCCGGACTACATCGCGTTCGCGAATGAAGGACTCGACGGGGGCTTCTATCGCGCGGATCTGCAGGCGCGCAGCGAGGCGGGCAGTGCACTGCTGGTGTTCTACAGCGCCCGCATCGAAGAGACGCTGGCGAAGGTCGAGGCCGCGGGCGGCACGATCCTGAAATCTGTCTTCGAGTTTCCGGGCGGTCGCCGGTTCCACTTCGCCGAGCCGAGCGGCAACGAGTTCGCGGTGTGGTCGGATCCGGTCGCCTGAGCGTTCCGACTGCGCGCTGCACATCCCGATGCGCGGATCAAGCGGCAGGACTCACCCGCATCGATAGGCTGGTGAAAATTTGACCGCACGAAACCGGGCCGCCTGCGAGGCGGGCTCGCGGTGCTTATCCACACCTTTGTCATCAGACCATCCACATCCGATGTGGACAACGCGCGCTGGAGTGGTCGACGCGGTGCAGTCAAGCGCGGCGTCGACGCCGCATCGCCGGTCAGGCCGGCGCGCTGTCGTCCGGCTGCAGCAGCGACATCGCGACTGCGCGTCCGCTGTCGGTGAGTTGCGCGAGCGTCCGCTCGCCATCCTCGACCGTGCGCACCCAGCCCGGCCCTTGCGCATCGCCGATGCGTTCTTCGCCGAGATAGGCGAGGGTGCGCAACAGCACGCTCATGCGGATGCCGAGCCGCTTGCACAGTCGCGGCAGCGACATGCCGTCCGGCGCTGCCGCCAGTTCGGTCAGCAGCGCCTGCAGCAGGGCCTCGTCAGCGGACAATGGTGGCCGTGATGTCGCGCTGGCGCGGCATGTGCGCGCCGACGTCGGCGACGTGCGGCGTCACGATGACCGGCACCGATTTCGAGGTCGGCGTGCGCGATTCGTCGGCGAAGCTCGACAGCGGCACCAGCGGATTGGTCTCCGGGTAGTACGCCGCGAGGCAGCCGCGCGGGATGTTGTACTCGACCAGCAGGAAACGCGGCGCCTGACGGCGCACGCCGTCCTCGCACAGGCTCTCCAGATCCACCCAGTCGCCGGCTTTCATGCCGAGCGCGGCGATGTCGTCCGCGTTCGCGAACAGCACGCGACGCTCGCCGAACACGCCGCGATAGCGGTCGTCGAGACCGTAGATCGTGGTGTTGTACTGGTCGTGCGAACGCGTGGTCGCGAGCGTGAACACCGGTTGCGTGCCGTGCATGCGGCGCGCGCGGTGGATCGGGTTGTCGGTCGGCACCGGACAGGCGAAGAACACCGCCTTGCCGGCGGGGTTGGCCCACTTGCGGTCACGCGCCGTGTTCGACAGCCGAAACCCGCCCGGCACGCGCACGCGGGTATTGAAGTCGTGGAAGTCGTCGAAGGTCGCGGCGATCGCATCGCGGATGCGGTCGTAGTCCTCGACCATGCCCAGCCAGTCGATCTTCGAACGCGCGCCGAGCGTGGCGTGCGCGAGACGCGCGACGATCGCCGGTTCCGACAGCAGCGTGTCCGACGCCGGCGGATTGATGCCCGACGACAGGTGCACCATGCTCATAGAATCCTCGACGGTCACGCCCTGCGGGCCAGCAGCCTGGATGTCGATCTCGGTGCGGCCCAGGCACGGCAGGATCAGCGCATCCTTGCCGTGGATCAGATGGCTGCGGTTGAGCTTGGTGGTGACGTGCGCGGTCAAGGCGCAGCTGCGCAAGCCGCGCGCGGTGGCGTCGGAGTCGGGCGTGGCGATGGCGAAGTTGCCGCCCATCCCGAAGAACACCTGGCCGCGGCCGTCGAGCATCGCCTCGATCGCGCCAACGGTATCGAAGCCGTCCTCACGCGGCGGCTCGAAGCCGAACACGTCGCGGATGCGATCGAGAAACGCGACCGGCGGCTTCTCGTAGATCATCATCGTGCGGTCGCCCTGCACGTTGCTGTGGCCACGCACGGGGCACGCGCCGGCGCCGGGGCGACCGAGGTTGCCGCGCAGCAGCAGCAGGTTCATCAGCACATTGATCGTCGCGACCGAATGCTTGTGCTGGGTGATGCCCATGCCCCAGCACGCGATGACGCGTTCGCACGACAGATACAGCTCGCCGGCGCGGCGGAGCTGCGCCTCGTCGAGTCCGGATTCCTCGATGATCACGTCCCAGGATTCGGCCAGTACGTCGACGACGAACTCATCGAAGCCCGTCGTGTGCTCGGCGATGAACGCATGGTCGAGCAGCGACGGCCGGCCGAGCCCCGTCTCTTCGACGTCGCGTTCGAGCACGTGCTTGATCATGCCTTTCACGGCCGCGAGGTCGCCGCCGATCTTGAGCTGGAAATAGTCCGACGAGATCTTCGTCGAACCGTAGGTCGCCATCTCCAGCTTGTCCTGCGGATCGGCGAAGCGTTCCAGGCCGCGCTCGCGCAGCGGATTGAACGAGACGATCTTCGCGCCGCGCTTCGCCGCCTCGCGCAGTTCGCCGAGCATGCGGGGATGGTTGGTGCCGGGGTTCTGGCCGAAGATGAAGATGCCGTCGGCGAGTTCGAAATCGTGCAGCGACACCGTGCCCTTGCCGACGCCGATCTGTTTCTTCAGTGCCGTGCCGGACGACTCGTGACACATGTTCGAGCAATCGGGGAAATTGTTGGTGCCGTACTCGCGCACGAACAGCTGGTACAGGAACGCGGCCTCGTTCGAGGTGCGGCCCGAGGTGTAGAAGATCGCGTTGTCGGGCGAGGGCAGGGCGTTGAGATGCTGTGCGACGAGGCCGAACGCATCGTCCCAGCTCACCGGCACGTAATGATCGGTCCCCGCGTTGTAGCGCATCGGCGTGGTCAGGCGGCCCTGCTGTTCCAGCCAGTAGTCGCTGTACTCGGCGAGTTGCGAGACCGTATATTTGGCGAACAGCTCGGGGCCGGCGCGGAACTTCGTCGCTTCGGCGGCGACGGCCTTGGCGCCGTTCTCGCAGAACTCGAAAGTCGAAGTGTGGTCGCGGTCCGGCCAGGCGCAGCCGGGGCAGTCGAAGCCGTCGGGCTGGTTGGCCTTGAGCAGGGTCTTCGCGCCGCTGACCGCGATCTTCTGTTCGGTCAGATGCCTGGCCACACTCTTGAGCGCGCCCCAGCCACCGGCGGGACCGTCGTACTTGCGGATCGTGTCGTTGCTCATGGGGCAAAGCTCCTGCCTGTGCGCGCGGCGACCGGCGATGTCGCCGGCGGGGGCAGCAGCCGCTGCGCGTGGGTGTACACGGCATGCCCGTCGTCGCGGGCGAAACCGATCAGGGTGAGATGGGCGCGCTGCGCCAGCGAGATCGCCAGCGCGGTCGGCGCGGAAATCGCCGCCATCAATGCGATGCCGACGCTCGCCGCCTTCATCGCCATTTCGTAGCTGGCGCGGCTGGTGACGACGAGAAAACCGTTTGCCGGATCGAAATCATCCGCGTGCAGCGCGCCGATCAGTTTGTCGAGCGCGTTGTGGCGGCCGACATCCTCGCGTGCGAACTGCAGTGTGCCGTCGAGCGACGCCCAGCCTGCCGCATGCGTCGCGCCAGTGAGCGCGGCGATGGATTGCGCATCTCGCAATGCGCGCAATGCGCGTGACAGTGCTTCGGGTGACACACGGACATCAGTCGTGACCGGCGCCGGGTAGCGCAAGGCGGCTTCCAGCAACTCGCTACCGCAGACGCCGCAGCCACTGCGTCCGCTCATGCTGCGGCGACGCAGGGCCAAAGCTTCGGCGCGCGCCTCGGGAATCCGCAGGCGGATCTCGATGCCTTCGATGAAATGCGCGATGCCTTCGATCGCCACATCGCCCGGTACATTGACGATGCCTTCGCTGATCGCGAAACCGCGCGCGAAATCCTCGAGATCGGCGGGCGTCGCCATCATCACCGCGAACGGCACGTCGTTGTAGACGAAGGCCACCGGCACTTCTTCGGCGACATGGTCGTCGACCTGACGCACCGCACCGGCGCGCCAGCGTTCGACCGGACGGCGCACCGCGCCGGCCGTCGTGTCGTTCTGAAGAAGATCTGTGTCGGGGGGACGTGTCATGTCGGGAGGGTACCGGCGACCGCGTGAGCGGCCGCCGGTCCTTGGCCGGGCCTCAGGCGAACAGCACCAGGGCTTTTTCCAGCGTTTTCCAGATGCCGAAGGCGAGCGGAATGCTGACTGCGGCCCAGCAGAACGCGACCAGTGCCGGGTTGCCACCCGCGCCGATGCGATCCATCTCGTCCTGCGAGATCAGCGACTTGCCGCTGGCATCGACCTTCTCGTGCGCCAGCTGCTTCTCGTGCGCCAGTTCCTCGGGCGACATGAAGTACTTCGGGTTCACCGGGCGCACCAGCAGGTTGCAGATCAGGCCCAGCACCAGCATGCCGGCGAGGATGTACATCGTGGTGTTGTAGACCTGCGACGGCGGCATGCCGAGGCTCAGCTGATGCTCGCGCATGTAGCCGATCACCAGCGGGCCGAGGATGCCGGCAGTCGCCCATGCGGTCAGCAGGCGGCCGTGGATCGCGCCGACGTGCTGGGTGCCGAACAGGTCGGCGAGATACGCCGGCACGGTGGCGAAGCCGCCGCCGTACATCGACAGGATCACGCAGAACGCCGCGACGAACAGTGCGATCGAGCCCGCGTTGCCGAGTGTCGGCGCCGAGGCGTAGAGCGCGATACCGAGCACGAAGAAGATCGAGTAGGTGACCTTGCGGCCGAACTTGTCCGACATCGACGCCCAGAAGAACCGGCCGATGATGTTGGCCAGGCTCAGCATGCCGACGAAGCCCGCGGCGATCGCGGCGATGGCCGACAGCTGCTCGGTGCTCAGATCGCCGAAGCCGACATCCAGACCGATCAGACGGCCCCCGAACATCTCCTGCAGCATCGGCGACGCCAGACCCAGCACGCCGATACCGGCCGACACGTTGAGGCACAGCACGCCCCAGACCAGCCAGAACTGCGGGATGCCCCAGACGCGCTTCACGTGCACGTGGCCCTGGGTGATCATCGCGTTGTCCTGCGCCGGGGGCGGCGTCCAGCCCTTCGGCTTCCAGCCGGTCGGCGGCACGCGATAGCCGAATGCGCCGGCCATCATGAAGACGAAGTAGGCCGCGGCCATCACCAAGAAGGTTTCCTTCACGCCGACCGAGGTCGGGGTGGCGAAGTGGCGCATCAGCATGTCGGCCAGCGGACTGCCGATCAGCGCACCGCCGCCGAAACCCATGATCGCCATGCCGGTCGCCATGCCGCGGCGGTCCGGGAACCACTTGATCAGCGTCGACACCGGCGAGATGTAGCCCAGGCCCAGACCGATACCGCCGATCACGCCCGACCCCAGCCACAGCATCCAGATCTGGTGCAGGTGCACGCCGAGCGCCGAGATCAGCAGACCGCCGCACCAGCACAGCGCGGCGACGAAGCCGGCCTTGCGCGGGCCGACGCGTTCCAGCCAGCCGCCCCAGATCGCCGCCGAGCAGCCCAGCAGCACGAAGAACAGCGTGTACATCCACTGCAGTTCGCTGATCTGCCAGTCGCAGCTGGCCGAAGTGATGCGGGCGAAGAAACCCATGTCGGCGCTGCAGGCGATGGCCGCATCGATGCCGACCGCCTTCGACAGCGGCAACCAGAACACGCTGAAGCCGTAGGCCATGCCGATGCACAGATGGATCGCCAGCGCGGCGGGCGGGACCAGCCAGCGGTTGAAGCCGGGCTTGGCGATGATGCGTTCTTTCGAGAGCAGGCCGCCTTCGCGGGCGCTGCTGGCGGGTGGTGTCGTTGCGGAACTGGTGGCCATGAATCCTCCCCGGGTCGATGTGCCGATCTCTGACCTTCGTCGCGTAGTTATGTTATTGGATACATATTGGCTGCGACAAATCGCCGCAACGGTACCCCCGCAGCCCTTGTGCCGCCAGTTCCAATGGTCGAATATCCGGCTTTCAGGAACATATTGAACCTGCGGCGGATGTGCGCTGCGCTGCAGCAGGTTCGACGGGAGTCGCGCATGTACAAGGTCCGCATCCAGCCACGCTGGGAACTGGAAAGCGCCGCCGGCGCCAAGCTGCCGTCGCATCTGGTCGAGCTGCTGATCGCGGTACGCGGGACGGGCTCGCTGGCCGCCGCGGCGCGCAAGGTCGGCCTGTCCTACCGCTACGCCTGGGGCCAGCTGCAGGACGCGCGCGAAGTCTTCGGTCAGCCGCTGCTACGCATGACCCGCGGCCGTGGCGCGCGCCTGACCCCGATCGGCGAGCGCCTGGTCTGGGCCGACAACCGCATCGCCGCACGCCTGTCGCCGATGCTCGACAGTCTGGCCACCGAACTCGAAGCCGAACTCGAACGCACGGTCAGCGCGCATGCCACGCCGCTGCGCATCCACGCCTCGCACGGCTTCGGCGTTGAAACACTGCGCCGGACGATGGCCGAAGCCGACCTCGCGCTGGACCTCAAATACCGCAGCCCCGACGACGCGCTGGTCGCGCTGCGCAGCGGTGCCTGCGACATCGCCGGCCTGCATCTGCCGATCGGCGATCTGGAACCGGCGCTGTTCGCGCACTATCGCGACCGTCTCGATCTCGACGCCGACCGGGTGATCCATCTGGCGATGCGCCGCCAGGGCTTGGTGCTCGCGCCGGGCAATCCGCGCGGTATCGAGACGCTGCAGGATCTCGAACGCCCCGACATCCGCATGATCCACCGCCAGCCCGGGTCGGGCACGCGCCTGTTACTGGAAGCGATGCTCGCGCGCCACGGCATCGCATTCGACCGCATCCGCGCCTGCGATGTCGAGGAACTCACGCACGCTGCGGTGTCTGCGTATGTCGCCAGCGGCCTCGCAGATGTCGGCTTCGCCCTGGAACCACCCGCGCGCAAGTACGGACTGGATTTCTTCCCGCTGATCACCGAGCACTATTTCTTCCTATGCCACAACGATGTGCTGGATTCCGGGCGCCTGACGGAACTGCTGACGCTGCTGCGCAGCGACGGCTTCCGGCGTGATCTGGGCATGCTACCGGGGTATGACCCGAGCTATTGCGGCAAGGTGCAGACGTTGCCCGAGGCGTTCGAGGCGGCGCGGGGGTAGGGCGAGCGCTCCGCGCGAACGTCAAAATGGGCTCCAGCGTGCGCTGGAGCGACGCGCAGGATCGGTTGCAATCTCGTCCGCCGTCATCCCGGCGGACACCGGGATCCAGTGACTTGAGTTCGGCCAGTCGGCGCCTCGTTGAAAGGTCGTGCAAGTCGCTGGGCCCCGGCCTGCGCCGGGGCGACGGCAAGGTGATGCCGCGCCGCGCGCAGGTACGGCGATCCGAAGGTAAAGGCAGCGGGAGGTGAATCGGGAATCTACAACCCCTCCGCAGCCAACTTCGCCTTCAGCGCCGCCACCGTGTCCGCATCCCATCCGTCGGGCGCCGACGTCGCGATCCATGCATCGACGTAATCCTCGGCCGCGAACACATGCCCGTAGCCGGTCGGTGTCGAAGTCGCGACCGCCATGTCCATGCCGAGCTGCAGGAACGTCACCAGCGGAAACCAGTGCAGCGAATCGGAGACGTCCTCGGCGCGTGGCCCGGACAGCCATGCCGGCCGGCGCAATGCCGAGCCGGCTTCGAAGAACGTGATCGGGTCGCTCGGATACTGCAGGTAGACGATGCGTGTGCCGTTCCATGACGCGTTGCCCGGGGGCGCGCCGTCCTGGGTCATGAAGCGCACGACCGCGCCGTCGCCGTAGCGCGGTCGCCATGCCGGTGTGGCGGGATCGCGCCCGAGCGTCGCGTGACGCCACGTGCGACTCGGAAACGGCGGGCCCGCCCACAGTGCGCCATCGAAGGGCTCGCCGAGGATGTCGAACAGATCCACCGACAGATCGGAATTCAGCGCGCCCAGACTCAAGCCGTGCAGATACAGGCGCGGGCGTTGATCACGCGGCAGCGTGCGCCAGTGGCCGTGCACCGCGGCGAACAGGGCGCGCGCCGAATCCGCGCCATAGGTCGGATCGACCATCAGCGCCAGCCAGCTGGCGAGGTACGAGTACTGCATCGAGACCGTGGCCACGTCGCCGCGCTGCAGGTATTCGATCGCTTTCTGGCTCGCGGGATCGAGCCAGCCGGTGCCGGTCGGCGTGTTGATCACCAGCGCCGAGCGCTCGAACGCGCCGACGCGGATCATCTCCGCCAGTGCGAGATCGGCACGCGCCCGGATGTCCGGCGCGGAATTGAGACCGACGTAGATCCGCAACGGTTCCTGCGCAGGCTGTCCGGTCAGCGCTTCGATCTCGGCCTGCGTCGGGCCGGCGGCGACGGCGGCGCGGCCCATGCGGCCGAGCCCCGACCAGCCGATCAGCGACGCGTCGCTGCCCGTCTTCAATGGATCTGAAGGGGGATCGAGGGCGGTATCGACGACCGAATCGAGTTGCCGGTACGACGAATCCAGCGCACGCAGGCCGGCCTCGAACACGACGCCGTTGCCGATCGACCAGAACAGCAGGCCGGCGAGCGCGACGCTGACGATCAAGGACACGCGTCGCGGCAGATGCCGGCCGAGGCGTTGCGACAGCACGTAGACCACGCCGCCGAACACACGGCCGAGCAGCAACAGCACCAGCGCGACACCGCCCGCCACCAGACCGACGAACAGCGGCCGCGCGCTCGCGACGGCCTCCATGCCCATGCGCGCGCGGATGTCGTTCTGCCAGCCGGAGGCCTGCGCGAGGAACCCGATCACCATCGCCGCGCACACGACGACCGCGAGCCCGGTCGCGATGCGTCCGATCGCCAGATCGCGCAACCGCGGGAGACCGAGAAAAATCCACAGCCAGCGCATCAACACGCCGATGCCGTAACCGGCGGCGAACGCGATGCCCGACAGCACGCCCTGCAGCAGTGCGTCCCGCGGAATCAGGCTGGGCGTCAGCGACGCCGCGACGCACAGCGTGCCGAGCCACAGGCCCATGCTGCACAAGGGATCGAGCATGCGCGCGGCGGCGTGGCGGAGAGAAGCGCGTGTGGGCATGACGCGATGATATCGCGGGTGCCTTAATCACCTGGGTCACGTTCACGGCCAAGAGCGCCATAAGGCGTTCGAGTGTCGCTACCGCGTTTCAGTCGTCAACGAGTCTTACGACCCGTCATCCCAGCGAAGGCTGGGATCCATTTCGATCTTGCTCTTGTGCAAGAAAATAAAATGGGCCCCAGCTTCCGCTGGGGCGACGTGACGTGGCAATCGACGGATCGACAACCAGCCGCTTACTCGATGGTCTCGTCCAGCATCAGCTGACGCGCGAAGCGCACCGGCGGGGCGCCCTGCGCGAGCATGTCGTCATGGTACTGCTTGAGGTTGAACGCCTCGCCGGCCTTGGCTTCGGCCGCCTTGCGCGCGTCGAAATGTTCCTGCGCGCCGACGAAATATGTGGCGAGCTGGGTCGACGACAGCTGCGCGCGGATCCACTTGCCTTCGGCTTCGCTGGTCTGCTGGAAGGTCTGGCGGACCATCAGGTCCATCGCCTGTTCCTTGGTCCAGTTGTCGACGTGGATGCCCTGGTCGAGGATCGCGTTGGCCACCGCGCGCGCGTAGAACTTCAGCTGCATCAGGCGGAACAGCGGGTCGTTGTCGGCGTAGCCGGCGTCGGCCATCATCCGCTCGGTGTAGACCGCCCAGCCTTCGGCGAACGGCCCCGAGCGGAACACCGCGCGCAGCGTCGACGGGTGGTTCACCGAATGCGCGCCTTCGAGGTAATGACCGGGCATCGCCTCGTGGATCGTCAGCACGTGGATCATGTGCTTGTTGTATTCGCGCAGGAACGAATCGACCTGCTTGTCGTCCCAGTCGTCGGGAATGGGCGAGATCGCGTAATAGGTGTCCAGGCCTTTGTCGAGCGGGCCGGGCGAATCGCAGTACGCGACCGCGACGCCGCGCTGGAATTCCGGCATCAGGATGATCTTGACCGGATCGTCGGGCACGGTCACCAGATCGTGCTGGCGGTTGAATTCGGTCGCGACGTCCAGCGTGTGCTTGGCGAAATCGACGACTTCATTGCGGCCCGGCTTGTCGGCGTAGGCGACTTCCATCGCCGCTTCGATCGCGGCCTGGCGCTGGTCTTCGCTCGGCTGCGCCGGCGTCTCCGGTGCGCCTTCGCGATCCTTCAGCACGGCCTGGGCGACGACGTACATCTCGTCGCGGATGCGCACGAGTTCGGCTTCCGCGCGCTGACGGATGTCCTGGCGGCTGAGCGAGGAATTGAGCGCGAACTTGAGCTTCTGGTCGTAGATCTCCGCACCGACGCGGAACTCGCCCTTGGCATTCGGCACGAGCGTGTCGTCGAGCCAGGTCTGGTGTTCGTCGACGGCGGCGCGCAGCGTTTCCACCGCGGCGTCGAGACGCGTGCGGTCCTCGCCCTGCAGCTGGTCGGCGTTGGGCGTGATGAAGGTGTCGATCAGCGACAGCACGCCCTTGTTCTGCGCGGCGACGGTGCGCGCGTGCGTCGCGGGCACGCGCGCCGGGTCGAGGTTCTCGCGGGCCTGGGCGAGGATTGCCGGGATCTTCTCCATGCGCGCAGTCGCCGACTTCAGGCGCTCGGGCATCGGCGCGAACTCGCGCGCCATCAGGTTGTAGATCGCGCCACCGGCCAGGCCGCTGTACATCTGCGTATCCCAGGCCCAGCTCTGCAGCGTCTCGGTATCCCAGATGCCGTATTCGAGGGTGTTCTTCAGAATCAGCGCATCGACATGGTTGTCGCGCGAGAGCTGGGCGAAATCGATCGCCTCGAGTTCGGTCAGGTAACGGCGGTTGAAGTCGAGACCCGCCTGGCGACCGGCGGCCGAGAGATCATCGACTTCAGAATCGAAGCGGTGATCGCCGATCTGCGTGGCCGAGATCGGCGAGAACTTCATGCCTTCGTCGAGATAGCGCTTCGACAGTTCGGCGAACGCGGCGTCGGCCTGCGACGGTGCGGTGGCGGCCGCGCCGTCCTGCGCGGTGGCGGGCGCGGTCGGCGCCTCACGATTGCAGCCGGCGAGGGCGGCGGTGAGCACGGCGACGGCGAGCAGGGAACGGCGCATACGGAATCCTGGGGCGAAAGATCGACAGGATAGCCGGGCTTCTTCCCGCAGATGCGGGAATGTGGAAGAGTGCGTGCAAACTTGAGGGGACAGGGATGTTGAAGATGCGATGGACGGCTGCTGTGGGTGCGTTGCTGGTGCTGGCGTCTGCCGCTACGGCCAAAGCACCTTCACTGGACGACCTGCTTCGCCAGCCCGCCGTGAACTGGATGGCGCTGTCACCCAAGGGCGACTACTACGCGATCAGTGTGCCGATGTCCGACCGGGTGATGGTGGCGGTCCTGCGTCGATCCGATCTGCAGGTCACCGCCCGGATCGATCCGGGCAAGGACGGCAGGGTCGACTCGATCGTATGGGTCGAAGATGAGCGTCTGTTCGCGAGCTGGTCGTTCAAGTCCGGACAGACCGCGCAGCCCGTGAGCGCGAACATGATCTACGCGATCAACGCGGACGGCAGCGGGCGACGGGGTTTCTACGGCGCGCTGGTCGATCCGCTCGTCGACAAGCCGGGCCGGGTGCTGGTCCAGAGTTGTGTCCGGGTGCAGCGGCGCCAGTGTCTGATGCGGCTGCAGGAGGTGCCCGCCCAGGGCGGCGGCAAGAGCATCGACATCGTGGATGGTCCGGTGCCGGATGCAATGTTCATGACCGACCGTCTCGGAGCGCCGCGCTTTGCCTGGGCGATCGATGACGACGACGTGCAGACGGTATATGTGCGACGTGACGACACGTGGGTGCTGGTCAACGACGAAGCGAAAAGCGGTTTGCGCGTTTCGCCCGTCGGGATGGATTACGCACTGCAGGCCGCCTACCTGTGGGCCGAGCGGACGGACGGACCGGATGTAATCGAACGCATGGATCTGGCGACCGGCTCCCGTCGTGTCGTGGCCTCGCATCCCAGGCTCAGCCCCCACAGCATCGTCAGATCGCTCGACGGGCGGGAGCCGATCGGGGTGCGGTACGGCACTGGCGTTCCTACTGTAACCTTTTTCGACGACACGCATCCGCATGCGGTGCTGATCCGCGCGCTGGAGGCGGAGTTTCCCGGGCAGTTCGCACGCGTCGTGAGCAGCAGCCGTGACGGCCGGTCCGTGGTCGCGCTCGTGTCGAGTGACCGCGAGCCCGGCCGGTTCTATTCGCTGGAGTCCGAATCGGGAGAGATGCGCGCGATCATGCGCAGCCATGCCTGGCTGGAACCGGACGCGTTGTCGGCCACGACGCCCGTGGAGTTCGCCGCGCGCGACGGCCTGTCGCTCGACGGCTACCTGACCCGTCCGGCGCACGTCGAAGGCGACGCGCCCCTGGTGGTGCTGGTGCATGGAGGTCCCTTCGGCGTGCAGAACGCGTGGGGCTACGACAAGGAAGTGCAGATCCTCGCCGCGCAGGGTTACGCCGTCATGCAGGTGAATTTCCGCGGCTCCAGCGGTCGCGGTCGAGGCTTCGAGCGGCTGGGCTATCGCGAGTGGGGTGGCGCGATGCAGCGCGACGTAACGGACGCGACGCGCTGGGCGCAGGCGCAGGCCGGCATCGATCCGGTGCGCGCCTGCATCATGGGCGGCAGCTATGGCGCGTATGCCGCGCTGATGGGGGCGGCGCGGGAGCCGGAGCTCTATCGCTGCGCCATCGGATTCGCCGGCCCATACGATCTGCCGACCATGTTCCGCTGGGGTGATACGCAGCGCTCGAGGTGGGGCCGGAACCGGCTTGCGGACATCATCGGAACCGAACCTGTGGAACTGCGCGAAGCATCGGTCACGACGCATGCAGCGCGCATTCGCGCGGATCTGCTGCTCGTGCAGGGTGCGCGGGACCCGCGCGTGTCGCCGGAGCACTTCCGCGCGATGCGCCGCGCGCTCGATGCAGCGGGGGTCCCCTATCAGAGCCACATGCCGCTGAGCGAGACACACGGCCTGTACGATCGTGACAACGAGCGGGTCTACTACGGGCTCGTGCTGGAAACGCTTCGCCGCAATCTGGCGACGAACGCAGCGGAGGTTGCGGCGACGCGCTGATCATCCGCGCTCGTTCTGTCGGTGCCCAGTCCGTCGGCGGTGCGCGCGTGCGATGAGGCAGAGTCTGCGCGCAATGTGCCGAAGGGCATTTGACGTGCGCGGTACCGCCACCGAAGAATCGGGCGGTGTGCGGCCATCGCCGCGGGGAGAGTGGAATGCGGCGTCGTGACTTCATGGCTTACAGTGGAATCGGGCTCGGCAGCCTGTTGTTGCCGGGCGGCATCGGCCGCGCGATCGCCGCGGAAGACCTCGTCAGCACCCTCGACCCGGCACTGAAGAAGCGGCTTGCCGATGTGGCCTTGCAGGCCTCGCGCTATGGCGGTGGCAGCTATTGCGACGTGCGCATCGGGCGTTATCTGCGCCAGTACGTGATGACCCGCGAGACGCGGGTGGAGAACGTGGTCAACGAGGAGTCGACCGGCGTCGGCATCCGCGTGATCGCGAACGGTGCCTGGGGCTTCGCGGCGACGCGATCGCTCGATCCCGACGGCATTGCCGAAGCGACGCGGCAGGCGCTGGAGATCGCCAAGGCCAATGCACGCATCCAGACCGAGCCGGTGCAACTGGCGCCGGTGCGCGGCGTGGGGGAAGTGTCGTGGGCCACCCCGGTGCGGCGCAACGGCATGGCCGTGCCGCTGGAGGACAAGGTCGCGCTGCTGATGGACGTCAATGCCGCGGCGACCGCGGAAGGCGCGGACTTCGTGAGTTCACGACTGTTCCTGGTCAACGAGCAGAAGTACTTCGCCAGCACCGACGGCTCGTACATCGACCAGGACGTGCACCGGATCTGGGCACCGTTCACCGTCACCGCCGTCGACAAGGCCAGCGGCAAGTTCCGCACCCGCGACGGCCTGTCGGCGCCGATGGGTTTGGGCTATGAGTACCTCTCGCCCGATCCCGCGCAGCGCTTCGAACTTCCGGGTGGCGTGATCGCCTACGGACAGGCCTACGACATGCGCGCCGATGCCGCAGCCGCGGCGCGTCAGGCGCGCGAGAAGCTGTCCGCGCCGTCGGTGCAGCCGGGGCGCTACGACCTCGTGCTCGATCCGTCGAACCTGTTCCTGACCATCCACGAGAACGTCGGTCACCCGCTCGAACTCGACCGCGTGCTCGGCTACGAAGCCAACTACGCCGGCACCAGCTTCGCCACGCTCGACAAGCGCGAAGCGGGGTATCGCTGGGGCAGCGACATCGTCAATTTCTTCGCCGACAAGACCCAGCCGGGCAGTCTCGGCGCGGTCGGTTTCGACGACGAAGGCGTGCAGTGCAAGCGCTGGGATCTGGTCAAGGACGGCATCCTCGTCGACTACCAGACCACGCGCGACCAGGCGCACATCCTCGGCAAGACCGAGTCGGACGGCTGCAGTTATGCCGATGCGTGGTCGAGCGTGCAGTTCCAGCGCATGCCCAACGTCTCGCTGGCGCCGGGCAAAACGCCGCTGACGGTCAAGGAGATGATCGCCGGCGTCGAACGCGGTCTCTACATCCACGGCCGCGGCTCGTACTCGATCGACCAGCAACGCTACAACGCGCAGTTCGGCGGGCAGCTGTACTACGAGATCAAAAACGGCGAGATCGCCGGCATGGTCGAGGACGCGGCCTACCAGATCCGCACGCCGGAATTCTGGAACGCCTGCTCGGCGATCTGCGACGAACGCGATTTCCGACTCGGCGGCTCGTTCTTCGACGGCAAGGGCCAACCGAGCCAGGTCTCGGCGGTGTCGCACGGTTCGGCGACGACGCGCTTCGACGGGATCAACATCATCAATACGGCGCGGAATATTTGAGACGTGCAACGCGCTTCGTAGGATGGGTCGAGCGCAGCGAAACCCATGCTGTATGGCTGAAGTCGGCATCGATGCGAGCGTTTGCCCTCACCCCAACCCCTCTCCCCGAGGGAGAGGGGCTCGCTCAACGTGCGTCTAAGGATTCTCATTGCATCCAACGCATCGCATGACCCAGCACATCTCCCTCCGGGAGAGCGCCTACCCTTGACTTGATCCGGGGTCGACGCGCGCAGCGCGTCGGGTGAGGGCTGTCAGTGAGGCGGTGCAGGACGCCTCTTGCTCGATCCGCGGACAATCGACCGGGACACACCCGCCCCGCGACCCCCATCACACACGCGTATGCCGAAAGTCACTGGACGCTGTGCACGCATCGCGTCAAGAATCGGGATGGCGCCGCAGGACGCGATGCCACCCTTGCCAACCCCGTCCACGGCGAACGCCGCTGCGGACCCGTTCCGGGAGAGCTCCCTTGCATAGACGCGACTTCCTCGCCCTCGCTGGTGTCGGCGCGGGCGGCCTGATGCTGCCTGCCGTCTTCGGCCGGGTCATCGCCGCCGAGCAGCTGGTGTCCACGCTCGATGTCGGCTTCAAGAAGCGGCTCGCCGATGCCGGCCTCAATGCCGCGACGTCCGCGGGCGCCACCTACTGCGATGTCCGCGTCGGCCGCTATCTGCGCCAGTTCGTGATGACGCGCGAGGACAAGGTGCAGAACGTCGTCAGCACCGAGTCGATCGGTGTCGGCGTGCGCGTGATCGCGGGCGGGGCCTGGGGCTTCGCGGCGACCAATACGCTGACCGAGCAGGGCGTGGCCGAGGCCGCGCGCCAGGCGACGGCGATCGCGATGGCGAATTCGAAGGTGCAGACCGCGCCGGTGCAGCTCGCCCCGGTCAAGGGCGTGGGCGAAGTGTCCTGGCGCACGCCGCTGACCAAGAACGGCATGGAAGTGCCGGTGGCCGAGAAGGTGGAGCTGCTGCTCGGCGTCAATGCCGCGGCGATGGGCGCGGGCGCGAGTTTCGTGAACTCCACGCTGTTCCTGGTCAACGAGCAGAAGTATTTCGCCAGCACCGACGGCTCCTACATCGATCAGGACGTGCACCGCATCTGGGCGCCGATGACGGTCACCGCGATCGACAAGGCCAGCGGCAAGTTCCGCACGCGCGAAGGCCTGTCCGCGCCGATGGGCATGGGCTACGAATATCTGGACGGCGCGGCGTCGGGCAAGATCGTCTCGCCCAACGGTGTCGTCAACTACGGCAACTCCTACGACATGCGCGAGGACGCGATCGCCGCGGCGAAGCAGGCACAGGAGAAGCTCAAGGCGCCGACGGTCAAGCCGGGCCGCTACGACCTCGTGCTCGACCCCTCGCACACCTGGCTCACCATCCACGAGGCGATCGGCCATCCGCTCGAACTCGACCGCGTGCTCGGCTACGAGGCCAACTACGCCGGTACCAGCTTCGCCACGCTCGACAAGCGCGAGCAGCGCTTCCAGTACGGCAGCGACATCGTCACCGTGTTCGCCGACAAGACCCAGGCAGGCAGCCTCGGCGCCGTGGGCTTTGATGACGAAGGCGTGGCGACCAAGCGCTGGAACATGATCACCGACGGCAAGCTGGTCGATTACCAGGCGATCCGCGACCAGGCCCATATCCTCGGCAAGACCGAATCCGACGGCTGCTGCTACGCCGATTCGTGGTCGAGCGTGCAGTTCCAGCGCATGCCCAACGTCTCGCTGGCGCCGGGCAAGGCAAAGCTGAGCGTCGCGGACATGATCAAGGACGTCGAGGACGGTATCTACATCGTCGGCGACGGTTCGTTCTCGATCGATCAGCAGCGCTACAACGCGCAGTTCGGCGGCCAGCTGTTCTACGAGATCAAGAACGGCGCGATCACCGGCATGATCGAGGACGTGGCCTACCAGATCCGCACGCCGGAATTCTGGAACGCCTGCGTCGCGATCTGCGACGAGAGCGACTATCGCCTCGGTGGTTCGTTCTTCGACGGCAAGGGCCAGCCGAGCCAGGTTTCGGCGGTTTCGCACGGTTCCTCGACCGCGCGCTTCAACGGCATCAACGTCATCAACACCGCGCGTTCGCTCGGCTAAGGAGATCCCACCATGACCATCTTCACCGAAGCCCAGGCGCGCGAGATCCTCGAGAAGACCGTCGCCCTGTCCACCGCCGACGAATGCACGGCCACGCTGGCCGGCTCCGTCGACGGGAACATCCGCTTCGCGCTCAACAACGTGTCCACCAGCGGCATCGTCAGCAATGCCGAGCTCGCGGTGCAGGTCGCGTTCGGCAAACGCGTCGGCACGGCCAGCATCAACGCCTTCGACGACGCCTCGCTGCGCAGCGTGGTCAAGCGCGCCGAAGACCTCGCGCGCCTGGCGCCCGAGAATCCGGAATTCCTGCCGGCGATCGGCAAGCAGGAGTATCGCCCCAGCCCGACCTTCAGCGAATCGACGGCCGCGATCACGCCGGAATTCCGCGCCCAGGTCGCCGCCGGTTCGATCACCCCGTGTCGCGCCGAGCAGCTGATCGCCGCAGGCTTCCTCGACGACGGCAAGAACTTCGTCGCCTTCGCCAACAGCAACGGCAACTTCGGTTACCAGCAGGCGACGAACTTCAACTACACCTGCACCGTGCGCACCGAAGACGGTCGCGGTTCGGGCTGGGTGGGCCGCAATCTCAAGGACGCGAGCGCGTTCGATGCCGGCCGCGACATCCGCGTGGCGATGCGCAAGGCCAGTGATTCGGCCGAGGCCAAGGCCTTGGAGCCGGGCAAGTACACGGTGATCCTGGAGCCGGCCGCGGCCGCGGGCCTGATCAGTTTCATGATGCGGTTCTTCGACGCGCGCACCGCCGATGAAGGCCGCAGCTTCCTGTCCAAGCGCGGCGGCGGCAACAAGCTCGGCGAGCAGGTCTACGACCCGCGCGTGAACATCGTCGCCGACCCGTGGCACCCCGAAGCGGCGGTGATGCCGTGGGACGGCGAGGGTCTGCCGCGCGAGAAGATGCCGATCATCGAGAACGGCAAGATCGCCAACCTCGACTACTCGCGCTTCTGGGCGCAGCAGCAGGGCAAGCGCGCGGTGGGTCGTCCGGGCAACCTGCTGATGTCGGGCGGCGAGGGCACCACGGCCGACCTCATCCGCGGCACCGATCGCGGCATCCTGGTCACGCGCACCTGGTACATCCGCATGGTCGATCCGCAGACCGTGCTGCTGACGGGTCTCACCCGCGACGGCACGTTCTACATCGAGAACGGCGAGATCAAGCATCCGGTGAAGAACTTCCGCTTCAACGAGTCGCCGGTGATCATGCTCAATAACATCGACGAACTGGGGCGCCCGGTACGCGTGGGTGGCGACGAGTCGTCGATGGTGATGATGCTGCCGCCGATGCGGCTGCGGGACTTCACGTTCACGTCGTTGTCGGATGCGGTCTAACGCACGGTGCTCCGACGTCGCCTGACAGCGCGAGGCTTCTGCTTTCCGTGACGTACGCAGTGCAGTGTGCAGACCCGAAGGGCGCCGGCCATGGATGGCCGGTGTTTTCCGACCGAGGCAGGATGCCGAGTCGGAAAATCCCGGTGCACGTAACCCCGGAGGCTTCGGACTTGTCGGGGAGACGTTTTTCTTTGGTTCCGTTTCTTTTGGCGTCAACCAAAAGAAATGAACTAGGCCGCGTCAGCGGACGAAAGCCTTTGATTTACGCCTGTGCGTTTGCCTGCGGCACGAAAAGCAACGTCAAACGCTTCCACTCGCCTTGCGGCGAGCGGGTTCATTTCTTTTGCTGGCCCTACGCACGCAGTGCGAACGGCGAAGCCGGCCCCGAAGGGGCGAGCATCGAAGATGCGAGTCAAAGAAACGGAACCAAAGAAAAGGGCCAGCCCCGATCACAGCGTCAGGGCGAGTCAGTCATTCCGGGATTTTTCGACTCGCCATCCTTGGCTCGGTCGAAAAACGCCGCACATCCATGTGCGGCGCCCTACGGGTCTGCGCCCTGTATCGACCAATCAATGCAAAGCCAAAGCCAAAGTGACTGCGCGCTGTATCGGCGACACCGCAGGCGTGCGGAGGCGTGCGCGCGATGAACCGCCGCCAATCCCTGCAACTGCTGCTCGCCAGCGCCGCAACGCTCGCGCTGCCGCCTGTGGCGGCCCAGTCCGCCCGCTACGACTTCTGGTTCACCCGCCTGCGCTACGAATCAGGCAACTGGGATGTGGACCAGCGGATGCCGTCCAACGTCATCACCTCGCTGATCGACTACACGAACCTGCGGGTCGATCCCGAGGAGCGCGTCGTCGCGCTGTCGGATCCGAAGATGCTCGCCTCGCCGTTCTGCTATCTCGCCGGGCACAAGCTGGTCGAGTTCAGCCCCGCCGAGCGACGCAATTTCGAGCGTTATGTACGCGGCGGTGGCTTCGTGTTCGTCGATGACTGCAACCACGACATCGACGGGCTGTTCGCGAAGTCCTTCGAGGCGCAGATGGCGGCGATCTTCGGCGCGACTGCGCTGAAGAAGCTGCCGAACACGCATGCGCTCTACCGGAGCTTCTTCCAGTTTCCCGACGGGCCACCGGCGACGAGTTTCGAGCTCAACGGCTGGGGCGACGATCTGGTGCACGACTATCTGAAAGGCATCACGATCGACGGGCGCCTGGCCGTGCTCTACAGCAACAAGGATTACGGTTGCGAGTGGGACTACGACTGGCGCAACAAGCGGTTCCTGGCCGAGGACAATACGAAGTTCGCGGTCAACATCGTCATGTATGCGTTGAGCGCATGACCCGGATTCTTTCGCCCGTGGGAGCGCGCTTGCGCGCGATGGCGCTCTACCGGGACAGCCTGATCGCGCGCGAGCGCGCTCCTACAGGAATTTCTGCATGACCCCTACCGCTCCCACCGAAGCCGATCTGCAGGCCCGTCTCGCCGAGCTCGATGCATTGCGCGCCGCGATCGGCCGCGCGGTCGTGGGCCAGGCCGACGTCGTCGAACAACTGCTGGTCGCGCTGCTCGCGGGCGGTCACGTGCTGCTCGAAGGCGTGCCCGGGCTCGGCAAGACGCTGCTGGTACGCACGCTGGGGCAGGCGCTCGATCTGGGCTTCCGGCGCGTGCAGTTCACGCCCGACCTGATGCCCAGCGATCTGCTCGGCACCGAACTGCTCGAAGAAGATCACGGCACCGGCAAGCGTCACTTCCGGTTCCAGGAAGGCCCGGTGTTCACCCAGTTGCTGTTGGCCGACGAACTCAACCGCACGCCGCCCAAGACCCAGGCCGCGCTGCTCGAAGCAATGGCCGAGCACACCGTCAGCCATGCCGGCGTCACGCGCGCGCTGCCGCAGCCGTTCTTCGTGCTGGCGACGCAGAATCCGATCGAACAGGCCGGTACCTATCCCTTGCCCGAAGCGCAGCTCGACCGCTTCCTGCTGCACGTCGCGCTCGGTTATCCCGATGCGGATGAAGAGCAGGCGATCCTCGCGCGCACCACAGGCACGGCCGGGGCCGAAGTGCCGCGCGTCATGGGCGCCGACGCGGTGCTCGCGCTGCAGGCGCTCGTACGCGAGGTGCACGTCAGCGAAGACCTGCTGGCGTGGATCACCGCGCTGGTGCGTGCGACGCGACCTGGCGAGGGCGCGCCGGAGGTCGTGCGCGAGTACGTGCGCTGGGGCGCGGGTCCGCGCGCGGGCCAGTCGCTGGTGCTCGCAGCGAAGGCGCGTGCGTTGCTGCAGGGCCGGCTCGCGGCGACACGCGAGGATGTCGCGGCCTTGCTCGCGCCGGTGCTGCGCCATCGTCTGGTGCTGTCGTTCGCGGCCGAGGCTGCGCAGATCGATGCCGACGCGGTGATCGCCGGCCTGCTGCGCGCCTTGCCCGCGCCGGCACGCTGATTCCCGCGATGGCGACTGCGGGACCCGATGCACCCGGAACGCCCGCGGTCGATGCCGCGGGCGACCTGCTGTCGCCTGCGTTGCGATCATGGCTGGCGACCCTGCGCCTGCGGCCGCGTCGTGCGCTCGGGCGACAGGGCATCGGCCATCATGCGAGTCGCAACCGCGGCAGCGGACTCGAATTCTCCCAGTACCGCGCCTACGAATCCGGTGACGAACCCCGGCAGATCGACTGGAAACTCTACGCGCGCAGCGATCGTTTCTTCGTCCGCGAGGCCGAGCGCGACAGCCCCGTGCGTGCGTGGGTGCTGCTCGACACCACCGCATCGATGACCCAGGCCGACGAGGCCGCGTCGACGCGCACGCGCTTCGATGTCGCGTGTTTGCTGGCGACCTGCATCTACGAGATCGCGCAACGGCAAGGCGATGCCTGCGGCCTGGTGCTGTGCGGTGGCGCGGGTGTCACGCTGGTGACCCCGGGCACCGGCCCGCGTCAGCGCGACCGGTTGCGGCATGCGATGGCCGCGGTGCGTCCGCAGGGCGAATGGCCCGACGCGAAGGCGCTGGCGCCCGCGTGGGGCCGCATCGCGCGTGGCGATCTCCTCATTGCGGTCGGCGACTGGTTCGACGACGTCGCGGTCGAGCATCTGGTGCAGCTGGCCAACGCGGGCCGCGACGTGGTCGCGCTGCAGGTGCTGACCGCGGACGAGCGGGATTTCCCGTTCCGCGACGGACGCCGCTTCGTCGAACCCGAGGCCGGCGAGGCGCTGCTCGGCGATGGTCCTGCGCTGCGCACGGAGTACCTCGCGCGCTTCGGGGCGGCGCGACACGCGCTGGCGGCGCGGCTCGCCGCGGCCGGCATCCGCTTCGCCACGCATGTGATCGATACGCCGCCGGAGTCCGTGCTGCGCGCACTGTTCGGTGACCGCGCGCCATGAGTGTCGGTCTGCTCGCGCCTGCCGCGCTCGCGACGCTGGTGGCACTGCTGTTGCCGCTGCTGCTGCATCTGGCACGCCGCGATGCGACGCGGCCCACGCCGTTCGCCGCGTTGCGCTGGCTGCGCGAGCGGCCGAAGCCGCGACGTCGCCTGCGCTTCGACGACTGGCCTCTGTTGCTGGTGCGGCTGCTGCTTCTGGCACTGCTTGCGCTGTGGCTGGCGTGGCCGGTGCTGCACGGCGAAACCGCGCCGGCGCGCTGGACCGTCGTCGTGCCCGGCGTCGCCGACGGGGCGCTGCCGCCAATCGAAGAAGGCGCGCCGGCACCGCGGTGGCTCGCGCCAGGCTTCCCCGAAGTGGGACGCGACCCCGTGCCCGCGGACAGCGGCGCCAGTGTCGCCAGCCTGCTGCGCGAGCTGGACATGACCGCACCGGTCGGCACCGCCCTGACGGTGCTGGTCCCGGATACGGTCGATGGCGCGGACGGCAGCCGCATCGTGCTGTCGCGTCCGGTCGATTGGCGCATCGTCGCCGGCGATGCGACTGGCACGGACGCGACGCCGATCCTGCCGCCGCGTCTCGATGTCTTCGGGATCGCCGCCGACGATCCGGCGTTGCGCGTGCTGCGCGCCGTCGCACGCGCGTGGCGCCCCGATGATGCCGATGCGTTGCGCATCGCGAACGCCGACGATGCGCCGCGCGCGGATGCGATTGCCGTGTGGTGGGGCGCGTCCGCGCCGCCCGCCGCGTTGCTGGCCGGACGTGCCGGCCGTGTGTTGCTGCTGGGTCCGGATGTGCCGCGCGACGACATCGACTGGCAGCCGCTGCAGCAGACCGCGGACGGCGCCCCGTTGTTCGAGCGCGGCAGCTGCGCTGATGGGGTCTGCCTACGTTTCGCGCAGGCCGTCGACCCGGCGACGATGCCCGGCGTGCTCGATCCCGCATTCCCGTCGCGTCTGCGCGATCTGCTGCAGCCGCCGCCCGCACCGCGGCGCATCGCTGCCCCTGACCTGGCGCCATCGACAGGGGCCGATGCCTGGCCGCCGACACCACGCGATCTGCGGCCGTGGTGGGCGCTGCTCGTAGCGCTGGCATTCGCCCTGGAGCGCTGGATGGCTGCGGCGCCACGTCGGAATCACGCGGCATGAGCGTCATCGCGCAGCTGACCCGCACGCTGGATGTCGCACGTCGACGCGCAGCCGCCATCGTGCTGCTGATCGCGCTGCCGCTGGTCGCAGGCAGCGCGATGCTGGCGTGGCGACTCGCGGGCATGCCGTTCGCGGCCGGTATCGCGCTGGTGGGTGCGGTGATCGTCGCGTGGCTGGCGTCGCGTCGCACGGCGCGCTTCGATCGCGCATGGCTGACACGACGCCTGGACGCGGATCGCGCCGACATGGACGACAGCGCCGCGCTCGTGTTCGCACGCCCCGAGGCGCTCGGTGTGCTGCAGCGGTTGCAACAGTCGCGTCTGCAGGCGCGACTCGGGGCAACGCCGTGGGTTCCCGCACCCGCACCGTTGCCGAAGCGCGCGATCGCGGTGGCCTGGGTGTCGGGCGCGCTTCTCGCCGCTGCGGCCTTGTGGTGGCCGCCGACCACGTCGCATGCGGATGCGCAAACGCGAGCGACGTCGCGTGCTGCCGCGATACGCGGCGCGCCGGTTCTGCAATCGCAGTCGCTGCGGATCAACGCGCCGGCCTACACCGGTCAGGCGGTGCGCACGCAGACCGAACTCGATGCGCAGGCACCGGTCGGCGCGACCTTGCGCTGGATGCTGCGCTTCGCCCCGCAGCCGCAAGGTGTCGCGCTGCGCCTGCACGACGACAGCGAGATCGCGTTCGTACGCGAGGGCGAGGACTGGGTCGCGACACTGCGGCTCGACCAGTCCTGGCTTTACCGCATCGCCGTCGACGGCGACACCGATCACATCCTGGCGCGCGCGCAGCCGTGGCGGCTGGATGCGGTGCCGGACCGGCCGCCCGAAGTACGGGTGCGCACACCGGAGGAGACGCTGTCGACCTATACCCGCGGACAGCGCGCTTGGCCGTTGGTCTTCGAAGCCAGTGACGATCACGGCGTCGCACCGGACGCGCAGCTGCGGATCACGGTCACACGTGGCAGCGGCGAGGCGATCACGTTCGAGGACCGCACGATGCCGCTGCGGGGACGCGGCGATCCGCGCGCGATGACGTTTGCGACGACGCTCGACCCGGTCGCACTCGGACTGGAAGAGGGCGGCGATCTCGTCGCCCAGCTCGAAGTGCGCGACACCCGCGCGCCCGAACCGCAACGCGCCCGCAGCGCCAGCCTGATCCTGCGTTGGCCACCGCCGGCACCGGTCGATGCGGATGGGCTCGAAGGACTCGCGCGCGATGTGCTGCCCGCGTACTTCCGCAGCCAGCGGCAGATCATCATCGATGCCGAAGCCCTGATCGCCGAGCAGCCCCGCATCGCGCGCAGCGCCTTCGAAGGACGCTCCAATGCCCTCGGCGTGGACCAGCGCATCCTGCGGCTGCGCTACGGCCAGTTCCTCGGCGAGGAATCGGAAGGGGGGCCACGTCCGCCGCCGACCGACGATGCGCAGGCGCCACCTCCACCACCTCGCAAGCCGTTGCCGATCGACGACTTCGGCCAGACGGATACGCCGCCAGTGGACGCGCATGACGATAACGATCATGCGCACGACGATGCGCCCGCCGCACAGAGCGCGGCCACGCGCGACGACCACGATCACGATCACGCACCGCAGGACGCGATGACCTTCGGCCGCGCCGACGACGTGCTGGCGACGTTCGGCCACACCCACGACCTGCCGGAAGCCGCGACGCTGCTCGACCCGAAAACGCGCGAGATCCTGCGCGGCGCGCTGCAGGCGATGTGGCAGTCGGAACTGCACCTGCGCCAGGCCGCGCCGCGCGAGGCGCTGCCGCACGCCAACCGCGCGCTCGAACTGATCAAGCAGGTGCAGGAAGCAGATCGCATCTACCTGGCGCGTGTCGGTGCTTCGTTGCCACCCGTCGATCCCACGCGACGCCTCGGGGGCGATCGCGACGGCATCGCGCCGCGTGCCGTGCCCGCACCCGATGTGGACACCGACGCAGCACCCGCGGACGCCTGGCGCGCGCTCGCCTGGCACGATGCGCCGGATCTCGAAGGATTGATCAGCTGGGCGCAGGCACATCCGCGCCAGGTCGACGATCCGCTCGCATTGCTGGCCGCCGTCGATGCACTGCGCCGCGACGCGGCCTGCGCCGACTGCCGCCAGGCACTGCGCGGACAGCTGTGGCGCGTGCTGCAGCGGCCGTTGCCGGCGCCCGCTCGGCGCGCTGCGCCCGATGCGATGGGCGCGCGTTATCTCGACGCGTTGCAGGAAGACGCGCCATGACCCCGGATCGCTGGCTGCTCGTCGTGCTCGTCGTCGGCGCCGCACTTGCGGTGCTGCGGCTGGTCGTAGGCCATTTTCGCGCGACGCCCGATGCACGGCCTGCCGTGTGGCGCACGGGTGCGCTCGTCGCGCTGACGCTGGTGTCGACATCTCTGCTGTATCGCGGTCTGTTGCCGCCGCCCGTCGCGGTCGAGCACGGCACGCTGGTCGTGCTGACGGCCGGCGCTGATGGGCTTGCAGTGCCGACAGCCGAGACCGTCGTGGCCTTGCCGGAATCCGGTGATGCGCCGCCGGGTGCCGAACGCATGCCGGATCTGGCGACCGCGCTGCGTCGGCATCCCGATGCGCGCGCACTGGTCGTCGTCGGGCATGGACTCGAAGCGCGGGATCGCGATGCGGTCGATGGTCGCGCGCTGCGTGTCGTGCCGGCCGACGCGCCGCCCGGACTCGTCGAACTCGTCGCGCCGGATCGCATCGGCGCCGGTGCGCGCTTCGACGTGCAGGGCCGGGTGGCGGGGCTAGAGGGGGCACGCGTCTCGCTGATGGATCCCGCAGGGCGCCTCGTGTCCAGTGCGGAGACCGACGACATCGGACGTGTCCGGCTGGGGGCGACCGCGCGCGATGCCGGCGCGATCCTGTTCGACGTTGTCGTGCACGACGCGGACGCGCGCGAGATCGAGCGCGTGCAGGTGCCGGTGATCGTCGACGCGGCAGCGCCGCTGCGTGTGCTGCTGATCACAGGCGCTCCGAACCCGGACATGCGCGCGCTGCGTCGTTGGGCCGAGGATGCGGGCCTCACCTTGCGCTGGCGCACGAGCTTCGGCGGCGGCGCGGGCGTGGGCGATGCGCCGGCCCTCGATGCCGCATCGCTCGCCGCGCAGGATCTGGTGCTGCTCGACACGCGCGCCTGGGACGGCCTCGGCGCCGGTGCGCGTGCGTCGTTGCTGACGGCCGTGCGCGGTGGCCTGGGCGTGCTGATCCATGCGCCGCAGACGCCATCCGCGGCGCTGCGTGGCTGGCTGCGTGGCGCCGGTCTGACGGTCGGGACCGGACGCGCCGTCGACTGGCAGCCGGACGTCGGCCCCGACGATGTCGCGCGTCTGCGTGCCTGGATGGGGCCGGGCAGCGACGACGCGCCTTTCGATCCTGCGCTGGCCGGCGAAGCCGCACCCACGCTCACGTATCTGCCGCTGACCGGTGGTGCACCGGGGCAGGGGGACGGACCGCCCGGGATGATGCGCTGGCAGGCCTTCGGGCAGGGGCGGCTGGGCGTGGTCACACTGGCCGACAGCTGGCAACTGCCGCTGTCCGGTCGCGCGGATCTGCATGCAGGGTTGTGGAGTGGCTGGGCGGGCACGCTCGCGCGCCCTGGCGACGCGCAGCCGCCGCGATTCGACGGCGAGTTCCGTGTCGGCACGCGTTCGACGGTCTGTGGCCTGGACGCCGGGGCCCGTGTCCAGGTGCCCGACGGCACGACGATCGCGCCGATCCCCGATCCCACCGCGAACGGCTGCGCCGGTATCTGGCCGACGGTGGCGGGCTGGAATCGCATCGACACTGCCGCCGGCAGCTGGCCGGTCCTGGTGCGGGCTGAAGGCGACGCCGGTGGTCTCCACGTCGCTGCGTTGCAGCGCGCGACGCAGGCGCTGGTGCGCGCGTCGGACGCGACCGTCGGCACGATGCCGGCGACACGCCCCGGCCGCGCCTGGCCGTGGCTGCTCGCGTGGTTGTGCGTCACCGCTGCACTGTGGTCACTCGGCCGTGCGCGCATCGGTCGCCGCCGGGTGCCGGCGTCCTTCCCAGGCGCATAATCCCGGCGCACAACCGGAGAGACGACGATGGCGCATACGGGGCGCTGCCACTGCGGCAGCCTGGCGTTCGAACTGGACGGCGACATCGCCGAGGCCTACGACTGCAACTGCTCGATGTGCCGCCGGCGGGGTGGCCTGCTGGCATTCGTGGCCGCCGACGCACTGCGCGAAACCGGCAGCGGCACGCCGCAGACCTACCGCTTCAACACCCACAACATCGCGCATCACTTCTGCGGCACCTGCGGCATCGCGCCGTACAGCCGTGGCGTGGGTCCGGATGGTGTGCAGATGGCCTGTGTCAATGTCCGGTGTATCGACGCGATCGATCTCGCGGCGTTGAAGGTCGTGCAGATCGATGGGGCTCGCTTCTGATGCGCGACCTCTGGATGTCATCACCACGGCGTCGGTTCGGTGTCGCTCTGTGCGCCACGTTGCTGCTGGTCGGGTGCTCTTACAAAGAGACGGCGGCTGACGCGGGCGGCTCAGCATACGCCGAAGCCACGGGCGCCTCCGCCGGCGATGCGAACGGCGCGTTGCTGGCCTACGAGCACAGCGTCGGCGTGCAGCTCGACCGGGCGGCGATTCTGCCGCGCCTGCAGGCGATCCAGGCTGCGTGCCGCGATGCGCGTTTCGGTGCGTGCACGCTGATCGAAGCGCAGCAGTCGGCCGGCGATCGTCCGTCTGCACGTGCGGTGGTGCGCATGGCGCCTGCGGGTATCGAACCGATGATCGCGTTGGCAGGCGAGGGCGGCGACGCCGGCGAGCGCAGCACGCGTGCCGAAGATCTCGCGGTCGTCGTGCGCGACAACACCACCGAGCAGGATCGGCTGACGAAGGAAATGGCGCGACTGCAGGCGTTCGAAGCGCGGCGCGATCTGTCGGTGGCCGACATGATCGCCCTGTCGGAGCGCATCGCCGCAACCGAAGCACAGATCGAGGCCGCACGTCGAGATGGCGCCCAGCATCGCCGCCGGATCGACACGCAACTGCTGACCGTGCGACTGCGCGCACGCGATGGCGAGCAGGGTCGCAGCGAGATCGCGATGGCGTTCCGCGAATTCGGCGGCACGCTCGCCACCGGCACCGCCTGGACGATCCGCGCGACTGCGTTCCTGTTCCCGTTGGCGATCGTCGGCGTCGCGCTGTTCGCCCTGCTGCGCGCGCTGTGGCGGCGACGTCGCCGCGGCTGATCGCATCAAGCGCGTCGGTTGCCCGAGGCGTCGGGCTATTGCAGACTCGGGACGCCGCAGGTCATGCCGGCATTCCGGGCGCGCAGCGCAATTTTGATACCGCGCCGGTTCACGACGCAGGCCTTCGCCTGCGCCATCCATGCAAGGAGGACGCCATGGTCACCCGTCGCGATGCCCTGAAACTCTCACTTGGTACCGGCCTGTCGCTGGCATTGCCCGGCACGCTGTTCGCCGCCACGCCCGCGCCGATGCTGACGCGGCCGATTCCGTCGAGCGGCCAGCGCATTCCCGTCGTCGGTCTCGGCAGCTCGGCGACGTTCTCGTCGGCCGCGCGCGACGATGCATCCGCGCTCGATGAAGTCCTGCGCACGCTGGTCGACCAGGGCGGCGCCGTGTTCGACACCGCGCCCAGCTACGGCGCGTCGGAAGAAGTCGCCGGCAAGGCCGTGCAGACCCTCGGCATCGCCGACCGCGTGTTCTGGGCGACCAAGGTCAACGTCGCCGGTCGCGAAGCGGATGCGAAGGCCGACCCGGCCGCGGCGCGCGCGCAGATCGAAGCCTCGTTCGCGCGCCTGGGCCGCGACACGATCGATCTGATCCAAGTGCACAACCTCGGCGACGTGCCGACCCAGCTCGGCATCCTCAAGGAACTGAAAGACGCAAAGCGCGTGCGCTACATCGGCGTGACGTCCACCAGCAAGCCGGCGTATCCGAAGCTGATCGAGACGATGCGCAACGAGCCGCTGGATTTCATCGGCGTGGATTACGCGATCGACAACCGCGACGTCGAAGAGACGATCCTGCCGCTGGCCGCCGAGCGCGGTATCGGCGTGCTGGTGTATGCGCCGTTCGGACGGACGCGGCTGTGGCGTCGCGTCGGCGAAACCCTGGTGCCGGACTGGGCGGCGGAGTTCGATGCGGCCACCTGGGGCCAGTTCTTCCTGAAGTTCGTGCTGTCGCATCCGGCGGTCACGTGCGCGACGCCGGCGACGAGTCGTGCCTCGAACCTGATCGACAATCTGGGCGCCGGCCGGGGCCGTCTGCCGGACATCGCGCAGCGCGAACGCATGGCCAAGCTGATCGAGGCACTGCCGGCGGCGAGCTGAGTCCAGCGCGCCCGCCGCCGCGAAGGGTGTGCGGGCTTCAGCCCTCTTCTTCGGTCTCGAACTCGACCACGGCGTCGAGATCGAAGGCCAGCGCTTCGATCGCCTCGCGCACCTTGCGCTCGGTCGAGGGATTGCCGACTTCGACTTCGATCTCGTGCATCTTCGGTCCGGCGACATCGCTGAGACCGGCGGAGCTGGAATCGGCATCGTCCATGTGCGACATCAGGTCGTCGATTTCCTCGACGTGCTCGATGCCCTCCACGCTCGACAGAAGATTGATCACCGCGCGTGCGGTGTCGTCGCTGCCGGTGAGGCGGATGCGGAGCATGGGCATGTCGGTTCCTTGGTGCGGGGGATGACGTGCAGGCTAGGCAGCGAAACGGAAAGCCGACGTGACGACACCACGCCTCTGTCACCGGCGGGGCGTAGGCTCGCGCCCATGAATGCGACCGCGTCCACCCCAGCCACTGCCGGCGAACAACCGCCGGTCCTGCTGCGTCCACTCGAACGCGGCGATCTGCACTTCGTCCACGAGCTCAACAACAACCGCACGGTGATGAGCTACTGGTTCGAGGAACCCTACGAGTCCTTCGTCGAACTCGAGGAGCTGTTCCGCAAACATATCCATGACCAGAGCGAACGCCGCTTCATCGTCGAAGACGGCAGCCACACGCGCGTGGGCATGGTGGAGCTGGTCGAGATCGACCATCTGCACCGGCGCGCCGAGTTCGCGATCATGATCTCGCCCGCGCACCAGGGCCGCGGCTATGCGCGACCGGCGACGTCGCTGGCGATCGCCTACGCGTTCCGCGTGCTCAATCTCTACAAGCTGTTCCTGCTGGTCGACGTGGACAACGCCGCGGCGATCCACGTCAACGAGTCGCTCGGCTTCCAGCGCGAAGGCGTGCTGGTCGACGAGTTCTTCAGCGACGGCCGCTATCGCAGCGCGATTCGCATGTGCCTGTTCCAGCACCAGGCGCTGGGCAGCGACGACAGCCGCCGCGACGCCTGATCAGGCGCGCGGTCGCAGGCGCTCGAACGTCAGGATGGTCTCGTCGTGGTATTGCGTCGGGCCGGTTTCGACGTAGCCGAGCTTGCCCGCCAGTGTCCGCGACGGCGCGTTGTCCGGATTGATGATGCAGACGCTGCGCCCGCCGAAGGGCTGAGCGTCGAACCAGTCATGGATCGCCTGCGTGGCTTCCGAGGCGATGCCGCGTCCGTGCGCTTCCTTCGCGAACACCCACGCGCCTTCGGGCGAGGCGGAGAACGCCTCTCCGAGGTCGCGACGGAAATCCGCGAAGCCGGCGCCGCCGATGGTGCGGCCGGTCTCGCGTTCGACCACCGCGAAGATGCCGAAGCCGAACGCGGTCCAGTGGCCGATGTAGCGCAGCAGCCGGTTCCAGACATCCTCGTCGCTGGGCACGATCGAGGTGATGTGCCGCATCACCTCGGGGTCGCGGATCATCGTCCGCAGCGCGTCGAAATCCTCGATCTTGTGCGGGCGCAGCAGCAGGCGTTCGGTCTCGATCCGCATCGCGGTCAGCCTGCCGGCGGCGTGCGCACCGGCACGTTGATGTTGCACAGGTCGATGTGCCCGGCCGGACGCACGTACCAGCCGTCGCGGCGGTTGCGGCGCGATTCCACCACGGCGTCGAACAGCGGCGTGTCGGTGCGCAGCACCTGCAGTGGCGTGCGCTCGGCCGCGGGGACTTCGGACGCAAGGCGGATGCGGCGGATCGGCGTGCGCTGCTTCGGGTCCTCGTAGAAGCCCAGCGGGCCGGTGCCGCGCGGCAGCACGCTCAGCAGCTCCATGCCCTGCAGCACGCGGCCGACGGTGGTGATGTTGCGGTCGAGCTGGCGCGGCGACTGGCCGGTGACGATGTAGAGCTCGGTGCCGTTGCTCGAATCGGGCGCCATGTCGCGGCCCGCGCCCAGCGTGCCGTAGCAGTGCGCAAGCCAGCTGCGGCCGGCGCCGGTGCGGTCGTCGCGCGCGGCCGGAAAGCCGTCGGCGAAACCGGCCTGCGCCGCCCAGCCATCGGGATCGGGCAGCGCGTGGAAGGCGAGGCCGGCCGAGGCGCGGTCGAATTCGGCCGGCAGCTTCGCGCGTGCACTGCCGATCGGCTTGCCGGGTGCGCCTTCTTCGGTGACGTCGCCGAACTGCACGACGAAGTTGTCCTGCGAGCGGTACAGCGTGAGTCCGTTCCAGAAGCCGCCGCGGGCAAGGGTGCGGATGTTGGCGACGTGTTCGGGCGCGAACGCCGGCGCCAGTTCGATCACCACACGGCCGCCGTCGACGTCCATGTACAGCAGGTTGGCCGGATCGGGCGTGCGCCAGTCCGCGGGTGTCGAGGCATCCAGCAATTCCTGCGTGGAGCGGGTCTCGACGCTCGCCGGCGCGCCGGACGTGGCGCAGCCGGCCAGCGCGATCACGCAGGCGGCGAGGGTGGCGGACAAGGCGTGGCGCGACAGCTGGCGCATGGATGGATTCCCCGGAAGACAGACCCCCGATTGTGGCCGAGTCGATGGTCTGCGTGACTACCGGCACATCCGCTATAGCGAAGTCCGCACTAGTATCTGGATCAACCTAGCGGAGGTGGCCCATGGCCGATGCCCCGGATGACAGCGAGCTGCAGCTGCGCAAGTTCCAGAAGGAACTGAGCGCGGGCACGGTGTCGCTGGCGTTGCTGGCGGTGCTGGGCAGTGCGGCCAAGCCGATGTACGGCTACCAGATCGCCAAGCGTCTCGAATCGCTCGACGGCGTGCTCAGCGGCAAACAGAGCGCGCTGTATCCGGTGCTGCGCAACCTCAGCGCGGCCGGGCTGCTCGACAGTCACGTGGAACCGTCCGTCGCCGGACCGCCGCGCCGTTACTACCGCATCACCGAGGCAGGGCGGACCACCCTGCAGCACTGGACCGCCGCCTGGCGGGCCACACGGGATTCCGTCGACGCCGTCCTGGAGGGGATACGCGAATGAACATGCACACGCCACCGCAGAGCATCCCCGAGTACCTGGAACAGCTGCGCGTCGCGCTCACCGGCGCGGATCCCGCACTCGTGCAGGACGCGCTCTACGACGCCGAGGAATACCTGCGATCGGAACTGGCCGAACAACCGGGCCGTTCGGAAGCCGAGGTCATCGCCTCGGTCGCGTCGAGCTACGGCGCGCCGGACGAGGTGGCCGACATCTACCGCGACACCGAGGTCAAGGTGCAGACCGCGCTGCGACCGCCGGCGCCGAAGCCGCGCACGTCGCTGGTCGGTCGCTTCTTCGGCGTCGCCGCCGACCCGCGCACCTACGCATCAATGTTCTACATGGTGCTGTCGCTGGCGACGGGCATCTTCTACTTCACCTGGGTGGTGACCGGCCTGTCGGTGTCGCTGAGCCTGGTGGTCGTGCTGATCGGCATTCCGCTGCTGATCCTGTTCTTCGGGTCGGTGCGGCTGCTGTCGCTGGTCGAAGGCCGCCTGGTCGAAGTGATGCTCGGCGAGCGCATGCCGCGCAGGCCGCTGTACTCGGCGCGCGGGCGCAACTGGCTGCAGCGCATCGGCGACATGTTCACCGACGTGCGCACCTGGAGCACGCTGTTCTACCTGCTGCTGATGCTGCCGCTGGGCATCGTCTACTTCACGATCAACGTGACCCTGCTGTCGCTGTCGCTGAGCATGATCGCCGCGCCGCTGCTGGTATGGACGGGCATGGCGACAGCCGGTGTCAGCAATTACGGCTGGTCGGTCTTGAACTGGTCCAACGATTCGGGCCTGTCGACGTCGTTCCCGCTGATCGCGACGCCGCTGCTGCTGGTGACCGGCGTGCTGACCCTGTTCGCCAGCTTGCACCTGTTCCGCGGCATCGGCCGCATGCACGGCGGCATCGCCAAGCACCTGCTGGTGAAGACGGCGCAGTACAGCTGAGCAACCGTTGTGTGATCCATGAGAAAGGCGCGCCGGTGTCGACCGGCGCGCCTTTCTCTTTGCGTGATCCGCGTCTGCGTGGCGCGCGGGATCAGGTCGGCTTCTTCGTCGTCCGCTTCGCAGCCTTCTTGCGTGCGGTCTTCGCTGCCAGCTTCGCCTGCGCCGGGCTCGCGCCCTGCGCATGCGATGCGATGAAGGCGCGCACCTGCGGATACACCTGGGTGCGCCAGCGGCGGCCGCTGAAGATGCCGTAGTGGCCGGCGCCCTCGACGGTCAGATGTGCGCGATCGGCTTCCGACACGCCGGTGCACAGCGTGTGCGCGGCGCGCGTCTGGCCTTCGCCGGAAATGTCGTCGAGCTCGCCTTCGATCGTCAGCAGCGCGGTGCCGGTGATCTTCGACGGATCCACGCGCTCGCCGGCCACGACCCACTTGCCGCGCGGCAGCAGGTGCTGCTGGAACACGACGCGGATGGTGTCGAGGTAGTACTCGGCCGGCATGTCGAGCACGGCGTTGTATTCGTCGTAGAAGCGGCGGTGCGACTGCGCGTCGTCGTCGTCGCCCTTGACCAGATCGCGGTAGAAATCCCAGTGCGATTCGAGATGGCGCTCGGGGTTCATCGCCATGAAACCCATGTGCTGCAGGAAGCCCGGATACACCTGACGACCGCGACCGGGATAGTTCATCGGCACCGGATGGATCACGTTCTGCTCGAACCAGGCGAGCGGCTTTTCGGTCGCCAGGTTGTTGACCGCGGTCGGCGACTGACGGGTGTCGATCGGGCCGCCCATCATCACCAGCGAACGCGGCGTGGCTTCGCCGCGGCCGGCCATCAGCGAGACGGCGGCGAGCACCGGCACGGTCGGCTGGCAGACGCTGACCACGTGCAGGTCTTCGGCGCCGATGTGGCGGATGAAGTCCTCGATGTAGGCGATGTAGTCGTCGAGCGAGAATGCGCCGGCGTCGGCCGGCACCATGCGTGCGTCGATCCAGTCGGTGACGTAGACCTTGTGGTCGCGCAGCAGCGTGCGCACGGTGTCACGCAGCAGCGTCGAATGGTGGCCCGACAGTGGCGCGACGACGAGCACCGTCGGCTGCGCCTTGATGACCTCGAGATGCGCCGGATCATCGGTGTAGCGCTTGAAGCGCAGCAGCTTGCAGAACGGTTTCACCAGCGCGTCGAGCTGCACGACCGGATAGGTGCGGTCGTTGTCGTCGTTCTCGACGGCGTGGATGCCGAACGCCGGCTTCTCGTAGTCCTTGCCGATGCGGTACAGCAGCTCGTTGGCGGCGGAGAGCTGCTCGGCGCCGGGCAGGTTGGACAGCCAGGTGCCGTGGGCGCCGAACGCCTTCGCGTTCGCGTCGGCCAGCAGCGTCCACGGCTTCATCCAGGCGCGGCCCATCTCGTGCAGTTGGTAAAACAGCATCGGCATCCCGGTCAGTGGTGTTGCTGCGACGCAGCATAGCGCATCGGCCGTGAATGGCCGGGGCGGCAGCGGGCTGGATTCAGCGCGCGCTCGGGCGTTGGATCAGGCGGTTTCGAGCGCCGTGGCGGCATCGGCCAGCTGCGGCGACAGCCAGCAATGCGAGCCCAGCGCGCGGAAACCGGCGGCGGCGAAACGTGCCCGGTAGAAGCGGGCGGGGCGCTGCTTGAAACCGTCGTCGTCGCCCTCGGCGCCGTCCTCGCGGGCGAAGCATTCGAGGAACGCGACGCCGCCGGTGAGGTCGGCCAGGCCGGGCAGGCCGCGATCGAGTTCGCGGGTGTCGAGGTAGTGCAGCACGTCGCTGCAGATCAGCAGGTCGACCGGCGGGCAGGGCCGCAGCATCTCGAAATCGGCGAAGCGCGCGTGATGCAGATTGCGCGCGCGCCCGAAACGCGACACCGCGTATTCGCTGGCATCGAAACCGAGGTACTGCGCCTTCGGCCGCAGCTTGAGCAGCGGCGCGCGCCACGCGCCTTCGCCGGCACCGATGTCGAGCACGGTGCGCAGCGGACGCTCCAGGTGGTACTCGGCCGTGGCGACCGCGAGCGCGACCTTGCGCGCGAGACGCGCAGGCCCGCCGATGTCGCCGGCGCGGTACCAGCGGTCGAAGTAGGCGCGGTCGTATTGCTTGGACATCGAAGAGCCGGACGGATGCGGGGACGCGCATTCTAGGCGCTGGTGGCGACTGCGACACAGCGTCGCAGCACACCCCTGTGATGCGAACCGCACCTGCGGGCGTGCGATCCTTGCCCGTCAGCCGAGGGAGCCAGCGCGATGCAAGCCTATCTGTGGGTCAAGACCTTCCATCTCGTGTTCGTGATGGCGTGGATCGCCGCCGCGTTCTATCTGCCGCGCATCCTGATCAACCTCGTCGAGGCCGGCGATACCGTCGACGTGCGCGCACGCCTGGTGCTGATGGGTCGTCGCCTGTACCGCTTCGGCCACGTGATGCTGGGCCTCGCGCTCTTTCTGGGGCTGGTGTTGTGGATGGGCTACACCTTCATCACCGACTTCCCGACGATGGCCCCGATGGGCGGCGGCGCGGGCTGGCTGCACGCCAAGCTGGGCCTCGTGATGCTGCTGATCGTGCACTTCGTCGTCGCCGGACGCTGGCTCAAGGGCGTCGACGCGGGCCGCGCGCTGCCGTCGACGAAGGCGCTGCGCTGGTTCAACGAGATCCCGGTGCTGCTCTTGGTCGGCGTGGTGTGGCTGGTGCTCGCGAAGCCGTTCTGAGTGCCGCATCGATGCCGGGCCGTCACATCGACCCGGTGACAGCCGCATCCACTCAGTCGCCCGCACGCGTCCGATGGATATCGTGCGTCGCCACGCCCTTCGCGCGATCGGGCAGATCGAACCAGCGCGGATGCGCCAGCGTGCGATCCATGTCGCGACGGCCGCTGTCCCAATGCTCGCGCAGCGGGATGTGGCCGAAGGCATAGTCCTTGTTCTGCTGCTCGTGCGGCTTGGTCTGGTAGATCAGGTGGATCACGTTGAACACGCGATCGTCGAGATACGGCGACAGCGCCTCTTCGAGATGCGCCGGCAGCGCGCGGCCCGGCAGATGCTCGATCAGTTCCTTCAGCGACGTGCGCAAGGTCTGCGCCATCTCGACCATGCGCGTGCCGTGGCGCGTGCGGCTGGAGAAGCGGATGTCCTTCATGCGCTCGAGCACATCGAGCATCGATGCCGGCGCCACGCCGCGTGCGCTCCACAGGTCGACCTGGAACGCGAGCGTGTCCTCGTGCGGTCGGCAGTCGAGGATGTATTCCAGCGGCGTATTGGAGACGATGCCGCCGTCCCAGTAGGGCTCGCCGTCGATCTCCACCGCGGGAAACGCCGGTGGCAGCGCGCCCGAGGCGAGGATGTGCTCCACGCGGATGGGCTCGAGCGCACTGTCGAAGTAGCGGAAGTTGCCGCGGGTCACACTGGTCGCGCCGACGGTGAGGCGCACGCCACGGTCGCGGTTGATGCGGTCGAAATCGACGAAGCGCAGCAGCGTTTCGCGCAGCGGCGAGGTGTCGTAGAAACTCGTCGCCGCATCGCTGCCGTCGCCGGGCAGCAGCAGCGGCGAGATCGGTCGCGCTTCGAAGAAGCCGCGTTGGCCCTGCAGCAGCGCGCCCATCGCGCTCATGCCGCGCGCCCACGACAACAGCATCGGATCTTCGGGCAGACCGGCGATCGCGGTGCGGATCGCCAGGGCCGGCAGCGACATCGGGCCGGCCGGCTCGGTGATCGTGTGCCAGAAGGCCTGCAGTTGCGCGATGCGGTCGTCGGGCGCGTTGCCGGCGAGGATCGCCGCGTTGATCGCGCCGATCGAGATGCCGGCGAACCAGTTCGGCGCGATGCCGGCCTCGTGCAGGCGTTCGTAGACGCCGCACTGGTAGGCGCCGAGCGCGCCGCCGCCCTGCAGCACCAGGGCGACGGTGGGGTAGCGCGCGACGTGCCGGCGGACCGCGGCCTCGCTCACTGCATGTACCAGCCGTGGCTCACGACGAGGCTCTGGCCGGTCAGCGCATTGGTCTCGAACGCGGCGAGCGTCAGCGCGACATTGGCGACGTCGTCGACGGTCGTGAACTCGCCGTCCACCGTGTCCTTGAGCATCACGTTCTGGATCACCTCGTCCTCGCTGATGCCGAGCTCCTTCGCCTGCTCGGGAATCTGCTTGTCGACCAGCGGCGTGCGCACGAAGCCCGGGCAGATCACGTTGGCGCGCACGCCATAGGCCGCGGCTTCCTTGGCGACCGTGCGCGCCAGGCCCAGCAGGCCGTGCTTGGCGGTCACGTAGGGCGCCTTGAGCTTGGAGGCGGTATGCGAATGCACCGAGCCCATGTAGATGATCGCGCCGCCGGTCTTGCGCGTTTCCATGTCGCGCAGACACTCGCGCGTGGTCAGGAACGCGCCGTCGAGATGGATGGCGAGCATCTTCTTCCAGTCGGCGTAGCTGAAGTCGGTGACCTTGTTGACGATCTGGATGCCGGCGTTCGAGACGAGCACGTCGACCTGGCCGTAGTGCGCCACGGCCTTGGCGATGCCGTCGACTACCTGCGCCTCGTCGGTGACATCCATCGCCACGGCCAGCGCATCGCCGCCATCGTTGCGGATTTCGGTGGCCGTCGCTTCCGCCGCATCGAGCTTGAGGTCCGCGATGACGACCTTGCCGCCTGCCCGGGCGTAGACCTCGGCGATGCGCTTGCCGATGCCGCTGGCCGCGCCGGTGACCACGCAGACCTTGCCGTCGAGTCGATTCATGGGTGCCGCTCCGCTTCGAATGGGGATGCGGCCAGCTTAGCCCGTCGATGTTGCGGGCCGCGTCGTACTTTCGGGCGAGGCGCGACGCCGTGCGTGGAACGCTGCGTACGCGATCGGGCGGGCCGATCGCGTACCAATTATTGGAACCGGCTTCAGTCGGCCGCGCGCAGCGGCGCGTCCACCGGCGTCATCACCGGCAGGTCCACCGGCACGCCGTCGGCATTGCAGTGGCCGGTCGCGCACAGCTGCGCGCGCAGCGCAGGCGTGGCCTGCACGATCAGGTGGTAGATGACGTTCTGCTCGACGGTGCCGCGCACCGCGTCGCTGCCCGGGCCGCGCGCCCAGATGCCGACGTCGTCGCCGCCGTGCGACTCGCTGCGCATCGGCACCAGCGCCTCCTGCATGAAATCCGGATGCTCGGTGTCGACTTCGCGCAGGTCCGGGCGGCCGTCGGAGGGCTCGAAGCTGCTGGGCTTGTGGTAATGGACCTTCGGCCCGGCCGGCTGCTGGTTGCTGGCGCCCGTGTAGCCCGGACCGTTGGCATAGACCAGCGTGGTGTAGGGCAGGCCGGTCGCATCGAGCGCATAGGCGTTCGGATCGTCGTCCTCGCTGACCCGGCCGCGCACCTTGCCGAGGATCGGGTTGCCGCGGGTCGGATAGCCGACGAAGTTCAACGTGTGCGAATGGTCGGCGGTGACGAGGATCAGCGTGTCGTCGGCCGATGTCGCCTCGGCCGCGGCCTGCACCGCGCGCGACATCGCGACGGTCTCGTCGAGCGCGCGGTAGGCGTTGCCCTCGTGGTTGGCGTGGTCGATGCGCCCGCCTTCGACCAGCAGCACGTAGCCCTTGCCGTCGCGTGCCAGCCGCTCGATCGCGAAGCGGGTCATCTCCGCCAGATCCGGCTCGCCGTCGTCGCCACGGTTGCGGTCGTGCTCGTACTGCATGTGGTCGGGTTCGAACAGGCCGAACACCGCGTCGGCATCCCGTGCCCCGCGCAGCTGCGCGGTGTTCCACACGAATGCGCCGCCGGGATTCGCCGCGCGCCATTCGGCGGTGAGGTCGCGGCCGTCGAGGCGCTGGCCGACCTTGTCGTCGTACTCGGGATCGCGCTCGCCCGCGGGCAGGAAGTTGCCGCGGCCGCCGCCCATCAGCACCTTCGGCCCACGACCGGGTGCGAAATCGAGGATCTGCTGGGCGATGTCGCGGCAGCCCTGCGCGCGCGCCTCGTCCGGCACGTCGACGTCGTTTTCCCAGTTGCGGTCCGGCACGTGGGCGTAGGTCGCCGCCGGGGTCGCGTGGGTCAGACGCGCGGTGGTGACGATGCCGGTGTCGAGACCGGCGTCGCTGGCCAGACGCAGCCAGGACTGCACGTGGCGCTGGCGGCTGTCCTCGCAATCGAAGCGCCTGCCGGACGAGACGCCGATCGCGCCCATGTGCGACTTCACGCCGGTCGCGACCGCGGTCATCGTGCCGGCCGAATCGGGGGTCTGCGAATCGGTGTTGTAGGTCTTGGACAGGCCGGTGTTGGGGAACTGTTCCCAGCTCAGCGCGTGCTCCTCGCCGCTGCCGCCCAGGCGCTGGCCTTCGAGGATGCGCGCCGCCGCAACCGTGGTCAGGCTCATGCCATCGCCGAGGAACACGATGACGTTCTTCGCGTGGCCGCCCATCGCCCCGTTACCGGCCGCGCGCGCGGCGCCGCTGCGGTACCACCACTGCGCGGTCTCGTCGGCGCGGGACGCGGCCGGCGGCACATCGACGGGTCGGACATGGCCGGCGGTGGAGGTGCCGGAGGACGCGCACGCGGCGCAGAGCAGGGTCAGCGAGCAGGCGAGGCCTGCGGTCAGAAAGCGCATGGGGCAGGGGATTCCGGAAAAAACGCCGCGCAATTATGCCCGGCCTGCATTGCACGTTCGCGGCAGACGCGCGTCGCGGCCCTGCGCGTGCGGCGACGCGCTAACATCAGGGGGCTCCGGCGATGCGATCCCCCGACGTATGCCGGAGTCCAGGATTCCGGTGATGACGCTGAAGATTGCGCTCCTCGAAGACGACGACATGCTGCGCGAGCGCGTGCTGCTGCCGCGCCTCGCCGACTTCGGGTTTTCCGTCGACGGGATGGCGAGCGCGGCGGAGCTGGAGACCCTGCTCGTCCGCGAGGTACCCGACATCGTCGTGCTCGATGTCGGCCTGCCCGACGCCAGCGGCTACGACGTCGCGCGCAGTCTGCGTGCGCGGTATCCGCACATGGGCATCGTGATGCTGACCGCGCGCCGCGAGACGCCCGACCGCGTACGCGGGCTCAACGAAGGCGCCGACGCCTATCTGTCCAAGCCGGTGGAGATCGATCTGCTGGCGGCCACCCTGCACAGCCTGGCGCGGCGTCTGTACGACGGCTCGGCCAGAGTGCCGATGGCGACGACCGCCTGGCATCTGGCCGACAACGGCTGGAGTCTCGTGGGACCCGGCGGCGGCAGCGCGGCGCTGACCAAATCCGAGCGCCGGATGCTGCAGTGCCTGGTCGACGCGGAAGGCGAGACCGTCTCGCGCGACCGCCTGATCGCCGCGGTCTCCGACAACGTCCACGATTTCGATCCGCATCGCCTCGACACGCTGATCTATCGCCTGCGGCGCAAGGTCGCCGATGCCTGCGGCGAACCGATGCCGCTGCTCGCCGTGCACGGCGAGGGCTACGTGCTGACCTCGATGGGCTGAACGTCCGCGTCTGCCGTCACGCGCGGCAGGCGGATGCGGAACGTCGTGCCCGCGCCCGGCGCGCTGTCGGCGGCAATCGTGCCGCCGGCGCTGCTGACCAGACTGTGCGCGACCGCGAGTCCCAACCCGGTGCCGCTGCCGGTCGGTTTGGTCGAGAAGAACGGTTCGAAGATGCGTTGCCGCACCGCCTCGGGCATGCCGGTGCCGTCGTCGCGCAATACGATCTCCACCGCGTCGTCGCCGGTCACCGCTGCACCCACGTCGAAGCGGCCGCCATCGGGCATCGCATCGCGTGCGTTGGAGGCGATGTTGAGCAGCATCAGATCGAACTGGTGGCGGTCGATCCGCGCCAGCAGCGGTACGTCGCTGCGCTGCACGTGCACGCGCACGTCCGGCCCGAAGGTCTGGCGCAGCATCGGCGTCAGCGCCTCGATCGCCGCGCCCAGTTCCACGGTTTCGAGCTTCGCCGGCAGCGGGCGCGCGAAGGTCAGCAGTTTGCGGGTCAGGGCCATGCCGCGTTCGGCGGCCTGTTCGACACCGTCGAGTGCGTCGGCCAGTGCGTCCGCTCGCGCATGCGCGGACGCTGACGGATCCACGCGATGGCGCTCGCTGGCGAAGGCCGACATCAGCGACAGGATGTTGTCGAAATCATGGGCGACGCCGCTCGCGAGTCGACCGGTGGCCTCGAGCTTCTGCGCTTCGATCAGCTGCGCCTGCGCGCGCTCGCGCTCGCGCATCTCGTTCTCCAGCCGCACGCCACGGGCCTTGGATTCTGCAAGTGCCTCGCGCAACGCCGCGATGATGCGGTCGAGCACCAGCGTGACGACGAGATAGCTCATCACGAACGACGGGAGGATCACCGCCGCGCGCGTCATCGCCTGCGCGGTGCGGGTCTCCGGCAGTACGTGCACCAGTACGCCGATCGTCGCCACCGCCAGCAGCATCAGGAACACCGTCCACAGGGCCTTGCGGCCGAGGATCAACCCGGCGATCACCAGCGACAGGATCTGCAGGCTCTGGTCGAACATCACCGCCGTGGTGACGTAGCCGATACAGGCCGCGGTGAGCTGCGCGCAGACGAACAGCGCGATGCCGCCGCGCAGCCAGCCGCGGCGGATCAGCCAGATGCAGGGAAAGCACACCAGCGCGGCGATCACGTCTGCGGCCATGAAGGTCTGCAACTGCGGCGTGACCATGCCGGCGGCCGCATGCCGCCACCAGTTCAGCGGAATCGTGGTGCCCAGAAACAGGAACAGCACCTGCAGGGTCGCCGCATTGCGGCGATCCATCGGCTCGGCGAGGGGCACGCGCTGCAGCCACCGGACGAGATCGGAGACGCCCGAAGCGATGCGTCGAAACGGCGGAGCGGGCGGACTGGACGACATCGTCGGAGCCGCCTGCAGACGGAATGTGAGAAGTCGTGATCATCCGGCCAGATTCTGAGTGTGACAAGTCACGCGATTGAAACTTAGTGTCGACGCGTGCCTTCGAGCACGCGGCGCGGCCTTCGGGGGACGCGCACCGTCGACAGGATTCGACATCCATTTCACGGCATGACCGACGCGCCCCACGGGCAGGCGTCGCGGGCTGCCGATGCCGTCTCATTCTCCAGGGGTTGAACGATGAACAGGATTTACAGAAAGGTCTGGAACCGCGCGGCCGGCCAGCTGGTGGTCGCCTCCGAACTCGCACGCAGTGGTCGCGGCGGCATCGCGGGTCGCACGACCGGCGCGTCGCCGCGCGCGTTTGCACGGGCTGCGCTGCTGGTCGCCCTGGCCGCGGGCCAGGGGGTCGCGTTCGCCGAGGAGGCGCATTGCGTCGACGCGGACGGCAACGTGCTCGGCACGACCGGCGGCACCGGCGATGCGGTGGTCTGCGGCGACGGCGCGTCGGCAGCGGGATCGGGCGCAGTGGCGGTCGGCGCCGGTGCGACGGCATCGGGCGGCGTGTCGGTCGCGGTCGGTTTCGATTCCACCGCCTCCGGTGGCGAAGCGACGGCGATCGGCAACGGCACCGTCGCCTCTGGCTACGGCAGTTCGGCGCTGGGGTCCTATGCCTGGGCGAGTGGCGGCGGCAGCGTCGCGCTGGGCATCGAGTCCTGGGCCGACGGCCAGAACGCCATCGCGATCGGCGGCGCCACGCGCGCCTTTGCGCTGGGCGGCATCGCGCTGGGCGAGAACGCAGTGGTGTGGGCCGATGCGCCCGACAGCGTCGCGATCGGTCGCAACGCCTCCGCGCATCGTCCGAACACCGTGTCGTTCGGCCAGCAGGATGACGAGCGTCAGCTGACCAACGTCGCCGCCGGCACAGAAGCAACCGATGCAGTGAACCTGGCGCAGCTGGAAGACGCAACGGCCTCGAACAAGTACTTCGCCGCGGTCGGTCGCGCGAATGCGGACGAGGATGCGGGCGCATTGGCCGTTGGCGAGGAGGCGACCGCAGCGGGCGAAACCGCAACTGCGATCGGCTTCGGCGCGTCCGCCTACGGCGCGGGCGCGACGGCCTACGCCGACGGCGCGCTGGCGATCGGCCACAACGCGCTCGCCGTGGCCGACAACGCCATGGCGCTCGGCCGCAACGCGCAAGCGTCGAACTTCAACACCGTCGCGATCGGCACGGATGCGGCGGCACTCGGCGACCAGAGCATCGCGATCGGTCTCGGGTCGATCAGCGACGGTCCGGCGAGCATGGCGGTCGGTGCGTTCAGCAGCGCCGACGGTCTGTGGGCGACGGCGTTCGGCTACAACGCGAATGCGGTCGGCGAGATGGCGCATGCACTCGGCGTCGGTGCGAATGCCAACGGCTACGACAGCACCGCGGTCGGCGGGACGGCGTTCGCCGGCGACATGGGCGCGACCGCACTGGGCGCCAATGCGCGCGCGGACGTGATGTACGCCACCGCCGTCGGCAACAACAGCTTCGCGCGCGGCATCCAGTCGGTGGCGCTGGGCAATGGCGCGTACGCGAACAGCGACGCGTCGATCGCGGCCGGATTTCTGTCCACGGCCGAAGGCGAGGGCAGCCTGGCCTTCGGCTACTTCGCCAACGCCGGCGGTTTCCGGCCCTGGGAACTCGGCGGCGACGGCTCGCGCGAGGCGGCGCCGTTCGCGGTCGCGCTCGGTGCCTACAGCACGGCGCTGGGCCGGGGCGCGCTCGCGCTGGGCCACTACACGATGACGCTCGAGGACGGCGCCGTCGCACTCGGCGCCGGCTCGCTCGCTGACCGCGGCAACGCGATCTCGGTCGGTGCGTCGCAGGCCTGGATCAACGGTTACGACGGCACGGAAACCGCAGCCTTCACTCGTCAGATCATCAACGTCGCCGACGGCACCGAAGCCACCGACGCGGTGAATCTCGGCCAGCTCGAGGACGCGACCGCGTCGAACAAGTATTTCGCGGCGGTCGGCCGCGCCGATCCCGACGAGGATGCAGGCGCATTCGCGGCGGGCGAAGAGGCGACCGCATCGGGAGAAACGGCGACGGCGATCGGTTACGGCGCGTCCGCCTTCGGCGCGGGCGCGACGGCCTATGCCGATGGTGCACTCGCCGTGGGCCACAACGCCCTCGCATCGGCCGACAACGCACTCGCGCTGGGTCGCAACGCGGAAGCGTCGAACTTCAACACCATCGCGATGGGCACCGATGCGCTCGCGCTCGGCGACCAGAGCATCGCGATCGGCCTGGCCGCGACCAGCGACGGTCCGGCGAGCATGTCGGTCGGTGCGTTCAGCAGTGCCGACGGGTTGTGGGCGACAGCATTCGGCTACAACGCCGACGCGGTCGGCGAGATGGCGCACGCACTCGGCGTCGGCGCGCGGGCGTCAGGCGAGAACGCGACCGCCGTCGGCGGCGGCGCCTGGGCGTCGGACTGGGGCGCGACCGCGATCGGCGCGAATGCGCAGGCGCGGGTGATGTTCTCCACCGCGCTGGGCAACAACAGCTTCGCGTCCGGCATCCAGTCGGTGGCGCTGGGCAACGGTGCGTACGCAAACAGCGACACGTCGATCGCCGCCGGGTTCCTGGCGACGGCCGAAGGCGAAAGCGCCATCGCGCTGGGTACGTTCGCCAACGCGGGCGCCTTCCGCCCATGGGAGTTTGGCGGCGACGGCACGCGCGAGGCGGCGCCGTTCTCGGTCGCGCTCGGTGCCTACAGCGCGGCACTCGGTCGCGGTGCGCTGGCGCTGGGGCACCACACCCTGACGCTCGACGACGGCGCGGTCGCGCTCGGCATGGGTTCGCTGGCCGATCGCGGCAATGCGATCTCGGTCGGCGCCTCGCAGCAATGGATGAACGGCGACGACGGCACGCTGACCGGCGCCTTCACCCGTCAGATCATCAATGTCGCCGCCGGCACCGAGGACACCGATGCGGTGAATCTCGGACAGCTCAAGGCGGTCGCGGGTGAAGTCGACGCGCTGGTCGAAGGCGTCGTGCGCTACGAGGACACCGGCAAGGGCCGCGTCCGCTTCGAAGGTGCAGATGGCACCGTGCTCGCGAACGTCGCGGCCGGCGAACTGTCGGCCGACAGCACCGAGGCGGTCAACGGCAGCCAGCTGCACGCGACCAATGTCCGCGTCGACGACATCGAAACGCGGATCGGCGACGTCGGCGGGATCGTCGCGAACGCGGTGGTCTACGACTCTGCGCAGCGCGACAGCGTGTCCTTCGGCGGTGCGGCCGGCACGCGTCTGGGCAATGTCGCCGCGGGCGCAGTGGCGATCGACAGCCGCGACGCGGTCAACGGCGGACAGGTCCACGCGGCGCTGCAGAGCGTGGCCGACGTGCTCGGCGGCGGCGCCGCTGTCACCGCGTTCGGCACCCTCTCCGCACCGGGTTACGTGCTGCAGGGCACGCAGTACACCTCGATCGGCGCGGCCTTCGGTGCGCTCGACGCGCGCATCGGCGCACTCGATGCCCGCATCGGCGCAGTCGAAGGCGCGCCGGGCAACGGCGGCAGTGACCCGGGCCTGGCGATCGGCGGCGACGGCGCCGCGAGCGTCGGTGCAGACAGTCCGAACGGGGTGGCGATCGGCAGCGGCGCGGCCGCCAACGGCGAGAACGGTGTCGCGATCGGCGGCGGTGCCTACGCACACGGTCCCAACGACACCGCGATCGGCGGCAACGCGCAGGTGCGTGCCGACGGCAGCACCGCGCTGGGTGCGAACACGTCGATCTCGGCGAACGCGACCAATGCGGTGGCCGTGGGCGAAGGCGCCTCGGTGTCCGCGGCCTCGGGCACCGCGATCGGGCAGGGCGCATCGGTGACCGCGGAGAACGCGGTCGCACTGGGCCAGGGCGCGGTGGCCGATCGGGCGAACACGGTCTCGGTGGGCAGCGCGGGCAATACGCGCCAGATCACCAACGTCGCCGCCGGCACGGCGCCCACCGATGCCGCCAACGTCGCGCAGGTGCAGGCCGGTGTCGCCGAGTCGCGCGCCTACACCGACACCACGGCGACGAAGACGCTGTCGTCGGCGAACGCCTATACCGACCAGCGCTTCGCGGCATGGAACGAGGATTTCAGCGCCTATCGCGGCGATGTCGAACGTCGTTTCAGCGATGTCGACCGTCGCATGGACAAGCAGGGCGCGATGAGCGCGGCGATGCTCAACATGGCCACGAACGCGGCCGGCACGCAGAGCCCACGCGGGCGCGTGGCGGTGGGCGCCGGCTTCCAGAGCGGCGAGCGCGCGCTGTCGCTGGGCTACGCACGCAAGGTCGGCGAGCGCGCATCGATCAGCCTCGGCGGTGCTTTCAGCGGTGACGAGAGTTCGGCCGGCATCGGCTTCGGCATCGACCTGTGATTCCGCGCCGGCGCATCGATGCGCCGGCGTTCCGATCTTCCACCTCCACGGTCCGCGCCGGTGCGCGGGCCGCTCCCTGACCGCATCGAGGACATCACCATGAAGAAGACCACCATCAGCCTCGCGCTGACCGCCGCGCTCGTCGGCGCCCTGGGCATGCAGTTCGCCGACGCCGCGTCCACGCGCGCCAAGATCGTCCAGCGCATCGGCGCGCCCGCACCGGCCGATGCACCCTCGGATCGTCTCGTGATCCGCTACGCCGCCACGCGCATCGCGTCCGGCGACGCGGCCGGCAAGCTGCAGATCGCGACCGCCGCGATCCGCCGCGCCGGTGTCGAGCGGCCCATCGTGTCAGGACGCGCCGCGAAGGCGCTGCCCGCGCTGCAGGTCGCGCACCTGCGCACGACCGCCGTCGGCTTCGACGTGCTGCGCCTGTCGCGCAGCCTGTCGGCGCGCGATCTCGATGCGCTGGTGACCGAGCTCGCCGCCGATCCCGCGGTCGCCTCCGTGCACGTCGAGCGCCGCATGCAGGCGACCGGCGTCGCCAGGGCGCCGGTGACGCCGCAGTTCACCCCCAACGATGAATTCTTCGCCAGCTACCAGTGGCATCTGAGCGGGTCGGCCGGCGCCATCAACGTCACCAATGCCTGGGACAGTTCGACCGGCGCGGGCGTGGTCGTGGCCGTGCTCGACACTGGCATCCTGCCCGACCATCCGGACTTCGCCGACAACCTGCTGCCGGGTTACGACTTCATCACCGACAGCTTCGTCTCGCGCCGCGACAGCGACGCGCGCGTGCCGGGTGCACTCGATCTGGGCGACTGGAACCCGGTTGCCGGCGAGTGCTACGCGGGCTCGCCGCAGATCCCGAGCTCGTGGCACGGCACGCACGTCGCAGGCACGGTCGCGGAGGCCACGCACAACGGCATCGGCGGCGCAGGCGTCGCGTTCGACGCCCAGGTCCTGCCGGTGCGCGTGCTCGGCCGCTGCGGCGGTTATCCGTCCGATATCGCCGATGCGATCGTCTGGGCCTCGGGCGGCGAAGTGGCCGGCGTGCCGCGCAATGAGACGCCGGCCGAGGTCATCAACCTGAGTCTCGGCGGCCTGGGCGCGTGCGACGCGCAGACCCAGTCGGCGATCGACGGCGCGGTCTCGCGCGGCAGCACGGTCGTGGTCGCGGCCGGCAACGCCAACGACAACGCGCAGAACTATTCGCCGGCCAACTGCGACAACGTGGTGACCGTGGGCGCGAACCGCATCAATGGTGGCCGCGCGTTCTATTCGAACTTCGGTCCGCGCGTGGACGTGTCCGGCCCCGGCGGCGGTGGCGAGTTCGATCCCGGCAACGGCGGCTGGAACGGTTACGTGCTGCAGGCCGGCTACGACGGCCTGACGACACCGACCTCCGGCGAGTATCTGTACGTGGGACTGGCGGGGACCTCGATGGCGTCGCCGCACGTCGCGGGCATCGTGGCGCTGGTGCAGAGCGCACTGGCCGGACAGGATCGCGATCCGCTGACCCCGGCCCAGGTCGAGGCGTTGCTCAAGGACACCGCGCGTCCGTTCAATGTCGCACCGCCGGCGAGCACGCCGATCGGCGTCGGCATCGTCGACGCGACGCGCGCGCTCGCCAAGGCGCTGGAAGTGCCCTGCGACCCGGCCACCGAAACCTGCGTGATCGGCACCGAGCTGATCAATGGCGTGAACGTCACCGGCCTGTCGTCGAACGGCGAGGGCGCGCTGTACCGCTTCGAAGCACAGGCCGGGCGCGTGCTGAGTTTCATGACGCTCGGCGGCAGTGGCGACGTGACCCTGCACGCGCGGCATGGCGAAGTGCCGACGTCGGCGGCGTACGAATTCCGCTCCGCGCGTGCGGGCAACATCGAAACCATCCGCATTACCGCGCCCAGGACCGGCACCTACTACCTGCAGCTGAGCGGCAGCTACAACGGCTTGACACTGGTCGCGCGACAGTAAGCGCCGTTCGCGGCGTCCGTCGCCCGCTGGCGGACGTCGTGCCGGATCCCCGAGCGCCAGCGTTCCGGAAATAGGACGCTGGCGTCCGGGTGCCGGCATCGCCAACATGGATGGCGTCACGTATCGTCGCCTGTTGATGTCGCGGACAACCCTCGAATGAATGCTCTGGCCTGGTGGTTCCGGATTCCGTTCTGGCAGCGGGTGCTGGGCGCGTTCGTGCTCGGTGCGCTGGTCGGTTGGCTGATGGGACCGGCCGCCGGCACGTGGCTGCAGCCGCTCGGCACGCTGTACGTCAACCTGATCCGCATGATCGCAGTGCCGCTGGTGTTCTTCGCGGTGATCAATGCGGTCGCCGCGCTGCACGGGCAGCAGTCCATCGCTGCACTTGGCGGACGCACCTTCGGCTGGTTCGCCGCGACCGCAGTGCTCGCAGTCGGCGTGGGCTTCGCCGTCGCCTACACGTTCAATCCGGGCCTGAGCATCGAAGCGGGTTCGTTGACCGCGGCCGCGGACTACACGGTGCGCGAAGTGCCGACGCCGGTCGAAGTGCTGCTCAACGTGGTGCCGACCAATCCGTTCGCGGCCTTGTCGGAAGGCAAGATCCTGCAGGTGATCTTCTTCGCCGGCCTGCTGGGCTTCGCGCTGGTGAAGCTCGGCGAGCGTGTCGCGGCCTTGCGCGCGCTGGTCGGGCAGGCGTCTGATGCAATGATCCAGGTCACGCGGTTCGTGCTGGAGCTCACGCCGCTCGGCACCTTCGGCCTGATCGCTGCGCTCGTCGGCACCTACGGGTTCGAACGGCTGCTGCCGCTGGGCAGTTTCGTCATCGCGCTGTACGTCGCGTGCGCGGTGCACATCGTCTTCGTCTACGGCGGCCTGCTGTTGACGCACGGCCTCAATCCGCTGAAGTTCTTCCGCGGCGCGGCGCCCGGTATGCAGGTCGCGTTCGTCAGTTCGTCGAGCCTGGCGTCGATGCCGGTCGCGATCCGCGCGGTCACCCACAACCTCGGCGTCAACCGCGACTACGCCGCGTTCGCCGTGCCGCTGGGCGCGACGATCAAGATGGACGGCTGCGGGGCGATCTATCCCACGCTCGCGTCGGTGTTCATCGCGCAGTACTTCGGCATCGAGCTGAGCTTCGCCCAGTACGCGGCGATCCTGCTGGCCTCGGTGCTCGGCAGCTTCGGCACCGCGGGCGTACCGGGCACGGCGGTGGTGATGGCGACGGTGGTGCTGTCGGCGGCCGGTCTGCCGCTCGAAGGCCTTGGGCTGCTGCTGGCGATCGACCGCATTCTCGACATGATGCGCACGATGACCAACGTGACCGGCCAGATGCTGGTGCCGGTGCTGGTGGCGCGCGAGACCGGGCTGCTGGACCGAGAGATCTACGAGTCGGCGCGCAGCAATGTCGGACTCGACGATCCGGGCGTCGAAGAAACGAAGTGAGCGCCGCCCGTCACGACGCGCAAGCAGAAGGCCGCCCCCGGGCGGCCTTCGTCGTCATCGGTCTCGAAGCTCGACGCTGATCAGCGATGCAGGAACCGGTTGAGCGGCGCATTCGGTCGCGGCTCGAACATCGGCACCACCTGCTCGCGCAGCGGCTCGCCTTCGGCGTTCCACACGGCGGTCTCGGCGGGGAATGCTTCGCTGCGGGTGATGGCGCCCACCACCGTCGGCAGCGCCTGCACCGATGCCGGCACGTCCGGATTCCAGCGGAACACGCCGTAGTCGGGCGAGAACACCACGGCGACGTCGCCTTCGAGGCGACGGTCCGGGCACAGCACCGCGCCGTGTTTGGCCAGCACGCGCAGCGCGCCGACCGGCATCGCGCGCACCGTCGGACCAGTGGCCGCGTTGGAATGTCCCGGGCACACCTGCGCGGCGGTTTCGATCGCACGTTCGGCGACTTCGCGATCGCTCTGGGCAAGGACGACGGTCGCGGCGAACAGCAGCGGCAGGGCGAGGGCGGGCGTGAGGCGCATCGAGAACTCCGTGTCTGGACGTGGGCCGCGATCATCGCGTGCGTCTGCACCGCAGTTGTTAGCGCCGCGTGCATGGCGTCGCATGATCGCTGGCACGCGCGCACGCGGCCTCGCGACTTATAGTCGGGGTTCGTGCCCCCGGGGAGCGGGGCGGACAGGGAACCGACCATGAAACGACTCGCAGGACTGGGTGGCGCGTGCGTGCTGCTCGCGATGCTGGCCGCGCCCGCGGCCGCGCAACAGGCCGACTGGCGTCTGCCGATCGAAACGAAAACGCTCGACAACGGCCTGACCGTCGTCGTCTCCGAGGACCGCAGCTCGCCGACCGTCGGCGTCAGCGTGGTCTATCACGTGGGCATGCGTCTCGAACCCGAGAACCGCACCGGCTTCGCGCATCTGTTCGAACACCTGATGTTCCAGGGCACGCCGGTCGCGCCCAAGGGCACGTTCGATCGCGTGATCCAGGGCGGCGGCGGTCGCCTCAACGGCTCCACGCGTCCCGACTACACCAACTACATCGAGACCGCGCCGGTCTCGGCGCTGCGGCCGATCCTGTGGCTGGAAGCGGACCGCATGAAGACGCTGGATTTCTCGGCCGAGAACCTCAAGAACCAGCAGGACGTGGTCAAGGAGGAGATCCGCGTCAACGTGCAGAACCAGCCCTACGGGCTGTTCTTCGTGTTCGACATCAACCGCCTCGCGTTCTCGAAGTGGGCGAACGCGCACGACGGCTACGGCAGCTTCAAGGATCTCGAAGGCGCGACGCTCGCCGATGTCGAAGCCTTCCATCGCGATTACTACGGCCCCAACAACGCGGTCATCGGCATCGCCGGCGACATCTCGCCCGAAGAAGCCTTCGCGATGGTCGAGGAATACTTCGGCGCCATCCCTTCGCGTGCAGCGCCCGCACGTCCGGACGTGTCCGAACCGCTGAACACCGAAGGCAGGCGCGAAGCCCAGGCTGATGCGCTGGCGCAGGTGCCGGCGCTCGCGGTGGGCTGGAAGATGCCCGCACGCGACACGCCCGACCATGCGCCGATGGCGGTGCTGTCGCAGCTGCTGGCCGGCGGCGACGCCTCGCGCCTGTACCAGGGCCTGGTCAAGGGCCGCGAGCAGCTGCTCAACATCGACGGCGGCCTCGGCTGGCCACTGGGCCATGCATGGGATTACGACGGCCCGACGCTGCTGACGTTGTTCGCGCTGTACAAGCCGAACGTCGAACCGGACGCGGTGCTGGGCGCGGTCAACGAGGAAGTCGCACGCATCGTTGCCGAAGGCGTGCCCGCCGAAACGCTGGCCGCTGCCAAGACCAAGCTGCTGGCCGATTACGTCAACGGCCTGGAGCCCTTCATCTCGCGCGCCGACGAGCTCGCCAAGGCGCAGCTGCTGTGGGGCGATGCGGAGACGCTCAACAAGGTGCCCGAGTGGGTGCAGGCGGTGACCGTCGCCGACGTGCAGCGCGTGGCGAAGACCTATCTGACCGATGCCAACCGCACCGTCATCGATCGCGTGCCGGCCGCGATGGCGCCCGCGCGCGGCATCGCCCCGCCGGCTGCCCCGGCGCCCGCTGCCGCACCGGCGCAGGACTGAGGAGATCGATATGCACAAGCACTACATTCCGACCCGCGGCCTGCGTCCGCTCGCACTGGCGCTCGGCGCCTGCCTGTTCGCCAGCGCGGCCTGCGCGCAGCAGCCGGCCGCCGCCGGCGCACCGCCCGCCACCGCGCCACCGACCGAATTGCCCGCAGGTCTGCCCGATTACGGCGCCGACAAGCCGTTGCCCGAACTCGGCCTCGTCGAACACAGGCTCGACAACGGCCTGACCGTCTGGGTGCTGCCGCGCCAGGGCGGCCTGCCGCGTGTCGACTACGTGCTCGCCGTGCGCGGCGGTCTCGCCAGCGATCCGTCGCAGTTGCCAGGCATGTCGAACCTGCTCGCGGGCCTGATGCGCGAAGGCACCGCCACGCGCAGCTCGGTGCAGATCGCGCAAGAGCTCGACCGCCTCGGCGGCTCGATCGGCGCGACCGCGAGCAACGATGGGTTGTTCGTCAGCGCGTCGGGCCTGTCGTCGTCGGCGCAGCCGTTGGCGACGCTGTTCGCCGACGTGGTGCGCAATCCGGCGTTCCCCGCGAACGAAGTGCAGCTGGCGAAGACCAATGCGCTGCAGGGCCTCAAGGCCATGCAGGCGCAGCCGAGCTACCAGGCTAACCGTGCGATGGGTCGCGTGCTGTTCGGCGATCATCCCTACGGCAACACGCTGCCGACCGAAGCGGCGATCAACGGCACCGACATCGCCGGCCTGCAGGCCGCGCATGCCGCGCGCTTCCGGCCCGACCACGCACTGCTGGTGATCGCAGGGCCGGTGACGCCAGACGCGGCCAAGGCGCTGGCCGAGTCGATGTTCGGCAACTGGCAGGGCCGTGGCGATCCGATCGCCGAGGTCGCGGCGCCGGCGTATCCGAAGGGCCCGCAGTTCGTGCTCGTGCCGCGCCAGAACAGCGTGCAGTCGGCGGTGCGCATCGGCCGTCCGGCCTTCGATGCGGACGACGACCGCGCCATCCCCGCAGCGCTGGCCAACACGATTCTCGGCGGCGGCTTCGACAGCCGGCTGATGCGCAACCTGCGCGAGGACAAGGGCTATACCTACGGGGCCGGCAGCAGCTTCGGCCTGCGCGCGGCGGGCGGGTCCTTCCAGGCACAGGCCGACGTGCGCAACGAAGTGACCGGGGCCGCGATCGGCGAATTCCTGAAGGAGTTCGAGACGATGCGCGAGCAGACGGTGCCGGCCGATGAACTGCAGCGCGCCAAGCGCTTCACCGCCGGCACCTACCTGTTCCAGAACCAGCTGCAGTACGCGGTCGCGTCCGCGCTCGCCGGCAACTGGCTGCTGGGCCGGCCGGCCGACTACCTCAGCACCTACGTCGACAAGGTCAACAATGTGACCGCGGCGCAGGTGCAGTCGGTCGCGCGCGAGTTCTTCGATCCGAAGCAGCAGAGCATCGTCGTGGTCGGCGATGCGGCCGTCGCCGAGCAGCTGAAGACTTATGGGAGCTTCGGCAGCGGCGAGTGACTATGGGCATCGCGTGACGCAACGCAGAAGGCCCCGCACGTGCGGGGCCTTCTGTTGTCGAGCGGCGTTGCGGCCCGGGTGAAGCGCGAGAATGCCCGTCACCGCAGCGGGACATGATCCCGGGCGGATGCCCGCCTTTCCAGCGCACTCAACGCGGTTTCGCGTCTTCTGCCGCGAGCTGTGCTTCGAACCGCGTCGCCGCGCCTTCCGCATACGCCGCGCACGTCAACGCGTTTGCGCCCGCCGTATCGCCAGCCGCGTAGTTCCACTCGCTCGCACCGGGATGCGGCGTCAGCAGCAGATCGCAGGGCAGGCCGCGCACCACATCGAACGAACGCCTGTAGTCCTCGACCCGGCGCGGATAGCGCGGATTGCCCTGCAACCGGTAGCCCGGCGCACTGAGGCTGTCGACGTACGCGATCCGCACCGGGCGGCCGTCGCGGGTGTCGGTCCAGGTCCACGCGACGCTGCCGGGCGTGTGGCCGGGAATGAAATGCACGGTGAAGTCGATGCCGCCCTGCGACACCACTTCGTGGTCCATGACGATGCGGTCGGTCTGCACCGGCGGATACGTGATCTCGTCGCCGAAGTGCAGGTCGTCGCTGCCGCCGCGCGCGAACAGCGCCGCGGACTCCGCGTTGGCGACGAGATGCGCGCCGGTGCGGCGCTTGAGCGCGGCGAATGGACCGGCGTGATCGGCGTGCGCGTGGCTCGACAGCAGCAGGCGCAGATCGCCCGGTGCGACGTTCAGGCGCTGCATGTTCGCCAGAAGCAGATCCGCAGCCTGCGGCATGCCGCCATCAAGCAGTACGGCGCCGTCGTCCGTCATCACCAGCAGTGCGGTCAGTCCTTCGGTGCCGATCTGCCAGGTGCGATCGGCGATGCGGACCGGCGCGATCGGCTGCCGCCACGACGCATCGACCGTGTAGGCCTCGAGTTGCGGCAGCGGCGGTTCCGCAGCACTGGCGGTCAACGCCGCCGACAGCAGACAGGTGACGAGCGAACAGGCGAGCGGGAACGGGCGCATCGGAGGTCCAGCGGCAGGCGGACGCATAGTCTGCCGCGTCCAGCGCGTCCTGCAACCCGCTTCAGGCGCTCGCGGTCGCGTCGCGCGCGCCGGGCCGGTTGAGCCACGCGGCGAAGGCGGCGGCGGTGAAGAACATCAGCAGGCTGTAGACCGCGGCAGGCGCCGACATCGTCGCGTTGCCGAGCACGCTGAGCGCGATGAAGATCGCCAGCGTGCCGTTGTGGATGCCGATCTCCATCGCGATCGCGATCGCCTGCCGGCGGGGCAGTAGCAGCGCCCGCGGCGCCGCGTAGCCGGCGCCCATGCTGACCAGATTGAACAGTAGGCAGGCGAGGCCGACCGCGGCGAAGTAGGCGAGCAGCGTGTCCCAGGTGCCGGCGACGGCCGCGACGATCAGCAGCACCAGCACGATCACCGACAGCAAGCGGATCGGCTTCTCCATCCGCGAGGCGAATCCGCTGGCGAACGCGCGCACCAGCATGCCGATGCTGACCGGCAGCAGGATGATCAGCGCGACCTCGACGATCTTGCGCGTCGGCGGCGGCACGTACTGGCCGGCGCCGAGGAAGAACTCCAGCGACAGGTTGAGGATGATCGGCAGCGTGACCAGGCACAGCACGCTGTTGACCGCGGTCAGGGTGATGTTGAGCGCCACGTCGCCGCGCGCGATGTGGCTGTAGATGTTCGCAGTCGCGCCGCCGGGCGATGCGGCCAGCAGCATCAGGCCGACGGCGAGTTCGGGCGGCAGCCGGAACAGCAGCGCGAGTGCGAGCGCCGCCCACGGCAACACGCCGATCTGCAGGACGAGCCCGATCAGCACCGCACGCGGATAGCGTGCGACGCGGCGGAAATCATCGAGCGTCAGGCCGAGGCCGAGTCCGAACATGATCACGCCGAGCGCGAGCGGCAACAGCACGGTGGTCAGCAGCGATGCCTGCATGGAACGTCCTTCGGCTCAGGTGCGCGCGTCGACGCGATCGCGCCGCAGTGCGAGCCGGCCACCGCACCAGGCGAGCGGGATCGGCCCGATCACACCGAGCAGGGTCATCCACAGCGGATGCGGCAGCATCCAGGCATTGCCAATCACGCCCAGCACGATCAGCACACCCACCGCGATCGCGGCGCTCATGCGGCGCACGCGTGCGAGCCGCGCCGCGACCCAGCCCCCACAGACCGCGGCGAGCAGCCAGCCGCCCAGCACCCAGACGAGCTTGCCGGTCGGTGCATTGGCGACGATCTGCGCGAGGTCCGCTTCGTTGGCGAGCTGCCCGGCGGGCATCGGGAACATCCACGACCCGAAGAACTCCAGCCCGAGCATCACCATCATGGCGACGACCATGCCCAGCATCACCGAGAACATCGTGCGGATCATGGCGCCTCCCCAGCGCGAACCGGCGTGCAGCATCGCGCGGCGGGTGGAGGAGGGCAAGCGGCGGTGCGGCAATCGCGGTGTACCCGCGCGTTGCTTCATCCCCGGAGCGAGTCGCTGGATGACCAGCGCCTTTCATTCGAACAGCGAGCGGGGTCAACGCGCTCGCGATTTCCGGTCGGCGACTGGCTCAGCGCGAACGTTTTTACGACTCCACACCCGCCGGCGCCGTCGTGATCGGCTGGTCATCAGGCTGCCCACGCTGCGCCGCGATCCACGCGTCGATCTTCGCGTCCAGCAACGGCAACGGCAGCGCGCCGTCCTTCAGCACTTCCGCATGGAAGGCGCGGATGTCGAACGCCTCGCCCAGCGCAGCCTCGCTGCGCTTGCGCAGTTCCTGGATCTTGAGTTCGCCGATCTTGTAGGCCAGTGCCTGGCCGGGCCATGCGATGTAACGCTCGGCCTCGGCGATCGCATCGGGTTCGCTGACCGACGAGTTCTCGAACATGTAGTCGAGCACCTGCTGGCGCGTCCAGCCTTTGCTGTGCAGGCCGGTGTCGACGACCAGGCGCACCGCGCGCCACAGCTCGCCCTGCAGGCGGCCGAAATAATCATAGGGATCGGTGTAGAGGCCGAGTTCCTTGCCCAGGCTTTCGGCATACAGGCCCCAGCCTTCGATGTACGCGGTCTCGCCGCCGAAGCGGCGGAACGCGGGCAGGCCGGTCAGCTCCTGCTGCAGCGCCAGCTGGAAGTGGTGGCCGGGGATCGCCTCGTGCAGGAACAGATCTTCGGCATCCCAGCGCTTGCGTGTGGGCAGGTCGAAGGTGTTGACGTAGAAGATGCCCGGGCGCGTGCCGTCCTCGCTGGGGCTCATGTACTCGCCGCCTGCGGCCGACGCGGCGCGGAAGGCCTCGATCGGACGGATCTCGAAGCCGGCCTTGGGCGTCAGCGAGAACAGGTCGGGCACCCTGGCTTCGATCTTCTTCTCGATCGCGCGGTAGTGCGCGAGCAACTGGTCTTCGGAGCGGAACTCGAAACGCCGATCGGTCTGCATGAAGCGGAAGAAATCCTGCAGCGATCCTTCGAACTTCGTCTCCGCCATCACGCCGCGGATCTGCTCGTGGATGCGCGCGACTTCATCCAGGCCGATCTGGTGGATCGCATCGGGCGTGAGGTCGGACGTGGTCTGGTTCCGGGCCGAGAACGCATACCAGGCCATGCCGTCGGGCAGCGCATCGAGACCGACGCTGTCACGCGTGTGCGGCATGTAGTCGTTGGCGATGAAGTCGCGCTGGCGCTGGATCGCAGGATTGAGCTGGTCGGCGATCAGCGTGCGGAACGCGGCCGTCAGACGTTCGCGATCGGCCTGCGGAATGTCATCCGGAAACGTGTCGACCGGCCCCCAGAACGGACTCTTCTCCACGTCGTCGACGAGGATCGCGTCGAATTGCGGCAGCACCTTCTCCATCACCACGCGTGGCTGCACGACATTGGCGTCGATGCCGGCGCGCATGTTCGCGATCTCGGTATCGAGCAGCACGGGAATGCGCGCGGCGCGGCGCAGCCAGGCATCGTAGTCTTCAACGGTCGCGAACGGCTGCGCGTTCGTGCCCGAGCCCAGCAGCACGGAGTAGCTGACGATGCTGCCCATCTGGTTGACCGGCATCATCCAGCCCGGAAACCGCTCGCCGTCGAGCGCGTTGCGGCGGTCGTCGACGAAGATGCGATAGCTCAGCAAGTCCTGCCCCTGCAGGCCTTCGCTGCCGACCGCCTCGACGGTCTTGAGCCAGCGCTCGTTGAAGCTGCGCACCTGCTCGCGGTATTCGGCGCTACCGAAATCCGGCAGCTGGTCGTTGTAGCGCGCATCGCCCTGGAACGTCGCCTGCACGGGATTGAGCTTGAGCACGTCTTCCCAGTACTCGGCATACAGCGTGGTCAACCTCGCGGCGCGCGCTGCGGCATCTTCGACCGGCGCTTCGGCGACGGGGGCGGCCGCGGTCTGCGCGGGCGCATCGCGATTGCAGCCGACGAGTGCGCCACCGGCGGCGATTGCGATGGCGATGGCGAGAACGAGCGGCTGCTGCATGTCGGGCTCCAGGGGCGATTCGGGTCGATGCTGTCGAACGCGACGCAAGGCCGGCAAGGGCCGGAGGTCACGGGCTCAGGGCGCGGGCGGCGCCGGGGCTGGCGTCACGGGCGGCGCTGGTGGCGGGTCGAAGGGGATCGTATCCGGTGCGACCGCGCCACCGGAGATGATGAAGCTCATCGCCTGGTCGACGGTCCAGTCGGTCGGCGTGATCTTCTCGAGCGGCACGATTTCCAGATAGCCCGACGTCGGATTCGGCGTGGTCGGCACGTAGACCGCGGCGAGTTCGCGGCCGGTGCCCTGTTCGCGGATCACCCGGGTCACGAAGCCGACCGATTTCATCTCCGCGTGCGGGAAGTCGATCAGGACCACGCGCTGGGTGCCGTCGGGTTTCGTCTGCAGGATGTCGAGCAGCTTGCGCGCGCTGGAATAGATCACGTTCGCCAGCGGAATGCGGCGCACCAGCGCATCGACCCACGACAGCATGCGCTGGCCGATCACGCGACGCGCGAGCCAGCCCACGCCGAGGATCAGCGCGATGGTCGCGAGCATCGCGATCGTGGCCTGGACCGAGACCGCGTTGATCCAGCCCATCGAATTCGGAAAGCCCGCGGCGATCCGGTGCGCCAGCGGCGCGACCCACGGCGTGCTGATGTTGGACAGCAGCACGAAGACGAACTTGACGACGATCCAGGTCAGCCAGATCGGCAGCAGGGTCAGCAGGCCGGTGAGGAACAGACGCTGCAGGCGTCCGCCCAGGGTGTGGGCACTCATTGGAATCCGCGGGTGGGGTGGGGAACGCAACATGATGCGCCCCGCGACTGCACCGCGGAAGCGTGGTGCACGGCCACCGCCGTCCGACCGCTCGAATCAGGGCAGATGCGCGAGGCGGAAGCCGACGTCGTCGTAGCCGCGGCGCGGGTCCAGCGCACGGCTGGCGAGTTCGTCGCGCTGGCTGCGGCCGGCGGCGATGCGGTCCTTGCAGGCCGCCGCGCAGTCGCTGCGCCATTCGGCCGGACCGACCGCGCGCGTGGCGACGCTGGCACCCTGGGCGGTGGACGCGACGACGATGCTGCGGCCCTCGCGTTCGCTGCGCCAGCGCGCATAGTCCACCGCATCGTGCCAGGACACGCAGACCACGGGATCGGACGGGGACTGCTCGAATCCGGGGTTCTCCCAGTCCTTGGGCGACAGTGCACGCAGCACGGAACCGCGCGCGCGGCACGCCGCGGACTTGTGGCCGGTCGCCGCGACGAAGGCGGCGTAGTCCGCCCGCGTGACCGGCGCATTGGAGATCGCGTACACGCCGTCGCTGCTGCGGATCACGCGGGCGCCGCCGGCGACGCTGGCGGCCAGCGCGGCGACGTCGGGAATGGTCATGGCCTGGCGGCGCAGGCGCGACGTCGCAGCGGCATCGAGGCCCACCGCTTCGGCCGAGGCCAGGCTCGCGACCGCTTCGCCGCGATCGACATCGGTGACCGCCTGGCCGATGCGCGCTTCGAGCGCGTCGTCGACACGGGCGCGCAGGCGGCGCATCGCGTCGCCGTCGGCCTGCCCGGTCGCAGTCGCATGCTGGCGCGCAGCGGCGAGGAGCGCGCTCGCATCCCCGTGGTCGCCCTTGGCGATCAGCGCCGTGGCGCGTGCGCCGGCGGCATCGAACGCGCGGCCGGACAGCGGCGCGAAGCGCAGGTGTTCGCGATCGGCCTGCCAGGCGCGGGTCAGCGATTCGAACGCGTTCGCGCCGGCGGGCGCGGCCAGGTGGCCTGCACGCAACTGGCGCTCCGCATCGCCGAGGTGGCGGTCGGACGCCGAGACTGGCGCAGCCTTCGGTGCCGCGGATGCGTCCGCCGCGGCCGCGGTGGCGGAGGGGCGTGCGTCGTCATGGGCGAGGCCTTCGGCATCGACGGGCGCGGCTGCGTTGCCGGCGGCGACTGCGAGGCCGGGCGTCGGTGCATCGGCATCCGGCGCGCCGGACGGACGCAGCAGAAAACCGATGCCGGCCGCGACCACCAGCACCGCCGGAATCCACAGCATCGGCGAGACATGCCGCGCACCGGTACCGAGGCGACGTGCGCCTTCGCCGATGCGCCGGAACGTACCGGTGACGACCGGTTCGCGCTTGCCGTCGCGCTGCGGCACCTGCGCCAGCGCCTGCAGCATCTGGTTGGCGTCGGCGAAGCGGCGGCCGGGCGATTTCGCGAGGGCGCGGTCGATGAAACGCTGCCAGTGCCGCAGCGGCGGCGACAGGCGCGGGATCGGATTCTGGGTGTGGGCGATCGCCATCGACAGCGCGTCCTCGCCCTGGTACGGCAGGCTGCCGTTGAGCATCTCCCAGGCCAGCACGCCGACACTGTAGAGATCGGCGCGGAAGTCGACCTGCTGGCCGCGCGCCTGCTCGGGCGCCATGTAGGCGGTGCTGCCGACGGCCAGCCCGACCATCGTGACCCGCGTGCCGTACCCGCGACGCAGGGCGATGCCGAAATCCGCCAGCAGCGGCCGGTCGGCTTCGTCGAACAGCACGTTCTCGGCCTTGACGTCGCGATGGATCACGCCACGCGCATGCGCGTACGCCAGCGCCGACAGCAGGGCGCGCAGCACTTCGCGCACGCGGGCGTGGTCGCCGGTGAGATCACGGCTGCCCAGATGGCCGTGCGGCAAGTACGGCATCGCGTACCACGGCAGTCCGGCATCGGTGCGCCCGACCTCGTGGATGCCGACGATATTGGGATGCTCGAGCCGGGCGATCGTGCGCGCTTCGTTCTCGAAGCGGCGACGGCTCACTTCATCGGCCAGCGCCTCGGGCAGCATGACCTTGATCGCCACGTCGCGGCCCAGCGACAGCTGCGTGCCGAGATAGACCGTGGCCATGCCGCCGTGTCCGACGATGCGCAGCAGACGGTAACCGGCGATGTCCGGAAAGACCGTCGAATCGGGCCCGGCTGACGTGTACGACATGGTTCCCCCTGTGCGTCGCACAGCATACCGAGGGCGCGCCGGAAAACGGTGTGATGCGTTGCCGGGTCCGACGCGCGCGTCGTGCCGTGCGCAGCGCGGGGCATCAGGCCGCGCGCGCGTGCCCGGCGGCGACCATGGCCATCGCGACCGCCTCGGCGGCCTTGATGCCGTCCACGCCCGCCGACAGGATGCCGCCGGCGTAGCCCGCACCTTCGCCCGCAGGAAACAGGCCGCGCGTGTTCAAGCTCTGCCCGTCGGCATGACGGGTGATGCGCAGCGGCGAGGACGTGCGCGTTTCCACGCCGGTCAGCAGCGCATCGTGCATCGCAAAGCCGCGCAGCTGGCGGTCAAAGGCCGGCAGCGCTTCGCGGATCGCGGTGATCGCATACTCGGGCAACGCGCCCGACAGATCGCCCAGACGCACGCCGGGCGTATACGACGGCACGACGCTGCCGAACGCGCTCGATGCACGCCCGGCGAGCAGATCGCCGACCAGCTGGCCCGGTGCTTCGTACTCGCCACCGCCGAGCGCGAACGCGTTCGACTCCCAGTGGCGCTGCAGCGCGATACCGGCCAGCGGTCCGCCTTCGGGCGCGTAGGGCAGGAAATCCTCGGGCGTGATGCCGACGACGATCGCCGCATTCGCGTTGCGCTCGTTGCGCGAGTACTGGCTCATGCCGTTGGTCACCACGCGGCCCGGTTCGCTGGCCGCCGCCACCACGGTGCCGCCGGGGCACATGCAGAAGCTGTAGACCGAGCGGCCGTTGCGCGCGTGGTGCACCAGCTTGTAGTCGGCGGCGCCGAGCAGCGGATGACCGGCCTGCGGGCCGAAGCGCGCGGCGTCGACCAGCGACTGCGGGTGCTCGATGCGGAAGCCGATCGAGAACGGCTTGGCTTCCAGGAACACGCCCCGCGTGTGCAGCATCGCGAAGGTGTCGCGCGCGCTGTGGCCCAGCGCCATGACCACATGGTCGCTGCGGATCTCGCCGCCGCCGGCCAGGGTCACGCCGCGGATGTGGCGCACGCCGTCGGCATCGGTGTCGATCAGCAGGTCGTCGACGCGGCTGGAGAAGCGGATCTCGCCGCCCAGCGATTCGATCGTCGCGCGCATGTGTTCGACCATCGACACCAGCCGGAACGTGCCGATGTGCGGCTTGCTGACGTAGAGGATTTCCTCCGGCGCGCCGGCGGCGACGAACTCGGTCAGCACCTTGCGGCCGTGGTGGCGCTTGTCGGAGATCTGGCTGTAGAGCTTGCCGTCGGAGAACGTGCCCGCCCCGCCTTCGCCGAACTGCACGTTGGATTCGGGATTCAGCACCTTCTTGCGCCACAGGCCGAAGGTGTCCACCGTGCGTTCGCGCACGGCCTTGCCGCGCTCCAGCACGATCGGGCGGAATCCCATCTGGGCCAGTACCAGCGCCGCGAACAGGCCGCAGGGACCGGTGCCGATCACCAGCGGGCGCAGCGGCATTGCATCGCTGGCATGGGCGACGAAGCGGTACGAGGTGTCCGGCGATGCGCCGACCTTGCCGCTGCCACTGGCCACGGCGCCGTCGCCCTGTTCGCCCGCGGCCGCGGCTTCGGGATCGAGTTCCAGCCGCTGCAGGATGTCGGCCTCGCGCGGCGTCTCCACGTCGACCGAATAGATCAGCACGATCGCCCCGCGCCGGCGTGCGTCGTAGCTGCGCTTGGCCACGGTGAACCCGGTGAGCTCGTCGGCGTGGATGCCCAGCCGCGCGATGATCGCCGCGGGCAGTGCGGCATCGTCGTGGTCGAGGGGCAGTTTGAGGTCGGTGAGTCGGAGCATCGGGATTCGGGGCGTTGGAGGCGGGCGTGGGTCTGCTGGCGTGGCGCATCGCACGCAGGCGATCGGGTGCGTCGATGCATCCGGCGCAGGGTCAAGCGCGGCGCACAGGATACCTGTCGAGCCTCTGTACACGGGCGGCGTGCCTGTCGGACCGTCGCGAACAGGCTTGCCGAAATGGCAGACTGCCGGTCCGCAGGACGCGGATCGGGGGAGCGGGTATGCGCTGGTTGAAACGGTTGGGCTTGGGGTTATTGGTCGTGGTGCTCGTGCTGGCGGCGCTGTGGACGTGGTCGCGGTTGCGTGGACCTACGCCGGAACAGCGCGCGGCGCTGGCGGTGCTCGAAGCACCGAACACGTTCGAGGGGCGCAATGCGTTCGATTCGATCTGGGTGCTGCCATATGACGTGCCGGACTCGGAGATCGGGACGGTCGCAGACGCGGATATGGAAGCGCTAACTGCGGCGACGCGTGCGCCGCGCACTGCATTTTCCTTCGTCAGCGCAGCTGCGCGTTATCCGGATCTGCAGCCCGGATCGAGTGAAGTTGTGCCCTGCAGCTTCGGTGGCGTGGATTGTCTGGCCAAGGTGTCAGCGGCATTCGATGACTACGCAGAGCTGGTGCAGGCGAACGCACGGTTGATCGAGCGCGTCGAGGCACTGTCGGCGTACGATCATCACGCGAATCGCCAGCCAGGGGATTTTCGCGCGCCGATGCCGCGTTTGACTCTGCTGGCTTGGCCGGTCACTGCGCATGCAGTGCAATTCACGAGTGGCGAGCAGGTAGCCGCGGTCGAGGCCACCTGCCGTGATCTCGCTGCCTGGCGGCGTATGGGGACGCAAAGCGACACCCTGATCTTCAGGATGGTGAGCGCTTCGCTTGTGACGGACGGTTACGGCGGCCTGTTGGCTGGGATGCTCGCCGAGATGCCGCGCGATACACCGCTGCCGTCCGCCTGCGAAGCGGCCCTCGTGCCGCCGGCAGCTGAGGAGGCATCGATCTGTCCCGCCGTGCGCGGGGAGTTTGCCTGGAGTATGCGTGTGAGCGAAACGCTGCCGCAGATGCAGGCGTCCAATGCATGGAGTTGGCTGGTGCTCGATCAGAATGGATTCCGTGCCTTGATGGCAGAGCAAATGGTGCCGCCATGTCTCAAGCAGGAGGCTGCACTGGCTGCGGATCAACGGCTCACGGTTAAGGCCGTAACCGCCCCTGCATGGCACCGTTTTGAATGCATCGCCAACATCTCAGGCTGCATTCTCGGAGATATCGCTGGACCCGCGTACGCCCGCAATGCGTGGCGTGCCCAAGATCAAATTGCACGCCTGCAACTCCTCTCCACCTTGGCCTGGCTGCGCGATCAGCCCGATGACGACACGCTTGCCGAACGTCTCGCACGCCGCCCTGCCGACTTGCGTAGTCCCGCACGCGACATCACTGTCACAGCGGACGGGCGATCGATCGAGATCGCGCAGTACGACACCAGTCGCGGCGCGGCCTGGTCGCTGCCCCTGCCGGCCTACCTCGTCGAGTCGACCACGGCCTCGGATTGACCACTGCGCCGCTTGCGGCGCACATAGACCTGCTTGCGCACGCGGGCAACCAGTTCGCCCGAGGCGTCAACGACGTCGGTGGTGAACCAGTGCAGATGCTTGCTGCCGTCGGCGGTGACGGCGCGGATGGCCTCGACCGTCGCGGTGTCGAGATCGAAGGCCGCGTGCACGGTGCCGCGGCCCGGGCGGATGAACTCGATTTCGCCGGCCTTGTCCCAGACCACGTGGTCCTTGCCGAGCGCGCGCAGGGTCATGATCATCCAGAACGGATCGGTCATCGCGAACAGGCTGCCGCCGAAGTGCGTGCCGACGTAGTTGCGGTTGAACCAGCGCTGGCGCAGTTCGACGCGCGCATGCCGGAAACCGTCGTCGATCCGGGTCACGCGGATGCCCGAAAACAGGAACGGCGGCCACAGGTTCATCAGCAGGCGGAAGCGGCGTGGCGTCATGGGCAGGCGATCGGCGAGGGGACGCCGATCTTGCCATACGCCGCTGTACGGAAGCGCCCGGAGGCGCTGGATCAGAACAGCAGCGACGCCATCTTCCGGCGGTAACGGCCGACGAGTTCGGCGTCCTCGATGATGCGGAACGCATCGATCAGCGCCTTGCGCGGCAGGCCGTCGTCGAAATCGCGGTCGCGGCGCAGCAGCTCGATGAACTGTTCGAGGCCGGCCTCGGTGTCGCCGGCGACAATGTGCTGCACGCCGAGCAGATGACGCGCGCGCAGATCACCTTCGTCGGCCGCGATTGCCGCCTGGAGCGCATCGGTAGACGGCGCGCCGGCCAGCACCGTGGCGAAGCCCAGACGCGCGCGGGCTTTCACTGCACGGTCGTCGGTGGACAGGTTTGCCGGCAGACCGTCGAGTAGCGCTTCGGCCTCCTGCGCGGCGCCGGTCTGCAGCAGGGCGAGCGCGAGGTCGAGTTTGAGTTCGGACTTGTCCGGCTCGGCAACGACCGCGTCGCGCAGCCGCGCGACTTCGGCGGCCGGATCCAGCGGTGCGGGTTCGGCATCTTCGATGGCGCCGCCCTCGGCCGGCTCGATGCCGTGCTTCTTCAGGAATTCGCGGATCTCGCCTTCGGGCAGTGCGCCCGGGAAGCCGTCGACCGGCTGGCCGCCGATCAGCAGGAACACCGTCGGCACCGAGCGGATCTGGAACGCGGCCGCGATCTGCTGTTCCTTGTCGACGTCGACCTTGGCCAGCACGAACGCACCGTTGTACTCGCCCGCCAGCTTTTCCAGCACCGGTCCCAGCGACTTGCAGGGGCCGCACCATTCGGCCCAGAAATCGATCAGGACCGGGGTCTGCAACGACGCCTGCAACACCTCGGTCTCGAAGGTCGCGGTGGTCGCGTCGAAGACGTGGGGCAGGGCGGCGGGAGCGGGGGCGTTGCCGTCGAGAAGCATGCGGAAGTCCATTGAAGAGGGGATGCGCGAGCGCGATCCCGAAGGATGGCGACGGATGCGCAGGATACAACCATGTCAAAAATAGTTGACATGCCGATCCCGGAATGTAAATTCTTCTTGACCTGATGTCCGTTGGAGAAGACACGCATGGCGGTCGATCATCTGCAGTCCGACGTCCAGGCGTTCGGGGAGCGCTACGCACGCGGCGCGGCGCTCGGTGCGGCCTGCCTGTCGGTCTGGACGCTGTTGACGGGCGTAATCGACCCCAGCCCGTTCCCGTTGGCGAGCGTGGCCGGCGTCTTGATGCTGTCGCACTGGTTCAGGCGCCGTGCGCTGGCCGATGCCGAGCGCCGGCGCGGCGTGCTCGAGGACGAGCGGGACGCGGTGTTCCTGGCGCAGGGAGACCGAGCGTTCCGGTGGGTCGCCAGTGCATGAGCGGTCGGGCTGGCACTCGCCGTGGCCTTGCCGGCATCGCGCGCGCTGTTGCTGGAGGTCCACCTGCGCCTGCCGGGCGCGCTGTTGCTGGGCGTACTCGTCGCCAATCTCGCGGGCCACTCGGCAGTCGCGTTGGCCTACGCGCGCAACCGTCGATGAGCCGCGTCCGATGACTGGTACCCCCATCGCCAACGAGATCCGCCGCCTGCGCTTCGAGCATGGCGAGATGACCCAGCAGGCGCTGGCCGATGCCTGCCAGGTCACGCGACAGACGATCATCGCGCTGGAAGCGGGGCGCTATGCGCCGTCGCTGGAACTCGCGTTCCGGATCGCGCGGACGTTCGGCGTCGGTGTCGAAGGCGTCTTCCGGTGGGCGGCGTGAGCAGCGTGCGGCTGCGATCGCTGGTCGCCGGTGCGCATGTCTGCACCTTGCTGATGCTGCTGGTGTTCGCAGTGCTGACCGGTGTGCCCGCGGGCGCGCCGCTGGCCTGGTCCGGCGCACGCGGGATGCCGCTGGCGTGGCTGTTCAATGCGCTGGCGTGGATCGGGCCGGGGGTCGTCGTCGCGTTCGCTGCATTGCGCCTGCGCGCAACGCTGCCGGACGCGGGGCTCGGTGCGGGCATTGCGCTGCGCCTGGTGCTGCTGGCCGCGTTGGCCTTCGCCGCGCAGGGTGTCTGGACGCTGGACCCGAACGAACTCGATGCCGGCGCCAGCCGCTGGCATGCCACGGCGTGGATGGTCTGGAACCTGGCGTTCGGTGCGGGCGCACTGATGGCCGGTATTGCGCTGCGCGCGGTGCGATGGCCGTCGCTGGTGATCTGCGTGCTGGTGGCGCTGTGCCTGCTGGTGCCGTCACTGTTCGGCGATCAGCTCGGCGCGCGCGTGGTGCTGGGGTGCTGGTGGGGCTGGACGCTGCTGCTCGCATGGCGCCTGCCGCGCCCGCGCTGAGGCGGGCGCAGGCAGACCCCTTCAGTCGACGACAGGCGGCGCGACGTCCGGGCTGCGATGCACGCGGCCCGCCGTCATCACGAAGTCGACGTTCATCACCGCATTGATGTCGGCCACCGGATCGCCCGGCATCGCGATGATGTCGGCGCGCTTGCCCGGTTCGATGACGCCCTGGTCGTCGACGCCGAGCACGGTAGCCGCATGTAGCGTGGCCGACTGCAGCGCGTATGCGGCCGGAATGCCGGCCTCGACCATGTAGAGGAACTCGCGCGCGTTGTCGCCGTGCGGGCCGACGCCCTGGTCGGTGCCGAACGCGATCGGCACGCCGGCGCGGTACGCGCGCGCCGCGGTGTCCTGGATCTGCGCGCCGATCGTCGCCGCCTTCGGCCGCACGACTTCCGGGAAATAGCCGGGCTCCTTCGCCTTGTCGGCGACGAAGCGGCCGGCGTAGATCGTCGGCACGTACCACGTGCCGCGCTGCTTCATCAGCCGCATGACCTCGTCGTCCATGTGCGTGCCGTGCTCGATGCTGGTCACGCCGGCGAGCACCGCGCGTTTCATGCCCTCCGTGCCGTGCGCATGCGCGGCGACGCGGTAGCCGTAGTCCTTGGCCGTGTCGACGATCGCCTGGACCTCGTCGACCGTGAACTGCGGCGCATCGCCGCTGCGCGCATAGCTCAGCACGCCGCCGGTGGCGGTGATCTTGATGACGTCGCTGCCTTCCTTGTAGCGCTGGCGTACGGCCTGGCGCGCGTCGTCGATCGAATTGATTACGCCTTCGGTCGGGCCGGGCGGGCCGAGCAGATGCGAGAGCATCGAGTTGTAGCCGTTGCTCGGATCGGCATGACCGCCGGTGGTCGCGATCGACTTGCCCGCCGCGAAGATGCGCGGCCCCGGCACCAGGCCCTGGTTGATGGCATCACGCAGATGCGGGCTGACCTCGCCGCCCAGATCGCGCACGGTGGTGAAGCCCGCCGACAGCGTCTTCTCTGCGTAGCCCACGGCGCGGAACGCGTAGTCCACCGGATCGAGGCGGAAGCCTTCCGAATAGCTCGCCGGGCTGGACTGCGAGCCCAGATGCACGTGCAGGTCGGTCCAGCCGGGCGAACAGGTGCGGTCGCCGAGCACGATCGATTCCACGCCGTCCTGCAGCTTCGCGCGGCCCGGAATCACTTCGCGGATTGTGCCGTTCTCGACCAGGATCGTGTGCTCGCCGAGCACGCGGCCGCTGCGCGCATCGAACAGGCGTTCGCAGTGCACGGCGGTCTGGTTGGCGGCAGCCGCCGCGGCGGGCAGCAGCAGCGCGATCGCGAGCAGGCCCAGCGACGGACGGGCGAACGGGCGGGCGAGGGGACGACGGGCCATGTGGCACTCCGGAGCGGCGGCGGTCCCGGATTGAAGCACGCGGACGCGCCGCGCGGGCGCACTCAATCGTCGTAGGAGACGTGCAGCACGCGATTGCGACCTTCGGCCTTGGCGCGATACAGCGTGGCGTCGGCCAGTTGCAGCAGGACTTCGGGCGTCAGCCCGTCGCCGGGGAAGGTCGCGATGCCGATCGACATCGTGACCGGGCCGAGCTGCTGCCCCAGATGCTGGACGGTCGCGATCTCGACCGCGCGGCGGATCTGTTCGGCACGCACGAGGGCGCCCGCGGCGTCCAGCTCGGGCAGCACCACGGTGAACTCCTCGCCGCCGTAGCGGCAGGCGATGTCCTCGGCGCGCACGCCGGCCTGGATCTGGCGGCCGACCTGACCCAGCAGCGCATCGCCGGCGGCGTGGCCGTGGGTGTCGTTGAAGCGCTTGAAGTGGTCGACGTCGAGCATCAGCACCGACAGCGGCAGGCCACGTCGCTCGCAGCGCTGCAGCTCGCGGGCCAGGCTTTCCTCGAGATAGCGGCGGTTGAACAGGCCGGTCAGCGGATCGCGCAGCGACTGCGTGCGCAGCGTCTCGCGCAGTTGCAGGTTGGCGATCGCCAGTCCCAGCTGCTCGGCGAGCTGGCCGATGAGTTCGTCGACCGCCGAACCGTGGTCCATCGCATCGGCGGGCGCGCTGACCTGCAGCAGGCCGATCGAGGTGCCCTGCGCACTGAGCGGCAGGCACAGCGACGTGATGCCGGGCGCCGGCGTGCCGGCATCCAGATGGGCGCAGGTCAGCTGGCGCGATTCCTCGCCGGAGACCATGTGCGCCTGGCCGCGACGCAGCGCCCAGCAGTCGGACGGCATCAGCGAATCGGTGCTGCTGATCAGGTGATCGCCGAAGCTGGCGACGCTGTCGTGGAAATTCTGCGAGGCGCGGATCAGGTAGAAACGTCCGCTGGCGTCGGGCACCAGGCGCCGGATGGTGTCGATCGACAGTTGCACGATCTCCTCCAGCGTCTGGCAGCTCTGCAGCAGGCCGGAGTAGCGGGCGAGATCGTGCCGCTGCTTCGATAACTGGTCGACCTGCGCCATGCTCAGCGCCATCTCGTGGGCCGCGCTGCGCGCTTCGAATTCGAGCCGCCGGGCGCGTTTGTTCTCGCGGGTCACGCTGACCATCAGCGAGATCATCAGGCCGCCCGACAGCAGCATGCCCAGCACGACGATGGCGATCAGCAGATTCGCGTAGCGGTCGCTGCGCGCCTTGCGCTGGTCGAGCAGGCGCAGTTCCTCGCGCCGCATTTCGGAAGCCGCCGCGTCGAACTCGTTCCATTGGCGCAGGGTCAGCGTCGAATTCGTGGCCTGGCGGGCCACGTCGGCACCCTGCAGCTCCTGCAGGTCGAACAGCCGCCGCAGTTCGGACAGATGCGCCTGCGCCGCTTCGCGCATCCGCTTCGCCCGGGCGTGCTGGCCGGGGTTGTCGCGGATCGCCGACGCCAGGGCCTCGTGGGCGGTGTCCACCTGGTGGGTCGCGATCAGGTACTGGCTGCGGAATTCGGGATGGCCGGTCAGCCGGTAAGCGCGCGCATTGGCCTCGGTGCTGCGGATCGCGCGCTCGGCGACCTCGATCCGGTTGATCACCTCGTAGGTGTGTCCGATCCACTCGTTGCTCGTGCGCAGGCTCGACACGCCCCAGACGCTGGCGATCCCGACGCCCAGCAACAGCAACAGCGCCAGCGCGAACGCGGGCAGGCGGTAGGACGACAACCGGGAAGACGATGCAGGCAAGGCGGGGGAACCTGACGGCGCTGGCGCGATTCTAGCGCCAGTGACGCGCATCACGTCTGCGGCGACCGGCCCGGCACGCTCCGAATGGCGGCCGCATCTGCGCTGCGGTAGGCTGCCCGGCCGTTTCCGCAGCAGCAGCGTCCCGTGTCCAGCGAACCCGTCGTCGTCGATCCCAACGCCTACCAGCCCACTCCGGTGGAATCCGATGCCCAGACCTTCTGGACGTCGACCCGTGCGTTCGAGGTCACGGAACGGGACGACAAGCCCAAGTACTACTGCCTGTCGATGCTGCCGTATCCATCGGGCGCGCTGCACATGGGCCACGTGCGCAACTACACGCTCAGCGACGTCATCAGCCGCTACCAGCGGATGATCGGCAAGAATGTGTTGCAGCCGATGGGCTGGGACGCCTTCGGTCTGCCGGCCGAGAACGCCGCGATCAAGAACGCGACCGCCCCGGCCAAGTGGACCTACGCCAACATCGCGCACATGCGCAGCCAGCTGCAGTCGCTGGGCTACGCGATCGACTGGAGCCGCGAATTCGCGACCTGCGCGCCGGACTACTACGTCCACGAGCAGCGCATGTTCGTGCGCCTGATGAAGAAGGGCCTGGCCTACCGCCGCAACTCGGTCGTCAACTGGGATCCGGTCGACCAGACCGTGCTCGCCAACGAGCAGGTCATCGACGGCCGCGGCTGGCGCTCGGGCGCGCTGGTGGAGAAGCGCGAGATTCCGCAGTGGTTCCTCAAGATCACCGCCTACGCGCAGGAACTGCTCGACGGTCTGGACACGCTGGGTGGCTGGCCGGATTCGGTCAAGACCATGCAGCGCAACTGGATCGGACGCAGCGAAGGTCTTGAGTTCGCGTTCGACGTGGCCGGCAGCGACGACACACTCGCCGTCTACACCACGCGCCCCGACACGCTGATGGGCGTGACCTTCGTGTCCGTCGCCGCCGAGCATCCGCTGGCGATGCGCGCGGCCGAAACCAATCCGGATCTGGCGGAATTCATCGCCGACCTGCGCCAGGGCGGCGTGTCCGAGGCCGAGCTGGAAACCCAGGTCAAGCGCGGCATGGACACCGGCCTGCGTGCGATCCATCCGGTGACCGGTGAAGAAATCCCGATCTGGGTCGCCAATTTCGTGCTGATGGGCTACGGCACCGGCGCGGTCATGGCGGTGCCCGGCCACGACCAGCGCGACTGGGAATTCGCGAAGGCCTACGGCCTGCCGATCCGGATGGTGGTCGTGCCGACCGACGTGCGGGATGCCCTCGAGGAAATCGGCCGCGACCGCGCCACGCACACCGATCCGATGCAGTCCGCGCTGGGCGGCGGCGCGTCGCTGGACGTTTACGACACCGGCGCGGCCGTGCAGGTGGTCGAGTCCTTCGAGCGCCGCATCGCCGAAGAGGGCGCCTACACCGACCGCGGCTGGCTGGTGAATTCCGGCGAGTTCGACGGTCTCGACTTCCAGCAGGCGCTCGATGCACTGGCGACGCGCTTCGAGGCCGAGCGCCGCGGCGCGCGCAAGGTGAATTTCCGTCTGCGCGACTGGGGCGTGAGCCGCCAGCGCTACTGGGGCTGCCCGATTCCGGTGATCTACTGCGATGCCTGCGGCGCGGTGCCGGTGCCCGAGGACCAGCTCCCCGTGCTGCTGCCCGAGGACGTCGAAGACGCGTTCGCCAACCCGGGCGTCGTGCAGTCGCCGATCAAGTCCGACCCCGAGTGGCGCAAGACCACGTGTCCGACCTGCGGCGGCGCTGCCGAACGCGAGACCGACACCTTCGACACCTTCATGGAGTCGAGCTGGTACACCGCGCGCTACACCTCGCCCGGTGCGGCCGACATGGTCGACGCGCGCGCCGACTACTGGACGCCGGTCGACCAGTACATCGGCGGCATCGAGCACGCGATCCTGCACCTGCTGTATTTCCGCTTCTATCACCGCCTGATGCGCGATGAAGGCCTGGTGCGCAGCGACGAGCCGGTGATCAACCTGCTGACCCAGGGCATGGTCATCGCCGATACTTTCTATCGGGAGCAGGGCAACGGCGGCAAGGACTGGATCAACCCGGCCGATGTCGAGATCGTCCGCGACGACAAGGGCCGGATCACCGGCGCGACCTCGAAGCTAGACGGCCAGCCGGTCTCGATCGGCGGCACCGAGAAGATGTCCAAGTCGAAGAACAACGGCGTGGATCCGCAGTCGATGATCGGCAAGTACGGTGCTGATACCGTGCGCCTGTTCTCGATGTTCGCGGCCCCGCCCGAGCAGTCGCTGGAGTGGAACGAGGCCGGCGTCGAAGGCATGTCGCGCTTCCTGCGCCGGTTGTGGAACCAGGTGCAGAAGCACGTGCAGGGCGGGGCGGTCGGCACGTTCGACGTCGCGGCCGCCACGCCCGCGCAGAAGACCCTGCGTCGCCAGCTGCACGAAGCGATCCAGAAGGTCGGCGACGACTACGGCCGTCGCCACAGCTTCAACACCGCGATCGCCGCGGTGATGGAACTGCTCAACCACGTCGGCAAGTTCGACGAGGCCGACGCGAACGCGCGTGCGCTGCGTCAGGAAAGCTTCGAGACCATCACGCTGCTGCTCAACCCGATCACCCCGCACATCAGCCACACGCTGTGGCAGCTGCTGGGCCATGCCGAGACGCTGCTCGAGGACGTGCCGTTCCCGCAGGCCGACGCCGCCGCGCTGGAACGCGACGCGCTGACGCTGGCAGTGCAGGTCAACGGCAAGCTGCGCGGCACGATCGAGGTCGCGGTCGATCTGCCGAAGGATGCGGTCGAGGCGATGGCGCTAGCCGAGCCCAATGTCGTCAAGTTCCTGAGCGGGCTGACGGTGCGCAAGGTCATCGTGGTGCCGGGCAAGATCGTCAACATCGTCGCCGGCTGAACCCGGCGTCGCCGCGCTTCGCGCGCGGCGCTTGCCGGCCCTGTCCCCCTCGTCCAGACTCCGCCCATGCGCATCCTCCGACCGGTTTTCCTGCCTCTGGCCCTCGTCGCCCTCGTGGTGACGCTCTCCGCCTGCGGCTTCCATCTGCGCAACGCGCTGACGCTGCCGCCGAATCTCGGCCCGGTCGACATCGTGTCCAGCGATCCCTACAGCCGCCTGGCCCGCTCGGTCGAGCGCGCGCTGGCCGCCGCCGGTGCCGAGATCGCCGAGCCCCGCGCGACCGATGTCGCGACGCTCAACATCCAGTCCGAACGCTGGGCCGCGCTGCCGGCCAGTCTCGACGCGCAGGGCCGCGCGCAGGAATACACGCTGCGCTACGCGGTGGTGTTCTCGATGCGCGATGCCGACGGCCGCGACATCGTGCCGCAGCAGGCGATCGAACTCGCCCGCGACTACCTCGCGCCGCCGACCGATTCGATCGGCGCCGACTCCGAACGCGAGCTGCTGTCGCGCGAACTCGAGCGCGAGATGACCGCCTCGATCATCCGTCGCATCGATGCGGTGTTCCGCAATCCCCAGGAACGCACCCGCAGGTGAACCCGGCCGTGCACGGTATGCGTCCATCGTGGAGCTGACCCCCGAACGCCTGCCCGCGCAGCTCGCCCGCGAGCCGCTGCGCCCCGCCTATCTGATCGCCGGTCCCGAGCCGCTGCGCGTACTCGAAGCCGCCGATGCCGTGCGCGCCGCCGCGCGCGAACAGGGCGTCGCCGAGCGCGAAGTGTTCGAGCCCGAGGGTCGCGACATCGACTGGAACGCGGTCGAGGCTACGTTCCGCGCGCCGAGCCTGTTCGCCTCGCGCCGCATGGTCGAAATCCGCCTGCCGACGACCAAGCCCGGCAAGGACGGTGCCGCGGTCATCAGCGGCTTCTGCGCTGATCCGCCGTCCGACGTGACCCTGCTGGTCACCGGCGGCGAATGGAGCCGCCAGCACGGCGGCAAGTGGAGCGAGGCGATCATTGGCATCGGCCATCTCGTCGTCGCCTGGCAGGTCAAGCCGCACGAACTCGAAGGCTGGATCGAGGCGCGCCTACGCAGCCGCAACGTGCTGGCCGACCGCGCCGCCGTGCAGCAGCTGGCCGAACGCGTCGACGGCAACCTGCTCGCCGCCGCGCAGGAAGTCGACAAGCTCGCGCTGCTGGCTGACGGCAGCACGCTCGATGGGCCGCGCATGCAGGCACTGGTCGCCGACGCCGCGCGCTTCGACGTGTTCCGCCTGCTCGATGCCACGCTCAACGGTCAACCGGCGCAGGTCGTGCGCATGCTCGCGGGCCTGCGCGCCGAGGGCGCGGCGATTCCGGCGCTGATGGGCATGGTGGTCATGGAACTTGCACGTGCCGCGCAACTGGCGCAGGTGCAGGCGCGCGGCGGCAACATGGCCAACGAATTCAAGGCGCAGCGCATCTGGGATGCTCGCCAGGCGGGGTACCGGCGCGCGCTGCAGCGGCATCCCGAAACGCGCTGGGTGCGTTTCGTCGCCGAGGCCGGACGTGTCGATCGCATCGCCAAGGGCCGTGGCCGCTGGGGCGTGGATCCCGTCGACGGCTGGCTCGCGCTGGAGCGTCTGCTGGTCGCGGTGGCCGACGCGCGCGCGGGCGCCCTGCTGGCCGCCTGAGCGGCTGCGATGGCACTGCACCTCGTCTACGGCGGCACCTTCGATCCGATCCACAACGGGCATCTGGCGATCGCCTGCGCCGCGCGCGATGCGCTGGACTGCACCGTGCACCTGATGCCGGCCGGCGATCCGCCGCATCGCGCACCGCCCGGCGCCGACGGTGCGACGCGCGCGGCGATGGTCGCGCTGGCGATCGAAGGCGTGCCGGGCCTCGTACTCGACCGCCGCGAACTCGAACGCGTCGGCCGCAGCTACACCGTCGACACGCTGGCGGAACTGCGCGGAACGCTGGAGGCCTCGGCGCCGCTGGCGTGGCTGGTCGGCGCCGACAGCCTGCTCGGCCTGCCGGGCTGGCACCGCTGGCGCGATCTGTTCGGACTCGCGCATCTGGTGGTGGCCGAACGCCCGGGCAGTGCGCTCGACGCGGCGCTGCCGGCCGGACTCGCCGAGGCACTGCAGGATCGCTGGACGCGCGCGCCCGCGGATCTCCAATCGCAGCCCGCTGGCAGGGTGCTCCGTCTGCATCAGCCACTGTCGGCGGTGTCGGCGACCGCGATCCGCGCGCGTCTTGCGGCGGGCGCGTCGACCTCCGGTTGGTTGCCGCCCGCGGTGGCCGCATTCATCCAGGAGAAGGGGTTGTACGGGGCGGCCGCCCCCGCTCCGCTATAATTTCCGCCGCACTTTCAGAGCCAGACCTTTGTCCAATCCCGCACACGTCATCAAGACCCGCCTGCCAGAGCCCCCGCCGTCCCCGGATGCGCTGCTCGAAGTGGCCCGCGCGGCCGTCGCAGAACTCAAGGCCGTCGACGTCGTCGACATCGACGTGCGCGGCCGCAGCAGCGTCTGCGATTTCATGGTCATCGCGTCGGGCACGTCCAGCCGTCACGTCAAGTCGATCGCTGACGAAGTCGTCAAGCACGCCAAGAAGCTGGGTTGCCAGCCGCTGGGCGTCGAAGGCGAGCGCGAGGCCGAATGGGTGCTCGTCGACCTGGGTGACGTCATCGTCCACGTCATGCTGCCGCGCGTGCGCGAGTTCTATGCGCTCGAGCGTCTGTGGACCGTCGGCGACCAGCCGCCGGAAGACGAGCGCGGCCCGCGTCGCGATGCCTGATCGCGCCGTCCCGGCACGTCCGGGACGCGCAGCGGGATGAGCGCGGCACGATGAAAGCGAAACTGATTGCAGTCGGCGAGCGCGCCCCCGCCTGGGTGGCCGAGGGCTTCGCCGAGTACCGCAAGCGGCTGTCGCACTGGCTGCCGCTGGATCTGGTCGAAGTCGAGCCCGGCCTGCGCGGCAAGGGCCGCGATACCGTGCGCGCGATGTCCGACGAAGGCGCGCGCGTCCTCGCCGCCATCCCGCGAGACGCGCTGGTGATCACACTCGACGGCCGCGGCCGCCTGCATTCCTCGGAAGATCTCGCCCAGCGCCTCGAACACTGGCGCATGCAGGGGCGTGATCTCGCGTTCCTCATCGGCGGGCCGGAGGGCCATGCGCCGGATGTCCTTGCACGCGCCGACGAGCGCTGGTCGCTCGGCCCGTTGACGCTGCCGCACATGCTGGTGCGCCTGGTGCTGGCCGAGCAGGTCTACCGCGCCGCGGCGATGCTGGCGAATCATCCGTACCACCGGGCCTAGGGCAGTTTGGCGGTTGTCGATTGATCCAGTGTCGAGAGCGTCGATGCGCGATGTCTTCATCACCTCGACTGATTCGCGCGACGCGTCGGCGTGTCGGAGAAACTCACCCGTCATTCCGGCGAACGCCGGAATCCAGTGCCTTCTGCTCTTCGGCGAGGGGGGCAGAAGCACGACGGCGCTGGTGCGATCAATCAGGCTGTCGTGAGGCGCTTGTGCGTGTGCTCGGCACCTGACGAACAGCCAAGACGCTGGATTCCGGCGTTCGCCGGAATGACGGGGAGGCGCTTCAAGCTTCTGCTGATCAGGTCTGCTGTGCGAACTAAGTCGACGGTGCGAAGAACAACGCCGCCCGTCATCCGATCCACCGGATGACGGGACAGCCGCAATCCATCACCCCCGCGAAAGATTGAACGCGATCGGCACCAGTCCGATCGCTTCCACCGGCACGCCATCGCGCATCGCTGGCTGGAAGGTCCACATCCGCTGCACGTGACGAAGGGCAGCGCGATCGAGGTCGCGGTTGCCGCTGCTGCGGTGGATGCGCACGTCCATCGGGCGACCGTCGGTACCGACGTGGACTTCCAGCAACACCACGCCCTCGGCTCCTGCGGTCAGTGCGGCACGCGGATAGTCGGGCGCGGGTGCACTCGCGTACTGCAGGGCGATGCCGGACATCGGCGTGGTGTCGATCACGGTCGGCGCGACGTCGACCGGCGGGCCGTCGATCGCCGGCAGCGCCGGCAAGGTGCCGGCATCGACGACGACCGCGGCATCGACCGGCGCGATCCGCGGCAGCGTCTGTTGCGGCACGACCGGCGATGGCGTGCTGCGCGGCTGCACCACCTCGACACGTTCCGGCGGCAGCTCCGGCTTCGGCGGAGGCGGCGTAATCCACTGGAACTCCTGCTTGCGTTCCGGCAGGGCGTACTCGAGCGCGTCGCGACTGGCCGGCACCAGCAGCACCATGAACAGCATCGCGTTGAGGGCGAGGGTGCCGCTGAGTCCGACGATGCGCACGGCATCGGGACGCGACGGTTCGTGGACGGGTCCGCGCATGCGGGGACCAATGGGCTGCAGCACCATGCACCACCTCCTGTGTGCGGGCCGGATGGCCCGTGGAAGCGTCAACGTGGCAGCGGTGGCAATGGGGTCGAAGGCCGGCCGCGCCGTCGCATCGTTCGCCCCGAACCTGCGCCGATCGCGGCATGTCGACAAGACCGGCCCGACGAACGGATGCGCGCGCGGGACCGGCGGTTCAACGCGGCTGACGGGGCGCGCGCACTGAACCCTGCCTGCCCAGCAGCTGTGGCGCCACACTGCGCAATCGCGCCTCGTCCGCACCCGCACACGACAGGGCCCGCGCATGGCGGGCCCTGTCGATGCACCGGATCTCGCTGGATCAGTCTTCCGGCATGCTCTCCGGCTCGCGGTCGAGACCGCCTTCGTCCGGATTGTGCTCGCCGGTATCGGCCGGCTGCTGGGCGTCGCCCTTGTCGGTCGGGTTCTTCTCCGGGTAGCCGGGATTCTGTCCGGGCTTGACCGGCGGTTCGGGCGTGGTCCTGTTCTGGCTCATGTCAGCGTCCCAGTTCGAAAACGACGTCGAGATTGGCGGACAGGGTGGTTTCACCGGGTGAAACCGAGGTGGCCGGCGCGCTGTCGGCCATCGCGCGCATGGCCATCATCGGACGCGGCGGCTGGAAGCCACCACCCTCGCTGATGCTGACGATGCGGCGCACGCGCATGCCCAGCGACGCCGCATAGACCTCGGCGCGCGCCTGCGCCTTCTTCAGTGCATCGGCCCGTGCCAGGTCCTGCACGCCTTCGGCGTCCTCGATCTCGAACGTCGGGCCGTTGATCTGGTTGGCGCCGCTGGCGACCAGCGCGTCGAGCACCTGGCCCAGCTTGCCGATGTCGCGCACCTTGAGGTTGACCGTGTTGCTGGCCTGGTAGCCGGTGATCACCGGCGGCTGGTTGTCGGCGTAGCGGTACTGCGGGCTGAGGTTGATGCCCGAGGTCTGCACGTCGCGCTCGGCGATGCCGGCGGTCTTGATCGCGCCCATCAGCTTGGACATCTGCTCGGCGTTGGCACGCATCGCGGCGTTGGCATCGGCGGCCTGGGTCACGACGCCGGTCGACAGCGTGGCGATGTCGGGCGCACGGCTGGCTTCGGCCTGCGCGGAGATCGACAGCAGCGTGCCGTCACTCGGCGCGGCGTGGTGCGTGGCGGGCTGGGCGCTGGCGGTCATCGTCAGGGTTCCGAGGGCGAGGCCGCAGGCGAGCAGCAGGGGGCGGGGGATCAGGTGCATTCGAGGCTCCGTTGAGATGAACAAGGGTCGTCACGCACCGGTGAACGGCCCGTGAGCCAGGCCGGGGTTACGCAGGTTCAGCCGGCGGTCGGACACCGCCCGCACGGTATCCTTCCCGGATGCTGCATCTGGCTTCGCAATCCCCCCGCCGCCGCGATCTTCTGGCCCGTCTCGGACTGCCCTTCGGGCGGGTCGACGTCGACGTGCCCGAGGTCCAGATCCCCGGTGAATCCGCCGCCGATTACGTGCTGCGCGTCGCGGCCGACAAGGCGCGGGCCGGGCTGCAGGCGCTCGCCGAATCCGGTGAGCCGGGCGATGCCGTCGTGCTCGGCGCCGACACCGAAGTCGTGCTCGACGGGGTGGTGTTCGGCAAGCCGCGCGACGCCGCCGATGCGATCCGCATGCTGCAGGCGCTGTCGGGCCGCACGCACCAGGTGATCTCGGCCGTGGTGCTGGCCGCCGCGGACCGGCAGGCCGAGGCGACCGTCGTCACCGAGGTCACCTTCGATGCGCTCGACGCCGACACCATCGCGGCCTACGTCGCCAGCGGCGAACCACACGGCAAAGCCGGCGCGTACGCGATCCAGGGCGGCGCGGAACTGTTCGTCGCGCGCATGGCCGGCAGCCATTCGGGCGTGATCGGACTGCCGCTGCAGCAGACCGCGGCGCTGTTGCGGAGCTTCGGCCTGCAACCGCAGCCCTTCGCCACCCAAGACCACAAGGCGTGACACGGACATGTCGGAAGAGATCCTGATCAACGTGACCCCGCGCGAGACCCGCGTGGCGGTGGTCGAGAACGGCATGCTGCAGGAGCTGCACATCGAACGCGGCTGGCGTCGCGGCGTGGTCGGCAACATCTACAAGGGCAAGGTCCAGCGCGTCATGCCGGGCATGCAGGCGGCGTTCGTCGACATCGGCCTGGAGCGCGCGGCGTTCCTGCACGCCAACGACGTCATGCGGCCGCCGCAGACCGGCAACGATGGCGAGGGCGGTGGCGACAGCCTGTTCCCGTCGACCGCGCCGACGCTGCCGGTCACCGAACTGCTGCGCGACGGGCAGGACATCGTGGTGCAGGTCGTCAAGGATCCGATCGGCACCAAGGGCGCGCGCCTGACCACGCAGATCAGCATTCCGTCGCGCTATCTCGTGCTGCTGCCGCAGTCGCGCGTGGTCGGCGTGTCGGCGCGGATCGAGGACGACGTCGAGCGCACGCGGCTGAAGACACTGGTCTCCGAACTCGCCGCGGCGACCGGCGGGCACGGCTACATCGTGCGCACCAACGCCGAAGGCCAGAGTGCCGAGGCGCTGGCCGAGGACATCGCCTACCTGCAGCGCGCCTGGGCGCTGATCGAACACACCACCGGCGATTCGCGGGTGGGCGCGCGGGTCTACGAGGATCTGACGCTGCCGATGCGCGCAGTCCGCGACCTGATGCGCCGCGATGTCGACAAGGTCAAGGTCGATTCGCGCGATACCTACGAAAAACTGTGCATCTTCGCCGCGCAGTACCTGCCCGCGCCCGGCCCGGCCGAGCAGGCGCGACTGGTCGACCGCATCGAGTCCTACACCGGCACGCGGCCGATCTTCGACCTGTACGGCGTCGAGGACGAGATCCAGCGCGCGCTCAAGAAGGACGTGCCGCTGAAATCCGGCGGCTATCTGGTGATCGACCAGACCGAGGCGATGACCACGGTCGACGTCAACACCGGCTCGTTCCTGGGCCAGCGCAATCTCGAGGAAACGGTGTTCCGCACCAATCTCGAAGCGGCGCAGGCGGTCGCGCGCCAGCTGCGGCTGCGCAATCTGGGCGGCATCATCATCATCGACTTCATCGACATGGTGGATGCGGAGCACAAGCGCCAGGTGCTGCGCACGCTGGAGAAGTCGCTGTCGAAGGACCACGCCAAGACCACGGTCTACGACTTCTCGCCGCTGGGTCTGGTCGAGATGACGCGCAAGCGCACCGTCGAGAGTCTGGAGCGCCAGCTCGGCGAGGCCTGCACGGCCTGCAACGGCCGCGGCATCGTCAAGACGATCGAGACCGTGACCTACGAAATCTTCCGCGAGATCGTGCGCGCGGTGCGCCAGTTCGAGGCCGATCGCCTGCTGGTGATCGCCTCGCCCAAGGTCGTGTCGACGATCACCGACGAAGAGTCGGCGGCGGTCGTCGAGCTGGAGGAATTTCTCGGCAAGTCGATCCGCTTCCAGTCCGACGATCAGTACCTGCAGGAACAGTTCGACGTTGTGCTGCTCTGAGATCCACCGCAGGCGGACCGCGCAACCCGCGCACGTCGGGTGGGCCGCCGCATGACCGCCTGGGCGACGCGACTGCACCGCCTGCGGCGCAGCGCGTGGTATCTCGTCGCCGCGGTGCTGGTGACGATGGCGCTGGTCGCGGTGGTCGCCGCGCAGGTCGCACTGCCGTGGCTGGAGCGCAATCCGCAGACGGTCGCCTCGTGGCTCAGCGAGCGCGCCGGTCGCCCGGTCGCGTTCGACACGCTCGATGCGACGTGGACGCGTCGCGGCCCGCTGCTGCGCGTGACCGGCCTGCGCATCGGCGATCCTGCCGCTGCGGTGCCGATCGGCACCGCCGAAATCCAGGTCGCGCAGTATTCGGGTCTGCTGCCCGGGCGCTCGCTGACCGAACTGCGGCTGCACGGCATCGCACTGACGCTGCAGCGCAATGACGACGGCAGCTGGCAGGTGCGCGGCCTGCCGGGCGCCGCCCACGCCGAAGAGGATCCGCTCGATGCGCTGCAGGGCCTGGGCGAGCTGCAGGTCGTCGATGCGCGGCTGACGATCGATGCGCCGTCGCTGTCGATCGCGCACACGCTGCCGCGCGTGGATCTGCGCATGCAGGTCGATCGCCGCCGCGTGCGCGCCGCCGCGCGCGCGTGGGTCGAGGCCGGGGGCGCGCCACTGGATCTGCGTCTGGAACTGCTGCGCGCGCAGGGCGATGGCCGCGCCTACGTCGCGATGCCGCGCAACGATCTGCAGCTGTGGTCGCCCTTGCTCGCGCCCAGCGGCGTGGCGATCCGCGAAGGCCATGGCCGCGTGACCGCCTGGATCGACCTGCGCGGGCGCAAGGTCGAGGCGATCACCGGAGACGTGGCCCTCGATGCACTGACGCTGCAACGCGCCGGCGATGTGGCGCGCGCTGCCGGCGATGCGCCGACGGTCGTCTTCGACGGTGCGACCGCGCGTCTGCACTGGACCCACGCCGACGGCGACTGGCGTCTCGATGCGCCGACGCTGCGGGTGACGCAGCAGGGGCGTGAGCAGGTGCTCGATGGTCTCGTGCTCGCCGGCGGGCAGCACTGGGCGATGCACGCGGCGCGCGTCGAAGTCGCGCCGCTGATCGCGCTGGCCGCGCTCGGCGACGGCGTGTCGCCGACGCTGCGCACCTGGCTGCAGGCCGCCGCGCCGCATGCGGTGCTGTCGGACGTCGACTTCGCCGCGCGCGCGGGCGGGCCGGTGCGGGTATCGGCGCGGATCGAGGATTTCGGATTCTCGCCGGTCGCCGACCGCCCCGGATTGCATGGCCTCGGCGGCACGCTGGTCGGGGACGGGCAGGGCGTGGTGTTCCGCCCTGATCCCGATGCGCGCCTGGTGTTCGACTGGCCATCCGGTTTCGGCGTGCCGCATCCGCTGCGGCTCACGGGCGAGATCGCCGGCTGGCGCGACGGCGACGCGTGGCGCGTCCAGACGCCGGGCCTGCGCGTGGAAGGCGACGGCTATGCCGCCGATGCGCGCGGCGGCCTGTCGTTCGACGGCGACGGCACGCGGCCACGGCTCGATCTGGCCGCGGATGTCGACGCGGCGCAGATTCCGGTCGCGAAGAAATTCTGGGTGCGCCACACGATGCCGGTCGCCGCGCGCGAATGGCTGGACATGGCATTGGTCGCCGGCACCGTGCGCAACGGCCGCGGCATCGTCGCCGGCGATCTCGACGACTGGCCGTTCGGGGTCGAGGACGGCAAGGACCGTCGCGGCGTGTTCTTCGCCGAAGGCGACATCGCCGACGCGACGATCCGGTTCCAGGACGACTGGCCGGCGATGACGAAGCTCGGCGGACACGTGCGTTTCATCAACGACGGGTTCCGGCTCGATCCCTCGACCGGCGAACTGGTCGGCGTGCCGCTGCGCGATGTCGTCGCCGGCATCCGCAACTACGGCGAGACGCCGGTCGAAGTCGCCGCGACCGCGCAGGCCGATGCGAAGCAGCTGCTCTCGCTGATGCGGCAGAGCCCGTTCCAGACCCTGCACGGCGAGACCCTGGATGCGCTCGACGTCGTGGGGCCCGCGCATGTGGCGGTGTCGGTCGCGGCGGGACATGGCGAACCGATGCGGCTCGACGGCGAAGTGAAGCTCGAAGGCGTGGCGATGCGCGAATCGCGGTTCGACCTCGCGTTCGAACATGTACGCGGACCGGTGGCGTTCGACCAGACGGGGTTCCATGCCGATGCGCTGGATGCGCACCAGGACGGGCAGGCCGGCACGCTCGCCTTGCGCGCCGGCGTGGGGCACGTGCGCCAGCGAAGCAACGCGTTCGAGGGCGAACTCGACATGCCGCTCGATGCGAACGCGCTGCTGGCGCGTGCGCCCGATCTGGCGTGGCTGCGTCCGCACGTCCGGGGTCGCGCCCCGTGGCAGGTGCAGGTGGCCGTGCCCGACGCCCCCGCAGGCGAGGGCGCCCCGGCCGCGCGCCTGCTGCTGCGCTCCGATCTCGTCGGCACGACACTGCGACTGCCGGCGCCACTCGACAAACCGGCCGGACGCGCGCTGCGCACGACGATCGAAGCGCCGCTGCCGTTCGGCACCGGCGATGTGCTGGTCGGCTTCGGCAACCGGCTCGCGTTGCGTGCGCGCACCAGCGGCGCACGTGCGGGCATCCGCGTGGACATGGGGCAGGCGCGCGTCGACGACGCGGCGCCCGCCGCCGGCATCGCCGTCTTCGGCCGCACGCCGGTGGTCGATGTGTTCGACTGGATCGGCCTGATGGGCGCGGGCGACGACGGCGACGGGTTGGCGTTGGAGCAGGTGGACGTGACCACGGCCGATCTGCGGCTCGCCGGCGGTCGTCTCGGCCAGACCCGCATCACCGCCGCGCGTCGCGATGCCGGGACCGATCTGCGCCTCGACGGCGCCGCGCTGGCCGGTGACGTGCGCATTCCCGATGCCGACGGCGCACCGCTCGCGATCGCGCTGCAGCGCCTGCACTGGCCCGCGCCTGCGCCCAAGCCCGATGCCGTGGCGATCGCGGCACCCACAGCGCCGGTGATCGCGCGCGTCCCCGCAGCGACGCCGGTCGACGACACGCTCGATCCCGCATCGGTGCCGCCGATCCAGCTCGCGATCGACGATCTGCGCTTCGGCGACGTGGCGCTGGGCCGCGTGGACGCGTCTTCGCGTCGCATCCCCGGCGGCCTGGCGGTCGATCGTCTGCAGGTCCGCGCGCCGGACCATCGCATCGATGTGACCGGCCGCTGGACCGGACGCGGCGCGGCGGCGCGCACCGCGCTGCAGGCCGACGTGGAAAGCGAGAATTTCGGCCGGCTCGCGTCGGGCCTCGGCTTCGCGGGGAGCATCGTCGGCGGGCAGGGACGCGTGGACTTCGACGCGGCCTGGCCGGGCGCGCCGAATGCATTCCAGGTCGCGCAGCTCGAAGGCGCGATGAAGATCGCGCTGCGCGACGGGCAACTGGTTGAAGTGGAGCCGGGCGCGGGTCGTGTGCTGGGTCTGCTCAGCGTCGCCGAACTGCCGCGCCGGCTGATGCTCGATTTCCGCGACTTCTTCAGCAAGGGCTTCGGCTTCAACCGCATCGCCGGCGACATCCGCTTCGGCAACGGCACCGCGCGTGGCGACAACCTCGTCATCGATGGACCAGCGGCGGAAATCCGCATCCGCGGCAGCGCCGATCTCGCTGCGCGCACGCACGACCAGGACATCGAAGTGCTGCCCAAGACCGGCAACCTGCTGCCGGCGGTCGGCGCGTTGACGCTCGGCCCCGTGGGCGCTGCAGTGGGCGCGGTCGCGAACGCGGTGTTGCGCAAGCCGCTGGCCGAGATGGGCGCACGCAACTATCACGTCAGCGGCCCGTGGCAGGATCCGAAGGTGGACGTGGTCGAGCGTCGCGACGCGGCGCCCCCTTCGAGCACGCCCTCGACGCAGCCACAATCGGCTAACTGACGCGTTTTCGCCGGCGATTGCGGGCCTGCAGGTTCAGTTTCGGCTTGCCATCGACGGCTTTGCCCCCACACTTGGCGGATGTCCGAATCTCCCGTTTCCTCCGGCGGCGCGCTCGCGCTGGCCGAATCCCGCCTGCTGTTGCCCGCCGGTCTCGACACCTCCGGCCTCGACCGCGCGTTCTCCGCCCTGCTCGGACCAGGCATCGATTTCGGTGACCTGTATTTCCAGCACTCGCGTCGCGAGAGCTGGGCGGTCGAGGACGGCATCGTCAAGAGTGGCTCGCATGCGATCGAGCAGGGCGTGGGCGTGCGCGCGATCAGCGGCGAGAAGACCGGCTTCGCCTACTCCGACGACATCGATGCGGTCGCGCTGCTCGGCGCAGCGCAGTCGGCGCGTGCGATCGCCCGCGATGGCCGCGCGCACGCACCGCTCGCGCTGGCACGCACCCGCGCCCACGATCTGTATCCCGCGCAGGATCCGATCGACGCGCTCGGCAGCGAGGCGAAGGTCGAAGCGCTGCGCCGCGTCGACCGCCTGCTGCGCGCTGCCGATCCGCGCGTGCAGCAGGTGATGGTCAGCCTGACGGGCGGCGTCGACACCGTGCTGGTGGCGCGCAGTGACGGCGTGCTCGCCGGCGACGTGCGTCCGCTGGTGCGGCTCAACATCCAGGTGCTGGTGGAACACAACGGCCGCCGCGAATCCGGCTACTCGGGTTACGGCGGGCGGTACTCGTACGAAGAACTGCTGGGCGACGGCAAGCCGGAGCGCTTCGCGCGCGAGGCGCTGCGCCAGGCACTGGTGAATCTCGAAGCGATCGATGCGCCGGCCGGCACCATGCCGGTCGTGCTCGGCGCCGGCTGGCCCGGCGTGCTGCTGCACGAAGCGGTCGGTCACGGCCTCGAAGGCGATTTCGCGCGCAAGGGCACCAGCACGTATGCGGGCCGCATCGGTCAGCGTGTCGCCTCGAAGGGCGTGACGATCGTCGATGACGGCACGCTCGACGGTCGCCGCGGTTCGCTCAACATCGATGACGAAGGCACGCCGACGCACTGCACGACGCTGATCGAGGACGGTGTGCTGACCGGTTACATGCAAGACACGCTCAACGCGCGCCTGATGGGTGTCGCGCCGACCGGCAACGGCCGCCGCGAATCCTTCGCGCATCTGGTGATGCCGCGCATGACCAATACCTACATGCTGGCCGGTCAGGACGATCCGCAGGACATGATCCGCTCGGTCAAGAAGGGCCTGTACGCGGTGAACTTCGGCGGCGGCCAGGTCGACATCACCAACGGCAAGTACGTGTTCTCGGCGACCGAGGCCTATCTGATCGAAGACGGGAAGATCACCGCGCCGGTCAAGGGCGCGACGCTGATCGGCAACGGTCCTGAGACGATGCAGCGCGTGCGCATGATCGGCCACGACATGGCGCTCGACGAAGGCGTCGGCGTCTGCGGAAAGGACGGGCAGAGCGTCCCGGTCGGCGTGGGCCAGCCGCATCTGCTGATCGACCAGCTGACCGTCGGCGGCACGCAGGCTTGAGAGCCGCCGTGCAGGACTTGGGTTGCGTTAGTCGGAGCGGCTTTGGGCTGCGCTCCAATAAATCCGTCATTCCCGCTTCCGCGGGAATGACGGCATATGAAACTCAGCGTGCGTCGTCGCCGTCGCCGGGTTCGTCGCCTTCGTCTTCCAGACGCGCTTCCTCGGCCGCAGCGTCTTCGCCTGCCGCGAGCGAGGCAGCGGCGAACACGCCGCGCAGCTCGCGGAACAGTTCGCGGAACGCGGCGGGCGGTTTGTTCTTCGCGCGCTCGGCCAGTGCGTTGCGCACCAGCTGGCGCAGGCGCTGGCGGTCGGCCTCCGGGTACGCATCGAGCAGTTCGGCCAGGGCCGCATCGCCGTCGTCGAGCAGGCGCGTGCGCCAAGCTTCGGCGCGGTGCAGCTGGGCGGTCTCGACGCGCGCGGCGGCGCCACCGGCGTCCATCGCGTCGCGGATCGCTTCCAGTGTCTCGTCGCTCTCGCGGCGCATCTGCTTGGCGAGGAACGCCAGCTGCCGTTTGCGCGCGATGTGCGAGGTGATGCGCCGCGCATCGGCGATGTGCGGCAGCAGTGTGTCGGGAACGGGCAGTTTGCCCAGCTGGTTTTCGGACAGTGCGACCAGGGCGTCCGCCAGCGACAGCACTTCCAGCGCTTCGCGCCGGTTCTGCTTGCGGCTGGGACCCAGGTACTCGCCCGATTCTTCGTTGATGCCTCTCATTGCAACAGGATAAGTCATTGCCCATGTCCCACGCCTTGATCGACGTTCATCCGGCCGACGATTCGGCCGTCCGTCTCGACGCACTGGCCGCGCTGTCGCAGCGCCTGCTCGACCGGTGCCGCGCCGCCGGCGCCACCCAGGCCGAGGTCTCGTGCTCGGAAGACGCGGGCCTGAGCGTCAACGTGCGCATGGGCGAGGTCGAGACCGTCGAGTCCACGCGCGACCGCGGCATCGGCGTCACCGTCTACTTCGGCAAGCGCAAGGGCACCGCCAGCACCGCCGATCTGCGCGAGGACAGCCTCGCCGCGACGGTCGACCAGGCCTGCGCGATCGCGCGTTTCACCGAGGACGATGAAGCCTCGGGCCTCGCCGATGCCGACCTGATGGCGCGCCCCGGTGCCGATGGCCGCTTCGACGAGTACGACGCCTGGCATCCCTGGGCCCTGGATGCGGACGCCGCGGTGGATCTGGCACTGGCCTGCGAGGCCGCCGGTCGCGATGCCGATCCGCGCATCGCCAATTCCGATGGCGCCTCGGTCAGCACGTCGAAGGGCCTGAGCGTCTACGCCAACAGCCATGGCTTCGTCGGCGCCGAGCGGGGCAGCCACCACAGCATCGGCTGTGCGCTGATCGCGGGCGAGGGCGAACACATGCAGCGCGAGGGCTGGTACAGCGTGGCGCTCGCCGAGTCCGATCTCGATGCGCCGGCTGCGATCGGCCGACGCGCCGCGGAGCGCACGCTCGCGCGACTGGACCCGCGGCCGCTGGCGACGGGCAGCTATCCGGTGCTGTTCCAGGCCGAGGTCGCGCGCTCGCTGATCGGCCATCTGCTGGGCGCGGTGTCCGGCGGCGCGCTGTACCGCCGCGCGAGCTTCCTGCTCGACAGCGTCGGCACGCAGCTGTTTCCCGAGTGGTTCGACATTTTCGAGCGCCCGTTCCTCCAGCGCGGGTTCCAGTCGTCGGCCTACGACGCCGAAGGCGTGGCCACGCGCGAATCCCCGCTGATCGAGGGCGGCGTGCTGCAGCGCTACGTGCTCGGCAGCTATTCGGCGCGCAAGCTGGGGCTGCAGACCACCGGCAATGCCGGCGGCGTGCACAACCTCGAGATTCCCGCCAACGCCGGCGGTCTGCAGGATCTGCTGCGCGGCATGGATCGCGGCCTGCTGGTCACCGGCCTGATGGGGCAGGGCGTCAATGCGGTGACCGGCGATTACTCGCGCGGCGCGTCGGGCTTCTGGGTCGAGGGCGGCGAGATCCGCCACGCGGTCGACGGCATCACCATCGCCGGCAATCTGAAACAGATGTTCGCCACCATCGAAGCCGTGGGCAGCGACGTCGACCCGCGTTCGCACGTGCGCACGGGCTCGATCCTGCTCGGGCGCATGACCGTTGCCGGTGGCGAGTGACGTTGCCGCACTTGACGGCTGTGCGCCTTCCCTGAACAGTGCGCCGCAAGGCCACGGCCTGTGATCCTTCCACCCAACCCGAGGCGTCCCGCATGAGCGAGTTCGACAAGTACACCACCGCATCGCCTCCCCCCGCCGGCGTCGCCTCCGCGGAAGAACGCCAGTGGGGCCTGTTCGGCCATCTGTCGGCGCTGACCGGTCTGTTCACCGGCGGCATCGGCAACATCGTCGGTCCGCTGGTGATCTGGCTGATCAAGAAGGACACCATGCCCTTCGCCGCCGACCAGGCGCGCGAGGCGCTCAACTTCAACATCACCCTGGCGCTGGTCGGCGTGGTGCTGTTCCTGATCACCCTGGTGACCTTCGGCCTCGGCGCGGTGCTGACGATGCCGGTCGGCCTGCTGCTGGGCATCGCGTGGCTGGTGCTGACCATCATCGGCGCGATGAAGGCGAACGACGGGGTGGCCTACCGTTATCCCTTCGCGCTGCGCCTGGTCAAGTAAGCGATCGATCCGGCTGCACCGCACAGGCCCCGGCGTCCGCGCCGGGGCCTGTCGCGTTGCGGGGGTGCCGGAAGTCCGGGTGACGTCCGCGTCTGGCGCCGCGCGCGACGCGCGGGCAGGCTGGCGCCACGATCCACGACCGGAGGTGTCCCATGCAGACCGCATCCTTTCCGCAGACCCTGCCCGCCGATGACAGCCGCCACTGGGCGGCGGCGATGCACATCGGGGCACTGGTGCTCGCGCTGCTGACGAGCTGGATGTCCGGCGTCGCGGGCGCGCTCGTGGCCGGCGTGGTCTATCTGGCAAAGCGCGACGACGATGCGTTCGTCGCCGCGCACGCGCGCGATGCGCTGAACTTCCACCTGAGCATGTGCCTCTACGCCTGCGCGATCTTCGTCGCGGCCATCGGCCTGCTCGGTGCCACGGTGCTGACGCTCGGCATCGGCGCGATCGTGACGCTGCCGGCCGGCCTGATGCTGGTGGCAGCGGCCTGTGGCCTCGCAATGCTGTGGCTGATCAGCAGCATCGTCGCCGCGGTGCGCGCTTTGAACGGCGAGCACTACCGGCATCCGCTGACGATCCGGTTCTTCGGCGGCTGAGTCTGATGAGGGCCGGGCGCTGATCGCGTCCCGGCTTCAGAAATCGCGTTCGATCGCGCGGCGGCCGAGCGCGGCCAACGGCGCGACGGTCTCGCCGAACGGAACCAGCGCGTCTCGCATGCGCGTCGCGAGTGCATCGAGGCGCGCACGCGAGGCATCGGCGCCGATCAGCGCGGGAAACGTCGCCTTGTCCTGCGCAACGTCCTTGCCGGCGGTCTTGCCGAGCGTCGCGCTGTCGCCCTCGATGTCGAGCAGGTCGTCGCGGATCTGGAAGGCGAGGCCCAGCGCATCGGCGAAATCATCCAGACGCGCGCGTGTGTCAGCATCCACGCCGGCAGCGAGCGCGCCCAGCGCGACCGCCGCGCGCAGCAGGGCGCCGGTCTTCATCGCGTGCAGGCGTTCGAGCGCGGTCACGCCGATCGCGCCCCCGTCACCGGTCGCCGCCAGATCGAGCGCCTGGCCGCCGCACATGCCGTTCGCGCCCGACGCGCGCGCGAGCGTCGCGACCATCGCCAGCCGGACCTCCGCAGCGAGTGGCGCTTCGGCGAGCAGCGAGAACGCGAGCGTCTGCAATGCGTCACCGGCCAGGATCGCAGTGGCTTCGTCGAAGGCGACGTGCACGGTCGGCTGGCCGCGACGCAGGGCGTCGTCGTCCATTGCCGGCAGGTCGTCGTGCACCAGCGAGTAGGCATGCACCAGCTCGACCGCCGCGGCCGCGGCATCGGCGGCGCCCGCGGGCGCACCGAAGGCATAGGCGGTGGCGTGGACCAGCAGCGGACGCATGCGCTTGCCGCCCAGCAGTACTGCATGTGCCATCGCGGCGTGCAGGCGCGGCTCGCCGTCGGCGACGGTGTCGAGCGCCTGCTGCAAGGTGGCGTCGGTGCGTGCGCGCCAGCGCTCGATCAGCGTGGCGGTGTCGTCTGCCGCGTCAGGCATCGGGATCGTCGAATCCGGCATCGCCGAACGGCTGCGCGCGTTCGGGCGCTGCGGGATCGCTGAGCAGCTTCACGCGCAGCTCGGCGTCTTCGAGCGCCTGCTGGCAGCGCCGGTACAGACCGACGCCGCGCTCGTAGGCGCCCAGCGATTCTTCCAGACTCAGTTCGCCACCTTCCATGCGCTCGACGAGCGTCTCGAGCTGGGTCAGAGCGTTTTCGAAATCGGCGACGGGACTGGCTTCGGCGGCAGCGGGTTTCTTCGGCATGCGCGGATTTTAAGCGATCCGCGCGTCCGGCACCGTGTACATGTCGCCGGGCGGCGACCAGTGCAGGCGGCGGTTGCCGTCGCGCAGCCAGGCGTCGAAGCCGGCGTCGAAGGCGAGATCACCGGCCGCCAGTACGCGGCCGTCGCCGTCGACCAGCACCGGCAGATGCGCGCGGATCCAGGGGGGCGCGTCAAGCGACTGCAGCACGTGTTTGAGCGCGTGCGTGTGGGCACGGCCGGGCAGGCGGATGCGCTCGCCGCCCTGACGGGCCCGGACGGTCCACGCACGGCCAGCCGGCGCGCCGTCGAGCCACAGCCGGCCGCCATCAGGCAGTTGCAGCGGTGCACCGCCGTCCCAGGTCGCGGTGAAGCCGGCATCCAGCGGCGCCCGGATCGGCCCGGCCTGCAGCAGGCCGCGCCAGCGCTGCAGGCGATGGCCGGCCCAGTCGAAGCGGGGCACGCGATCCGTGCGGCCCATTTCGAGGTCGGCGTTGCACCAGTCGATGGCACGCGCCGGAAGGGGCGGCCCCTGGAGCGCCGCGATCCAGCGACGCAGGACGCGCGCGCGGCGTGCGTCCGGGAGTGCACGCAACGCGTCGAGGCGCAGCACGGCGGGATCGGGCGTCCGCGCCGTTGCCAGCGCATCGTCGTCCCACACGTCGAGCAACGCGCCCGTCTCGGCCTGCAGCGCCGCGACCACCGACAGCGCGGCGTCCGCGTGCGGCCAACGCGTGCGCAGCAGCGGCAACACGCGATTGCGCAGGAAATTGCGGTCGGCATCGTCCACCGCGTTGCTCGGATCCTCGATCCATTCGAGACCGTGTGCCTGCGCATACGCGACCAGCTGCGCACGCGGCAGCGCGAGCAGGGGCCGCCACAGCCAACCGTTCGCGAAGCGGCGCAGCGGACGCATCGCGGCGAGCCCATCCGGCCCCGACGCGCGCAGCGCACGCAGCAGCACGGTTTCGGCCTGGTCGTCGCGGTGGTGGGCGAGGGCGAGCACATCGCCCGCCCCGAGCTGCGCAGCGAATGCGGCGTGGCGCGCCGCACGCGCTGCGGCTTCGGGACCCTCGCCGCTGTCGCGCGCCACGTCGACCCGGACCACACTGCACGGCACTTGGAGTCGTGCGCAGGTCGCCATGCAGTGCGCGGCCCACGCGTCCGCGTCGGCCTGCAGGCCGTGATGCACATGCACCGCATGCAGCCCGCGCGCGTGCAGCGCCGGCGTCTGTGCGAGTGCGTGCAGCAGGACGGTCGAATCCAGCCCGCCGCTGTAGCCGACGACGAGGCAGCCATGTGCATCGGGCAGCAGGTCCGGCAGCGGCAGATCGATCGGCATGTGGACATGGTAGCGAGGCGCGCTCGTCTCGCGTTCGCTGGGCAACACCGCTGGTCGCCCACGGACGCGATGCAGCGATCCGGGGATGCGGTCGCCCTGCGGTGCTATGCGGCCTACAGTCGCGCATCGCCTCTGCAGGAAGTCCCCACATGTCCGCCCTGTTCACCCCGTTCCGCCAGCGCGATCTGACACTGCGCAACCGCATCGCAGTCTCGCCGATGTGCCAGTACGCGTCCGGCGATGGCCTGCCGAACGACTGGCACCGCGTGCATCTGGGCAGCCGCGCGGTCGGTGGTGCGGGCCTGGTGATGACCGAGGCCTGCGCGGTGTCGCCCGAGGGCCGGATCTCGCCGCAGGACGCCGGGATCTGGAACGACGCGCAGGTGCAGGCCTGGGCGCCGATCGCGCACTTCATCCGCGCGCAGGGCGCGGCGCCGGCGATCCAGCTGGCGCATGCCGGGCGCAAAGCCAGCACGTTCGCGCCGTGGCGCGGGCGCGGTGCGGTGCCGGTCGCCGAGGGCGGCTGGCAGGTCGTGGCGCCCTCGGCGCAGGCCTACAGCGCCGAGTATCCCGCGCCACAGGCGCTCGACGCGGCCGGCATCGCGCAGGTGGTCGACGATTTCCGCGCGAGCGCGTTGCGCGCGCTGGACGCCGGCTTCGAGGTCGCCGAACTCCACGCCGCGCACGGCTATCTGCTGCACCAGTTCCTGTCACCGTTGTCGAACACGCGCGACGACGCCTGGGGCGGCCCTTTCGACAATCGCGTCCGCGTGGTGCTCGACGTTGTCGATGCGGTGCGCGGCGTCTGGCCCGAACGCCTGCCACTGTGGGTGCGCATTTCGGCGAGCGACTGGGTCGAGGGCGGTTGGGATGTCGAACAGAGCGTCGAACTCGCGCGCCTGCTGAAAGCGCGTGGCGTAGATCTGGTCGACACCTCGAGCGGCGGCCTGTCGCCGCTGCAGTCGATCGAGGCGGTGCCGGACTACCAGGTGCCGTTCGCACGGCGCATCCGCGATGAAGTCGGCATCGCGACCGGTGCGGTCGGCCTGATCACGACGCCGGCGCAGGCCGAGCGCATCGTCGCCGACGGCGATGCCGACATCGTGCTGATGGCACGCGAGCTGCTGCGCGATCCCTACTTCCCGCGTCGCGCGGCACGCGAACTGGGCGTCGAGATCGAAACGCCGGACCAGTATCTGCGCGCGTGGTGAGAGCGCTCAGCGCGTCAGCGCCTCCGCGTTGCGCGTATAGAGATCGGTGATGTCGAAGAACACCTCGCGCGTGCTGCCATCGCCCATCGTCAGGGTCAGCTTGTCGTAGTGCCGACCGCCTTCGTGCAGCAGAGCCTGCTGGGTGACATCGCGCGCCCGCAGGACCTGCTGCACGAAATCGTATTCGTTGCTCACCAGGCACGGGTGCCAGGCGGTCGCCGGTGTCGTGCCGTCGCCACTGCCGTCGATGTGGCGCAGCAGTGCATTGGTCAATGCCCGGCCTTCGATCAGGCGTTCGCGGTCACCGGCGCTGTTGGCGAGCGCGTTGCGCAGCATCTGCAACTGGATCGATGGCACCTGGTCCAGATCGCCGATGCGCTCGGCCAACCCCGCGAGGATGGGCGCGGCAGCCGGCACGGTCGCCTCTGAAGTCACCGCTGCGCTGACTGCGGCGCGCGCGTCGCGGATCGCGCTTTCGATCTCGAGCGGTGACCGGGCGGAGGCACTGGTGATCGCAGTGCAGGCTGCCTGCGCGGCATCCGCTAGCGCGGGCGCCCGGGTCGCGACTTCAAGCGCGGTGTCGTCGGCCGCCGCAATCGTTGTCGCGGTGAAGGCGACGAGTGCCAGAGTCAGGGCAGACAGTCGGCCACGGGGGGCAAATAGGCGCGTTTTCATCGAGGCATCCATTCGTCGAGTGAGCGACGAGTCTGCCACGCGTCCCGGAAGAACCGCTGAAGGCCGGACAGGCGCCGACGGGTCGCGCGCGGATCAGGCCGCCTCGTACGCCCCGTAACTGCGCAGACGCTCGTACCGGCGCTGCAGCAGTGTCTCGACCGGCAACTGTTCCAGTTGGTCGAGCTCGTTCATCAGCACGGCCTTGAGGCGCGTCGCGGTCTGGCGCGGGTTGCGGTGTGCGCCGCCGATCGGCTCGCGCACCACCTTGTCGACCAGGCCCAGCGACTTGAGCCGCTTGGCGGTGAGGCCGAGTTGCTCGGCGGCGTCGCGCGCCTTGCCCGCGTCCTTCCACAGGATCGAGGCGCAGCCTTCCGGCGAGATCACCGAGTAGGTGCTGTATTCGAGCATCAGCGTGCGGTCGCCCACGCCGATCGCCAGCGCGCCGCCGGAGCCGCCTTCGCCGATCACGGTGCAGATGATCGGCGTCTTGAGTTCCGCCATTTCCAGCAGGTTGCGGGCGATGGCCTCGGACTGGCCGCGTTCTTCGGCGCCGATGCCGGGATACGCGCCCGGCGTGTCGATGAAGGTCAGCAGCGGCAGCTTGAAGCGCTCGGCCATCTTCATCAGGCGCAGCGCCTTGCGGTAGCCCTCGGGGCGCGGCATGCCGAAGTTGCGACGCACCTTCGTCTTGGTGTCGCGGCCCTTCTGGTGGCCGATGATGACCACGCTGCGGCCATCGATGCGGCCCAGACCACCCACGATCGCGGCATCGTCGGCATAGGCGCGATCGCCGGCCAGTTCCTCGAACTCGTCGCAGATGCTGCGGATGTAGTCGTTGGTGTACGGGCGCTGGGGGTGGCGGGCGAGCTGTGACACCTGCCACGGCGTGAGGTCGCGGAAGATGTGCGCGGTGCGCTTGCGCAGCTTGTCGCGCAGCGTGGCGAGTTCGGCGTCGATGTTGACCGCCGGGCCGTCGCTGGCCTGGCGCAGTTCCTGGATCTTCGCTTCGAGATCGGCGATGGGCTGTTCGAAGTCGAGGTAGTTCGGATTCATTCGGGAAAGCCGTCCGTTGGGAGGCGGCCGCGGTGCGGACCCGGGCGCGGTGCGCCACGCGGGCCCGGCCGGAGCCGGAAAGGGCGACAGTCTAGCGGAGAGCGCCCGATGAGGCCGTACGAGGGCGTCTGGATCGCAGATCGCCGCATGTTGGCGGATGTTGCGAAGCCGGATGCGGCGCTGTTTGCGCGCGAGGAACCTGTTCAAGGTCCGTCGCGAGCGCAGCCGGATGGTGTGAGGCGGCGCGCAGAAAGCGCAGCGTACACACGGTACGTGAGCATTCCGAGCACCGCACGCGCGCCAGCCGGCAAGCGCAGCAGGACATTGAACAGGTTCTCAGTTGGCCCAGGGCTTGGCGATGTCCAGTCGCGCGATGCGCACGCCGGCCTGGGCCCGCAGGGTCCCGGGCAGTTCGGCGTCCACGCGCACCGAATGGCTGCCGTTGACGTCCAGCGTCCCGGCGCTGCCGGCTTCCAGCAGCAGGTCCAGACGCAGCGGCGTCTTGCCGGGGCGATGCTGGGCCAGCACCTGCTCCACGCGCGCCAGCGTGCCGGGCACGCGCAGGTCCAGACGCAGCGACAGCCGGCGTGCATGCTCCGGGCACACGGTGTGGAAATCCCAGCAGCGCTTCACCCGAAGCGCGAAGCCGCCGCTGAACTCGTCCTCGCGCAGGCCGCCTTCGACGATCAGGATGCGGTCACGCGTCAGCAGGTGCGCGTACTCGCTGCTGGCATCGGCGAAGAAGCCGCATTCGAGCCGGCCGCGGCCGTCTTCCAGCAGCACGAAGGCCTGCGAGTCGCCGCGCTTGCGCATCGCGCCGACCTGGCCGGCGATGATCACCTGGGTTTCCGGGCGCCAGCTGTTGCCGCCGCCTTTCTGGTCGCGCGCCGCCCACAGGCTGTCGAGCTGGCCCAGATCAGTGCCGACCAGCGCCTGCAGCTCGTCGCGATACGGATCGAGCGGATGGCCACTGAGGTAGTGCCCCAGCGTGTCGCGTTCGCCGTCGAGTTTCTGCTTGAGCGGCCATTCCTCGCACTCGGGCAGATCGATGTGCAGCGCATCGCTGTCGCCGACGCTGCTGCCGAACATGTCGACGATGCCGGCGCTGCGGTTGCGCGCGAGCTGGTCGGTCGCCTTCAGCGCCTCGGGCAGCTGCAGCATCAGTGACGCGCGGTTCTTGCCGAGTGCGTCGAGTGCACCGGCGTTGATCAGCGCTTCGAGCGTGCGCTTGTTGAGGCGCGAGGAGTCGACGCGGCGGCAGAAATCCAGCAGATCGGGGAACACGCCGGCATGCACGCGCGCCTCGACGATGTTCTCGCACGCGCCACGGCCGACGCCCTTCACCGCGCCGAGTCCGTAGCGGATGGTCTGCGGATCGATCGCCTCGAACATGTAGGCCGATGCGTTGACGTCGGGTGGCAGCACGTCCAGGCCCATCGTCCGCGCTTCGGTCAGGAAGCCGGTGACCTTGTCGGTGTTGTCCATGTCCGACGACAGCACCGCGGCCATGAACTCGGCCGGGTAGTGCACCTTCAGCCACGCGGTCTGGTAGGCGACCAGCGCGTAGGCGGCCGAGTGCGACTTGTTGAAGCCGTACTCGGCGAACTTCTCCATCAGGTCGAAGATCTGCGTGGCCTGGACCGGATCCACCGCGTTCGCCGCCGCGCCGGCTTCGAACTTGGCGCGCTCCTTGGCCATCTCCTCGGGCTTTTTCTTGCCCATCGCGCGACGCAGCATGTCCGCGCCGCCCAGCGAATAGCCGGCCAGGACCTGGGCGATCTGCATCACCTGTTCCTGGTAGACGATGACGCCGTAGGTGGGCGAGAGCACCGGCTCCAGCGACGGATGCGGATAGCTCACGTCCGTGCGGCCGTGCTTGCGGTCGACCCATTCCTTGTCCATCCCCGAACCCAGCGGGCCGGGACGGAACAGCGCGGCGAGCGCGATGATGTCCTCGAACGTATCGGGCTGCGCGCGCTTGAGGAGCTCGCGCATGCCGCGCGATTCGAACTGGAACACCGCGACCGTGTCGCCACGCGCGAAGAGCTTGTAGCTCTCGATGTCGTCGAGCGGCAGCGCGGCGATGTCGAGCGGATCCTCGCCCGCGGTCGCGCGGCGCGCGTTGATCGCCTTGACCGCCCAGTCGATGATCGTGAGCGTGCGCAGGCCGAGGAAGTCGAACTTCACCAGGCCGATTGTCTCGACGTCGTCCTTGTCGAACTGGGTGACCGGATTGCGGCCGCGGCCGCCTTCGTCGTGTTCGGCGAACAGCGGGCAGAAATCGCTGAGCGGCGACGGCGCGATCACCACGCCGCCGGCGTGCTTGCCGGCATTGCGGGTCAGGTCCTCGAGCTGCAGGGCGAGATCAAGCAGGTCGTGGACGTCGTCCTCGTCGTTGTAGCGCGCGATCAGTTCATCGGAGCGCCAGGCATCGTCGCTGCGCGACTTGTCGGTGCGTCCGAGCGCGTCCTCCAGGCCGATGCCCAGCGTGGGCGGCACCAGCTTGGAAATGCCGTCGACCATGCCGTAGGGATAGCCGAGCACGCGGCCGGTATCGCGCACCACGGCCTTCGCGGCCATGGTGCCGTAGGTGATGATCTGGCTGACGCGGTCGCGCCCGTACTTCGCGGCGACGTAGTCGATGACCTCGTCGCGGCGGTCCATGCAGAAGTCGATGTCGAAGTCGGGCATCGACACGCGTTCGGGATTGAGGAAGCGCTCGAACAGCAGGTCGTAGGGCAGCGGATCGATGTCGGTGATCTTCAGCGCCCACGCGACCAGCGAGCCGGCGCCCGAACCACGGCCCGGGCCGACGGGGATGTCGTGTTCCTTGGCCCACTTGATGAAGTCCGAGACGATCAGGAAGTAGCCCGGGAACCCCATCTTGCAGATCACGTCGAGCTCGACGTTCAACCGTTCGACGTAACTCTCGCGCGTGTGGCCGGCCGCGACCGGATACTTCTCCAGACGCTCGACCAGGCCCTCGTGCGACTGCGCGCGGATCCAGGTGTCGAGCGTGTGTTCGCTGGGCACCGGGTAGGCGGGCAGGTAATAGGTGCCGAGGCGCAGTTCGAGATTGCAGCGCTGCGCGAGCGCGAGCGTGTTGTCGATCGCATCGGGCACGTCGGAGAACAGCGCGGCCATCTCGTCGGCCGACTTCAGGTACTGCTCGCGCGTGTAGAGCTTCGGGCGACGCGGATCGTCGAGCACGCGGCCGGTCGAGATGCACACGCGCGCCTCGTGCGCGTCGAAACCGTCGGCATCGAGGAAGCGCACGTCGTTGCCGGCGATCACCGGCAGCGAGAGATCGGACGAGACCTGCAGCGCGAGTGCGTTGTGCACGGCTTCGTCGTCGAAGCCGCAGCGTGTGAGCTGCAGGAACAGGCGATCGTCGAAGACGTCGCGCCATTGCGCGTACCACTGCCGCGCGAGATCGTCGCGGCCACCGGCCAGCAGCTTCGCCGCCGGGCCATGTCGGCCGGCGATCGCGAACAGGCCGGTGTTCGCCTCGCGCAGCCACTCCGGGCGCACGACGACGCCATCGGTGCGATGGCCTTCCATCCACGCACGCGTGAGCAGGCGCGACAGCGACAGATAGCCGTCGTGGTCGCGGCACAGCAGGGTCAGCGTCGAGGCCGGTTCATCGCCTTCGGCGAGCGAGATGTCCGCGCCCATCACAGGCTTGATCCCGGCGCCCTCGGCCGCTTTGTAGAACTTGACCAGCGCGAACAGGTTGTTGCGGTCGGTCAGCGCGACCGACGGCTGGTCGAGCGCGGCGCAGCGTTTCACCAGCTCCTTGATCCGGATCGTCGAATCGGAGAGCGAGTATTCGCTGTGGACGTGGAGGTGGGCGAAGCGCGCGGACATTGCAGGGGCGTGGCAACCGGAGGGTCAGGTTAGGGCCGGGGCGGGGGCCGGACAAGGCTTGACAGGGGGCAGGTCGCGCTCTGGTGCGGCAGGTGTGTGCCGGCCCACCGGGAACGGTTCAGACGTGGACGTCCGGCACGGCTAGATCAGGCCGGCAATGGCTCGGCGAACAGGTCCGCGGTGGCAGGTTCCGCGATGGCCTCCGACACGGCGTCGGGCAGCAGACGCGACACCGGCGCGAAGCTGCGGCGGTGATGCACGCAGGGGCCGTGCGCCTGCAGCGCGGCGAGATGCGTCGGTGCGCTGTAGCCCTTGTGCCGGTCGAAGCCGTAATCGGGAAACTGCGCATGCAGTTCGACCATCGCGCGATCGCGCGCGACCTTGGCGAGGATCGAGGCCGCCATGATCGACTGCTCGATCGCATCGCCGCCGACGATCGCACGCGCAGGGCAGGGCAGACCGCGCGGCAGGCGGTTGCCGTCGATCAGCACGCGCTCGGCGGCGGGCGCCAGCGCCTGCACCGCACGCGCCATGCCGACCATCGTCGCCTGGAAGATGTTGATGCGATCGATCTCGTCGACATCGACGAACTCGACCCGCCACGCGAGTGCACGCTCGACGATCTGCGGATACAGCGCCTCGCGGCGTTTCTCCGTCAACTTCTTCGAATCATCGAGGCCGTCGATCGGGCGCTTGGGATGCAGGATCACGGCGGCGACGACGACCGGTCCGGCGAGCGGGCCACGCCCGGCCTCGTCGACGCCGGCGATGCGCAGGCGCCGGGTCATGGCGTCCGCGCCGGTGCAGGCAGCGCGGGCGCTGCGAGACGCGCGACCGCATCGGCTGCGGTCGCCGATGCGCCCTGGCGCAGCTGCAGATGCAGATCGCGGTAGACCGGCTGCAGCGCATCGGCCGCGGCCGGATCGCGGAACCAGTGCAGCACCGCGGCGGACAGATGTTCGGGCGTGCAGTCTTCCTGCATGAACTCCGGCGCGATCGTGCGGCCGGCGAGCACGTTGGGCAGCGAGAAGCGATCGACCTGCATCAGCTTGAAGAGACGCACGAGGAACGCCGTGCTCGGCGCGATGCGGTAGCCGACGACCATCGGGCGCTTGGCCAGCAAGGCTTCGAGCGTCGCCGTGCCGGAGGCGAGCAGCACGACGTCGCTGGCGACCATTGCGACGCGCGCCTGGCCGTCGAGCACGCGAACGTCGAGCGCCGCATAACGCGGGTGTGCGAGCAGTGCATCGATCGCAGCGCGGCAGCCGGCGTTCGCAGCCGGCACGACGATCCGCAGACCGGGCAGGGCGGCGGCGACACGCGCGGCGGCATCGAGAAACACCTCGCCGAGCCGGCCGATCTCGCCCAGGCGCGAGCCCGGCAACACCGCCAGCACGGGCGCGTCCTGCGGCAGCCCGAGCGCATCGCGCGCGGCCGCACGATCGGGCTCCAGCGCCACCATCTCTGCCAGCGGATGACCGACGAAGCGCGCGTCGACACCATGCGTCGCATAGATCGGCGGCTCCATCGGGAACAGGCACAGCACGAGATCCGCGCTGCGGCCGATCTTCGCCGCGCGCCCCTGCCGCCAGGCCCAGATCGACGGGCTGACGTAATGCACGGTGCGGATGCCGCGGTCCTTGAGCGTGCGCTCCAGTCCGAGATTGAAATCGGGCGCATCGATGCCGATGAAGACATCCGGGCGCCAGTCGAGCAGACGCGCGCGCAGTGTCTTGCGCAGCTTGAGCAGGCGCGGCAGATGACGCAGCACTTCCGACAGCCCCATGACCGCGAGCTCGGACGCGTCGTGCCAGGTGTCCATGCCGGCCGCGCGCATCGCATCGCCGCCGACACCGGCGAAGATCGCTTGCGGATAGCGCGCGCGCAGCTGTTCGATCAGTCCGGCGCCGAGCAGGTCGCCGGAGGCTTCGCCGGCGACGAGCGCGATGCGCAGCGGCGCACCGGACGTGCGGTCGTCGAGCAGGGATACGGATGCGGGCGCGGGACTGGACACGGTGGCATTGTGCGGCATCGACGGCGCGTCGTGCCGTGGAAGCGGTCAACGCAGCAGCGGACGATCGCCTGCGTCGATGAAGTCGAGGAACGCGCGCACGTCTCCGCTGTCCTGCGCCATTTCTTCCAGCCGCACGCGCGCATCGGCCAGCGAATCGCCCGACACGTACAGGGCGCGGTAGGCACGCTTGATCGCCGACGTGCGTGCACTGTCGAAGCCACGACGCTTCAGGCCTTCGGCGTTGATGCCGCGCGGCCGGCCGTAGCCGTCCTGCGCCACCATCACGAACGGCGGCACGTCGCCATTGACGAAAGCGCCCATGCCGATGAACGCATGCGCGCCGATCCGGCAGAACTGGTGGATGCCGACGAAGCCGCTGAGGATCACGTGGTCGCCGACGGTGACGTGGCCGGCCAGCGTGGCGTTGTTCGAGAACACGCAGCGGTTGCCGACGACGCAGTCGTGGGCGACGTGCGTATAGGCGAGGAACCAGTTGTCGTCGCCGACGCGGGTGATGCCGCCACCGTCGCCGGTGCCGCGGTTGATCGTGACGAATTCGCGGATCGTGTTGCGGTCGCCGATCACCAATTCCGCGCGCTCGCCGGCGAACTTCTTGTCCTGCGGCTCGCCGCCGATCGCGGCATGGCCGTGGATGTGGTTCTCGCGGCCGATACGCGTCGGCCCATGGATGCTGGAATGCGGTCCGACGATGGTGCCGGCGCCGATCTCGACGTCCGGGCCGATCAGCGTGAACGCACCGATGCGCACGTCCTCGCCCAGCGTCGCGCCGGGATCGACGACCGCGCTGGGATGGACCTGCGCGGCGCCCATGTCAGCGCGGGACCTCGGCGCAGAGGATCTCCGCGCAGGCCGCCTGTTCGCCGTCGACGCGCGCGATGCCGCTATACATGGTCATGTTGCGGATCTCGCGCTTGATCGTGACTTCGAGCTCGAGACGGTCGCCCGGCACCACCATGCGCGAGAACTTCGCGGCGTCGACCTTGACCAGATACGACAGGTTGCCTTCGCAGTCCTTGCCCTTGGTCAGATGGGTCAGGATGCCGCCGGCCTGCGCCATCGCCTCGACGACGAGCACGCCCGGCATCACCGGCTGGCCGGGGAAATGGCCTTGGAAGAACTCCTCGTTGGCCGAGACGTTCTTGTAGCAGAGCACGCGCTTGCCGTGCTCGAACTCGACGACGCGGTCGACGAGCAGGAACGGATAGCGGTGCGGCAGCAGCTTGTGGACGCCGTCGATGTAGATCGGCAGCGTGATCGCGTCTGTCATGGTTCCCCCTTCCCGAGCGCCGTGACGCGACGCGCGAGCGAATCGAGCTGACGGATCCGCACGGCATTCTTCCGCCACTCGCGCGTGGGCTGGGCGGGAATGCCGGCGGAATATTCGCCGGGCTCGGTGATGGATGCGGACACCATCGTCATCGCGTGGACGACGACGTGATCGCAGATGTCGAGATGGCCGGCGACGCCGACCTTGCCGGCGAGCAGGCAGTAACTGCCGATCTTGGTGCTGCCGGCGATGCCGACGCAGCCCGCGATCGCGGTGTGCGCACCGATGCGCACGTTGTGTCCGATCTGGATCAGGTTGTCGAGGCGCACGCCTTCGGCGAGCGTGGTGTCGTCGAGCGCGCCGCGGTCGATGGTCGTGTTGGCGCCGATGTCGCAATCGTCGCCGACGACCACGCCGCCGAGCTGCGGCACGTTGATCCAGCGTCCGGCGTCCATCGCCAGGCCGAAGCCCTCCGATCCCAGCACGGCCCCCGGATGGATGGTGACGCGGGCGCCCAGGCGCACGCGCTTGACCAGGGTCACGCGGGCGATCAGACGGCTGCCGTCGCCGACGATGCAGTCCTCGCCGATCACGCAGCCGGCACCGATGGTCACGCCGGCACCGATCACGCTGCGCGCGCCGATGCTGACGTGCGGGCCGATCGACGCCGACGCATCGACCTGCGCACTCGGATCGACGACCGAGAGGGCGTGGACGCCCGCGGGCGCATCGCTGGCGGGATCGAACAGCGCCGCGATCTTCGCGTAGGCGACGTAGGGATCCTTCGCGATCAGCGCGGTGCCGGCATACCCGTCCGCATCCGCCTCGCGCAGCACGACGATGCCGGCGCCGGTTTCGGCGAGCTGCGGGCGGTAGCGCGGATTGGACAGGAACGCGAGCTGGCCACTGGTGGCCGTGGCGAGAGTCGCGACGCCCGACACCGAAGTGTCCGGCTCGCCGTGGACGACGAGACCGAAGCGCTGCGCGAGCGCTCCGGCGGTATGGCGGGTCTGCGTGTCGGTCATCGGTCGCGCTGGATCAGAACGCGCCGCCGAAGGTGAACTGCAGACGTTCGACTTCGTCGCCCTGCTTGATCAGATCGCCGGCGCCACCACGGACTTCCTTCTGCTGGCGCAGCGGGTACGAATAGCTGATCGAGATCGGGCCGACCGGTGCGCGCCACATCAGCGCCACACCGGCCGACGCGCGCAGTTCCTTCGCGTCCCAGCTGTCGACGTCCTTGTAGACGTTGCCGAAGTCGACGAAGGCCGAGATGCGCGCGGCGGGCGACTTGATCAGCTGCGGGAAGAACATCTCCAGCGAACCGATGGTCTTCACCGCGCCGCCGATCGGCTGCAGGAACGAGCTGTTGAGCGCGGTCTCGCGCGGGCCGAGCGTGTTGTCGCGGAAGCCACGCACCGAGCGCGGACCACCGGCGTAGAAGTTCTCGTAGAACGGCAGGCCGCTGGCGGTGAGCGTGCGGATGTAGTCGGGCGACGACGGATCGCAGGGATCGCTCGGCGCGGCGCCGGGTACCTGCGTGTCGACCACGCCGTCACCGTTGCTGTCCACGAAGGTCGGCGCGGTGTAGCAGACGTTGCGCACAACGTCGCTGCCGTAGCTGTCGCCGTAGCCGAGCTCGGCGCGGGTATTGAGGATCAGGTGCCGGTTGATCGGCCAGTACTTCGAGATCTCGTAGTTGAGCTTGTAGTACTCGGCGGACGAGCCGGGCAGGGTGCTCTCCAGCGAAACGCGCTGCATCATGCCGCGGGTCGGCTGCAGATAGTCGTTGCGGGTGTCGCGCGCCCAGGCCAGTTCGCTGCGCCAGGCATGGAAGGTGCGCGAGCCGAACGCATCGACGTAATCGACGATCGATTCCGGCGAGGAGCCGCGGAAGGTGAAGATCTGGTTGCGGTCGACGCCGAGCAGCAGCGAGATCGAGTCGTTCTCGGTCAGCGGAATGCCCAGGATCGTCTGGCCGGCGGCGCTGGTCGACGAATACTGCGCGGTGTTGAACTCGGAGTTGTCGAACTCGCGCCACCACAGGTTGTAGCCCAGCGACATGCCCCCGTCGGTGAAGTACGGGTTCATGAAGGAGAACGAGTAGCGCTGCAGGTAGACGTTGCGCTGCGCTTCCACCGACACGCGGTTGCCGCTGCCGAGGAAGTTGTTCTGCGACAGCTGCACCGACGTGGTCACGCCGGCGAGCTGCGAGTAGCCGAGGCCGAACACGAAGCTGCCCGACGTGGTTTCGGTGACGCTGAACACCACGTCGACCTGGTCGTTGCTGCCCGGCACCGGCTGGCTTTCGACGTTGACGCTGCCCGATTCGAAATAGCCCAGGCGCTGCAGACGGACCTTGGAGCGGTCGACCGCGGCCTGCGAGTACCAGGCGCCTTCGAACTGGCGCATCTCGCGGCGCATCACTTCGTCGGACGTGCGGCTGTTGCCCTTGAACTGGACGCGGCGCACCTGGACGCGCGGGCCCGGCACGACCTGCAGATTGATCGCGACCGTGCGGTTCTCGCGGTCGACTTCCGGAATCGGGTTCACCTGTGCGAACGCGTAGCCGATGTTGCCGAGCGTCGCGATGATCGCGTCCGAGCTCAGCTCCAGCAGCGCGCGCGAGAACACCTGGTCCTTCTGCACGAAGACGCGGCTTTCGATCTCTTCCTTCGGCAGCACCGTGTTGCCGGTGATCTGCACGTCCGACACCTTGTAGATCTCGCCTTCGGTGACGCCGGCGGTGATGAACATGTCGGCCTTGTCGGGACTGATCGAAACCTGGACGCTGTCTTCGCTGAAGTCGATGTAGCCGCGGTCGAGATAGAAGTTGTGCAGCTTTTCGCGATCGCCCTCGAGCTTCTCGCGCGAGTACTGGTCGTCACGGCGGTACCAGCTGAGCCAGTTCGACTCGCCCGATTCCCAGTTGTCGGTCAGCGTGTCGAGATCGTAGGTCTCGTTGCCGATGATGTTGATGTGGCGGATCTTAGCCGCCTTGCCTTCCTCGACGTTGATCGCGATGTCGACGCGGTTGCGGTCGAGGCGCGAGACGGTCGGGGTGATCTTGACGTTGTACTTGCCGCGGTTGTTGTACTGGCGCACCAGTTCCTGGGTCACGCGGTCGAGGTCGAGGCGGTCGAAGGTCTCGCCTTCGGACAGGCCGATCTCGTTGAGACCCTTGGTCAGGTCTTCGGTCTTGATGTCCTTGTTACCGGTCAGCGTGAGGCGGTTGATCGCCGGACGCTCGCTCACCGTGAACACGAGGATGTCGCCCTGGCGCGCGACCTGGATGTCTTCGAAGAAGCCGGTGCGGTACAGCGCGCGAACCGCATCGCTGATGCGCGTCGAATTGACGGTGTCGCCGCGCTCGACCGGCAGGTAGGTGAACACGGTGCCGGCGCCGATGCGCTGCAGGCCGTCGACACGGATGTCGCTGACCGTGAAGCTGCTCGCGCTCGAAGGTGCCAGCGGGGGCAGGGCGGTGGGCGCAGGCGCGGCAACAGGTGCGTTCGCGGCCGTCTGGGCCCAGGCCGGCGCGGCGATCACCGTGGCGAGGGCGAGGGCAAGCAGTCGGCGGTCAGGCATTCGCGTCATCTTTGAATCCGGGTAGGGGAGTGGTTCCGGCGCGGTGTGTGCGGCGGAATCCGGGTCGAGGCAGGTGTCAGCGCACGAGTTGGAGGATGTCGTTGTAGAACGCCAGGCCCATCAGACTGGCCAGCAGGGCCAGGCCGACGTATTGCCCGGCCACCATCGCGCGCTCGCTGACCGGGCTGCCTTTGACCAACTCGATAAGGTAATACAAGAGGTGTCCCCCATCCAGCAGCGGGATGGGGAGGAGGTTCAGGATCGCCAGGCTCAGCGACAGCAACGCGAGGATCGTCAGGTACCACGCAGGTCCTTGGCCGGCATAGGTATTGGCCGCGCGCGCAATCGTGATTGGGCCGGCCACCGTGTTCTCGATCGCCACCCGGCCGCTGAAGGCGCGCCCGATCATGCCGACCAGCTGGCCGGTCAGATGACCGACTTCATGGAACGCCGCCGGCACCGACGCGAGTACCCCGTACTGCTGAATCGCGTCCTTCTCCGGCATCGGCAGGTCGCGCGGCGGCGCGATACCGAAGGCCCAGTATTCGCCGCGCCCGTCGGGCAGCTCCATGCGCTTGGGTGTCATCTCCAGTGCGAGGCGCTCGCCGTCGCGTTCCACTTCGACCATCGCCTGGCCGCCGCGGTCGCCCAGCGTCTGCACCAACGGGCCGATGTCCTCGAACACGCGCACCGGGCTGCCGTCGATGGCCGTGAGGCGGTCGCCTTCGGCCAGGACGCCCCAGGCCGCGGATCCGGGCTCGACGCGGCCCACGACCGCTGGCAGCAGCAGATGCCGTGGCCACAGGCCGATCGCCGACGCGATACGCCGCTGGTCGAAATCCTCGGGTAGTTGCGACAGGCGCAGTTCGCGGACCACGTCGCGGTCGCGTTCGTCGGTGACGTGCAGGGCGATGTCCCGGCGATCCAGCGCGGCCGGCAGCAGCGCGAGCTGCACCTCCATCCACGTCGGCGTCTCGCGGTCACCGACGGCATCGATGTGGTCGCCCGCGCGCAGGCCCGAAGTTTCGGCGATGCCGCTGGCCTGGCCGACGACGGGCGCGTAATCGGGGCGACCGATGACGAACATCGCCCACAGCAGCACCACGCACAGGATCAGATTGGCGATCGGCCCGGCGGCGACGATCGCGATGCGCTTCCACACCGACGCGCGGTTGAAGGCTTCGTGCGCTTCGGCCTCCGGCACCGGGCTTTCGCGCTCGTCGAGCATCTTGACGTAGCCACCCAGCGGGATCATCGCGATCTGGTAGACCGTGCCGTCCTTGCCGCGGCGCGACCACAGCGCGCGACCGAATCCGATCGAGAAGCGCAGCACGCGCACGCCGCACCGGCGCGCGACCCAGTAATGGCCGAACTCGTGGAAGGTGACCAGCACGCCGAGGCTGACGATCAGCCACCACACCGAGCCGAAGAATTCAGACATCACGCTTGCTCAATGGACGGCACCGGTTTCGATCGCCTGCGTGGCGACGCTGCGCGCGCGCGCGTCGGCATCGCGCAGCACGGCCAGCGACGCCGCGTCAGCGGCGGGAAGCGTGTCGAGCACGTGCTCGACCAGCGTGGGAATGGCTAGAAAACGCAGGTGCCCCTGAAGAAAGGCTGAAACCGCCACTTCGTTCGCCGCGTTCAGCAGCGCGGGCGCGGTACCGCCAGCCGCCAGTGCGCCTCGGGCGAGCGCCAGGCAGGGGAATGCGTCGAGATCCGGCGCTTCGAAATCGAGGCGGCCATGCTGCAGCAGATCCAGACCCGACACGCCGGAGGCGATGCGATCGGGATAGCCCAGGCCCACCGCGAGCGCGGTGCGCATGTCGGGCAGTCCGAGCTGGGCGAGGGTGGAACCGTCGATGAACTCGACGAAGGAGTGCACCAGGCTCTGCGGATGCACCAGCACGTCGAGACGTTCGACCGGCATCGCGAACAGGTGATGCGCCTCGATCAGTTCCAGCCCCTTGTTCATCAGCGTCGCCGAGTCGACCGAGATCTTCGGCCCCATCGACCACTTGGGATGCGCGACGGCCTGTGCCGGCGTCACCTCCGCGAGCGATGCGCGGCTGCGCCCGCGGAACGGGCCGCCGGATGCGGTCAGGATGATGCGGGCGACGCCGCTGCAGTCGCCATCGGCGGGCAGGCACTGGTGGATCGCGTTGTGTTCGCTGTCGATCGGCACGATGGTCGCGCCCGCATCGCGCGCGGCCTGCATCATCAGCGCACCGGCCAGCACCAGCGATTCCTTGTTGGCCAGCAGCACACGCTTGCCGGCGCGCAGCGCAGCCAGCGTGGAATCGAGCCCGGCCGCGCCGACGATCGCGGCGACGACGGTGTCGCAGGCCTCCGCATCGCGGGCGAGCGCATCGAGTGCAGGCATGCCGGCATGCGGCGTGGTGTCGAGGCCCGCGTCGCGCAGCGCCGACGCCAGTGCGTCGAGCAACGCCGCATCGGCGATCACTGCATGATCCGGTCGGTGCGTGACGCACAGCGCGACCAGTGCGGGTACGTTGCTGCCCGCCGCCAGCACGCTGGCGCGCAGGCGATCGGGATGCCGGGCGATGACGTCCAGCGCCGAGGTGCCGATCGAACCGGTGGCGCCGAAGACCGCGACCTTGCGGATCATGCGCGGCACGTCCGGCCGCGGCACGCGAAGACGGACTGCATCGTCAGAAACCGAGCCAGATCTGGCCGAACGCGAACACCGGCAGCGCCGCCAGCACGCTGTCGAGGCGATCGAGCACGCCGCCGTGACCGGGAATCAACGTACCCGAGTCCTTGGCGCCCACGTGGCGCTTGAGCAGGCTTTCGAACAGATCGCCGACCACCGATGCCAGCACGGTCAGCACCGCGACCAGCGCGACCAGCGGCAACTGCGCGACGGTCGCGCCGGCGAGCGGCGCGAATGCGACCGCGACCAGCACGCCCGCGACGACGCCGCCGGCCAGGCCTTCGACGGTCTTGTTCGGGCTGATGCGTGGCGCGAGCTTGCGCTTGCCGAACTTGCGGCCGGCGAAATACGCGCCGGTGTCGGTGGCCCAGACGATCGCCAGCGCCAGCAGCAGCCAGCGGTTGCCGTGTCCGCCGTTCTCGCCGGCGTGGATCACGCACAGCGCGGCCCAGGCCGGAATCACCGCCAGCGTGCCGGCCGCGAGCTTGAACACGCGCGCCCGGGTGTCGTGATCGGAGGCGAAGTCGTAATGGCGCAGCCACAACGTCGCCAGCAGCCACCAGACGACACCGATCATCGCCAAGATCTTCAGCAGCACCAGCGAGCCGCCGCCGGTCGCCGATGCCCAGACGATGGCCACCATCAGCAGCAGGTTCAGCGCCAGCAGCGCGGTGCGCGCCAGCGTGTCGTCGATGTCGGTCAGCCGCAGCCATTCCCACAGCGCGGCGAGGAAGATGATCGCCGAGACGGCGGCCATCCATGGCGTATTGAGCAGCAGCACGGCGGCGATGGCGACGGGCGCCATCAGCAGGGCCGCGAGGATGCGGGTGGATGTCATGGGTGGCCCTCCCCGGGCGCGTCCTGTGCGGTGGCGATCTGCTCGCCCGTCAGCCCGAAGCGTCGCTCGCGCGAGGCATAGACCTGTAGCGCCTGCTCGAGTTCCTGCGCGCCGAACTCGGGCCACAGGGTCTCGGTGAACCACAGCTCGGTGTAGGCGAGCTGCCACAACAGGAAATTGCTGACGCGCAGATCGCCGCCGGTGCGGATGAAAAGATCCGGCGCCGGCAGGTCGGCCAGCGCGACCCGTGCGCCGAGCGCGGCTTCGTCAATCTGGTCCGGACGCAGACGGCCCGCCGCGACATCCTCGGCCAGCGAACGCGCGGCCGAGGCGATGTCCTGGCGTCCGCCGTAACTGGCAGCCACCGCCAGCGTCAGCCGTGTGTTGCCGGCAGTCAGCGTTTCCGCCGCGGCCATGCGGCCGCGGATGCCGTCGCTGAAACGGCCACGCTCGCCGATGAAACGCAGGCGCACGCCGCGACGATGCAGCTCGCCGACTTCACGGTCGAGCGCGCCCAGGAACAGCTTCATCAGCGCGCCGACTTCCTCGTCGGGACGGCCCCAGTTCTCGCTGGAGAACGCGAACAGGGTCAGCGCGTCGACGCCGCGTTCGAGGCAGAAATCGATGCAGAGGTTGACGGTGCGCGCGCCGGCCCGGTGGCCGATCGCACGCGGACGCTTGCGACGCGCCGCCCAGCGCCCGTTGCCGTCCATGATGACGGCGATGTGGCGCGGGACAGGCCCGGTCGGAATCGGTGCGTTCATGCGGACTGCGGACGGACCGTCAGACCGACATCAGTTCCTGTTCCTTGGCCTTGACGACCTCGTCGACATCCTTGATCGCCGAATCGGTGATCTTCTGGATCTCGTCCTCGCTGCGGCGCTCGTCGTCCTCGGAGATCAGCTTCTCCTTGAGGAGTTCCTTGATCTGCTGGTTGGCATCGCGGCGGATGTTGCGGATGGCGACCTTGCTGTCCTCGCCTTCGCTGTGCACGACCTTGGACAAGTCGCGGCGGCGCTCTTCGGTCAGCGCGGGCAGGTTGAGGCGGATCGTGGTGCCGGCGGTGTTCGGGGTCAGGCCGAGGTCGGAGCCGAGAATCGCCTTCTCGATCGCGCCGACGATCTGCTTCTCCCACGGCGTGATCGTCAGCGAGCGGGCATCGGACACCACCACGCTGGCGACCTGGTTCAGCGGCATGTCCGAACCGTGGTAGTTGACCTTGATGTGGTCGACCAGCGCGCTGGACGCGCGGCCGGTACGCACCTTGACCAGCGTGTGCTTGAGCGCTTCGACGCTCTTGGCCATGCGGGTCTGGGTGTCTTTCTTGATGTCGTTGAGCATGGGCAGCCCCGGTCCGTGTGCGAATCGGACGATTATAAGCGTCCGGGACCGACCACGGGGCCGGGGGATGCTGCGGCGCCGAGCAGCGCCGCGCGCAGCAGGCTCAGCTGCGGCCCTGGACCAGCGTGCCGATCGGTTCGCCGCGCAGGATGCGCAGCAGCACGCCGGCCTGGCTCATGTCGAAGATGCGCAGCGGCAGGTCGGAATCGCGCGCGAGCGCGAAGGCCGCGGTGTCCATGACCTCGAGACCCTGGCTCAGCACCTCGTCGTAGGTCAGGCGGTCGTAACGATTGGCATCGGGCACCTTCTTCGGATCGGCGTCGTAGACGCCGTCGACCTTGGTCGCCTTGAGCAGCAGATCCGCGCCGATTTCGATGCCGCGCAGCGCGGCGCCCGAATCGGTGGTGAAGAACGGGCTGCCGACACCGGCGGCGAAGATCGCGATGCGGCCCTTTTCCAGATGGCGGATCGCGCGACGGCGGATGTAGTCCTCGCAGACGTCGTTGATCTTGATCGCGCTCATCACGCGCGCACGTGCGCCGCGCTTCTCGAGCGCGTCCTGCATCGCCAGCGCGTTGATGACGGTCGCCAGCATGCCCATCTGGTCGCCGGTGACGCGGTCCATGCCGGCCGCGGCCAGGCCCGCACCGCGGAAGATGTTGCCGCCGCCGATGACCAGGCCGACCTCGGCACCGGCCTTCTGCGCCTCGATGACTTCGTCGGCCAGGCGACCGATGACCTTGGGATCGATGCCGTAATCCTCGTCGCCCATCAGGGCCTCGCCGGACAACTTGAGCAGGACGCGGCGGTAGGCGAGCGGGGCAGACGACATACGGTGACTCCGGGGGCGAGGACGGTGCGGATTCTAGGGGATCGACGCCCCCCGTGCGCGAAGCATCCATCAGCATTCCGTTATGTCGCATCCCGACGATCCGCGATCGCAACGGAGTCGCGCCCGCTGGCGTCGCGATGCATCGCGACGTCATGCACGCCCGATGACGGATGCATCTGCGGGGCTGCGCCGACGATGCGTCCATCGGCGCGCGTCCTTGTCGAACTCAATCCTGTGTGTGTGTGCGCCCGTCGTGTGTGCGGTCGGACGCGTCGCCTGCACCCGCTTTGTCGTCGCTGTCGTCTCCGGTCACGACGGGCGGCGGAACGCCTTCGACGTGGCCGTCGGCATGGACGCGCCGTTCGAACGAGGGGCCGGCCGTGAGCGATGTGTCGTTGCCCTCGGCCGAGGGGTTGTCGTCGTGGGCGTAGGCGTCGCCGCGCGCCGCCTTGCGGTCGTGGATCGCCACGTGGTCGCGCTGTTGCGGCTGGTCGGGATTGGACGCCGAGCGGGTGTCTTTGCTGGACATGGGCAGGTTCGCGAGCGGGGGAAGGACCACCGTGGGTGGAGCAGCGGCCACGCACCGTGAAAAGTGCGCGCGTTTTTCCGGATCGATGGATCGCTTTCGTGCGGCTTTCAGATTTTTCTCAGAGCCGGGCGCGGCCCCTTTCCCGGCATGCTTCGTCTTCCAGTGCAGGAGTTCAGGGTCCCCCGTGGGCGGGCCCGCCAGACGACACGATGCTTACGGACGTGACGACAAGACGGTTGCGGCGACTCCGTTCGGCCCGCTCGATCCGCAACACCGGCATTCTGCTCGGCGTGGTGCTCACGGCGGGCCTCGCCACGCTCGTCCTGCTCGATCGCGACGCGCGGCTGGACGCGGCGTCTCGGCAGAGCATGGCGCTGGCCACCGGCACCGACCGTCTGCTGCACTACGAACTGCGCAACATCGAACGCGCGTTGCGGGGCATCGCCGCGGAGCGGAGGGCCGACGCCGCGCTGCCGCCGGCGCTGGCGGGTGACAGGCTGGATGTCTGGATGGCCGGCGTCATCGACCGCCACGATGAACTGGAATCGATAGCCGTGTTCGACCGGTCCGGGCGCGCGCGATCCGGCGCCGTTGCGGATGCGCGGGTCAGCGACTGGCTGGCCACGCTCGATCATCGGGCGGGCCCGCTGGTCGCAGGCCCGCTGCTGCCGCAGGGCAAGGGTGGCACGCTGCCGCTGGCGCTCGCGGCGGACGATGCGTGGATCGTCGCCCTGTTCCGGACGCGCGAACTCGAAGGCATGGTCGATTCGCTCGACGTCGGCGCGGAGGGCAGCGCCACCATCTACACCCAGGCCGGCGTCGTGGTCGCGCGCTTCGGCCGCACGGGTACGCACGTCGGCAAGCACGTCGATCTGCCGCCGGAAGTGCGGGTGGAGGGCGCGCGTTTCAGCGGCGATCTGGTCAGCCAGCTCGACGGTGTCGAGCGCAAGGTCGCCTTCAGCAACACCAGCGATTACCCCTTCGTCGTCAGCGCCGGCATCGGCTTGCACGAAGCTCTCGCGCCCTGGCGCCGGTACGCCGTGTCCGCGTGCGTGCTCGCCTTGCTCTACTGGCTGGTGTTCGGCCTGGTGGTGCGACGCGCCCGCAAGGACGAGATCGCGCGCGAGGCGCTGATGGCCGAAGTGGAGGCGCAGGCCGAGTGGCTCCAGCAGGCCCAGCTCGCGTCCGGGACCGGCGTGTGGCGCATGTATCCCGCCGCGGGCTACGTCCGCGCCACCGAGGAGATGGCGGCGCTCTACGGACTGGACAGCGTCGACGGCCGGATCCCGGTGCAGGCGTTCATCGATCGCATCCACGACGACGACCGGCCGCGTATCCAGACCGAGCTCGCCGCATCGCAGATCGACCAGCTGCCCTTCGTGCAGGAATACCGGGTGGTGCTCGACGACGGCGCGTCGCGGTGGCTGAAGATCCGCGGCGCGACCGTCCGTGATGGCGCGGACCCGGTGATGACAGGCACCGCGCAGGACGTCACCGAACGCCGCGATGCGCAACAACGCATGGAACGCGCCGAACTGCAGTTCCGGCACATCTTCGAGCGCAATCCGCTGCCGGCCTGGGTCTACGACCTGGAGGATCTGCGCTTCCTCGCGGTCAACGAGGCGGCCGTGGACACCTACGGCTACAACCGCGAGGACCTGCTGCATATGGCGGTCACCGATCTGCTGGCGCCCGAAGACCAGGCCGCCGGCCGTGAAGCGCTGGCACCGGGGGGCGGCCACGATGCGCAGGACCGGCCGTGGATGCTGATGACGCGCGATGCGCGGCATGTCGAAGTCCGCGTGCACGCGCGCACGATCGAACTCGACGGACGGCCGGCGCGACTGGTGCTGGCCGAGGACGTCAGCGTCCGCATGAGTTACGAGCGCGATCTGGCCTGGCGCGCCAACCACGATCCGACCACCGGCATGCTGACGCTCGCCGCACTGGCCGACCAGCTCGATTCGCACTGCGCAGCCGACGGCGGGAGCGGTTTCGCCATCGCCTATGTACAGCTGCGCGATCTGGAACTGATCGCGCCGACGCTGGGCCGCCGCGCGGGCGAGAACATCCTGTGCGAGGCAGCCGCACGCTTCAACCAGGTCGCCGAGCGCTACGGCGCCTGCGGCTACATGCCGTCGGAGACGTTCGTCATCGCCGCGCTCGATCCGCGCGAGCGCGACGCCATGGTCGCCGCGCTGCTCGCGGCGATCGGCATTCCGGTCGAGGCCGAAGGCGGCACGTTTCCGCTGGAAGCCTGGATCGGACTGGCCAGCGGCCCGTGCGAGGACGGCGGGGCCGATAAGGTCATCGGCCATGCGGCGCTGGCGTCGCTGCATGCGCGCCGGGAGAACCTGCAGGTGGTGCACTACAGCGCGGCGATGGCCGAGCACGCCTCGAGCCGGCTGGCGATGGTGCGGCAGCTGCGCCAGGCGCATGAACGCAGCGAGTTCGAGCTGCATTTCCAGCCCATCCATCGTCTGCACGACGGCAGCCTCGCCGCGATCGAAGCCCTGCTGCGCTGGCGCCAGCCCGATGGCAGCTACGTCTCGCCGGCGCAGTTCATTCCGCTGTGCGAGGAGTCCGGGCTGATCGTGCCGATCGGCGGCTGGGTGCTGGAGGAGTCGGCGCGCATGCACGCGCGTCTGGTCGCCGCGGGCCTTGGTGATGTGGCGATCGCGGTGAACGTGTCCGCGGTGCAGTTCGAGGCCGACATGACGCCGGAATCGATCCGGCATCTGTTCGAACGCCACGCATTGCCGCCGCGCGCGCTGCATCTGGAGCTGACCGAAAGCGTGCTGCTGCGGCATCCCGACGATGCGCGATCGCTGATGGGCACGTTGCGCAACGAAGGCCTGTGCCTGTCGATCGACGACTTCGGCACCGGCTTTTCGAGCATGGCCTATCTGCGCGAACTGCCGCTCGACCATCTGAAGATCGACCGCGCCTTCGTGCGTGACGTGACGGAGGATCCGCGCAGCGCCGCGATCTGCCGTGCGTTGATCGCGCTCGGCCATGGCCTCGGACTGGCGATCATCGCCGAAGGCGTCGAAGAGGCCGAGCAGCTCGAATGGCTGCGCGCGCACGGCTGCGACCAGGCGCAGGGCTACCACCTCGGTCGCCCGATGCCGATCGACGCGCTGCTGGAAAGCCTGGCCGAGGAGACCAGCGAGATCGATTGACGCCACGCATCCGCGCCACCGGTTTCGGCGCGCAGCGCACGCGCCGTCGGCTGCGGATCACCGGATCCGACGCCTCCCGCGAATCCGGTGCGACGTCAGAGCCGCGCGCCGATCGCCGCGGCGTCGCCGGGCATGCCGAAGTGGAAGCCCTGCAGCGAGGTGCAACCCAGTTCGGTCAGCAGCCGCTGCTGCGCCTCGGTCTCCACGCCTTCGGCGATCACCGACAGGTTCAGCGTGCGACCGAGCGCGATGATCGCCGAGACGATCGCGGCATCCTCGCTGCCGGCGACGAGATCCTTGACGAAGGCGCGGTCGATCTTGAGTTCGCTAGCCGGCAGCCGCTTGAGATACAGCAGGCTCGAATAGCCGGTGCCGAAATCGTCGATCGAGATCTGCACGCCCAGCGCCGACAGCCGTTGCAGGATCGCCAGACTCGCTTCCGGGTCGTGCATCGCCGTCGATTCGGTGATCTCCAGGATCAGCGACGAGGGCGGCATGCCGTGGCGGGCGAGCGCCTCCTTGATCTTGCCCAGCAGGCCGGGCGAGCGGAACTGGGTCGCCGACAGGTTCACCGACACCGAGGGGACATCGCGACCGAGCGCGCGCCATTCCATCAGCTGGCGGCAGGCCTCGTTGATGACCCAGCGGCCGATCTCCAGGATCAGACCGGTCTTCTCGGCCAGCGGAATGAAGGTGTCCGGCATCACCAGACCGCGCTCGGGGTGGTGCCAGCGCAGCAGCGCTTCGAGGCCGACCAGCGGGCCGTCGGGCGCGCGCAGCTTGGGCTGGTAATTGAGCGTGAACTGGTCCAGCGCCAGCGCGCGTCGCAGATCCTGGATCAGGGCGAGCTCGGCGTGCGCGCCGCGATTCATCGACGGCTCGAAGAAACAGTAGGCGTTGCGGCCCTGGTCCTTGGCCGAGTACATCGCTGCATCGGCATTGGTCATCAGTTCGCGCGCGCTGGTGCCGTCGGCGCCGAAGATCGCGATGCCGATGCTGCCGGTCACGTTGAGTTCGCCGCCTTCGATCTGCACCGGCATCGAGACGGTCTGCAGCAGCTTGTCGGCCAGCGTCGCGGCATCGCCCGGCTCCTTGATGTCGGCGAGCACGACGAACTCGTCGCCGCCCAGCCGCGCCAGCGTGTCCTCGGCGCGGATCTCGGCAGCCAGGTGACGCGCCACCTGCAGCAGCAGACGATCGCCGACCGGATGGCCATAGGCATCGTTGACCGCCTTGAAGCCGTCGAGATCGACGAACAGCAGCGCGAAACGGTTGCCGTTGCGCACCGCGCGGCGGATCGCGTGTTCGAGGCGGTCCTCCAGCAGCAGACGGTTCGGCAGCTTGGTCAGATTGTCGTGCAGGGCGAGATAGGTCAGTTCCTGGTTCGCCTTCTTGAGCGAATCGCTGAGCAGGGTGGTGCGCTCCTGCAGGCGCCGGTCGAGGATCGACGTGGTCAGCGCCAGTCCGAGGATCGCGAACGTCGTGGCGCCGACCAGGCTGGCCAGCCACTGCGGCGAGATGCCGCCGGCGATCGCGGCACCGCAGATGCTGCCTTCCGGGAAGCCGGCCGCAGCCATGCCGGTGTAGTGCATGCCGACGACCGCCACGCCCATCACCAGCGCGGCCAGACTGCGCGCGCGCACCACACCTGCGCCTTCGCGGCGCAGCGAGAACGCGATCCACAGCGCCGCGCCGGCTGCGGCGATCGCGATCACGATCGACAGCGCGAACCAGCCCGGGTGGTAGTCGCTGCCCGGCTGCATGTGCATGGCTTCCATGCCGACGTAATGCATGGCGGCGATGCCGGCGCCGAGGATCAGCGCCGCGACACCGAGCTTGCGCATGGGCAGGTCGCGGCCGGAGACCACGTGCAGGGCATAGGCCGAGCTGCAGATCGCGATCAGCAGCGAGTACAGCGTCACCGCGAGGTCGTAGCCCTGCGGGATCGGCAACTGGAAGGCCAGCATGCCGAGGAAGTGCATCGACCAGATGCCGAAGCCCATCGCCACTGCGCCGCCGATCAGCCAGCTGCGCGAGGCCCAGCCGTCGCTGGCCGCGATCCGGCCGGCCATGTCGAGCGCGACATAGGACGCGAAGGCGGCGACCACATACGAGATGGCGACGAGCAGCGGGTTGTAGGTGCCGACGAGCATGGGACTGACCGGAACGGGAGGCTGAGCCTGAGTAGCAACCCGCGTGCCAATGTCGAGATCCGGTGAAGACCGTTGCGACGCGGCACGAATCCGCGCAGGGCCCGGACACAACAAACCCGACCGCACGGTCGGGTCAGGTTGTGACGCAATGCGCAGATCGACCGGCGTGACGCCGGCCGCTCAGACGCTGCGGATCAGACGACGTCGGGTTCGCTGAAGGCTTCCGGCTCGTCCTCGGCCGACCCGACCGGGATGCAGCTGCAGAACACGTTCTTGTCGCCGTGCACGTTGTCGACGCGCGCGACCGGCGGCCAGTACTTCGTGTGGCGCAGCGTCGCCAGCGGGAACGCGGCCAGTTCGCGCGGGTAGGCGTGGGTCCACTCGCTGGCGGTGACCTGCATCGCCGTGTGCGGCGCGTGCTTGAGCGGGTTGTCCTCTCGGTCCAGACGGCCGTCCTCGATCGCGCGGATCTCGTCGCGGATCTGGATCATCGCGTCGATGAAGCGGTCGAGTTCGTGCAGCGATTCGCTTTCGGTCGGCTCGACCATCAGCGTGCCGGTGACCGGGAAGCTCAGCGTCGGCGCGTGGAAGCCGAAGTCAATCAGGCGCTTGGCCACGTCCTCGGCGCTGATGCCGGTCGCGTCCTTGATCAGGCGCAGATCGAGGATGCACTCGTGCGCGACCAGATCGTTGCGGCCGGTGTAGAGCGTCGGGTAATGCGGTGCGAGGCGCCTGGCGACGTAGTTGGCATTGAGCAGCGCGACCTGGGTGGCGCGGCGCAGACCGTCGGCGCCCATCATCGCGATGTACATCCAGCTGATCGGCAGGATCGACGCCGAACCGTGCGTCGCCGCCGAGACCATGCCCACCTCGCCATCGCCGCCGAGCGCGCGCGGCAGATACGGCGCGAGATGCGACTTGACCGCGCACGGGCCGACGCCCGGGCCGCCGCCGCCGTGCGGAATGCAGAAGGTCTTGTGCAGGTTCAGATGGCTGACGTCCGAGCCCCATTTGCCGGGCTTGGCCACGCCGACGAGGGCGTTCATGTTGGCGCCGTCGGTGTACACCTGGCCGCCGTGCTGGTGGACGATGTCGCAGATCGCGACCACGTCTTCCTCGAACACGCCGTGCGTGGACGGGTAGGTGATCATGATCGCGGCCAGGCGATCCGAGTACTTCTCCGCCTTGGCGCGGATGTCGTCGACGTCGACGTTGCCGTCCTTGTCGCAGCGGGTCACGACGACGGTCATGCCGACCATCTGCGCGGACGCGGGATTGGTGCCGTGCGCGGATTCGGGGATCAGGCAGATGTCGCGATGGCCCTGGCCCTGCGCCTGCTGGTAGGCGCGGATCGCGAGCAGGCCGGCGAACTCGCCCTGCGCGCCGGAGTTGGGCTGGAAGCTCACCGCGTCGTAGCCGGTGATCTCGACCAGCATCGCTTCCAGACCGTCGATCAGCTCGGTGTAGCCGACGGTCTGGTCGGCCGGCGCGAGCGGGTGGATGTTGCCGAACTCGGGCCAGGTGACCGGAATCATCTCGGCGGTCGCGTTGAGCTTCATCGTGCACGAGCCCAGCGGGATCATCGTGCGGTCCATCGCCAGATCGCGATCGGCCAGCGTGCGCATGTAGCGCAGCAGTTCGTGCTCGCTGTGGTGCGTGTTGAACACCGGGTGGGTCAGGAATTTCGTGTCGCGCGCGAGTGCCGTCGGGAGTGCGTCAGCAGTCGCGCCGTCGAGTGCTTCGATGTCGATCCCGGCGCCGAAGAGCTTGGCCAGCGCGACGACTTCATCGCGGGTCGTGGTCTCGTCGAGGCTGATGCCGACCGACGACGCGTCGATCGCGCGCAGGTTGAAGCCGGCTGCACGCGCCTTGCCGTGCAACGCATCGGCGTCGACGCCGGTCACGTGCAGCGTGTCGAAGAACGCATCGCCGACGCGGACGCCCGCCTGGCCTAGCGCGGCGGCCAGGATCGAGGCGAAGCGGTGCGTGCGACGGGCGATGCGGGTCAGGCCGTCGGGGCCGTGGTAGACGGCGTACATCGACGCCATCACCGCCAGCAGCACCTGCGCGGTACAGATGTTCGACGTCGCCTTCTCGCGGCGGATGTGCTGCTCGCGGGTCTGCAGCGTCAGGCGATAGGCCTGGTTGCCGGCGGCGTCGACCGACACGCCGATCAGGCGGCCCGGCATCGAGCGCTTGTAGGCATCGCGGCAGGCCATGAAGCCGGCATGCGGGCCACCGAAGCCGAACGGCACGCCGAAGCGCTGCGAGTTGCCGACGACGATGTCGGCGCCCCAGCGGCCCGGCGCCTGGATCAGGGTCAGCGCCAGCAGATCGGTCGCGACCGCGACGATGCCGCCGCGCGCGTGCACGGCATCGGCGACTTCGGCGTGATCGCCGATGCGGCCGAAGGTGTTCGGGTACTGCAGCAGCACGCCGTAGCTGTCGGCGTCCTTGGCGTCGGCAGCGGGGCCGATCAGCAGCTCGATGCCGAGGCCGTCGGCACGCGTGCGCAGCACGTCGAGCGTCTGCGGATGCACATCGTCGGCAACGAAGAACACGTTGGACTTCGACTTCGCCGAACGCTTGGCCAGCGTCATCGCTTCGGCGGCGGCGGTCGCTTCGTCGAGCAGCGAGGCGTTCGCGATGTCCATGCCGGTCAGGTCGGTGACCATCGTCTGGAAGTTGATCAGCGCTTCCATGCGGCCCTGCGAAATCTCCGCCTGGTAGGGCGTGTAGGCCGTGTACCAGGCCGGGTTCTCGAGGATGTTGCGCAGGATGACGTTCGGCGTGTGCGTGCCGTAGTAGCCCTGGCCGATGACGCTGCGCAGCACGGTGTTCCGTTCCGCGACCTTGCGGATCTTCGCCAGCGCGTCGACTTCGGTCATCGCGTCGGGCAGGGCGAGCGGCGCGCGGGAGGCGATCTTGCCCGGCACGATCGCATCGGTCATCGCATCGAGGGAGTCGTGGCCGACCACGCCGAGCATGTGGGCGATCTCGGCATCGTTCGGGCCGATGTGGCGTTCGACGAAGGCCGAGTGGTGTTCGAGGTCGCGCAGGGTCGAAGCGGTCATGGCAGGCATCCGTCAAAAGGGGCTCTGGAATGCCGGCGTCCGCCACTGTCGATCCGCGTCGCGGACGACGATGGCCGAAGACCGCCGGTCTTCCGCGTGCCCCTCTGTCCTTTTGCCTGAGAGTTTGGAAGCGGTGCGCTTCGTGCCCCTTCGGCGCCGGGTGCGCCATGCAGGCGTTCCGGTCTCTCCAGAGTGTTGCCGTTGCAGCGGTACGGGGCCTGAGCGATTCCGGGCGGTTGCGCCTACGGCAGGGACGCTCTCGAGGAGCGCCCGCTTCTCCCACTGCATACGCGACGCAGTATACCGGCCACGTTGCGCGCCCGCGCGTGTCGCGGCGGCCCGACGGAACGCGCCGTTGCCGGGGCGTCGGCATCGACCGGCCTATGATGTCGCGCTTCCAGGCGGCCGCCGCGCCGCGCCCGGTCCGTGAATGCGGACGACTTCCGGTGTCCCGATGTCCGAATGCCTTTGTCCTGTCGTCGCGCGTGCGCCGGCGTCTTCCGATGCGCCCGTCGTCGCCCGCACGTGGCGGGTGGGCGCGTGAGACAGCCACGCATGCCGTCGATCCGCACGCTGGCCCTGCTGCTGGCGGGTCTGGCGATGTTCGGCCCCTTCTCGATCGACACGATCTTTCCGGCGTTCCCGGCGATGGGCGGCGATCTGGATGCCGACCCGGCGGCGATGCAGCAGACGATCGCGGTGTATCTGATCGCCTACGCCCTGATGAGCATCGTGCACGGGCCGTTGTCGGATGCGATCGGCAGGCGTGCAGTGATCCTCGGTGGCCTGGCGATCTTCGTGGTCGCGTCGGTGGGCTGCGCGCTGTCGACCGATCTGACCACGCTGCTGGGCTTCCGCGCGTTGCAGGGCCTGTCGGCGGGCGTGGGCCTGATCGTCGGCCGCGCGGTGATCCGCGACGTGCTGCAGGGCGACGATGCGCAGCGGCTGATGAGCCAGGTCATGATGATCTTCAGCATCGCGCCGGCGATCGCGCCGATCATCGGCGGCTGGCTGCTGGGCTGGGGGCGCTGGCCGCTGATCTTCTGGTTCCTGGTCGCGTTCTCGCTGGTGCTGCTGGTGGTGGTGTGGCGGTGGTTGCCGGAAACCCATCCGCGCGAGCACCGGATCTCGCTCGCGCCGCGGCGTTTGCTGCGCGACTACGTGTCGATCGTCGCCAACCGGCGTTTCCAGCGCATCGCCGCGGCGGGTGCGTTCAACTTCTCGGCGCTGTTCCTGTACATCGCGTCGACGCCGGTGTTCGTGGTCGACGTGCTGGGCCTCAACGAGCGCCAGTTCGGCTGGTTCTTCGTACCGATGATCAGCGGCATGATGCTCGGCTCCTGGGTGTCGGGGCGCGCGGCGGGTCGCATCACCGGCACGCGGCTGGCCAACATCGGCTTCGCCTGCAGCGGTGTCGCGGTGACGTTGAACGTCGCCTACAACCTGCTGGTCGACCAGCCCGCGATTCCGTGGGCGGTGATGCCGGCGATGCTCAATTCGTTCGGCATCGCGCTGACGTTCCCGATCCTGACGCTCGCGATCCTCGACATGTATCCGCGCCAGCGCGGTTCGGCGTCGTCGCTGCAGGCCTTCACCGGTCTGGTGCTCAATGCCGCGGTTGCCGGCCTGCTGTCGCCGCTGGTCAGCCACCAGCCGTTGCTGCTGGCCGTGACCTCGGCAGCGTTCATGCTGGTCGGCTGGATGTTCTGGCGCTGGGAACTCGCGCGCGGCGCACGACCGCCGGGCTGTCCGCGCGATCCCGCATCATTGGAGCCCACCGACCAGATGTGAGTCCGGTCGTCGGCGGAAACGAAGAAGGGCCGGCGGATGCCGGCCCTTCTTCGTGGTCCACGCGACGCTGGATCAACTCTGCGTGGGCGCCGGTGCGGCCGGCTGCGCGGCCGGCGCAGGCGCGGGCGACTGCGCGGTGGCCGGTGCGGTCCAGCCGCAGGTCTTGCCTTCGTTCTGCTCGGTCAGCCACGTCTGCAGCGGTGCGAAGTACTCGAGCACCGGCGCGGCATCCATCTGCTCGCCGCCGGTCAGTTCCTTCAGCGTCTGCTGCCAGGGCTGGCTGTTGCCCTTCTCGAGCATCGCCCAGAACTTCTCGCCGGCGGCCTTGTTGCCGTAGAAGCTGCACTGGTTCAACGGGCCGGTGTAACCGGACGCATCGCACAGCGCCTTGTAGAACTGGAACTGCAGCACGTGCGACAGGAAGTAGCGCGTGTAGGGCGTGTTGCCCGGCACGTGGTACTTGGCGCCGGCGTCGAAGAATTCCTCGCCGCGTGCGGTGGCCGGCGCGACGCCCTGGTACTGCGCCTTCAGCGCCCACCACGCGCTGTTGTAGTTCTCCGGGGTGATCGAGCCGTCGAACACGCCCCAGCGCCAGCGGTCGATCATCAGGCCGAACGGCAGGAACGACACCTTCGCCAGCGCCATGCGCATCTGCGAGTTGACCAGCGATTCCTGCGTCTGCTGCTGCTCGCCGACCAGTCCGATCGACTGCAGGTACTGCGGCGTCATCGACAGCACGATCGTGTCGCCGATCGCCTCGTGGAAGCCGTCGTGCGCACCGGTCTGGAACAGCGGCGGACGGCCGTTGTAGGCGAGGTAGTAATAGACGTGGCCGAGCTCGTGGTAGATCGTCGTGAAATCTTCCTCGTTCGGCTTGGTGCACATCTTGGTGCGCACGTCCGGCTGGGCATCGGCACCCTCACCGATCTTGACGCCCATGTCCCAGGCGCTGGCGTGGCAAACCACGTCGCGGTCGCGCGGCTTCACGAACTGCGTCTTCGTCCAGAAGCTCTCCGGCAGCTTGGGCATGCCCAGCGAGGTGTAGAAATCCTCGGCGCGCTGATTCATGCGCTTGGCGTTTTCGGTCAGCGCGGCCTGGGCGATGTCGGCGCGGCGATCCGAATCGATCAGCGCGTTTTCCTTGACCATGCGTTCGTTGAGCAGCGCCTGGTAGTCCCGCTCCAGCGTGCCGGTGATGTCGAGGTCGCCGGCATTGGGGTAGGGCTGCAGCACGTCCCAGAGGTTGCCCCAGTCCTGCTGCCACATGTTGCCCATCAGATGCGCCGGCAGCAGGCCGCCTTCGACGGTGCCGCGGCCGGGATAGCGCGCTTCCAGGCGCGTGCGCGTGTAGCAGTGCAGCTGCTCGTACAGCGGCTTGACCTGGTTCCACAAACGGTCGGTCTCGGCGGCGAGCTCGGCCGGCGGCATGTCGTAGCCCGAGCGCCAGGCCTCACCCGCATCGGCGAAGCCGAGGTCGCGCGACCCTTCGTTCACGAGTTCGACGAATCGCGTGTAGTCCGCGCGCATCGGCTGGGCGATCGTGTGCCAGCCCTGCCAGGCGTCGAGTTGCGCGTCGTAGTCGCGGCTGCTGCGCAGCACGTCTTCGAGCTGGCCCAGCTGGCGACAGCTGCGCGCTTCGCCTTCGCCGGTGCAGTACTGGCCGGCGCCGTAAGTGCCCTCCATCCTCGACGCGATTCGGGTCAGTTCGGCGAGGTGTTCGGGATTGCGCGGCGGCGGCATCGATGCGCCGAGCTTGAGCAGGTTGATCGCGCGCGCGGTCTCGGGCGACATCTGCTGGCCTTCGAACTTGCGCGACTGTTCGATCCAGCTGTTGAGCTGGGCGAGGTAGCGCTCGTTGTACTTGGCGGCCAGCAACTGGCTGTCGTCGTTGATGTAGGTCGCCGACAGCCACTGCGAGGCGGTCAACTCCGGCATCAGGGCACGCACTTCCTCATTGACGCGGGCGATGAACTGGTCGGCGGTCTCGCCGGCCGGCGCGGCGGCAGGGCCGGTCGGCGTCGCGGCATCGGGCGATTCGGACCGGTTGCAGCCGGCGAGCGTCAGGCTCGCGGCCACGGCGAGGGCGAGCAGGGCGTGGCGTTGTTTCACGGACAGCTTCCGGTCAGCTAGGGAACGGGGAGGCTAGTGCGCCGCCCACGGGGCTGCAAGTGGCGATGCGCGGGGCGCGGAATGGCCGTGCGCGCACGCGCACGCGATGCGGATTCGAATCGCACGCGCGCGCGTCGTGCCGCGTCCACGCGTCTACGGCGCGTTGGCGTCCCGCCGATCGAGCGCCGGCAGCAGATCGCGCGCGACCAGCCAGCTGCGCGCGTCCTCCGCATCCTGTTCGAACCACGCACGCGCCGAGCCGAGGCGGAATGTGTAGCCCCAGGTGTCCATGTCCGCCATCAGGCGTTCGCGGCCGACGCCCGGCAGTGTGTCGGCGAGCACGATCTGCAGGTAGCAGGTCGCGTCTTCTTCCTCGACCGAATCGGTCGCATCGGTGTGCACCGCGGCGCGGCGCTCGGCCGGCAGCACGATCAGATGGCCGGCCTCGTGCAGCAGCGAATGCACCGGCGTGTCGCCGCGCGCGTGCACGTCGGTGCCGATGATCCCGGCCTCCGGCGCGCCCCAGTAGCTGCCCGGAATCGGCGCGCCGTCGGGCACGCGATGCAGGGTCAGGCCGTAAGCGGCGAGCAGGGCGGCGGGCGCGTCGAAGCCGATGTCGGCCAGACACAGCACGTGCCCGGCCGCGTCGGCCGTGTCGATGTCGCGTGGCGCATCCACCGTACGACTCAGGCGGTGGCCTGACGCTCTTCGGGCAGGGCGACCGAGATGTCGAGCACGTCGTGGTCGCCGTCCTTGACCAGATCCACCTTGACCGCTTCGACATCGATGCTGACGTACTTGCGGATCACTTCGAGCAGCTCGCGCTGCAGCAGCGGCAGGTAATCGGGGGCGCCGCGATTGGTCCGCTCCTGCGCGACGATGATGCGCAACCGGTCCTTCGCGATCGAGGCGGTGTTCTTCTTCGGCTTGAGGAAATCGAACATACCCATGATCAGCCTCCGAACAGCTTGCTGAAGAAGCCCTTCTTGTCGGTGGCCGTGAAACGCATCGGGCGCTCCTGGCCCAGCAGGCGTGCAACCGCGTCGTCGTAGGCCTGGCCGGCATTGGACTCGGCCGACAGGATCACGGGTTCACCCTTGTTGGAGGCATTGAGTACGTCGCCCGATTCGGGAATCACGCCGATCGTCTTCAGGCCCAGCACTTCCTCGACGTCGGTGATCGACAGCATTTCGCCGGTCTCCACGCGCGCGGGGCTGTAGCGGGTCAGCAGCAGGTGTTCCTGCACGCGCTCGCCGTTCTCGGCGCGGCGGGTCTTGGACTGCAGCAGGCCGATGACGCGGTCGGAGTCGCGCACCGACGACACTTCCGGATTCACCACCACGACGGCGCGGTCGGCGAAGTACATCGCCAGGAACGCGCCCTTCTCGATGCCGGCCGGGGAATCGCAGACGATGTACTCGAAACCGTCGTCGGCCAGTTCCTTGAGCACGCGTTCCACGCCTTCGGTGGTCAGCGCGTCCTTGTCGCGGGTCTGCGACGCGGCCAGCACGTAAAGATTGTCGAACCGCTTGTCCTTGATCAGTGCCTGCTTGAGCGAGGCTTCGCCCTGCACCACGTTGACCAGGTCGTACACCACGCGGCGCTCGCAGCCCATGATCAGGTCGAGGTTGCGCAGACCCACGTCGAAGTCCACGACCGCCGTGCGCTTGCCCTGGCGGGCGAGGCCGATGGCGATGCTCGCGCTGCTGGTGGTCTTGCCGACGCCGCCCTTGCCCGAGGTGACTACGATGATTTCAGCCAAAACACATCTCCTGGTGTGTCGCCGTCACTCGAGTGCGGCGATCTTCAATTCGTCATGCTCCAGCCAGACCTGGACGGCCTTGCCATGGAGTTCGCGGGGAATATCGTCCAGCACTTTGTAGTGGCCCGCTACTGCGACCAGCTCGGCGTGGAAACTGCGGCAGAAGATACGCGCAGTCGCGCTGCCCTGTGCGCCTGCCAGTGCACGGCCGCGCAACGGGCCGTAAATGTGGATGGAACCGTCGGCGATGACCTCGGCACCGGCCCCGACCGAGGACAGCACGGTCAGGTCGCGATTCTGGGCGTAGAGCTGCTGGCCCGAGCGTACCGAACCCGCCTGCATCAGGCCCGGCTCGACGGCCGCGGCGGCCGGGGCGGCCTTCGCGGCCGACGGCGGCGCGGCAGCAGGCTCCGGCGCTGCGCGCGGGGGCGCCGGTGCGGGCGCGGCGTCGGCGTTCTCGTACTGGGCACGGAACTTCGACAGCACCGGCAGATCCAGCGATTCGGCGAGCGCGGCATTGGCCGGGTTGCCCCAGGCCAGCGCGACCGGCAATGCGCCGGCATCGCGCAGCGCATCGATCAGCGCCTGCGCGGTGGTCGTGTCGGGCAGCTCGGCCAGGCCGCCGAAATCCAGGATCACCGCGGCGCGCTCGAAGAGCTTGGGCGCGCGCGTCACGCGGCTGCGCATTTCCTCGGCCAGGCGCGCGACGTCGAGCGTGCGCACGCGCAGGTTGGCGATGCCGACCTGGCCGATCTTCAGTTCGCCGGCCGGTTCGAAATCGGCGGCGGGGGCGGGGCGGGACGCCATCAGGCTTTCGTCTCCTCGGTGGTGCGGGCACGCACGCGGGGGCGGCCCAGCCAGGGTTCGTCGGGCAGCGCGCCGCCGTAGGTCTCGCGCACCCATGCATAGCTGCACAGGTCCTTGACCAGCATCGACGCCCGGATGTCGGTGCCCGGCATCACGTGCTGGCCCACCTCGCGGAATCCGAAGCTGCCGTGGAACAGGCGCACCGGATCGTTGTCGTGTTCGAGGAACACTTCGCAGGTCAGCAGCGGGTGGCGGACTTCGGAATAGCTCTGCACATCGGCGTAGAACGCGCGGCCCACACCGCCGCCGCGACGGCGGCTGGCGACCACGACGCGGTCGATGTAGAAGAAATCGGGGTAGTGCGATTCGAACCAGCGGAAGTTGCTGCTGTCGTGGCCGCTGCCGGCGCCGAAGCCGATCAGGAAGCCGACCATCCCGCCATCGCGTTCGGCGACCCGGAAATACTCCGCGGTGTCGTGCAGGTGGCGAAGACGGGCCGCATCCAGCGGCAGGATCGAGGGACCGGCGGCGTTGTTGAGTTCGAGGATGGAATCCAGCTCGTGCGCATGCACGTCGCGGACGACGATCGACATTCCAGACTCCAGAGACTACCGATGGACGCGCGAGACGACCGGTCTGCGGCGCTCCTGCCGCTGCGCGTCGCACAGGGCCGGATTATTGCATGACGGGGACCACCGGGCGACCGGCCGCGACACCGGCGGCATGACTTCAGGCCCGTCCGGACGCGCCGACATGTGCCTAACATGCTGGCATGCTCCGTGATCTGAACCACAATCGTCTGCTCCGCATCGCCGGCCTGTTCACCTGGGCGTTGACCGGCCTGCCGTTGCTGATGCTGTCGCTGGCGCCGGTGGAGCAGCTGACCGCCGGCGATGTGCGCGTCACCCTCGACAGCTGGCCCAGCTGGGCGGCGTGGGCGGTGTTCGGCCTGAGCTACGCCTGGCTCACCCGCGGGCTCGGCGAGCGCCGGATCCGCGCATTCGATCATCTGTTGGTGCTGCTGCTGGCCGGCAGCGCGATCGGCATCAGCTACTACAGCCAGAGCGGCCTGGGCAGCATCCTGCTGATGGTCGTGGCCTGCGTGCTGCCGTGGCTGCTGCCGCTGTGGGTGGGCGTGGCGCTGCTGGTGGCCTGCGAGTTCGTCATCGTGCCGGTCTACGTGCGCGGCCTGGATTTCACCTGGCCCGAGGCCGTGCTGCAGGCGGCGCTGTACGTCGGCTTCACCGGCTTCGCCTTCGTCACCGGCTTCGTCGCGCACCAGCAGGCCCAGGCGCGAGAAGAGCAGCGCCGGCTCAATGCAGAACTGCGCGCGACCCGCGCGCTCCTGGCCGAGAGCGTGCGCGTCAACGAGCGCACCCGCATCTCCCGCGAGCTGCACGATCTGCTCGGCCACCATCTCACCGCGCTGAGCCTCAATCTCGAGATCGCCAGTCACCTCGCAAGCGGGCAGGCGCAGGAGCACGTGGGGCAGGCACAGACGCTGGCCAAGCTGCTGCTCAGCGACGTGCGCGAGGCGGTGAGCCAGTTGCGCGACGACGATGCGATCGACATGCGCGCGACCCTGCTGCCGCTGGCCGAGCATGTGCCGAGCCTGCAGGTCGACATGCAGTTGCCGGTGCAGTTCGTCGTCGACGATCCCGAACGTGCGCACGTCCTGCTGCGCTGCACGCAGGAGATCATCACCAATGCCGTGCGCCATTCCGGCGCCAGCCTGCTCCGCCTGCGCTACAGCCATGACCGCGACACGATCCGCGTCGATGCGCGCGACGACGGCCGCGGCGCAGAGGCCGCGCGCATCGGCAACGGCCTGACCGGCATGCGCGAGCGCCTCGCGGCCTACGGCGGCACTCTGCACGTGGAAACCGCGCCCGATCGCGGTTTCGTACTGAAACTGGAACTGCCGCTGGCGGATGCGACCGGCCTGCGCGATGCTGCGCGGCGGGGCGAAGCGCAGTCGCCGGCATGAATCCGCAATGGGAGGCACCATGATCCGAGTCTGCCTGGTCGACGACCAGACCCTGGTGCGCCAGGGCATCCGTTCGCTGCTCGCGCTCGACGGCGGCATCGAAGTGATCGCCGAGGCTTCCGACGGCCGTCAGGCGGTCGAGACGATTCCCGAGGTCAAGCCCGATGTCGTGCTGATGGACATGCGCATGCCGGCGATGTCCGGGCTCGAAGCCATCCAGGCCCTGTCGCGCGCGGGCACGCTGCCGCCGACGATCATCCTGACCACCTTCGACGACGACCAGCTGGTGTTGGCCGGACTCAAGGCCGGCGCGAAGGGCTATCTGCTCAAGGACGTGTCGCTCGATCAGCTCGTCGGCGCGATCCGCACCGTCGCCGGTGGCGGCTCGCTGGTGCAGCCGGCGGTGACCCAGCGCCTGCTGACGGGTCTGGAGCAGATGCGCAACGAGTTCGTCAGTCTCGACAAGCCGGATCCACTGACCGATCGCGAGACCGAGATCCTGCGCCTGATGGCCGGCGGCTTTTCCAACAAGGAAATCGCCAACTCGCTGGGTGTGGCCGAAGGCACCATCAAGAACCACGTCTCCAACATTCTCTCCAAGCTCGGCGTGCGCGACCGGACCCGCGCCGTGCTCAAGGCCTTCGAGCTGCAACTGGTCTGAGCGGCAGCGCGCGCGCCGACGGGTGCGCGGCAACGCCGGCGTTGCGTCCCCTTCGCAGCGGCACATCCGCTCGCCAGGCCGCGCCGTGCGGCCGTTTCACCATGCGCCGACACCGACTTGCTGAATGTGCCGTCGCCCGGCGCGACGGACGGTGCGTGGCCGCGCATCCTGCGGCTCGGGTCGCCCGCGCATCGATGCTTGATTGGACTCGCCCGGTTACACGCAACTTGATACGATTGCCGGTCTGTGCCGCCTCAGGCCGGATTTGGTCCTGGAGAACTCTGAATGACCCGTCTGCTCGAACTGCTGATTTCATGCGTCATCGTCGCCGTGCTGTTTCTCGTGGTGGCCGTCCTGCTTCCCTCCAGCCGCACCCTGACCGAATCAGCGGAAACCAACCGTCGTCAGACGATCGTGTTCGACACGCTCAACAGCGTGCTCCGCTTCAAGGACTGGTCGCCGGTCACCGCGTATGACCCGAACGCCGAACTGAAGATCTCCGGCCCCGAAGCCGGTGTCGGGGCGCGCATCGACTACAGCTCGACCCTCAAGCGCGTCGGTGACGGCAGCTGGGAAATCACCGAGTCCGAGCCGGGTACCCGCGTGGTCTACGCGGTCGAGAACCCGACCCGCGGCAACAACAAGACGACCACCTTCACCCTGAAGCCGACCGGTCGCAACAACCGCAACATCGAAATCACCCAGACCTACAGCGTCGATTACGGCTGGGATCTGCTGGGCCGTTTCGCCGGCCTGTACGTCAGCCGCAACATCGGTGACGGCATCAAGCTGGGCCTGGGTCGTCTGACCAACATGCTGGCCGCGGTGCCGAACGTCGATTACCGCGCCGAAGGCAGCACGCTGGCCAACCTGGCCGCCGCCGACCGTCCGGCCGAGAACCTGCTGGTCGTCGCCGCCGGTGCCGTCGAGCGCAACAACCAGGTCATCCAGGACTCGATGAAGGCCAACGTGGAGTGGATCAACCGCACCATGGCGGCGAATAACCTGGAAGCCGCCGGTCCGCTGCGCATCATCACCACCGAACTGGGTCGCGAAACCTACACGTTCGACATCGGCATGCCGGTCCGCAAGAAGGGCACCGGTCCGGCCGCGCCTGCTGCGCCGGCTGCTGCCGAAGGCGAGGGTGAAGAGACCGCCGCCGCCGCGCCGCCGGTTGCCGCATCGACCACCGATGCCGTCGAGCTGACCGGTCTGCAGCTGCTGGGCCCGGTGAAGGCTGTGTTCGTGCCGCGCGCTCGCGTCGCCAAGGCGAACTACAAGGGCTTCATGGCCGAGCTGGACAACGTCCGCAACGCCGTGCGCGCCTGGGCGCTGACGCAGGGTTACGAGGTCACCGACCGTCCGTACGAAAACTACGTCAACGGCATCGATACCGCGTTCACCGAGAACGGCGAGTTCGAGGTGTTCTGGACGCTGCGTGATCCGAACGCGGCACCTGCCGCAGCGGCGCCGGCGGCAGCGCCGGCACCGGCTGAAACCCCGGCGCCGGCCGAGGCGGCCGAGTCGGCCGAGGCACCTGCAGCGGCTCCGGCCGAGTAAGCAGGCGCAACCGCGCAGGTTGTGCATCGCACGCCGCATCCTTCGGGATGCGGCGTGTGTCGTTTCAGGGCCGCCGTTTTTTACGCGTGGCCCGCATCGCGCCGCTCGCGCGGCAATGGAGCAGGCAATGGGAATCGGATCCGGACGCACTGCGCGGCACATCGGTGGCCTGGTGGCGGCCGGCGCGCTGCTGGCGGGCGTGTCGGTCGGGCTGTCGGCCTACGCCGCGCATGCCGTCGACGGCGATGCGCGCGCCGCATTGCAGACCGCGGCGGTGTTCGCCTTCGGCCACGGCATCGCGCTCGTGCTGATGGGGCGCGCGGTGCGCGGCACGATCGAGCTGGCCTCTCTCGTCGCGTTGCTGCTCGGTACGCTGCTGTTCGCCGGCGCGCTGATCTCACGCCACCTGTTCGGCGGGCCGTCGTTCTTCGCGCCCTGGGGCGGCATGTTGACGATACTCGGCTGGCTGCTGCAGGCCGTGGCCGCGCTGCGGCGCTGATCGCGGCGCAGCAGCGGCTCAGTCGGTGGCGGGCCGGTACCGCCAGTGCCAGGGCTCGTAGACGATGCCGTGCGGATTGTCGCGTGGATAACTCATCGTGAACCCGTGGTCGGCGGCGTGGCGCGTCAGCCACTCGAATGCCGCGGTGTCCTCGAAAGATTCTTCTGCGGGCGGCTCACCCGGCGCGCTGATGTCGAGCGCGCTGCCGGCGTGGTGCTCGCTGTAACCGGGCGCGGCGTTGACCGCGAGAATCGCGTCGAGCGACAGGCCGCGCGCGCGTTTGCGATCGAAGATGCCCAGCTGGTAATCGTGGCTGCGATAGCCGGAGACCGCATCGAGTACGACGCCGTCGCGCGCGGCCGCCGCGTGGAGTCCCTGCCATGCGCGGGCGGTCTCCGACGTCAGCCACAAGGGACGGCGGTAGCGGTCGAGCCCGGCAAAGGCCAGCCACGCGGGTTCGGCGACGAGCGCAAGGCCGGTGCGCGCGGCATAGTCGTCGGCGTCGAGACCCAGCGCCGCGAGTCGGGCTTCGACCTGCGACAGCGGCAGATCGGGCGCCGCCGCGTGCGCCGCATGCGGCGCGCCCGCGTCGAGCAGATCCAATGCATCGTCGATGCCGGGCTCACGCTGCCAGCGCGGCATCAGCCCGATCACACCTTCGGGCAGCGCCGCGGCGAGATACGCACCGTCGCGCTTGCGCCGGAGCACCTGCGTCGCACGCGACAGCACCCGCGCGTCGCGATTGCTGCGCGCGCGCAGCAGGCGCGCGGGCCAGAGTTCGACATCGGGCGTGTTGAGCAGGAAGCGGGACGATGGATGGGCGTGCATGCGTGCAGCTTAGCGGCGCCGCAGCGCGCCGTCAGGGCGACGCGGTGACCGGTGCGAAATGCAGGCCGGCCACGCGACCTTCGGCATCGAGTGCGACGGTCGCATCCAGACTGGCCTGGGCGCGATGGATGCGTGTGACCACCACCGTCATGCCCTGCTGTCGCGTCACCCGGGGCGTATCGCGTGAGGTGACCGGCCCGGCGGCTTCGATCTGCGTCTGCACCTGGCGCAATGCATCGGCACTGAGCGCAGCGGTCATCTGCGGATCGAATGTGGCGGTGACCGCCGCGTAATCGCCTGCGTCCAGTTGTTCGAGCACGCGGGCCGCAGTGGCTTCGGCATCGGAGGTCGCGGTCTGCGCAATCGCGCTGCCCGTCGTGGCGCAGAGCAGGGCAGCAAGCAGCAGGGAACGGGTACGCATGATCGAGTCCTTTCGTTGAAATCTGGAATGAAACGGAGTGAAGCTGACCTTCTAAAGTACGCCCTGCGGCAGCAGCAGCGGCACCAGCGCATGCAGCACCAGATCGGCGGCGAAATGGGACAGCACGGCCATTTCGAAGCCGCGCTTCCAGTACAGCCAGCCGAACACGACACCACCGATGCCGTTGAGCAGCAGCGTGCGCGCGACGACGCCCGCGTCGAGGCCCCAGACCATCGATGCCGCCGGCAGATGTCCGAGTCCAAACAAGAGTGCGGCGATCAGGATCGCGGCCCATGCCACGCGCGGCGACAATGTGCCGTCGAAGCCGGCGCGCCTGCGCAGCAGCCAGGTCGCGGCCCACGCGATCAGCGTCATCAGGAACAGGCGCAGCTGCAGCTCTTCGACGATGCCGCCGTAGAACGAGGCCATCAGCCCGTAGAGCGCGCTGCGCGCCCCGATGATGTCGGTCATCTGGACGTCCGTGTCCGGCAACAGCAGCGGATCGAGCACGCGCGACAGCACGAGAATCGCGATCGCGACCGCGACGCCCAGCCCGAGCGACTGCCAGGGTGTGCGATCGCGGATCCGCGCATCGCCATGCCGGCTGACCCAATGCTGCAGCAGCGGCGCGCCGAGACCGACGCGGTGGCCCATGCGCAGGCCGCCCCAGGCGAGCAGGGCGCAGAGGATGAACATCGACATCGCCTGGATCGCGATCAGCGCCGGCAGCGGGATCGCGCCGCCGCCGGTCATGCGCGCAGGATCGATCTGCAGCAGATAGGGGATGACCGCGAGCGTGGCGACTGCGGCAGCGGCGGCGAGCAGGACCGCAATGCGCAGGTCCTGCCGCGGACGCGGCGCGTTCAAGGTCGCGCTCATGCGCGTTTCTTGAGGAACAGCAGCGTGGGGCCGACCGGCGCGGCGTACACGGCGTTGACCAGTTCCCAGCCCTGCAGGCCCAGTGATTGCAGGCGCGCCTCGATGTCCGTCGGCTTGATCCCGCCCAGCAGGCTCACCTTGATCTCCTCTACCTTGTATTGCCAACGCTCACTCATGCTCTGTGTCCTTCGGTCCTTCGGGTTCGGATGCCGGCGCGATACGGCCCGCGCGTCGCAGCGCCTCGCGCAGCAGGAATTCGATCTGCGCGTTGGCACTGCGCAGATCGTCGTCGGCCCAGCGCTGCACGGCCGCGAGGATCGCGGCGTTGATGCGCAGCGGATAGGCCTTCTTGTCGCTCACCCGCGACCGCCTCGCGCGCGGCGCTTGGCGCTGGCGACGGTGAAGATGCACGCGGCCGCCAGGCCATTGACCGCGATGAACATCACCACGATCAGCACGAGCAGGCGCCGCTCCTGATCGCCCCACAGCGCGAGGCCGAGCGCCGTGGCCAGCATCGCCAGGCCGATCATGCGCAGCAGCCGTGCGAGCGTGTTGTCGAGCACGGCCTTGTCGCGCACCGTCATGCCACCGCTGCCGCTCGACAGCGGCAGGCGCCCCTGCACGAGCCAGCGCGCCGACACGAACGCCGGCACCGCCATCAGCGCGAATACGATCGCGGCGAGGTGATGCGACGCCATCAGTACAGCGAGCCCGTGTTGATGATCGGCTGGGTGCCGCGATCGCCGCACAGCACGACCAGCAGGTTGCTGACCATCGCCGCCTTGCGCTCCTCGTCCAGCGTGACGACGCCGCTCTTCTGCAACTCCATCAGCGCCATTTCGACCATGCCGACCGCGCCGGCCACGATGCGCGTACGCGCGGCGATGACCGCGTTCGCCTGCTGACGCTGCAGCATCGCGTGGGCGATTTCCGGCGCGTAGGCGAGGTGGCTGATGCGTGCGTCGAGTACGTCGACGCCGGCCGCGGTCAGGCGCTCGTCGAGATGTTCCTTCAGACGATCGGAGATCTCGGTGGGATGGCTGCGCAGCGAGATCTGATCGTCCTCGTGCTGGTCGTAGGGATAGCTGGTCGCCATCGCGCGCAACGCCGCTTCGGACTGGATGTGCACGAAGCTCTCGTAGTCGTCGACGTTGAACACGGCTTCGGCCGAATCGACGACGCGCCAGACGATGACCGCGGCGATTTCGATCGGGCTGCCTTCGAGTTCGTTGACCTTGAGCCGGCCGCTCTCGAAGTTGCGCACGCGCAGCGAGACTTTCTTCTTGGTCAGGAACGGGTTGTTCCAGCGCAGACCGGCGTCCTTGACCGTGCCCACGTAGTTGCCGAACAGGCTCAGCACCGCGGCCTGGTTGGGTTCGATCATGTAGTGGCCGATCAGGGTGAACGCGGTCGCCAGGGCGACGACGATCGCGACGACCGGCAGGACGCCGCCGCTGCCCGTCAGCGTCCACGCGCACAGGGCGAGGACCGCCAGCTGGACCAGCAGGACCGGGATGCCGGGCAGGGAGCGGATCGGGTTTTCTTGCATCGCGGCGTCCTCGGATGGGTTTTGGATTTGATATCCAATTGATATCTTTCTGTCAATACTCACGCGCCCGCATGGGCCATCCCGTCACCATCGCCCGACGCCGTCCTCTGGAGCCCCGATGTCCCGACCCCGCCATTTCTCGATGCTCCGCGACTTCCAGCTGGCCGACTGGTTCACGCTGGGCAACGCCTTCTGCGGCACCGGTGCGGTGTTCGCTGCGATGCGCTATCTGCAGGACGGCAGCGTGCGCGATCTGCTGGTCGGCATGGCGCTGATCCCGCTGGCCTTCATCTTCGACGCGCTCGACGGCCGCATCGCACGCTGGCGCAAGGTCGCCTCCACGCTGGGCCGCGAACTCGATTCGCTGGCAGACGTCATCTCCTTCGGCGTCGCGCCGGCCGCGCTGGCCTATGCCTGCGGCATGCAGGGCGGGTGGGATGTGCTCGTGCTCGCCGGCTTCGTCTGCTGCGGCGTCAGCCGCCTCGCGCGCTACAACGTGACCGCCGAGACCCTGTCGCAGGGCAGCGACAAGGTGAAGTTCTTCGAGGGCACGCCGATTCCGTCGAGCCTGCTGCTGGTGGTGCTGCTCGCGGTCGCCGCCTGGCAGGGCAGCATCGGTGAGGCCCTGTGGCTCGGCGAAATGCGTCTCGGCCCGTGGCTGCTGCATCCGCTGGTGCTGGTCTTCGCCGCCTCCGGCGCGATGATGGTCAGCAAGACGCTGCGCATTCCCAAGTTCTGACCCGTCGGCGCCGCGTGGCGTTGCTATGATCGAACGCGGTTCGCAGGAGTCGACGATGTTCAACATGGGACAGGGACCGGACGCGCAGGTCGCGGATCTGGAGCGCCTCGCGCGCCGTTACTGGGATGCGTGGCGCGATGCCTTGCAGCGCACGATGCCGGGCAACGACTGGAACCCGATGGGCGCAGCGCCGTCGAGCGCGGGCGCCATGCCGTGGGGCGATCCCACGCAGTGGTTCAAGGGCGCCGCACCGCCGCCCGATGCCGGCACCGATGCATTGCGGCAGCTGCAGTCGATGGCGGGCCCCTGGCTCGAACAGATGCAGCGTGTCGCGGCGGGATTCGTGGGCCGCGAGGCCTCGCCCGAGGCAATTACCGCTGCCTGGCGCGAGGCGATGGGCGGCAATCCGGTCGGCACCATGTTCGCCGGCCTGCAGGGGCCGGGCATCGAAGGCTGGGACACGTGGCTGCAGCGGCTCAAGCCCTGGTTCGACGCGGCAGGCGCGAGCCAGGCGCTGGGTGGCAGCGGACGCGATGCGTTCTCGCTGCCGACATTCGGCCTGACCCGCGAGCATCAGGAGCGCTGGCAGCACCTGGGTCGCGCATTCGCCGACCATCAGCGCAGCCAGCAGGATTACCAGACGTTGCTGATGCAGGCTTCGACGGCTGCGTTCGGCATCTTTGAACGCAAGCTCGCCGCGCGTGATCCGGCGACGCCGATCGAAACGCCGCGCGCGCTGTTCGATCTGTGGATCGATGCTGCCGAAGAGGCCTACGCGGATGTCGCGCTGTCGCCCGCGTTCCGCAAGGCCTACGCCGATATGGTCGCGGGCCAGATGCGTCTGCGCCAGGCCGTGCAGCGCGAGGTTGAACAGGCCTGCCGCGTGCTCGACCTGCCGACGCGCACCGAACTCGATGGCGCGCATCGCAAGATCGCCGATCTCGAACGTGCGCTGCGTCGCGTGCGGGATCGTCTCGATGCCGTCGATGGTGCGGGCGCGCATGCGACCGCCACCTCGACCGCGCCGCCGCGTCGCCCTGCGGGGCCGACGCGTGTCGTGACGCCGGCGCCCGATCCGGCGGCGTCGAAGTCGCGTGTTGCAGCAGAAGACGCAGCCCCGGCGCAACCGGCTGCGAAGCGGGCAACCGTGAGACGGGCGCCTGCGAAGAAGTCGGCGGCGAAGAAGGTTGCGGTCAAGAAGACTGCAGCCAAAAAGGTCGCTGCGAAGAAGTCCACGACAAAACGTGCCGTCACGAAAACACCTGGCAAGAAAGTCGCACCGGCAAAGAAGGCTGTCGCGAAGAGGCCACCTGCGAAGACGACCGTCTCGAAGCCTGCACCGGCAGCGAAGTCGCGATCCGCAGCCAGCACCCGCGGTCGCAGTCCTGTCGCGGCCGCGAAGACGTCCGCGCGCAGCACGCGATCCGCCCGTCGCACGACGCCGGCACCTGCCACACCGGCGCGCGCGTCACGCAAGACTGCGCGCGCGCCGACGCGCGTCGCCAGCCTGCCCAACCTCGGTTTCGTCTCGCCGATTCCGATCGCGCCCGAGCCCCTGCAGGGCAAGGGCGGCAAGCCGCGTAAAGGGAAGCGCTGACCATGGCCGGACCGCTGCACATCACACCCGATCGCATCGCCGACGAAGCCGCGCGCATGCAGCAGAAGCTGGGCGTCGGCCTGCGCACGCTGCGCGAGGTCGGTGATTTCGACTACGGCGCAACCACGAAGCAGGAAGTCTGGCGCGACGGCAAGGTCGTGCTGTACCGCTTCATCGGCGAAAAGGCGCCGACCGCGCGCGTGCCGCTGCTGATCGCCTACGCACTGGTCAACCGGCCGTACATGGTCGATCTGCAGCACAACCGGTCGATCGTGAAAGGTCTGCTCGAGCGCGGCGAGGATGTCTACATCCTCGACTGGGGCTACCCGGACCGCTCCGATCGCTTCCTGATGCTCGAGGACTACATCGAACGCTTTCTCGGTGGCGCGGTGGATCACCTGCGTCGCAGCGCAGGGCTCGATGCGATCAACCTGCTCGGCATCTGCCAGGGCGGCACGTTCGCACTGAGCTACGCCGCGCTGCATCCCGAGCGCGTGCGCAATCTGATCACGATGGTCACGCCGGTGGATTTCCACACCGACGACAACATGCTCGCGCACTGGACGCGCGATCTCGACGTCGACCTGTTCGTCGACACGCTCGGTAACGTGCCGGCCGACATGATGAACGCGTGCTACCTCACGCTGAAGCCGTGGCGGCTGCTGGTGCAGAAATACGTGGGCGTGGTCGACATCCTCGACGACGCACCGGCGCTGGAGGATTTCCTGCGCATGGAGAAGTGGATCTTCGATTCGCCCGACCAGGCCGGCGAAACCTTCCGCCAGTACATCAAGCAGTTCTACCAGGGCAACGGCTTCGTCAATGGCGGCATCGTCATCGGCGATCGCGAAGTGCATCTGGGGCTGGTCGAGATGCCGGTGCTCAACATCTTCGCCGAGCAGGACCATCTGGTGCCGCCGGATGCGTCGCGCGCGCTGCGCGGGCTCGTCGGCACGCAGGACTATTCGGAACTGTCGTTCCGCGGCGGACACATCGGCATCTACGTGTCGGGTCGCGCGCAGACCCAGGTGCCGTCGGCGATCCACGACTGGCTGGCGCAGCGCGCATGATGCGCCTGCGATCCGGGGGCGCGCGCTGATGTCGACGCCCACATTGAGCCGCACGCGCGAGGATCGCGTGATCGCCGGCGTCGTCGGCGGCATTGCCCGGCGCTACGGGTGGAATCCGACGATCGTGCGCGCGCTGTTTGTCATCGTGTCGGTGGTGTCGGCCGCGTTCCCAGGCCTCCTCGTCTACCTGCTGCTGTGGATGCTGATGCCGGAAGGCGAGGGCTGAGCGTGCATCCGGTGGTGCGCGTCGCGGCCCTGGCGCTCGGCGCGGTGTGGACGGTGCCCAACACGCTGATCGGCCTCGTCGGCGGGCTCGCGGGCCTGCCCTTCGGTGCGCACTGCCGCTGGCGTCGCGACGATCTCGCACTGGTGTTCGACCGCTGGCCCTGGGGCCCGGGCGGGGCGATCACGTTCGGCAACGTGATCCTGCATACCGGCGACTCGCTGGACGTGCGCTGCACGACCTACGCGCACCGCGCGGCCTGGTGCGAGGACGCGCCGATCCAGCTGGCCGACCACGAACGCGCGCATGTCTACCAGTACATGGTGCTCGGGCCGCTGTTCCTGCCGATGTATCTGGTCTTCGGCGGGGTCAGCGTGCGCAACCGCTTCGAGCGTGCCGCCGATCGTTACGCCCTGACCGGCCGCGGCTGGTGGCCTTGGCCGCGCCCCTGAGCCTGCCGACGGACGGTCGAAGGTGTTGACGGGTCGATAACGGATCCGGCGCTAGCTTCGTGGCGTCGAAGCAGACCCCGGACGGCAAGGCCGACCGCAGACGCTCCGGCACTGGAAGGCCCGGCCGGCCGGAGACATCCGGCAGACTGGGCCTTTCGCACATCCGGCAGTCCGAGAGGCCGGTGTGTTCCCGAGGTCACTGGAGCCGTCGATGCGCTACGACCGTGATGCCGTATCCCCCTGGGCCTTCTTTCTGCCGATCGCGCTCGCCGTGCTGGTGGGCAGCCTCGTCGCCGATGCGATCGGCGGCATGCTCCGCGACCGCTTCGACGACGCGCCGCCGGCGGTGGTCGCACAGACGCCCGCGCCGGTCGACACGCCACCGGTTCAGACCACTGCGCCGGTCGAGACGGCGCCGGCACTGTACGCACCCGTCGCACAGCCCGAGCCGGTGGTCGAAGCTCCGAATCCAGACGCTGCCCAGCTCGCGCAGCCCGACACTGCGGGCGAGGCACCGTCGGCCGCGGCGACGCCGGTGAATGATGGCGCACGTCGCCTGTCGGGACCGATGACCGCACGCCAGGCGGGCGAGAGCGAGAGCTGCATCAACAATACCGTCGCCACGCGCAGTCCGAACGGTTGGGAACAGGCACTGGAAAACGATGCGCCGGTGCGCTGCGAGGCGACCTCGAACTGAGGGCGCCGGTAGGGGTTGTCGCAGCCGGACGCGTATGAAGCGGCGCGGGCGCTGGCGCGCTGGCAACGCCAACCGCTGCTGCGTCGTACCGATCGCCGCGCCATCGGCAGCGAAACGCCGTTCGCAGAACATCACGTGTTCCGTGTCCACCAGCACCACGCTGCTGCACCGGGTGCCGTACTGCCGATCTTCGATGAAGGCGGGCGACAGACGTCGCTCCAGCGCGCGCCCGACACCGGTCTCCGGAAGCGCCGCGTCTGGCGCCGTGCGCGTATCCCGCAGCCCGGCGAACACCGGTGCCAGCGCCGCAACGTCGATCGACGCGAGCGGAGCGCCGGGCGCGGTCGTCTCCAGCCAGTCGGCCAGCGTCCGCGTCGCCGCGGTGCTCTTCGGCCAAGGCGCATCGAAGGCGCCGTTGGACATCGCATGCAGGCCCGGCGCAACCGGCGCGGCATCGAAACGCGGGTGGTTGCTGGCGAACCACAGCGCATCGCCATCCCAGAGCAGCAGATTGAAGCGGCCGTAGTCCCGCGCCGTCCTCGACAGGCCCTGCGCGAAGTCGGCAGCCGATACCTCGCCCTGCGCGAAGTCGCGCACCAGCCAGCCACGCGACAGCGCAGCCGCCTCCGGCGCGCTGCCGGCGCGCACGTTCGTCACTGCGGCAAGCCGCCCGCGCGACGAGGCGAGCAGCCAGCTGCCGCCCTGCACCAGATCACGGCCGCCGTAGACGTCGGGATGCTGCGGATCGAACGCAGCGGCCGCGGTCGGGCGCGCGTGGAATTCGTCGCGGTTGGCGATCAGCGCGAGTGGCAGATCGGGGCGGGTGTTCCAGGCGATGGCGATTAGGCACATGCCCGCATGCTAGCCGAGCATCCGGGTGGGCGATGCGAGACTCGATGCGGCACACGACGACGTTCGCGACGGCCCCAACGGCAACGGCCCGCATGCGCGGGCCGTCGACTGGTACCGGAGGCGGGACTCGAACCCGCACGCTTTTAAGGGCGGCGGATTTTGAGTCCGCTGCGTCTACCATTCCGCCACTCCGGCACGGACGCGGGAGTATAGCGGAAGCGCGCGGCGGCCTGAATCCCGGCGTCTTTGCGTTCTCCAAACATGTGGGGCGGCATCATGCGCAAGCCGGCGCAGGGCCGGGAGCCCGGGAGGCCACATGCACGATCGAATCGAGCCGCACGGGATGGCGGCCTGGATGTCTGCGCGAACGCGCCTGTCGGCGGCGCGCGCGCGTCGTATGCGGATCCTGTTCGCGGTGCTGCTGCCGTTGACCGCCGCTGCCTGCGCGAGCCAGCCGGCCCAGCGCGTCGCCGATGCCGAGCCGGTCGCCGAACGCGAGATCGTGCTGCCGGCGGGCAGCCGCACCGTGCCGGCGCAGCCCAACGGCGAGGTGCGCCTCGCCGAAGGCGTGTTCCGCGTGCACCTGAGCAACATCCGCTGCGTGCGCGCGCCGTGTCCCAACGGCTACATGGTGTCCAACGTCGAAGGCCGGCCGGACGCGTTGCGTCCCGACGTACCGCAGCCGGTGTCGCGCATGCCCGAACAGGTCCGCTTCGATGCAGCCTCCGGTGGCGCGGTCGAGGACGGTCTGGTGGAGAAAGCGCACATCGGCGACGGCATCGTGGTCGACGGCCGTGCCTGGCTGATCGAAGGTGGCCGCACGCTGCGGGTCGAAGTCAGGCAGCTGCTGTCCGACTGACCTCGGTGCCGGGGCGTCGGCTCAGCCGGCGCCGCCTTCGTCCGCGATCTTCGACGCGGCGATCCACGCATCGACCGCGCGCGACACCACGTCCAGCGGCAACGCGCCGTTCTCCAGCAGCACGCTGTGGAAGGCGCGCAGGTCGAAACGCTTCTTCAGCGACTGCCGCGCATGTCCGCGCAGCGCGAGCAGCGTGTGCAGGCCGACCGTGTGCGCGCACGCGCGACCTGGACGCACCAGCTGACGCTGCGCTTCGCTGCGCGCCTGCGCCTCGCTCATCCCGGCGACGTCGCGCAGATAGGTCTGCGCCTGCGCGAGCGTCCAGCGTTCGGAATGCAGGCCCGTATCGACGACCAGTCGCGCCGCGTGCACCAGCTCCGCGCGCAGGCGGCCGAGATCGCCCTGCGGATCGTCGTCGTAGACCCCCATCTCGACCGCTAGCCGCTCGGCATACATCGCCCAGCCTTCGGTGAACGCGGTCGGCGCCAGACTGCGCCGCAGTCGCGGCAACGCGAGCTGCGACTGAGCGAGACCGACTTGCAGGTGATGGCCGGGCAGTCCGTTGTGATAGACCAGCGTCGGCAGCCCGCCTTCGGGCAGGGCACGCACCTGCGCGACATCGAGCACCAGGGCGCCGGGCCGCACGTCGCCGCCGGGCGGCACGTAGTAGACCGCGGCGTTGCCGGTCGCGTAGGCCGGCGCCAGCTGGACTTCGAGTGGTTGCGTCGGCAGTGCGCTGAAGTAACCGGGCAGCGCGTCCTCGATCGCATCCAGGCGCGCCTGCACCGATGCGCGCAAGGCCTCGCGGTCGGCGTCGGAGATGGGCGGAACGCCGTCTTCGGGCGCACCGTCCGCGGGTTCCGCGGCCTCAGGCGCCTCGCCCCCGGTCAGCGGCAGGCGGTCGCGGACGATCGCCGCCATCTCGCCGCGGATGCGGCTGACTTCATCGTGTCCGAGGGCATGCAACTGGGCCGCGTCGATGCCGACGCCGGTGTTCCAGCGCAGCGCCGCGGCATAGTAGTCGTCGCCGTCGGGCAAGGCCCAAACGCCATTGTCGGCATCCTGCGTGGCGATGGCGGCTTCGATACGCGCGAGCAGGCGCGTGTAGGCCGGCAGCGTGGCGTCCTCGATTGCCGCACGCGCATCGCGCAACAGTTCCTCGCGCAGCGCGGCGTCGATGCCCTGCGCGCCGTCCAGCTTGCGGGCGAACGCCTGCACGAACGGACTGCTGTCCACGCCGACGCGGACCAGATCGCGGATCTGCAGCGCGGCGCCTTCGAGTGCGATGCGCGGCGGCACGACACCGTGGCTCGCCTGCAGGTCGAGGTTGTCGCGCACCTGGTCGAGCTTGGTCGCCACCGCATGCAGTCGCGCGACGTAATTGCGTGCCTCGGCCGCACCGGTCACCGGCTGCGCGCTTTCGAAGAAGCCCGGCAGCGACATCGGAATGCTCGACAGCTGGTCGACGGCGTAAAGATTCGTGCCCAGCGGCAACCATGCCGGCGACCAGTCGAAGCCGAGCAGATCGGCCTGGCTGCGGTAGAACCAGCGCGCCATTTCCAGCGTGCGTTGCTGCTGCGGCGCGAAGGCGTCGTCGTCGATATCGTCGAGCGCGGCGAGATTCGCGGCCAGCGTGTCACGCAGTTCGGCGCGGTGGACCAGTGACGCGTCGGTCAGGCGACCGGCGGCGATGCGCGAATCCGGACTGTCGATGCCGAGCACGGTCATCGCTTCGGGATCGTTGGCGAGGAACGCATCGAACTGCGCGTCGACCAGCGCATCGACAGCGCGGCCATCGGCATCGGGCACGGTGGGGGACTGGCCGCAGGCGGCAAGCAACATCGCCAAGGAGGCGGTCAGCAGCGATCGGGTCATCGGCCTCGACGGAGAGCGGCGGGGGGAGCCGGCCCACTGTAGCGGCTGGGGTCGCGGGATGCGCCCCCCTGTTCACCTTCGACGGGCGACGTTGCAGCCGTCGATCAGTCGACGGTGTCGACGGCCAGCGAGGCGTCGTAGCGCAGATACCAGTCGTCCGCCTCGGGACGGAAGCGCGCGCAATGTTCGATCGGCGCCTGGTAGACGTGCAACGACACCGCGATGGCTTCGGCACTGGCGTTGCGGATCGTGTGGTACTCGTGCGGCGGAATCAGGCTGCCGGCGCTGCCGACACCGGCCTGAATGCCCGAGGCCGCGCGGAAACGGAATCGCTCGCCGTCGGATTCGAGCAGTTCGTACTGGGCGATTTCCAGCGTGCCGCGCCAGATGCCTTCCACGCACCACAGGCCGTCGTGGTCGTGAATCGGCGTGCCCTGGCCGGGCGCCCAGGTCATCGCGACGATGCTGTAGCCGTGCGCAGGACTGCGATACAGCTCGCGACGCGCGTAGTGGCCGTCGACCGGCAACTGCGTGCAGGCCGGCAGTTCGACCGCGGGATCGCGGATCAGCGCGCACATGGCGCCGCGCAGCGCGCTGGTGACGGCGTGGTGGTCGCCGGCCGCGATGGCCGCATCGATCGCTGCGATCATCCGGTCGCGGCCCTGGAAGGCGACGTCGGGGATGTCGGTGGCGGTGGACTCGAAACGCATTGCTGCAGTCTAGCCCGCGACCTGCGCACGTGCAGGCGGCAGCGCAGCAAGAAAATCCGCGACCGCCGGTCCGAAGCGCGCGATGTCGACGAGAAACGCGTCGTGCCCCTGCGGCGATTCCAGCGGCAGGAAGGTCGCGTCGATACCGCCGGCGCGCAGGCCGTCGGCGATCTGCTGTTGCTGCTGCAGCGGAAACAGGATGTCGGTGTGCACGCCGATCGCGAGCGCGCGTTCGACGCGCAGTGTCGCCAGGCCGTCGTCGGTGCTGCCGCCGCAGCTTTCGCCGATGTCGAACCAGTCCATCGAGCGGCTGAGGTAGAGATAGCAGTTGGGATCGAAGCGGCGCACGAACCGGCGCGCATGGCCTTCGAGATAGCTCTCGACTTCGAATTCGAGGCCGAACGGCTCGTCGTCGTCGCGGCGGTCGGATTCCAGCCGCACGCGGCCGAAGCGGCCGTCCCATTCCAGCGCCGAGCGATAGGTGATCACGCCGAGCTTGCGCGCCATGCGCATGCCGCTCTCGGGATAGGCGCTGTCGGTGTAGGCACCGTTCTGCCACATCGGATCGAGGCGGATCGCCTCGCGCTGCAGCGAGCGGATCGCGATCGAGAACGGCAATGCGCGCGCGGCGCCGCAGATGTTGATGTGCGTGCGCGCGAGACCCGGAAAGCGCGCGAGCAATGCGAGCGCGGTCATGCCGCCCATCGAATTGCCGATCACGCAGGCCAACCGTTCGATGCCGAGCGCGGCGACGACGTGCGCAGCGGCGTCGGCGCCGTCTTCGACCGACAGTTCCGGAAACGCGAGCCGGTACGGCGCGCCGGTGTCGGGATTGTTCGATGCCGGGCCGGTGGAGCCCTTGCAGCTGCCGAGCGAGTTCACGCAGATCACGAACCAGCGGTCGGTATCGATCGGTTTGCCGGGGCCGAGCATCGGCTCCCACCAGCCGGGCGTGGTGTCGTCGGCGTGGCTGGCAGCGTGCGCGTCGGGCGACAGGCCGGTGACGATCAGGATCGCGTTACCGCGTTCGGCGTCGAGCGTGCCCCAGGTCTCGTAGGCCATGCGGGCGCCGCGGAGCGCGCCACCGCGCTTCATCGGGAACGGCGAGGGCAGATCGATGAAGCGGCTGCCCGGCGGGATGAATTCGGTCATCGCGCCAGTGTAGCGACTCGGCGTGTGGCGCCGGTCAGGGCGTCGCGGCGACGGGCACGACGAGCTCGACCGGATCGCGCGCCGGCAACGTCACTCGCACCGGTGCGGATTCGAGATCGCCTGCGGCGCGTGCGGCATCGCCACTGCGCGAGATGCGCGCGACGAGTTCCACCGAATCGAGCGCCGACAGCGGCTGGGTCGGCATCGGGCTGTCGCCGTCGCCGAGCACGATGTCGAGCGGCAACGCCGACACCGGATGCCGCTGCACCGCGAACGGCATCGGCGGACCGCCGGGCTGGCGGGCGATGACGAACACCGTTGCGTCGCCGGGCAGCGTGGCGCCGGCAGGATCGAGTCGTACGCGGACGCGTAACGCATGCGTGCCAGGCGTGGGGGCTGCGGTAGTCGCCGATGCGTCGTCCACAGGCATGCCGGCGGCAGTGCGCGCGACGGCGATCTGGGTGCGCAGCGCGTCGGCAGCGGCACCATCGAGCAGCGGCAGCAAGGGCGTCCACGTCGCGACCGCGCCGGCATCGTCGCCGGCCTGACGCTGCGCGATGCCCAGATACCAGCGTGCATGCTGATGGTCGGGATTGCGCGCGAGCACATCGCGCAATGTCCGGACCGCCGCCGCATCGAAGCGCCGGTCGGGCGCTGCGCGCGCGCTGGCCTGCGCGGCTTCGACCTGCACCGCGTCGTCCTCGGGCAGCAGCTTCGCAGCGCGTGCGATCGCATCGCGCGCGTCGGCGTGCCGGTCCAGTCCGGCGTAGGCGCGGCCCAGCAGCAGCCAGCCTTCGGGCTGCCGAGGATCGCGCTGCAGATCGGCTTCCAGACGCGCGATCGCATCGTCCAGTGAATCGGGCGCGGCGAGCTCGGCGGGATCGAGCGCCTGCGGCGTGCCCACCAGCATGTACATGCCGGCCACCAGCACCGGCACAAGCAGCGTGACCGCGATCGCCACCCGCGACGCGCCGCGGCGCAGCCCCCAGGTCAAGGCGACCACGGTCCCCAGCGTCAGCACGATCGCGAGCACGACGAACAGCAGCATCACCAGGTCTCCGTGTCGTCGGGCGGCAGCGGCGCGGCCTGCCGGCGCGACGCGACGACGCGCCAGATCACCACACCACCGACGCCGAGCAGCAGCAGCGGGCCGAACCACAGCAGCCACGTCGACGGGCCGATCTGCGGGCGGTACAGCACGAACTCGCCATAGCGCGCGACCAGATGCGCCTTGATCGCCGGGTCGTCCAGTCCTTCGCGCATCAGCGTCAGCACTTCGCGGCGCAGGTCGTGGGCGATCTGCGCGTTGGAATCGGCCAGCGACTGGTTCTGGCACATCACGCAGCGCAGTTCGGCGACGAGGCTGTGGAAGCGGCGTTCTTCGGCCGTGTCCTCGAAACGCAACGGCGCGGCATCGACAGCGGCCTGCGCGCGCGCAGCCTGCGGCCACGTCAGGCACAACAGCAATGCGAGCAACGCGGCGCGGATCACGGCGCCTCCAGCTGTTCGACGACGGGCATCAGCTGCTCGCGGATCGTCGCATCGGTCATCGGGCCGACGTGCTTCCACAGGATCGTGCCGTCGCCATCGACGAGGAAGGTTTCCGGCGCGCCGTAGATGCCCCATTCGATCGCGGCCTTGCCGTCGTAGTCGGCGAGCACGAGCGCGTAGGGATTGCCGAACTGCGCGAGCCAGCGCGTCGCGTCTTCGGGTTCGTCCTTCCAGTTGAAGCCGATCACGCGCACGCGGCCGGTCTTGGCAAAGGCGCTGACTACCGCATGTTCCTCGCGGCAACCCGGGCACCAGCTGCCCCAGACGTTGAGCAGATACGGCGCGCCGCGCAGATCGGCCTGCGTGACCAGGCGCTCCGGCGCGCCGAGCACCGGCAAGCGGAATGCCGGCGCCGGCTTGCCGATCAGGGGCGAGGGCAGGGCGTCGCGGTCGGGACTGCGGCTCAGCCAGACGCCGGCGGCCAGCAGCGCGAGGATCACGCCGAAGACGACCAACGGCAGCCAGCGGGCGCGCGAGGCGCTGGGCGCGCTCATGCGGTCTTCTCGCGACGCGGCCGGCGGAAGCGGCGATCGGCTGCGGTCACGAAACCGCCCAGCGCCATCAGGAACGCGCCCGCCCAGACCCAGCGCACGAAGGGTTTGATGTGCACGCGCAACGCCCAGGCGTCGCCGCCGAGTGGTTCACCGAGCGCGACGTAGACGTCGCGCGACACGCCGGGACGGATCGCCGTCTCGGTCATCACCTGGCCGCCGCTGGCGTAGGTGCGTTTCTCGGGATGCAGCGTGGTGACCAGCCGGTCGTCGCGCAGCATCCGCACCGTGCCGCGGTCGGATTCGTAGTTCGGGCCGACGTGATGCGCGACGCTGTCGAGCACGAAGGCATCGCGGCCGATCTCCAGCGATTGTCCCGGCAGCAGCGCGACCTCGCGCTGCACATTGAGGCCTTCGACCAGCAGCGCGCCGATCAGGAACACCGAAATGCCCAGATGCCCGAGCACCATGCCGGTCATCTCCGCGCCCATCCGGCCACCCGGCGCGCGCAGGCGCGTCCACACGAATCGCGCCGTGCCGCCGGCCACCCAGACCGCACCGGCCACGCCCATCGCCACCTTCCACGGCCCCTGCGGCGCGGTGAAGAACGCGAGGGTCGCGGCGATCAGCGCGAGCGCCGCCCACGGCAGCAGCATGCGCAGCAGCTTCGACATGTCTTCGTTCTGCCAGCGGGTCAGCGGACCGAACGGCAGCAACAGCACCAGCGGCGCCATCAGCAGCAGGAACAGCAGCCCGAAGTAGGGCGGGCCGACCGAAATCTTGCCGAGATTCAACGCATCAGCCAGCAGCGGATACAGCGTGCCCAGGAGCACCATCGCGCAGGCCGCGACCAGCAGTAGATTGTTCGCCAGCAGCAGGGTTTCGCGCGAGGTCGCCGCGAACGGTTTGCCGTCGCGGCCATCGGGTGCGCGCAGCGCGTACAGCAGCAGCGAACCGCCGACGACGAGGCCGAGGAACACCAGGATGAAGAGCCCGCGCGTGGGATCGGCGGCGAAGCTGTGCACGCTGGTCAGCACGCCCGAACGCACGAGGAATGCACCGAGCAGCGACAGCGAGAACGTCGCGATCGCCAGCAGCAGCGTCCAGCCATGGAAACTGCCGCGTTTTTCGGTCACCGCCTGCGAATGGATCAGCGCCGCGCCGGCAAGCCACGGCATGAAGCTGGCGTTCTCGACCGGATCCCAGAACCACCAGCCGCCCCAGCCGAGTTCGTAGTACGCCCACCACGAGCCGAGCGCGATGCCGATCGTCAAAAACGCCCACGACACGTTCGTCCACGGCCGCGTCCAGCGCAGCCAGTGCGCGTCGACCCTGCCGTCGAGCAGCGCGGCGATCGCGAAGGCGAACGGCACCATGAAACCCGAGTAGCCGATGTAGAGCATCGGCGGGTGCACGATCATCCCCGGATCCTGCAGCAGCGGATTCAGATCGCGGCCTTCGAGGGGCATCGGCAGGATGCGTTCGAACGGGTTGCTGGTGAAGATCAGGAACGCTAGAAAGCCCAGGCAGACCGCGCCCATGACGCTGAGCACGCGCGCCAGCACCACGTCCGGCAACGAGCGCGAGAACCACGCCACCGCCGCGTTCCAGCACGCGAGCACGAACACCCACAGCAGCAGCGAACCCTCGTGGCCGCCCCAGACCGCGGTGAAGCGGTAGACCATCGGCAGCAGCGAGTTCGAGTTCTCGGCGACGTAGCGCACCGAGAAATCCTGTTGCACGAAGGCGGTGGTCAGCATCGCCCAGGCGACGAACGTCAGCGCCCACTGCGCATAGGCCGCGGGACGCGCGGTCGCCATCCACGGCGCGAGACCGCGCTGCGCGCCGAGCAGCGGCAGCACCGTCTGCAGGGTCGCGGCGATCAGCGCCAGCAACAGCGCGATCTGGCCGAGCTCAGGCAGCATCGGCGACTCCGGCATGTGCGCCACGCACCCCTTCGATCACTGCGTGGCGTCCGCGTCGGCCGGCGTCACGATGCCGTGCTTGTCGTGCGCGAGGCCCATCTTGTCGGCAACTTCTTTCGGCACGTAGGTCTCGTCGTGGCGCGCGAGCACCTGCTCGGCGACGAAGGTGTCGCCGTCCATGCGCCCGGTCGCGATCACCGCCTGGTGTTCGCGGAACAGATCAGGCAACAGGCCAGTGTAGCGCACCGGCAGTTCGGCATCGCCGTCGGTCACGCGGAAGCGCGCTTCCATGGAGCCTTGCGCGCGCGAGAACGAACCGCCGGCGACCATGCCGCCGAGGCGGAACCGCGCCTCACCCGACGACACCGCGGCGCCCGCGATCCCGCCCAGCACTTCGTGCGGCGTGTACAGATAGGAGACGTTGCGCTGCAGGGCGAACGCGATCAGCGTCATCGACAGCGCGCTGGCCGCGACGATCGCGACGACGAACAGCAGACGGCGGCGGCGGACCGGATTCATCGGGTCAGCTCGGCGGTGTCGTCCGCGGCGACCGTCGTCGCCGCAGCCCGGCGCGATGCCAGCAGGCGCACCGCGCGCAGCAGCTGCGCGGTGCGGATGCGCGGCGCGACGAAATCCCAGGCCAGCACGGCGGCGAACACCGCGTAGGCGGCCACGACGTATTCGATGTAGGTCATGCGCGATCTCCAGTCGGCGCGATCAGCGCCCGCACCCAGTCCTTGCCGGCTTCGCGGCGCAGGTTGTCGGCGCGCGCGCGCGCCAGCAGCGAGCCGACGAACCAGAACTTGGTGCCGATCACCATCCACAGCAGCGGCCACAGCATGCTGCCGTCGATGCTCGACTCGCCGAACACGCGGATCGTCTGGCCCTGGTGCAGCGAATCCCACCACACCACCGAATAGCGGATCACCGGCAGCAGCACGACGCCGACGATCGCCAGCAGGCCGGCCGCGCGCGCGGCGGTGCGCTTGTCCTCGATCGCGCCGTACAGGCCGATCACGCCCAGATACAGGAACAGCAGGATCAGCTCGGTGGTCAGGCGCGGATCCCAGTCCCACCAGGTGCCCCACATCGGCCGGCCCCAGATCGAACCGGTGGCGAGCGTGATCACGGTGAACGCGGCGCCGATCGGCGCGCAGGCCATCGCGAGGATCTCGCAGAGCTTGATCCGCCACACGAGTGCGATCGCGGCGTATATCGCCATGGCCGCGAACACGGCCAGACTCATCCACGCGCTCGGCACGTGGATGTAGAGGATGCGGAAGCTGTCGCCCTGCTGGTAATCGGCCGGCACCACGTACAGCGCGCCATACAGACCGACCGCCATCGTCGCCAGGCCGAGGCCGAAGCCCCACGGCGCCCAGCGCCGCGCGAAGCGGTCGAAGGTGGAGGGCGAGCCGAGTTGATGGAACCAGAGCAGGACAGGATTCATGTAGGCGTGCGGGTCGCTGGCTTGCGGTCTCGGAGCGCGCATGGCGGGCATGCGGTCGCGGGCGTGGCGCGGCGTTGCGGGACGGATTGCACGTCGGCGACGGGACCCTCCAGACCCGTCGCGGGGCCGGTCAATTGAGTGCGATGCGGATGGCGGTCGCCGCAGCGACGGGTGCCAGCACGAGCGCGGCGGCAAGGCCCGCGGCGAGCAGCAACAGCCCGCCGGATGGATCATGCCCCTGCGCCGCGATCGCGACGCTGCCGGCACCGAACACCAGCACCGGAACGTACAGGGGCAGGGCAAGCAGTGCCAGCAGGATACCGGAACGGCGCATGCCGATGGTCAGCGCGGCGACCACCGCGCCCAGCAGGCTCAGCAGCGGGGTGCCGAGTGCGAGACCGGCCAGCAGCACCGGCAGCTGGGCGCGCGGCAGGCCCAGCAGTTCGGCCAGCAAGGGCGTGGCGGCAAGCAGCGGGAGCGTCGTCGTCGCCCAGTGCACCGCGGTGCGCACCAGCACCAGCCAGGCCAGCGGCACCGGGCTGAGCATCCACTGTTCGAGCGAGCCGTCCTCGGCATCGCCGCGGAACAGCGTGTCGAGCGCGAGCAGGCCGGCGAGCACCGCTGCGACCCACAACACGCCGGGCGCCACGGCGCGCAGCGTCGCGGGTTCGTTGCCCAGCGCCAGCGCGAACAGCACCACGACCAGCAATGCGAACAGCGCCGGTTGCAGTGCATCGCCGCGACGCCGCCACAGCAGGCGCAGGTCGCGGGCGATCAGTGCGGATGCGCTGCCGGGCAGGGTCGGGGTCGCGCTCATGCGGCCGCGTCCAGCACCAGTTCGCGGGTGCGCACCGGCGGCGCGGCGTAGGCCCCGTGCGTGGTCACCAGTGCCGCGCCGCCGTCGTCGAGCTGGGCGCGCACCATGCGGTTGACCAGTTCGATGCCCTGCAGATCGAGATTGGCGTAAGGCTCGTCGAGCAGCCACAACGGCGACGGCGACATCCACAGCCGCGCCAGCGAGAGCCGCTTCTTCTGCCCGGCCGACATCTGCCGCACCAGCAGATGCGCATGCGCGGCCAGTCCGACCAGGGCGAGCGCGCGCTCGGCGGTCTGGCTCGCGCGGCAGCCCTGCAGACGGGCGAGGAAGTCGAGGTTCTCGATCGCATCGAGATCGGCCTTCAGGCCGGGCAGATGCCCGAGATACGCCATCGTGCCGGCGCGCATCGCGCGGGCCACCGGCGCGCCGTCGACCTCGACCGTGCCGCCATCGGCTTCGAGCAGACCGGCCAGCACCCGCAGCAGCGTCGTCTTGCCCGCACCGTTGCCGCCCTGCACGAGCAGCGCTTCACCGGTGGCGACATCGAAATCGAGCGGTCCGAACACCGGTCGCGCGTCGCGCGTGAAGCACAGACCGCGGGCGGCGAGCAGCGGCGGGACGGAAGCGGACTCGGACATGCGGCAGCGATGGGCCCGTGGGCGCGACCGGGTCGATCGCGCGGCCATCGTATCCGCAGCGATGCGGTTTGCGTCAGCGCAGCCAGTCGACGTGCTGGTCGCCTTCGAGTCCGGCGGGGCGTTCGGCATACATGCGCAAACGCACGGGGGTCTCGCGGGGCCACCACAGCGTGCCGAGTTGTCCGTAGCGGCGTGCCAGCGCGTCGAAGGCGTCGACGTCCATGCCGAACACGATCCAGCTCGGCTCGCGCCAGCTGCGGTCGGCGGCGCTGGCGAAGGCGGGCATGTGCGGCAGGCCGAGTGCGGTCAGTTCCGCTTCGAGCGCCCTGTCCGAGCGCCGGTTCTCGGTGGGCGGGCGTGCGACCGACATCGGATTCCATGCCGACACGAGACCGAAGCCGGCCGCATCGGGATAACGCAGATCCAGGCCCGGCGTGGGCAGCCCGATGACGATGTCGTGCCAGTCGTCGCGGTGCTGCCAGCGGTAACGGGCATCCAGATAGGCGTGCAGCAGCGTGACCAGGCGGGTGTCGTCGATGGGATGCTGGTTGTTCATGGCGGCGGTTTATCCCCGTGGTCCGCGTCCGTACACTCGTGGCCCCTCAGATCCCCAACGGCATGCAGGCGATGATCCGGACCAAGCTTCCCAAGGTCGGCACCACGATCTTCACCGTGATGTCCCAGCTTGCGGTCGAACACGGCGCCGTCAACCTCGGGCAGGGGTTTCCCGATTTCGACGTGCCGCAGCGCCTGGTCGATGCACTCGCCGCGGCCATGCGCGCCGGCCACAACCAGTATGCGCCGATGACGGGGATCCCGGCGCTGCGGCAGGCGATCGCGGAGAAGACCGAACGCGTGTACGGACATCTGCCCGATGCCGATGCGGAGATCACCGTCACCAGCGGCGCCACCGAAGCCCTCTTCAACGCGATCCACGCCGTCGTGCGCGCAGGCGAGGAGGTCATCGTCCTCGACCCCGCCTACGACAGCTACGAGCCGGCGATCGAACTGGCTGGCGCAGTGGCCGTGCACGTGCCGCTGGACCCGGCGACGTTCGCGCCCGACTGGCAGCGCGTGCGCGACGCGGTCACACCGAAAACGCGGATGCTGATCGTCAACAGCCCGCACAACCCGTCCGGCGCGATGTTCGGCGCGGCCGACATGCAGGCGATCGCCGAGCTGCTGCAGGGCACCGGCATCTATCTGCTGTCGGACGAGGTCTACGAGCACATCGTGTTCGACGGCGCGCGCCACGAATCCGCGCTGCGCTGGCCGGAACTGCGCGAACGCAGCTTCGTCGTGTCGAGCTTCGGCAAGACCTACCACTGCACCGGCTGGAAGCTCGGCTACTGCATCGCGCCGCCCGCGCTGAGCGCGGAATTCCGCAAGGTGCACCAGTACAACGTGTTCTGCACCTTCGCGCCGGCGCAGCATGCGTTCGCGGAGATGTTGCGCGAGGAACCGGCACACTACGAGCAGCTCGGCGCCTTCTACCAGACCAAGCGCGACGCATTCGCCGCGCAGCTCGCCACTACACGCCTCAAGTGTCTGCCGGTGCCGGGCGGCTATTTCCAGCTGGTCGACTATTCGGCGGTCAGCGATCTCGACGACGCCGAATTCTGTCGCTGGCTGACGGTCGAGAAGGGCGTCGCCGCGATTCCGCTGTCGCCGTTCTATGCGGCGCCGCCCGTCGGCCAGCGCCTGGCGCGGCTGTGTTTCGCCAAGAACGACGCGACGCTGGACGCGGCGATCAAGCGCCTGCAAAAGCTCTAAGCGTGCGCTGCGACGTTCGGTCGCGGCGGACCTTCAGCGATGCATCGCTAGACTTATGCCCTGCGCACTCCGCGCCTTGCCATCGAACGACTGTCGACCGTGCTTCTCCGTGCTGCCGCCATCGCCGTGTCCATGCTGTTGCTCGCGAGCTGCAGCGCGCCGCCGGCCGGGCCGTATACCGGAACCGATCTGACCGGCGTGTCCTACGGCCGCAGTCTCGATCTCGAAGACACGCAGGGCCAGCCGCGCGGGCTCGGCGATTTCCGCGGGCGCTACGTGCTGCTGTCGTTCGGCTACACGCACTGCCCCGAAGTCTGTCCGACCAGTCTGCTGAAGGCTTCGCAGATCCGCCGCGCGCTGGGTGCGGACGGCGAGCAGCTGCAGATCGTGTTCGTCACCGTGGACCCCAAGCGCGACACGGGCGAGATCCTCGCGCAGTACGTGGGCGCATTCGGCGGTGACATCGTCGCGCTGCGCGGCGACGACATGCAGACGCGGCTCGCGGCGCAGTCGTTCCGCGTGACCTATCGCGAAGTGCCGACGAGTTCGTCCTACGCGATGGACCACACGATGGTGAACTATCTGATCGGTCCCGATGGCCGTTTGCGCCTCGCATTCCAGTACGACCAGCCCGTCGACACGATGGTCGACGACATCCGTCTGGCGATGACGCCTGTGCAGGCGGCGGGCTGACCACGCAGTCAGCATTTCCCGACTTGCGATTCATCTCACGCGCAGCGTAGCCTCGGACGCCGGGGTGGTACGGGAATGGAGAGACAGGGATGACGATTCGCGTGTTCATGGTCGACGACCATGCACTCGTCCGCACGGGCCTGCGCATGATCCTGTCGAGCGAGGCGGACATCGAAGTGGTCGGCGAGGCCGAGAGCGGCGAGGAAGCGTTGCCGCTGATCCGCAGGCTCAAGCCGGACATCGTGCTGTGCGATCTGCATCTGCCGGGCGTCAGTGGACTGGAAGTGACCGAACGCGTGGTGCGTGGACAGCCGGAAACGCGGGTGATCGTGGTGTCGATCCTCGAAGACGGGCCGATGCCGCGCCGGATGATCGAAGCCGGTGCATCCGGGTACGTGGGCAAGGGCGGCGATGCCGCGGAGCTCGTGCGCGCGGTGCGCGACGTCGCACGTGGGCGGCGGTATCTCGCCAGCAACATCGCGCAGAATCTGGCGCTGTCGGGCATCGGCGGCAATGAGACGCCGTTCGACGCGTTGTCGCCGCGCGAGATGGAAGTGGCGATGCTGCTGCTGCAGGGTCTGCGCCAGGAAGACATCGCGCGGCGTCTGAGCCTCAGCGCCAAGACGGTCAACACGCACAAGTCGCGTCTGTTCGAGAAGCTGCAGATCCAGGACTCGATCGCGCTCGCGCGCTTGGCGAGCCAGTACCGCATCGCGCCGGTGGAGCTGGCGATCTGACGCGGGACCGCATACCACACCCTTGCCTGCATCCGCAGCCAGGACATCACACTCCAAGAAAAAACCCCGGCCGAAGCCGGGGTTTTTCGTGGTCACACGCGTCGGAATGACTCAGGCATCGTTCGGACGCGACCGCAGGCGTGGATCGGTGCGGTAGTCCGACTCGGGCTCATCGTCGCTGTCTGCGTCGTCTGACTCCGCCGACGCTGCGTCTGCGAACGCAGGCTCGGCCGGCGTTGCGATCTCGTCATCCGTCAGCGCCGCGTCGCCCGGCGCAACGCCGGTCGTTTCGGGCTCGAAGGACGACGTCTCGTCGGGCTGCGCAGCGGCCTGTGCGGGCGCATCGAACAGGCCCTGGGTCACCGGTGCACGCGGCGCGGCCGGGGTCTCGTCGACCTGTGCCGGTGCGCTGACCTCATCGATCGACGGTGTGGCGTCGAACTGCGGTGCGACAGCAACCGATACGTCGGCGCTGACGCTCGGCTCGGCCTGCGGCGCAGGATCGAAGCCGCGAGTCGTTTCGACCGGCGCCACCGGGCGGGCCACATTCGCGACGTCGTCCGCGGCGATCTCGGCAGGCGCGATGTCCTGCGCCGGCGTCACGTCTGCGACGACCGGCGATTCGACTGCCGGCAGCGAAACGGGAGCATCGACGACGGGCGAAGCGCGTTCGACCGGGCTCTGCGCGACGTCGACCTCGACCGAGGCCGGCGCCGCGGTCCAGGTCTCGACCGACCGAGCGGGCGCAGGCGTGTCGAGAACCGGCGTTGCCGGCTCGCTCGCCTGCACAACCGCACCCGCGGCGACCGCAGCCGCTGCGACGGCCGGCCGCGCGTCCTGCTGCTCGGATGCGCGCGGTTCGCGCGCCGGCTGCGCCGCAGGTGCGGGCAGATCGTCGAAATCGAACTCGGGCTGGCCGTGACCAGTAGCCACGGCGGTGTCGTCGTCGCCCGCGTCATCGCTGTCCAGCGCGGTCTCGTCGCCGGCCGAGCCGTCACCGGCCTTGCCGCGACGACGGCGACGGCCACCACGACGACCGCGACGGCGACGGCCGTTGCTGCCGTCATCGTCGCCGGCCTCGCCGTTGCCATCAGCATCGGACGGACTGGTGTCGTTGCTGTCGTCCGAATCCGTGTCGATCTGCACCGGCGCGATCTCGGGGCGCGGTGCCGCGTGCGTGGCGACGGCAGCGGGTGCGCTGTCGGTCGTCGTTGCCGGCGCGGCCTGCTCGATGTCGGGCTGGGCGGGGCGGGGCGCTTCGATCGATGCAGCAGCGACCGGCGTTGCGGTGGCGATCGCCGCCTGGGCCTCGGTCACATCGCCTTCGGTCTTCTGGCGCGGGCCACGCTGCTTCTGGCGCTGGCGACGTTCCTGCTGACGCTCCTTGCGCGCGCCGGCGTCGGCGACGGCCGCGGGCTCGCGACGCGCTTCACGCTGCGCGTCGTCGCGGGGCGGCTGCGCGGGCGCCGCCTGCTTCGTCTCGTTCGTGGTCGGCGACGGGTTCGATCCGCCCTGACCCTGACGGCCACCGCGACGGTCGCGGCGCTGGCCATTACGACCGCGATCGTTGCGATCGCCGCGGTTTTCGCCGCGCGGGCCGCCATCGGCACGCGGCGCGCGCTCGGTCTGCGCCGGTGCAGCCGGCTTGGCCGGCGCAGGCGGTGCGAACAGCGTCCTGAGCCAGCCCATGACGCCACCGGTGGCGACCGGTGCAGCGGGCGCAGGCGCCGGCTGCGGCACGGGCGCCGGTGCGGGCGCCACGGCTTCCGGCTTCGGCTCGCGGATCGGCGCAGGCTGCGTCGGACGCACGTTGGTGACGGCCGGCGGCGGTACGTTGAGGTTGTTCTTGCTCAGCGCGATCGTCGCCACGCGACGCGGCGTGCCGCGCTGGTAGCTCGGGCGCGCGGTTTCCTCGCCGAGCTCGTTCTCGCGGATGCGCGAGACCTCGTAGTGTGGCGTGTGCAGCTGCTCGTCGGCGACGATGATGATCGGCGCGTCGTGGCGCTTCTCGATCTCCTCGAGGGCGCTGCGCTTCTCGTTGAGCAGGTAGTTCGCGATCTCGACCGGGGCCTGCACCAGCACCTGTCCGGTGTTGTCCTTCATCGCGTGCTCTTCGGCCACGCGGATGATCGACAACGACAGCGACTCGATGCTGCGCATGCGGCCGTGGCCTTCGCAGCGCGGGCAGACGATCTGGCTCGACTCGCCGAGCGACGCGCGCAGGCGCTGACGGCTCATTTCGAGCAGGCCGAACTTCGAGATCTTGTTCTGCTGCACGCGGGCGCGGTCGTACTTGAGCGCGTTCTGCAGCTTGTTCTCGACGTCGCGCTGGTGCTTGTTCGACGACATGTCGATGAAGTCGATGACCACCAGGCCGCCGAGATCGCGCAGGCGCAGCTGGCGGGCCACTTCCTCGGCCGCTTCCAGGTTGGTGTTGAACGCGGTTTCCTCGATGTCGCCGCCCTTGGTGGCGCGGGCGGAGTTCACGTCGATCGCGGTCAGGGCTTCGGTCTGGTCGATGACCAGCGCGCCGCCGGACGGCAGGCGCACGGTGCGCTCGTAGGCGCTCTCGATCTGCGACTCGATCTGGTAGCGGTTGAACAGCGGCACATCGTCGGTGTAGTGCTTGAGCTTGCGCAGGTTGTGCGGCATCACCTGCTCGACGAATTCCTTCGCCTCTGCGTACATCTCCGGCGTATCGACGAGGATCTCGGCGATATCGGCGCGCATGTAGTCGCGCAGCGCGCGGGTGATCAGGCGCGATTCCTGGTAGATCAGGAACGGCGAGGGCTTGCTCAGCGCGGCGTCGGCGATCGCGCGCCAGATGCTCAGCAGGTAGTCGAGATCCCACTGCAGCTCTTCGGCGTCACGGCCGACACCGGCGGTACGGATGATCACGCCCATCTCGTCCGGGATGTCGAGCGCGTCCATCGCCTTCTTCAGCTCGGCGCGGTCCTCACCCTCGATCCGGCGCGACACGCCACCGGCAGTCGGCGAGTTGGGCATCAGCACCATGTAACGGCCAGCCAGCGAGATGAACGTGGTCAGGGCGGCGCCCTTGTTGCCGCGCTCTTCCTTGTCGACCTGGACGACGACTTCCTGGCCTTCGCGCAGGAGCTCCTTGATCGCGCCCTTGTTCGGGTCCGCGCCGGCCTGGAAGTAGTCGCGGGAGACTTCCTTCAGCGGCAGGAAGCCGTGGCGGGCGGCACCGTATTCGACGAACGCGGCTTCGAGGGAGGGCTCGATGCGGGTGATCCGGCCCTTGTAGATGTTGGACTTCTTCTGTTCCCTGGACGGCTGTTCGATGTCGATGTCGTACAGGGACTGGCCATCAACGATGGCGACGCGCAGTTCTTCTGCCTGCGTCGCGTTGATCAGCATGCGCTTCATGGTTGCGTTTCCTTGCGCGCTCTCACGCGCGGAACGCCGGGGCGTTTCGCCTGGATGAAGCCTGAAGCCGCCGCGCACGCGCAGCGACGAACCGGATTGTCCAGCGCTACGACACCACGGCGGGCCGCGGGAGCGCTCTGTGTTGTCTGGGTAGTGCAGGCCGCGGACCGCTTGCGACCGGTGTTTCGGCGGTCGCGAGCGTCACGCGGGACGTGTTCAGCGCCGATGCCAGGCATCGGGCGATGGTCGGTACTGCCGTACAGCCGCTAACATGGCCGCCCCTGGGGCGGTGGCCGCGCACTGTCCGGAAGCCTTTGAGAGGCGGGCTTTTGGCCCGTGTTCTTTCAAAGAAATCAGCACCTTAGATCGCGGCCCGAGTGTACCAGATAAACAGGCGACGATGACTGACAACGGTTCCGGCTCCGCCGGCGGCGGTGGTGTGCGACTGGTCCGGGTTCCGGACGATCGCGACGGCCAGCGCCTCGACAACTTCCTGCTCGGCCAGCTCAAGGGCGCGCCGAGGTCGATCATCTACAAGATCGTACGCAGCGGGCAGGTCCGCGTGAACGGGGGCCGCGCCAAGCCCGAGCGCAAGCTCGATGCGGGCGACGAGGTGCGGATTCCACCGGTCAGGCTGGAGACGCCGGGCGAGGCGGGCACGCCGTCGAAGGGCCTGCTGGCGGCCATGGACGCCAGCATCGTGTTCGAGGACGCGCGGCTGCTGGCGATCAGCAAGCCCAGCGGCATCGCCAGCCACGGCGGCAGCGGCATCAGCTTCGGCGTCATCGAAACCCTGCGCGCGCTGCGGCCGACCCAGTCGCTCGAGTTGGTGCACCGGCTCGACCGCGACACCTCGGGCCTGATGGTGCTGGCCAAGAAGCGCTCGGCCCTGACACAGCTGCAAGCCCTGCTGCGCGAGGACCACGGCGCCGGCATCCGCAAGCGCTATCTGACGCTGCTGGCCGGGCGCATGCCCGACGGCACGATGAGCGTCGATGCGCCGCTGCACGTGGGCCTGCGCCAGGGCGGCGAGCGCCACGTGCAGGTGAACCCGGCCGGCAAGACATCGCTGAGCCACTTCGGCGTGCTGGAGCGGCGGGGCGGGCAGTCGTACTGCGAGGTCCGGATCGAGACCGGCCGCACCCACCAGATCCGCGTCCACGCCCAGCACATCGGCCACCCGGTCGCAGGTGACGACAAATACGGCGATGTGAAGGTCAACAAGCGCATGCGTGACCAGATCGGCCTCAAGCGCCTGTTCCTGCATGCCGCGTCGCTCGAATTCACCCTCGACGATGGCGAGGCCTACCTCCTCGACGCTCCGCTCGCCGACGATCTGCGCGAGGCGCTCGACCGCTTGCGCTGAGCCGGGCGGTCCGCAGTTCCCGGGCGCGCGTGCCGGCTCAGGCGATCAGCTGGTCGGCCTTGGCCGCGCAGATGAAGTCGTTCTCGCTCAGGCCGCCGACATCGTGGGTCGAGAAGCGCACGTCGACGCGGTCGTAGTGCACGCCGAGATCGGGATGGTGGTCTTCGCGGTGGGCGATGAAGGCCAGCGCGTTCACGAAGGCCATCGTGCGGTGGTAATCGTCGAAGCGGAACGTGCGGGTCAGCGCCTGACCGTCTTCGGCGAGCGTCCAGCCGGCCACCTGCGGCAGCAGTTCGCGCACGCGCGCTTCCGGCAGACGGTGCGCGTCGCCGCGGCGCGGCACACAGCGGGCATCGCCGAGTGGAATGAGGTCGGACATCGTGGAATCTCCTGTCGAGAGCCGTTCATGCGGCAGACGGCGACCGGCGTGTGCACGGGCGCGGGGCCGCTAGAATACGCGGCATGATCAACATCTCTGAAACCGCGCAAACGCATTTCCGCAAGCTGATCGAGCGCGAGACTCTGCCGGGCCTCGGCGTGCGGCTGTCGGCCGTGCATGCCGGCACCCCGCGTGCGGACGTGCGCCTGGAGTTCGCGGGCAGCGATGACCTGCAGGGCGACGAGTGGGCGATCGATTGCGACGGCTTCACGCTGTGGCTCGACGCGCCGAGCGTGCCGTACCTCGATGGCGCCGAGATCGATTACGAAAGCCGCGCCACCGGCGGCCAGCTGCAGATCCGCGCGCCGAAGATCAAGGGCGAGGCGCCACCGGAAGCCGCTTCGCTGGTCGAGCGCGTGCGCTGGGTCGTCGAGCAGGAGATCAACCCGCAGCTCGCCCAGCACCGCGGCCACGTCAGCGTGCAGGAAGTGACGGCCGAAGGCGTCGTCGTACTGCGCTTCGGCGGCGGCTGCCACGGCTGCGGCCTGGTCGACGTCACGCTGAAGCAGGGCATCGAGAAGACGCTGATGGAAAAAGCGCCGGGCGTGACCGCGGTCCGCGACGCGACCGATCACGACACCGGCGACGCGCCGTACATGCCGCGCGACGCGGCCTGATTCTTCCGGAACCGGCGGCCGCCACCGGATGTTCACTGCTGCCGACCTGATCGACGTGCTGCGCCGCCGCCGGCGCCGTTCGATCCGGCCGGAAGATGCGCCCGAAGGATTTCCCGCCGGCTGGACCCGCTGGTTCGACACGATGCGCGCGCGCGCCGGCGCGGTGACCGGCGCGACTGCAGAGGCGATCGTCGCGGTGCTCGTCGCACGGCCCGCGCCGCCGCGGCGCAAAGGCCGGGTGCCGAAGAACGCACTGGCCGCGTGGATCAGCCTGCTGCATCCGCGCTGGGAGCCGGAGCCCCGCGAGCATCGCGGCCCCAAGCGCGTGTCGATGGTGCTTGCGCTGTTCGCGCAACTGCTCTGGGTCGGCGGTCTGCTGGTGCTGACGCAGGCCCATTTCGCAGTGCCGGCGCCGGCCGCGCAGGGCGAAGAACACGTGGTGCAGGCCGTCTTCATCGGTGACGGCACGCCCGAGGATGCGGGCGCAGGCGAGGCAGGCGAGCCGGTCACGATCGTGCAGGTGCCGCCCGCGCCGACGGCCGCGCCCACGCCATCGGACGCGCCAGCTGCGCCGACCGCGCCGCAGGACTCGTCGACCGCGCAGGACGCCGTGGTCGCGACCGAGCCCGTCGAGCCGACCGAGCAGGTCCTGCAGGTCACGCAGACCCCGGTGCCGGATATCGAGTTCACCCTGCCGCCGCCGCGTCCCGGCGCCGCGCCCGATATCGCCGTGCGCGATCGCCAGGTGCCCGAAGCGCAGCTGCAGGCCGTCGAGATCCCGGCGCTGCGCACACCCGCGCCGCTGGCCGAAGTCACCGCGCAACAGCGCGAGATCGAGGTCGAAGTCCGCGATCGCAGCGTGCCGCAGCCGACCGAGACCTTTCGCCTGCCGACGCGCGAGGCTCCATCGGTCGTGGTCGATGCGCCCGAGGTGCCGACGCGACAGGTCGCTGACGTCGTCGCACGCGAACGCGCAGTGCCGATGCGAGAAGCGCCGACGCCGGCACCCGAGTCGCCTGCGCCCACGGCGCCGGTTGCCGCCACGCCGTCGCCGCGCCCACCGACGCCTGGGCCACCGGGAACGCGTACGCCTGCGCCGAATCCGACAGCGGGCGCCGGTACGCGCGCGGGCGTGCCGCCGGGCGCGGCTCCGTCGACCCGCGCTGCCGACGACTGGGGCAACGGCACCACCGCGCGCGAGGGCGGTCAGCCCGGGAGTCCATCCGGCCTGCTCGGCGCCGACGGTCGCCCGCGTCTCGCGGGTGACGGACGCGTCGGCGGTGGCCTGCCGCCGGGCACCGTCACCGAGGATTTCGCCCGGATCGATCGCGAAGGCACCTGGCTCAAGCGCCCGCCGACCGACTACGAACCCACGAGCTTCGACCGGTTCTGGACGCCCAGCGAAACCCTGCTGCAGGAATGGGTGCGCCGCAGCGTCAAGACCGTGCTGATCCCGATTCCCGGCACCAGCAAGACCGTGCAGTGCAACGTGGCGTTGTTGATGTTCGGCGGCGCCTGCGGCATCACCGATCCGAACATGCAGGACGTGGAGACCGATGGTCGCCCGCCGCCGGATGTGCCGTGGAAGCCGGAGCTGCAGGAAGATCAGGACAGCCTGGGCGGCTGATTGATTTGCGCTTGGCGCCTGTGCGCCATCGCTTCTTCTTGCTGTTCTGATGCCGTCACTCCCGCGCAGTCGAGAGGCCATGACGTTGCTCGCTCTCGCTCTCGCTTTCGCTTCTGCTTTAGCTGCGGCTTTGGCTTTGGCTTTGGCTTTGCTTTCAGCTTTTGATTTCAATCGAGCCGTAAAGCGAGCCGAGCATCGCAGGGCGGCGGGGTCGAAGAGCAGCCCATGTCTGAGCGCAGCGAGT